>NZ_JBNIKR010000019.1:0-52409 GCF_050107295.1 Sutcliffiella halmapala | reverse complement strand
TCTTACATATTGTTTTTTTACATCCTCCATCGGTCCATTACGTTTACTCATTTGGACTCCTCCTTTGATACTTCTATGATAATATCTTTTGATTGAGGTGTCCAAATGAGTTAGGGGGCTAAATAGAAAGTCCCCCATTTTCGAGCGTAAAATTTGATTTTCGAGCGTAAACCAAGCAATTTCGGGCGCAAATCTTAATTTCCGGGCGAAAGCGCGAAATCACGGTTCGTGGGGCCACAATATCCCCTTTTATCGAAGCAATTCGTTCAAACAGGCCTTTTTCTCTTCGATTTTCACAATATCCAACGGTTCGAACTGCTCCTCTTTGATGCTGTTGACTAAAAAATCGTACATGCTGTTGATTTTTCTTCTGATTGGTTTGCTGCTTCCTTCTGCGGTGAGAATCAGGCATTCCAAGGTGGTCAGGATTACGGAGATATCCGCCTGCCCGTAGATTCTGAGCTGATAGAATGCCGTATACAGGATTTCTTCAAAGGTCCGCTGCGGCAGGAAGATACGCTGCTTGCTATCCTCATCCAAGAAGAGCAGCGATTCGGAATCGATTTCGCCAAACTCGATCAAGAGGCGGCTCATATATCTTATACAGTTGTTCGCCGTATTCGGATCGTTGATTCCTGGTGAAATGGCCCGCAATGCCACTTCCGTTAGCTTCTGCAAAGCAAACTCCCCGTCCTGGAGCGGTGTCCTCTCCGGTCCTATTTCCATATATGGATTGATATTGATGGTTTCCTTTTTTTCTTTTAAAAAATAGACCTCTCCAATGACACTTTTGTCCGTAACAAAATCACCGATTCGCTTGTGGTAATGAATGAACAGATCGTGTTCCTTCGCTTTTTCAGCTAGCCCCTCTGTGTCGAGCAATTGGATATAGCCTGTAGTTTCTGCCATCCATTCCAATTTCTCGATGTAGTCGAAGTTTTCTTTTTCAGAAAGAACAAGTTTCCCGGATTCGATCAGCATTTTCTTTTTTTCTGCAGTCTCCATCCCTTCCTTCATTAGCCGTTCGATCAGCATACTTACCCTGATCGATCTGGCAACGTGATGAATAAAGAACACAAAATAGCCAACACAAATGATGGCCAAGATAATTCCGACTCCTGCTGCCAGAACACGCTGGTCATCGAGCCAGTCCTTCATAAATAGAAGCGAAAGCACAGAATATATAAATGCTCCTACGAACACACCAAGCACCCTGACTGTACTGCTTTCCGTCATAAAATCCTGCAGTGTACGGGGAGAGAACTGCGAGGAATACGTCGTCAGCACCACCATGATCGTCGAAAACGAAATCGTCGTCATCGTCAGGATGGCCGTCGAGATGGCGCTAAGTATCGTTGTTCCAAGATCCACACTCGTAAACAAAACCTTTGGTAGGACGTTTTGCACCGAATCCGCAAAAACCGTATCTATTAAAATCACCATAATGGTTAAAATGATGCTTACTACACTATATAAACTCGGAACAAACCAAATGCTCTCCCTCGCCTTTAACGTCCACTTATCCATCGCAAAAGTATCCCCTTTTATCCGTGCCTTTTCTTATACCTTTCCCTATTGCGCCTCGGATTAAGCGGGTTCAGGAAAATTAATCCACTTTGGCAAATAAAAAAGCCAGACCCCATTTTCCGGGCCTAGCTTACCAACTGCGCGCGCAGCTTTTCGATATATTCATACGCTTCGTCCACTTCCTGGTCAGTGTAGCGCTGCTTGCTTTTTAACGTGAACACCTTGTCCTGCACTTCTTCTTTTGGCAGATTCTCAAAGTACAGTACAGTTGAAACAAGCTCGAGGAAGCGTGAGCTCTGCTCGTTCATGGCGGTCATGCACTCGCCAAGATGCGGCATCTCGAGGTCGTAATGCTTTAGGAATTCCGCTCCCGTTTCCGTGAGGGAGTAGCGGTACTGCGAGTAGCCGCCTTTGTTTTCCTTCAGTTCGTGCAGGAAGCCAAGGTTGCAGAGCTCCTCCACTCTTAAGGTCACCTCTTCGGAATATGGTCCGTAAAAATGGAAATTGTATTTTTCATAGAATGGGTAGTTCAGCTTTTTCGCTATGTACACCATCTTTTGCAGCTTTTTTCTCCCGATGACTTCCCCGGCCGTTGCAAAAACCTTCATTAATTTTGCGTGATCGATCAACAAACCCTTCATCTCCTAACGTGTATCCGTAGCCTATATTCCTAATATCTCTCTAATTTTTTTCTTTATCGTGCGTTTCGTCGTATGGTCTTCTAATATGTCCTGTGGAAAATAAAGCTTATGGTCGGTCCTTCTTTTTCCGGAAATCGCTTCTACGATCTCGGATTCCCTTGAAAGCTCACGGATGTCCCCGTTTGGCATCAATAGGTGAATAGGGAGTCGCTCTTCCTCTTCGCCCGGACGGTAAAAGTCGTATGGCAGATCGGAGGATGAATCGACGACTAGATAGTATTCCGGATCGAGTCCTGCTTTTTTGAAAAGCCCCATCAGCTCCATTAAATCCATCATCTGCTTATTAGGATTAAATTCGACATACTTAAACAAATTCCTGTTCATAAATCGTCGACATAAGTCACTTAATATCGAATCTTCTTCTTCCTCCCATGCCTGGAAGTAGAACATGATGACTGCTTCGTCCAATTTTATATAATCTTCGAGTGCAAGCTTGTCCTCAAAAAGGGAATAAAAATGGATCGGATCATGCTTGAAGGTGTAGTTTTCTTCATATAGCTGTTTCGCACGGTGCAGGATTTTCGTTAAAATGACCTCGGCACTTCGTGTCACCGGATGAAAATAGACCTGCCAGTACATTTGGTAGCGGCTCATGATATAATCCTCGACCGCGTGCATGCCACTGGATTTGATGACAACCTGATCCTCTCTCGGCCTCATCACGCGCATGATGCGCTCCATATCGAAGTTTCCGTAGCTCACCCCGGTAAAATAGGCGTCGCGAAGCAGATAATCCATTCGGTCGGCATCAATCTGACTGGAAATCAAGCTTACTACTAGTTTATTTTTATATGTTTTGGCAATAACCTCGGCTACATGCTTAGGGAATTCTTTATGGACGTTCCGCAATACCGCATTTACCTCCGTCTCGCCAAGTATGATCGCTTGTGTAAAATCCTCATGGTCGAGGTGAAACACCTTTTCAAAGGAATGGGAAAACGGCCCATGCCCAAGATCGTGGAGCAATGCTGCACAAAGGCACAATAAGCGGTTTTCAGGATACCAGTCCGGCCTTCCATCAAAGCCATCGTCAATGATCCTGCGTACGATTTCATAAACGCCCAGGGAATGGTTCAGACGGCTGTGCTCCGCCCCATGAAACGTCAAATATGTCGTTCCGAGCTGGCGGATCCTCCTCAGGCGCTGGAATTCCCTTGTCCCGATCAAATCCCATATCACACGGTCACGAACATGCACATAACGATGGACCGGATCTTTGAATACTTTTTCTTCACTAAGCTTTTCCGTTGCATAACTCATTCTCTTGACCTCGTTTACGTGTGATATTTTTTAAACCTGACTCTATTATATAGTATTTTTTTTACAAAGAAAGGATGGCCAAAAGGCAAAATGGAGGGTCTATCCTGGTTTTACCCAATCAGAATCCCGCCTACTCTTCTTTTCGTCATTCTATTAATTTTCTTTAAGTTTCTGAAACTTCAAGGCGAATAAAAAATCACCTTTGTACGAATACGAAGGCGATTTCTATTTCTTGAGCTTTTTCACTATTTTGTCGATCAGTTCATCTTCCGTTGGTGCAGATACAGGACGGTTGTTCACAAATGCAAACGACTTCTTTCTTCCTGGCCCGCAATATGATTGGCAGCCCACATCAAGCTGCGCATCTTCATCCACCTGCTTCAGCTTCGGAATCAATGTCTTGATGTTGGTTGCTTGGCAATCATCACATATTCGAAATTCATTCGCCATTGTCTGGTACAACCCTTTCTTCTCTGGAGACAAGGGAGCTGTCCCCATCGCTTTGCAAATGATATTTTACATGTAAAGCCAGTCCTTTGCAAGCACGGTTTCCGTAGTTTCCGCCATAAATCGCGGCAGATAACAATCTAGTAATTTTTTCTATGAATATGTATAAATATTTTTTTCTCGTCAAAAATAATAACAGAACTAAAGCTTAAAAGGGAGTTGGATTACCATGAAAGATCGTCAGGACGCTTGGTCTGAAGAGAATGATTTATTACTGGCCGAAACGGTTTTACGACATGTTAGAGAAGGAAGCACACAGCTTAACGCATTCGAGGAGGTAGGCGACAAGCTGAACCGCACTTCGGCAGCCTGCGGATTCCGCTGGAACGCAGTGGTACGACATGATTATGAAAAGGCGCTTCAATTAGCGAAGAAACAGCGCAAGCAAAGGCAGCGTGCATTGGGCCAGCCTACGAAAAAGCTGCTTTACAACCCACCGGAGTCCATTGTGGAAGAGGATATCCCATATGTGCTCGAGCAGACTGAAGCCTTGTCCCAGCCTGTGATGAATGCGCAAACACAAACCAACATGGAGGCTGCCGCCGAGCAGGTGCCTGTACAGCAAAAGCAGCCGAGCTATTCCGGATTTAACGGCACGCTATCCATCGATCAGGTTATCGGTTTCTTACAAACCATGAAACACTCAAACGTTCATACTAGCGCTCTAAAACTAGAAAACGAGAGACTAGCAAAAGAAAATGCCGAACTTGGCCGCAAAGCGCAGGAGCTCGAACAGCGCGTCAAAATGCTTCAGGATGAGCAGCTGACCGTCCAGGAGGATTACGAAACACTAATGAAAATCATGAACAGAGCACGCAAACTGGTTCTGTTTGATGAAGAAGAGCGTGTACCATCGAAATTCATGATGGACCGCAATGGGAACTTGGAGAAACTGGCGGAGTAGATAGAAAGAAGATGGGGCCAGACCCCCTTAGCGCTTTAAAGCACTGAGGGGGTCTGGCCCCTTTCTATTAATCCCCCAACACCTTCTCATTCCGCTCCACTATCCGTTGATAATAGTGCTGATAGAGCTCTGTCTCGTCCCCTTGTAGCGTACCCGCGAAAATCTTGCCGCTTATTCCTTTCAGGGAAGTTAGCAGTCTGAGCATCACGTCCTGTACGGTCAATGGCTGGCCTGTCAGCTCGGTCAAGGAAGCCATCACACTTGGGTTGATTGTCGGGAAGGCGAATTTGGTCTGCTCGCCTCGCAAGGCCCGCTTATAGAATTCTCCGATCATGGCTGCACGCTCCGAACCGCTGCCGTCGATGCAAAGATAGATCTGGACGGCCACCCCGCCCCGGATGCGACGCTGGGAGATTCCCGCAAACTTCCTATCGCCGATGCTCAGATCATAGCTGCCCGGACAGTACGATCCGATTATCTCCTTTGCTTCTATTTCAGAAGTCAGATCATCGAACATTTCCTTCGTCAGTTCAAACATCGCATCATAGCCTCTATTGATATCGATCGCTTTTTCACCTTCCGGGAACACAAGGGAAATATTAAGGACGCCATCGTCAAGGACGACTGCCAATCCACCGGAATTCCGGACGATCACTTCATACCCCTGGCTGTTCAAATAATCGATGCCTTCCTGAAGATGGGGCAGTCTCGTATCCTGAATGCCAAGTACAATCGTGTTCTTGTGGACCCATGCCCTGCAAACCGCTCCGCTTTCGCCCTTGCCTACAGAGGTACATAATGTGTCATCCATGGCAAACGACTGAAGTGCATGGAAATTTGCACCTAATGAAGATTGATCGATGATTCGCCAGCTCGGCTGCATGAGTAGCGCCTGGGCAAGCGTATTTGTTGGTTCTATCATGATAATGGTAACTCCTCTGAACGCTCAAATTTATTCCTTTGCATTATAATACAAGAATGAAAAAAGAGGAAGGTGCGCAACCAAGCCGCACACTTCCTCTTTCACCGTCACATTTAGTTCATTGCCTGCCCTGCAGTAATAAGCGCAAGCTTGTATACGTCTTCCACACTGCAGCCGCGGGATAGGTCGTTCACTGGTTTGTTCAAGCCTTGCAGGATCGGTCCTACCGCTTCGAAGTTACCAAGGCGCTGTGCGATTTTGTAGCCGATGTTTCCAGCTTCCAGGCTCGGGAATACGAATACGTTTGCGTCCCCTTTGATGATGGAGCCAGGTGCTTTCTTTTCTGCAACAGATGGAACGAATGCTGCATCGAATTGGAATTCGCCGTCCACTACAAGATTCGGGTCGCGTTCAGCTGCTAGGCGAGCCGCTTCTACTACGCGCTCCGTTTCAGGGGATTTCGCCGATCCTTTTGTTGAGAAGCTCAGCATTGCTACCTTAGGCTCGATGTTGAACATTTTTGCTGTTGCGGCACTTTCCACTGCAATTTCCGCCAGGTCGTTGCTGTCAGGGGAAATGTTGATCGCGCAATCGGCGAATACATACTTCTCGTCGTTGCGTACCATGATGAAGACACCGGAGGTTTTGCGGACTCCTTCTTTTGTCTTGATGATCTGCAAAGCAGGACGAACGGTGTCTGCTGTTGAGTGTGCCGCTCCGCTTACAAGTCCTTGCGCACGGTTCACGTGTACAAGCATCGTTCCGAAATAGTTCGGGTTGAGAAGAATCTTGCGCGCATCCTCTTCTGATGCTCTCCCTTTGCGGCGTTCCACGAAGGATGCCACAAGCTCGTCCATGTGCTCGTATGTTTTCGGATCGTAGATTTCCACGCCGTCCAATGTCAATTTTAGGCTTGCTGCAAGTTCATTGATCTCATCAAGGTCTCCAACCACGATCGGCTGCACCATATTTTCTGCCGCCAAACGTGCCACTGCTGTCAGCACACGCTCGTCATTGCCTTCAGGGAATACGATTTTGATATCTTTTCCTGCCACTTTTTCTTTTAAGGTAGTAAATAAATCACTCACACAAATCGCTCCTTAATTCGCTTTATATTAGCTTCTACTGATAAGGATACTTCAACAAAATTGAAAAGCAACCATAAGACATTGTTGTTATCGCTTTCAGAAAAAAGTCTTTATTTTCTAAAAAAATCCCATTATCTTCGCCCTTCTATTGTTATCTGCCGGCCCCATCCTATTCATCAACCCGACACATTTTTGCAGTATTACTATTAAGAAGATAGGGACAAACTGTGTTATAGTAAGAAGGAATACATAGTAAATCTATTATCTAATTTCGATATAGGAGTGATGATGATGAGTGAAGCTGCACAAACATTAGACGGCTGGTATTGCCTGCATGATTTCCGTACGGTGGATTGGGCCCTGTGGAAGACACTTTCAAGCGAAGAGCGCCAAACGGCCATCAATGAGTTCTTGGGATTAGTGGAAAAATGGAACCATGTTCAACGAGATAAAAATGGAAGCCACGCACTATACACAGTTGTTGGTCAAAAAGCCGACTTTATGATGATGCTTCTTCGTCCGACTTTGGAGGAATTGAACGCCATCGAAAATGAGTTCAACAAAACAACACTTGCACAGTATACGATTCCGGTACATTCCTATGTATCCATCGTTGAGCTGAGCAACTATCTTCCTGAGGGTGAGGATCCATATCAGAACCCGCAGATTCTTGCCAGACTATACCCGGAATTGCCGAAAGCGAAGCATGTCTGCTTCTATCCGATGGACAAGCGCCGCAACGGGGAAGACAACTGGTACATGCTGCCGATGGAAGACCGTCGCCGCATGATGCGCAGCCACGGCATTATCGGCCGCCAGTATGCCGGGAAAGTGAAGCAGGTCATCACCGGTTCTGTCGGATTTGATGACTACGAGTGGGGCGTGACCTTATTCGCGGACGAAGCGCTTCAGTTTAAAAAGCTAGTCTACGAAATGCGTTTTGACGAAGTAAGTGCCCGTTTCGGGGAATTCGGGGCGTTTTATGTAGGAAACCTACTTGAAGAAGATAAAGTATACTCTTTCTTGCACGTATAAAAAGATTTGTGGGCGCCAACTTTCGGGTTGGCGCTTTTTTGCGGCTGTGGGGAGTTCCGGGATTTCTTCCGGCCTCTCCTTGTCATATTCCCTCCACCTTCCTCATACAATCTACTAGTATGATTTCTCATAAAAAAGTTGCACCATTTTCTGACCACTCAATATGTTAATAGGGGAGATACCTATGCTTTAACGGAAATTGAGGTGAGAAAATGGCAGTTATATCTCACAACGAAGCGGATGTGAAAACCTTGGCCCGGCTGTTACGCGCAGAGGCTGAAGGCGAGGGTGTTCAGGGAATGCTGTTAGTTGGTAATGTCGGTGTCAATCGCGTTCGCGCAAATTGCTTGGATTTCAAAAACATCAATACGATCAATAAGATGGTATTCCAAAGTCCTGGTGGCTTTGAGGCAACTCAAAAAGGGTATTTCTACCAGCGGGCAAGGGATAAGGAAATCAGACTGGCCCGGCGCACTATTAATGGGGAGCGGTTCAGTCCGGCAACAAACTCCTTATGGTTCTTCCGACCGGATGGACCATGTCCGTCTCAATGGTACAATCAGCCGAATGCCGGCCAGTTCAAATCACACTGCTTCTTTTTCCCATTGGAAGCGAACTGTCCCAGTGTTTACCAGACTTTTTAAAAAAGAAAAGAATACTTACACGTTTTTGAGGAGGGAATGACACATGAGTCAACAATTTTCACAGGCAACAGGTTACCCTTATGCACAGGGGTACGGAGATCCTTACTCAGCCTACACTAGAAATGGCCAGCAAGGCGGTTATTATGGAATGGGCAACGCTTATGGCGGTCAGCAGATGATGCAGCAGGTGGCAGGTGCGCAGCAGAATGGATTTCAAGTCCCACCCTTTCCGACCCCGACAGTCAAACAAGGACCGGATGTACCGGGAATGTTGCCGCTAGAGCAATCATATATCGAAAATATTCTACGATTGAATCGCGGCAAGCTGGCTACGGTGTATATGACATTTGAGAACAACCGCGAGTGGAACGCGAAGATTTTCAAAGGAATCATTGAAGCTGCAGGACGGGATCATATTATCCTAAGTGACCCACAAACCGGAAAACGCTATCTGCTCTTGATGGTTTATCTTGATTACATTACATTCGATGAAGAGCTTGAATATGAATATCCTTTCAACAGTCAAGGCCAACTGTCACAATATCAGCCTCGATAAAATGAAAAAACACGCAAGCCGCATCTGTATGCGCCATGCGTGTTTTTTTACGCCTTTATTGCCGCCACAATGATCAATACCCATCCAAGCAGGAATGCCACTCCGCCAAGCGGCGTGATGGCCCCCAAGATTTTCACCCCGGACAATGTCAATACATAGAGGCTTCCTGAGAATAGGATGATTCCGATTGTCATGGACCAGCCGGCAGTGGATAAAAGTCCTGAGCCGCCAAAGCGGTCGATCAGGAACGCGATGACGAAAAGCCCCCCTGCATGGAACATCTGGTAGGTTACCCCTGTTTTCCAGATTTCGAGCATCCGCTCTGTGACTTTCCCTTCCAATCCGTGCGCCCCGAAGGCTCCAAGTGCCACGGCAAGAAATGCGTTAATCGCACCAAGTATGATAAATAGATTCATGAGTGGGTCCACCTTTCCTAACCTGTTGTTTTCGTTTAAGCTATATAGTAAGTATTTTCTCATAAATGCAGTTCTTGCGTTACAAAAACAGCTTATTTATTATGTATAACACAATTCTCCTCATGTAAGGGTGATGTTTTTTGAACTATCTGTTACAACCGCTTGGAGATCAGGCTTTACGAATCGAGTTTGTGGAAAAGGATACAACCATCCGGACCATTTGTACTCATCTTACTGCCGGCTCCCTGCCAGGTGTCGTGGATATCGTCCCTGGCCTCAGCAGTATAACCATCTTTTATGAGTATCCAACGACTGATTATATGATTTTAAAAGAAAAAGTGGTGGGCATCTTGGAGACTATGCCCCTCTCGGAACGTGAAGTTTCCAAAAGGACGGTCCTACTGCCCACTTTATATGATGGGCACGATTTAGCCTCGCTTGCTGGCAAGCACCAGACCGAAGTGGAAGAAATCATTGAACAGCATAGTGGTGCTGCCTATGAAGTGGAAATGCTCGGATTCCTGCCGGGATTCCCTTATTTGAACGGGCTACCGCCTTCCTTGGAAACACCAAGACTTGCGACCCCAAGAAGCAAAGTTCCTGCCGGGTCTGTCGGGATCGGAGGAAATCAAACAGGTGTATATCCCGTGGATTCGCCTGGCGGGTGGAATCTTATCGGCCGTACGCCGATACCCCTGTTTTTACCGGATGAGGAGGATTCCTTCCTGCTGCAGGCCGGCGATCAAGTGCGTTTTCAAGCTATTTCTGAAAAGGAATTTGCCTTATGGCAGGAAAAAGTTTCTCAAAGTGCATGGAAAAAGGAAGTGATTTTCAAACATGAAAAGGATTGATTTGAACTGTGATTTAGGCGAGAGCTTCGGTTCGTTTGTGATGGGCAATGACGAACTGATTCTCCCTTTCGTCACATCTGCCAATATTGCCTGCGGCTTTCATGCAGGCGACCCACATGTGATGGACCGGACTGTAGCACTTGCAAAAAAAAATAATGTTGCAATCGGGGCCCATCCAGGCTTTCAGGATATTCAGGGCTTCGGCCGCCGCAGCATGCCGCTCACTCCTGATGAAGTCTACCATCTCGTTCTTTATCAGATCGGGGCCATGGAAGCATTCTGCCGGGCACACGACGTACCGCTTCATCATGTAAAACCGCATGGGGCACTGTATAATATGGCAGCAAAAGACTATACGCTTGCCGAGGCCATCGTAAAAGCGGTAAAAACTTTCGATTCTTCCCTGCTTTTATTTGGCCTCGCTGGCAGTGAGCTCATTCGTGCGGGAAAAGATATGGGACTCTGTACAGCTTCGGAAGGATTCGCGGATAGAACCTACCAGCAGGATGGAACCCTCACCTCGCGGAACCAACCGAATGCGGTCATCCATGAGGTGGATAAGGCTGTGCAGCAGGTGATTCAGATGGTCGAGCATGGTACGGTTACAGCTGTCAATGGGGACAAGGTGAAGCTCCATGCTGACACCATTTGCCTTCATGGAGACAACGAGCATGCGATTCTTTTTGCCCAACAGCTCCATGAGAGTCTTGGTAAGAATAAGATTGAAATTGCGAAGGTGCAGCGCCTATGACCTATCCAATATTCCAAGTAGATAAGCCGGGACTGCTCACTTCTTTTCAAGACTTGGGAAGGAAAAACCACCAATCCAAGGGTGTGGTGGCTTCCGGGGCGATGGATACGACGGCATGTCAGATTGCCAATCTGCTCGTCGGAAATCCAAAAGAAGAGGCATGCATCGAGGTAGCCGTTCAAGGACCCTCTTTTACAGTGGCAGCCAAAAGTGCAACCATCGCGATTTGCGGGGCGGACCTCTCCCCCATGATTAATGGAACGCCAGTGGATATGTGGAAGACCCTGCAGATAAATGAAGGCGATAAGCTACAGTTCGGCGCCCCTAAAGCTGGAGTCTATTCCTATATTGCCGTAAGTGGCGGATTCGCGGTCCCGATACAGTTGGGCAGCAAATCCTTTTATTCCAAGGCGAGTCTTGGTCTAGAAATCAAAAAAGGGGATATGCTTTCTGCGGAGTCCCTCCCTTCTCCTTTGCCTGCCAGAGGCCTGCGCCACGAATTCAGCTACCCGAAAGAAGTGGAGGTGCGGGTCATCCGCGGCCCACACGAATCTCATTTCGGTACAGAGGATTTTGAGCATTTTTTCTCGCAGGCCTACCTAGTGGGACAGGGTGACCGCATGGGCTACAGACTACATGGCGAGGTGCCATTGTCTTCCCCTACCCATACCGGAATTGCTTCCGATGCGATTCCGCTTGGCGGGATTCAGGTGCCGGAAGACGGCCAGCCGATTGTACTCTTGGCTGACAGACAGACAACTGGAGGCTATCGCCGGATCGGGACGGTCATCACAGCGGACCTTCCTAAAGTGGTGCAGGTGCCGCCTGGTGGAAAGATTCATTTTACGGAAGCAACTCTTGAGGAGGCGTATGAAGCGCTGAAAGAGCAGCAGCTTTTCCTGAAGCATGTGGAAATTTTTATTCAAAAATAAAACGCCCCACCTGATTCGGTCTTGGGGCGTATATTCAACGGGAGTTCAGATACAGCTGAAGTGCGTGTTTGAGCTCTCGTTCTTTTTTGCTTGTTCTTATATGATAATGATCGCCGTCCAGATTCGTAAGGAAGTCATTGTGTCCCTGCGTGTGCAGAAATTCATTGACACTTGTGACATCTTCCCTTGTCGAAAGCAGCGTTTTTTGTCCAACAAAGTCACCGTTTACGTAAACTTCATAGCGATCATGGGAAAGCTTCGTGCTTGTATCGATATTTCTATCCATATAGGAAGCTATCCCGAAAAATGTTCCGTCCATACTACCCATCATGTGTAAAAAACACCTCCATACTTGCTGGGGTGTTTTTAGTTTGACTACTTCCTATGCAGTTTAGTATGGTAACTTTTCGGAAGAACGTTAAGAGGATGTTCAAAAAGTCCGGAAAAAAAGCTTCGAATTTCTTCGTCAGCTTGCCTCTCCGCTCCGCAACATTACAAATCATACTCTGCGGTGCTCGAGACTTCGCTTCCTCGAACTTCTTTGCTCTTTTTATCCTCCTTTTTGAACACTTATTAAAAGTCAAAAATCGAGTCGCCGTTCGCCTCGTCCTCTTTCATGGGCTTAGACGGAAAATGGTTCACCGGTTGGCTAGGTTGGACCGGTGGAACAAAATTGTTTGCCGCAAAGTTCGGAGCTACAGGCTGCATGCTTGGTGCAGCAGGTCTTCTCTCCTGCTGTACGTCCTCCTCTAATGCCAGCTCGCATAGGGATTTCATCGCCGCAAGATGCTCACGCTTCTTTTGCACATTTCCCGTTTCCTGCGCCCGATTCAGTTCCGCTTGCATGCGCTGCAAGACTTTATCCAATGTGATGCTCATGTTTTCCCCTCCTTCAATAATATGGAGATATCATAAAATACACGATGACACCAGTTAAGCTTACATAAAGCCATAACGGCATCGTCCAGCGAGCAATTTTACGATGGCGTTCCTTTTGCATGCTCCAACCGGTCACCAGGGAATATAACGCCAGCGGCACAATGACGACCGCCAACACGATATGCGTCAATAGTATAAAGAAGTAGATGGACCGTATGATACCTTCTCCGCCAAACGGTGTCGATTCCGTGAGCGAATGATAAGTCACATATGTAATTAAAAATAGTGTGGTGGACATAAATGCTGCCAAAATAAAGCCGCGGTGCACGGTAATATTCTTTTTTAAAATTGCCACTAGCGCACACACGAGGAATATAAAAGTAAAACTGTTAAATATCGCGTTCATCATCGGCAGGAATGTCAGGTCCACATGAGCTAGCCCCTCGTATTGCGGAAGGAAAAACAGAACCGCTACAAGTGCATTGACCAGGATGGATATGCCGATGATCCACGGCAGGAAATTTCTCTTTTTCATGGTTGTCTCCTTTTACAGGCTCTTTGAAAATCAGCCTTTATATGTAATAGCCTTTTTGGATAGGTTCTTTTGTTGTAGCCTTTTTTTCAAATTTCATACAAGGGCTTCCTGATGAACGGAAAACTGCCAGGGAAGGCAACTGATTGGTTTTGAACCCGAATGCACGGCAACCTTTTGGAAACTTGGCATCCCAGGTTACATAGTAATGCCGGCATTTCATGCAATCAATCCGCTTCGGTTCCATTCCTTCACACCCTTTTCCCCATTTTCCTTCTCCATTTTACCATTCTTTAAGTGTGCATCCTATGAATAACCTGTGACGAATGAGGTACTTTGTTTAATTTTGAAAAACTTAGTAGTGAATATGCTCTGGATTAACTCCGCTGGTGATTTCCGCAATAGGCTGCGCTTTCCGCGGGGCGTTTGTGGAGCCTCCTCGGCTTTCGCCTGCGGGGTCTCCACTAAACGCTTCCTCCCGCAGGACAAGGAAGGCTTCGGCAGCGATACATCGCACGAAGAAAATGCTCGCATTTTCGAGGAGTCTCCGCCTATTGCTCCAATCACCAGCTGGCATACACTTAAAATTTGCCTGTCATCTAAAACATTGTGGTTCCAAGCGGTTTGGTTTTTAGCAAAAGGTAATTCTTCGTGACAACGATAATTATTAATATTCAGATTATATTGATAAAATTACCCCATTAGTGCAAAATTACACTATACAGAAATTGGAAGGATTGTGAATTGGAATGACGTTCTTATCAATGATTGGTGTGCTAATTTTAGGTCTTGCAATATTAGTAATAGGGTTTGCAACAAAAAATTCATGGTTGAAAATAATTTCTATTGTTCCTCTTGTTATATCTTCGGTTCAAATCATTTATGTGTTTTTTATGGCTAACTAATAGTAAGATGCAGAAATCAAGGATTCCGACAAGTCACTGTCCTAAATATTAAAGTACAGAAGAGATTTCCCCTTTTATATAACAAAAATTATTAATTTCACACCCCCCTGTTGATTGTAGTGCAAGGCATGAGCCTCCTGCTAGAGCTTAGCGGTTGACTTGAGACCCCGCAGGCAACGCCGAGGAGGTTCAAGCACCGCCCCACGGAAAGCGAATGCCTGGAACGGAGGTCAACAGGGTGTTTAATGAGGACTCTTTATTAAGCGGTTAGTTTTTCTCACATTTAAAAGAAAACCTGTGACAAATTCATCACAGGTTACTTGATCAGCGGTTATTTATGGACTCGATGGTTGCGGCTAGGTCTTCTGCTGTTTCTTTTACAACATCCACCGTGCCTTTCATGCTGTTGGAAACGGCCACCTGGTGGTCTGCGGCACTTACGACTTCCGCCATCTGTTGTGTCAATTCCGAAGAGGAGGTCACAAGGTCATTGACGGAGTTCACGATGTCGTTCACTCCGAGGCTGATTTCCTCCATGGCGGCAGTAATATGGGTACCTTGCTCCAACAAGGTTCCGCTATTGGTGGCAATATTTTGAAATAGCTTTGCAGAAGCGGCGTTCTGTTCATTGGTCTGATCGATTGTCTCCTTGAAGGATTCGAACTCCACCAGTACAGTGTTGGCATCATCCTGGATACGTCCGGTGATGCTGTTGATTTCTTTTGAAAAGAGATCTGTCTGGGATGAAAGCTTGCGGATCTCCTCTGCTACCACCGCAAATCCTTTTCCTGCCTCCCCGGCCCTAGCCGCTTCGATGGAAGCATTTAATGCCAGCAGATTCGTTTGAGTCGTGATTTCATTTATTCCTTTTAAAAAGCTTTGCGCTTCATCAATGCTCGTCTTAATCTGCGAAAATCGGCTGACCATGGACTCGGTCTCCCTAGAGGAGTGATGCATCGTCTCAAACATCTGTTTTACAGACTTGGCACCCTTTTTCGAAAGGATTTCCATGTTTTCGAGGTTTCGCTTCATTTCATCGACAATGCTATAGATTTCCTGCGTGCTGGCAGAAGCCTGCTCTGTAACCGCCGAAATGGCTGCTGTCCCTTCGTATTGCATCGCCACTTTTTCTGTCACTTGTTCGGACTTTGATTTAATCAAAGCGGATTTATCTAGATTCTGGTCCGCCCCGATCAGCAACTCCTGCATCACAACCTGAAGACGCTGATTGGCATCGAGACTTCCATTCATCAGCTGATCAATGTTCTGACCCATTTTCGTCAGTGCATGATCCACCTGGCCAAATTCATCTTTCCTTGCCGAGCGTTTGGATGTGAATGTAAAGTTCCCCTGCTGATATGCTCCCACACGTTCGAGCAACAGATTCACACCTCGGTTAAAGGCTGTACGGAAGGAAAGCATTGCGAAAATCGGAACAAGCACTACCACTAATAAAGATAGCAAGGTCCATAATTCTGTCGAACCGACCTGATCCTGTATTTCCTTTCTATTTTCATCATTGAACGTCTGGAGAAATTCCATTCCTGTGACATTTGCCCGCTCCACTCGATTACGAGCTTTCGCCAGTTCCTCTGAAGTCTGGATTCGTAGACGATCCATGTTCGCTGCATTGGAAACATCACTAATTAGTAGATATTGTTTAGACAATGTTTCATGTGAAACGACAAAATACTGCTTTAACTGACCTAATTCTTCATACTCCTCGAAATAAGGCTCTAAATTCTCCAACTTCTCTTCCGTTTCAAGAAGATTCTTCTCGATGCCCTCCACATGCTTTTTGGAATAGCCATTCGATACGACAAAATACATATCCGTCAACGTCGATTGATAGGATTGAATCAGCTCAAAGTAGCGCTCATTCAACTCTGTCAGCTCCTCCATTTCATTCACACTTTTCTGCACCTGCATGCTGTTCATCCATATGACGATCGAAGCAGCCACCCCGATTGCCGCAAGTATTACCGTCAAGACCAACAGCCTTTTTCTCATACTCCCCATTGTTCTTCCCCTTCCATCCATTAAAGCCAGTCTCTCGTGATTCAGCATTGTGCGTGCTCCAAGTTGTGAAACCGCTTGCACAATTCTTTAAAAAAATTTATATCTCTTACTTATTTATTTCGACAACATGTGGAAGTTATTTAATGGTTTTTGTGATGTTTTGTAGAAAAAGAAAAAAAGGGGCAAGGCCCCTTTTTATTTTTGCTCCCTTTTCAATAGCAGCTGTTTCAGTTCGCTGATTTCGTTCGTGATTTTCGCGAGTTCCAGTTTGCTTACTTCGATCTTGTCGTCTTTTTGTTCTTCCTCTTTTGCCTCTTGGATGTTGTTGAGGATTTCCCCGACAATCAGGTTAAGGACGATGAAGGTTCCGACAAGGATAAACGAGACGAAATAGATCCAGGAGTATGGACTCTCGGCAAAGATTGGTCGAAAGACGCCGCTAGCCCAGGACTCAAGTGTGATTACCTGGAATAATGTCACCAAGGACAAGTGCAGCGTCCCAAAGTATTCCGGTGAGATTTCTCCAAAGAACATGACACCAAGTACGGCATAGATATAAAACACCAATCCCAAGAGCATCATGATCGTCCCAAGCGATGGGATGGTTTTCAGAAATGCCGTTACGAGCCTTTGAAGGGACGGAATCACCGTCACCGCACGAAGGACACGCAGCACTCTGAGGATACGGAGAGCGGAAATAAAGTATGTTCCACTGAATAAAAGCACCCCGGCTACGACCACAAAGTCGAAGATGTTCCATTTACTATAGAAGAACTGATAGAATTTCTTTTCTGCAAACACTCTCAAGATGATTTCTATCGTAAAGAACCATAAAAAGAACACTTCAAACCCTTGAATGACCCCTGGATAATCCTCTCTGAAATGAGGATACGTCTCCACTCCGATCAGTATCGCATTCAACAGGATGACAAGCATGACTGCATTTACAAAAAAACGGTGGCCGACCAGCTGCCGTGTTTTCAATTTCCAACTTTCCATATGTAATCTTCCCTTCATCTAACTATCCTCTAAGGCGTTAGCTGCCAATTTATTTCTTTTTCGCCCATTTCCTTTAATACCGCATTCACTTTTGAATACGGCCTGCTGCCAAAAAAGCCCCTGTTTGCGGAAAAAGGACTTGGGTGAGGACTCTTTATCACAAAGTGACGGCTATTACTGATGAGCTTTTCCTTTTGCTCTGCATGCTTTCCCCATAAAAGAAAGATGACAGGGCGGCTTCGTTCATTCAATTTCCTGATCACCGCATCGGTAAACTGCTCCCAGCCCTTGCCTTTGTGGGAATTGGGCTCCGATTCCCTGACCGTCAGCACCGTATTCAAAAGCAGCACTCCCTCGTTTGCCCACTC
This sequence comes from Sutcliffiella halmapala, assembly GCF_050107295.1. Taxonomy (GTDB): domain Bacteria; phylum Bacillota; class Bacilli; order Bacillales; family Bacillaceae_I; genus Sutcliffiella_A; species Sutcliffiella_A halmapala_A. The sequence goes on along the minus strand of NZ_JBNIKR010000019.1, from coordinate 34,613 downwards.
CATCAGGTAGCCATGATTTGGTGCGGCAATTCCTAAGTCTGCATGTAGCTCTTTATACATATTTCGAAGGGACGGCGGAATGGTCACTCCTTTTTGGACAGAAAAGCTCATTCCATGGGCCTGTCCCTTTCCATGGTACGGATCCTGACCGATAATGACGACCTTTACATCCTCATAGCTTGTAGCCTGGAATGCACGAAATAAGTCCTCCTTTGACGGGTATACTATTGTCGACTCGTATTCACTATCTATAAATTGTTTCAATTTAATATAATAATCCTTTTCTGATTCTTCCTTGAAAAGAGCGGACCAATTTTCACAGTTTATGCCCATGTACCACCACTCCTGTCTGTTACTATTCCAATCCCTACTTTACCATAGACCCTTCCTATTTGTTTAACATTTTTACTGAGTCAATCATTCCGGGAATATGGTCATAATGTGGTATAGTGGTATCGGAAAACATTGAATTGCTTTGTCTTTTTATATAAAATAAAATACTTGGGTAGGTTATTTTTCCAATGTTCCATACTTATTTTAATAAATGCTACTTTTTTACATAATTGTTTGTCCTGAATGAGTTAATTGTTGTAACACAATTCCGTTTAGACTAGCTACTAAAAGTGAGGTTCTTACTGTGATGACTAAAGAAAATCCAACAAGCTTAATCGTTATTTTCGGAGCAACCGGGGATCTGGCAAAACGTAAGCTCTATCCGTCCCTCTATCGCCTTTATAAAAATGGAAGCATCTCAAAGAACTTTGCGGTTGTCGGTGTAGCCCGCCGCCCCCTTACCAATGAGGATTTCCGTGCAAATGTGGCAAAGTCCGTGAATGGTGCTGCAAACGGAAATGCCGATGTAGAGGAATTCAGCTCCCACTTCTACTACCAGCCGTTTGATGTGACGAGCAGCGACTCTTATCAACAGCTTAAAGATCTATCCAGTTCATTGGATCAGGAGTATCAAACAAACGGAAACAGAATGTTCTACCTGGCCATGGCTCCTGAATTCTTCGGGACCATCGCCTCCAACCTGAAAGCGGAAGGCTTGACTGATACAGATGGCTTTAAACGTCTTGTTATCGAAAAGCCGTTTGGCCATAGCCTGCCAACTGCCAAAGAATTGAACGAAGAAATCCGTGAGGCATTCCATGAGTCCGAAATCTACCGTATTGACCACTATCTAGGGAAAGAAATGGTGCAAAACATTGAAGTGATCCGTTTTGCCAATGCCCTTTTCGAACCGCTCTGGAACAATCGCTACATCTCCAACATCCAAATTACATCAAGCGAGGTACTTGGGGTGGAGGACCGCGGGCGCTATTACGAAAACTCCGGTGCCCTGCGTGACATGGTTCAGAACCATATGCTGCAGATGGTCGCATTGCTTGCGATGGAGCCGCCGATCAAGCTGAACCCTGAAGAAATCCGAAGCGAAAAGGTCAAGGTGCTTCGTGCCCTGCGTCAGATCGACCAATCCGAAGTGGGTCAGTATTTCGTCCGCGGCCAATATAGCGCAGGAATGATTGAGGAAGAAAAGGTACTTGGCTACCGCGAAGAAAATTCCGTGGACCCTGTTTCCAACACGGAAACATATGTGGCAGGCAAGCTTGTCATCGACAACTTCCGTTGGGCAGGCGTCCCGATCTATATCCGTACCGGTAAAAGAATGTCCTCCAAGTCAACCAAGGTTGTCGTACAGTTCAAGGACATCCCGATGAACCTATACTATAACCGCGGGGAAAAAGTCGACCCGAACCTGCTTGTCATCCACATTCAGCCAGATGAAGGCATCACCTTGCATTTGAATGCGAAGAAATCGGGTAAGGATATAACAACCACCCCGATCAAGCTTGATTACAGTAACAATTGCATTGATGGAATCAACACACCGGAAGCTTATGAGCGCCTGATTTTTGATGCCATGCGCGGAGATATGACCAACTTCACCCACTGGGATGAAGTGGCTCTATCCTGGAGCTTCATCGATCAGGTATCCAAAGCATGGGAAAGCACTACAGCAGAAGACTTCCCGAACTACGAAGCAGGATCAGTCGGGCCAAAAAAGGCGGACGAGCTGTTGAAAAGGGACGGATTCCATTGGTGGAATGTTTAACAAGAAAAGCGGAGCCGGCTCGTTCAGCCCCGAAAAGCTTAACCCAATTTTGAGAGGAGTTTTTCACATGAAAGTATATGATGTATCTTCACCGATTTTTACAGGAATGCCTGTTTATAAAAACAAGCCTGAAAAGCAACCTGCATTAACAACTAATACAAACGGCTATGTAACAGAAACCCGCCTGGAGCTTGACGTGCACACCGGGACTCACGTGGATGCCCCGCTTCACATGATCGTGGACGGCGAAACCATTGAGACGCTCCCGCTTGAAAGGCTGGTTGGCCCTTGTAAAGTATTTGATCTGACTTCTGTGGAAGACCGCATCAAGAAGGAAGACATTGCCCACCTTGATATCCAGAAGGACGACTTCATCCTGTTCAAAACGAAAAACTCATTCGACGAAGAGTTCAATTTCGACTTTGTATTCGTGGCAGAGGATGCGGCGCATTACTTGGCGGAAATCGGAATCAGCGGAGTGGCAGTGGACGCACTTGGCATCGAGCGCAGCCAGGAAGGTCACCCGACACATAAGACACTATTCAACAACAACGTCATCATTATCGAAGGATTGCGCTTAAAAGATATCGAGGAAGGCAGCTACATCATGGTAGCTGCTCCTCTGAAGCTTTCCGGAGTCGATGCTTCTCCTGCTCGTATTGTTTTATTGGATATGAACTAATGTATTTGTGCCAAGGAGCACGTCCTGTTGCGGGACGGAGACCTTGGCACTTTTTTATTTTGTTGTTTTCGCAGAAATTGTTGTTTCTTTTTCAAGCTATTTGTATTTCGTTCACTTATCGTGGATAAAACATTTCAGCAACTTCCCATGATTCAACCATTTGATACGCCATTCTTGGATCATACCCTTTACCTATCAGATAGGAAACAGCTGCAACTTCCCGCATGGCATGCAGATATGAAGTTACCTGAGCTTCTTTAAGACCATATTGAACAAGAGGTTCCACTGTTGACAAGGTTTGATGCTTTAACTGGTGATTTCGAGACATATGTTGTTGCTGTTGATTGTAAAAAGGTTGATATAAATCGTAAGAGTTAGGTGACCAATGATTAACATTACTGTTCATAAGATTTAGCTCCTTTTTATTAAAACTACACCTTAGCCTATGCTCATTTTGCAATATAAGTGTAGTTTCTTCTAAAATCGGGCGCTTTTCTTGAATATCTTTGCATCCTGATCCTGTATATTCAAAAACGTAATCCAGCCACAAAAAAGCCAACCCCCAAGCAGCATCATGCAACCCAGGAATTGGCCTTTCCTTAAGAAATATATTATTTAGACATCCATTCTGTATGAAAGATGCCTTCTTTGTCAGTACGTTGGTATGTGTGTGCACCGAAATAGTCGCGTTGTGCCTGAATCAGGTTGGCAGGCAGTGTCTCGGATCGGTAGCTGTCGTAGTATGCCAATGCGCTTGAGAATGATGGCACAGGTACGCCGTGCTGGATTGCTACGCCAAGGATTTCACGCAGACCGCCTTGGTAGCTTTCCACGATCTCCTTGAAGTAAGGGTCCAACAATAGGTTGGCAAGCTCTGCCTCACGGTCATACGCTTCCTTGATCTTTTGCAGGAATTGCGCACGGATGATACAGCCGCCGCGGAAGATCATTGCGATTTCGCCATATTTCAAATCCCAGCCATACTCTTCGGATGCTGCTCGTAATTGTGCGAATCCTTGTGCGTAGGAACAGATTTTGCTCATGTACAATGCCTTGCGAACGGACTCGATGAACGCTTCCTTGTCGCCATTGAACGTTACGCCTTCCGGTCCACGAAGCATGCCGCTCGCTTTCACGCGCTCTTCCTTCATAGCAGAGATGAAGCGTGCGAATACGGATTCTGTGATGATCGGAAGTGGAACGCCAAGATCCAAGGCACTTTTGCTTGTCCATTTACCCGTACCTTTTTGACCGGCAGTGTCCAGGATGACATCCACAAGTGGTTTGCCTGTTTCATCGTCCACTTTTGTGAAGATGTCTGCTGTGATTTCGATCAAATAGCTGTCGAGCTCGCCTTTGTTCCACTCGGCAAATACTTCATGAAGCTCTTGTGCGGACAATCCAAGGACATTTTTCAAAAGGAAATATGCCTCACTGATCAGTTGCATGTCGCCGTACTCGATGCCGTTATGCACCATTTTCACATAGTGGCCTGCGCCGTCTGGACCGATATATGTGCAGCAAGCATCGCCTTCCACTTTTGCGGAGATGCTTTTCAGGATATCCTCTACAAGGTCATACGCTTCTTTTTGCCCGCCAGGCATGATGGAAGGACCTTTTAATGCTCCTTCTTCCCCACCGGAAACGCCTGTACCGATGAAATGCAGGCCAAGCTCCGCCAATTCCTTGTTGCGGCGGATCGTGTCTGTGTAAAGCGTGTTACCGCCATCGATCAGGATGTCGCCTTTATCCAGATGCGGCTTCAAGGATTCGATGGTTGCGTCTGTCGGTCCGCCCGCTTTTACCATCAGTAGTATTTTGCGAGGGGATTCAAGAGACTGAACAAACTCTTCGATGCTATATGTACCTTTAAAGTTTCTGCCTTCCGTTTCTTGCATGAATTCTTCTGTTTTTTCAGGTGAGCGGTTGAATACAGATACAGAATAGCCTCTGCTTTCGATATTCATTGCGAGGTTTTTCCCCATAACTGCAAGCCCGATTACACCAATTTGCTGCTTTGCCATTTTATAAAAACTTCCCTTCTACAAGGTAATTTGTTTCGCGATAGTCCGAATTGAAAATACCATAAAAAGCCTGATGGAATCAAGCTTTATACCCATTATAACCTAACTTCAAGGATGCGAACGCTTACACACGAATATTCTTTATTCTTTGCCATCCAGCCTATTCACATACTGTTTGGCAAGCGACTTTAAATACCTCGTTCGGACTGCAAGAACGGCAACCAACAGGGAACGGGATATTTTGCTTTTCTCCGCCTGCGTGTACAGTGATTCCTTTGCCAGATAGGCCTCGATTTCTTCTTTTATATGCTCTTCCGATAAAATTTCCGTCTGGGCCATCAAGTTTTCATAAAGACAAGCATATGATTTATAAAATACCACCGGACTGATAATGTCATCGGTGCGATCTTTCGGATTGTTGAAAATGGCCCCGAGTACCTTGCGAACCTCTTCAAAATCCAATAATACCTTCAGATCTTTTACAATAAAAAGGAGGGCTGCCTGCTCGATGGAATATTTGCGACCAACTTGCGGCGCTCCAATGTATTCCTTTATTTCGCGTTTAACCCAGTTTTTCAGCGCCGGCTCTGAATAGACTGCCGTTTCGAGCTGGTTTCCGAGCCAGACGATATTTGACATGGTGAGCCCTATCTCCCCATCGGCTTTTTTGGTTATCAGCTGCTGGAAATTTCCGGGTAGGGAAACCCTGTATACCATTAAGCCCTTTTTAGTCTGGAATTTCTCCAAAAGCACTGCCAGCTCTAATCTTGTCCATCCTTTTTCCATCAGGAGTACCTCTTTTCGCTCGTCCAATTATGCTCTAATAGTAAATTGCAAATGCCTTTTCGTCAAATATAGTCAAGGTATTTTTATTGATAAATCAGACATATATCTTTATAATTGAAAACAAGAGATATAGGTTCATAAGAACTCAAAAACAAGCAGGAGGAGAAACATGGCAAAGCGTATTTTCTATTTTCTTTTAACGAATATTTTAGTTCTGACTACGATTACAATTATCTTCAGTTTAACTGGGGCTGGAAATTACATTGAAGGCAATGGCATTAACTTTGGCGCATTATTGATCTTCAGTGCCATCATCGGTTTCACTGGTTCCTTCATTTCCCTATTGATGTCCCGCTGGATGGCGAAAAAAATGATGAATGTCCAGGTCATCGATCCGAACGGTCCGATGTCTCATCAGGAGCGTCAAATCGTGGAAATGGTTCACCGCATGTCACGTGCGGCTGGCATCACAAAAATGCCTGAGGTTGGGATCTACCACTCTCCAGAGGTAAATGCTTTTGCAACAGGTCCTTCCAAGAACCGCTCCTTAGTGGCTGTTTCTTCCGGACTATTGCAGGAAATGGACGATGCTGCCATTGAAGGTGTTATCGCCCATGAGGTTGCCCACATCGCAAACGGCGATATGGTAACGATGACACTTCTACAAGGTGTTGTGAATACATTTGTTATCTTCTTGGCACGTATTGCAGCGTTCATCGCTTCCCGTTTTGTAAAAGAGGAAATGGCACCGATCGTACACTTTATCGCTGTGATTGTGTTCCAGATCGTTTTCTCGATTCTTGGTAGCTTAGTTGTCTTCGCATTCTCCCGTTACCGTGAATACCATGCGGACCGTGGCGGTGCAGACCTTGCAGGTAAGGACAAAATGGTACACGCATTGCGATCCCTTCAGGCTTACACGCACAGGATCAGAGACGAGCAGGATTCAGCAATTGCAACTTTCAAAATCAGCGGGAAAAGAAAGAGCTCTTTATTCTCTACACACCCTGATTTAAACGAGCGTATCCGCCGCTTAGAGGCGAAATAATAGACATAAAAAGGAGTTAGCCGCTGAGGCTAACTCCTTTTATTTTGATTCATTATGTTGCGCTTCTTAGACCTCTTGAGATAAGGCTCAGTAAGAATACAAAAATAGCTGCTCCGATAATGGCAGGTACGATAGCCATATCCGCAATCACTGGACCCCATTTCCCTAATAGTGCGTGACCGATCCATGCACCGACAAGCCCTGCGATCATGGCACCCAAGATTCCCCCTGGCATACCGCCTGGCGCAATCGCGCTCCCGATCATTCCAATAATAATAGCAATTATAATAGTAATTAATAGTCCTAACATGTCATTTCCTCCTCTAGTGTTTGTTCATTGTTTGTAGCTTACAGAGTATATTTCCGTTTGCAATACTTTTTAAACTTCCTGCCTTCAGATTCTATCCCTACCTGGACATATCTGGTATATTAGACTTGAATTGTTTAAAAAATTCTCATGGATGAAAATAGATACATACTTTAAAGGAGGATGTAAAATGGCAGATATTCAGGATTCCGTCGTGATCAACAAGTCTGTGGAGGAAGTTTTTTCGTATGCTTCCAATATGGAGAATGCCCCAAAGATCATGGAAAATGTCGTGGAAATTGAAAAGCTGACGGACGGTCCGCTTCAGGTCGGTTCACGCTTTAAGGAAACCCGTGAAATCAGAGGGCGTAAAGCTTCTTCTGTTATTGAATTTACCGAATACGCTCCGAACAAAAGCTATTCTGTTAAAAGCGAAACCAACGGGTTAAAAGTTGTGTACTACTACGATTTCGTTCCTGCTGAAGGTGGCGGAACAAGGGTGAATTTCAAAGGGGATATCCATACTTCAGGGCTTGTGATGAAGCTTACCAAGCCGATTATCCGCAGAATCCTGAAGAAGGAAGACGGGGATCATTTGAAGCAGTTGAAAAACCTGCTTGAGAGTGAGTAAGTTTAATAACAGGTATTGGCAGCCGGGCTGGAAGCTTGGCTGCCTGTTTTTTGGGGTATGGTCTTCTTTGTAAGGTATGTGTTGCATTACGAAAAGGGGCTTCCTGAAAATATAGTAGCTACGTTAAACACCCCTGTTGGTTGCAGCGAGAGGGGTTCGCTTTCCGCGGGTGGCCTCGGGAGCCTCCTCGGCGCTATAGCGCCTGTGGGGTCTCCCTTGACACGCTGCTCCCGCAGGACAAGGAAGGCTTCGGAAGCGATACATCGCACGCAGAAAATCCTAGCATTTTCAAGGAGTCTCACCCCTTGCGCTGCAACCAACAGGGGGATTCAAAAATCTTTAATTTGCTCTATTAGCCTCCCTTTTACATTTACCAGGAAAAGAAATCGGTGTTATTTTCAAAAAGCCTCTTAAACACCTACTATTCATTTGTAATTAAAACGTATCAAAGGAGAATCTCCATGAAAAAGCATACCTTCCCAATTATCTTTTCAGGCCTTATTTTTATCCTGCTGATTCCCATCTATCAGCCACTATCCACTTACCTGCATCCTTTGGTTATACCTGTCCTGGCCGGCTGCATTTACGTGATGGTTTTTTGCGCTGCTCTTTTCTTCAGGAGAGAGTGTGTAAGGATATCCTCTAAGGCTGTGGGGACCATTTTGGGCATCTACACCCTTTCACTTTTAGTTCTGCTTTTCTTTCGTCCTAACGAGCAGGATTATGGCGCCGCCCATAATGTCAATCTTGTTCCGTTCTCGACCATTTCCCTTTTTCTTTCCGGAAATGCAGATCCTCTTGTCGCCTTCTATAACATAGCGGCCAATATTATACTTTTCGTGCCATTCGGGGTTGCACTGCAATGGAAAAAGAGGAACTGGGTAACATTGCTTATTGTGCCGATTTTCACCATTTCCCTAATTGAAGTCACTCAGCACCTGACCAACCGTGGCAGCCTGGACATTGATGACCTCCTGCTTAACACACTGGGATTTTTCATCGGCTACCTGCTCACTCCAGTATTTAAGCGCATCATAAAGATCAGCTCCTAAAAAAACGCACCGCTCGGATTTTCCAGACGGTGCGTTTTTTGTCGAAATTTGTAGGGGTCAGGCCCCCCTATTAACTACTTTTTCGCAAATCCCTGCTTTTCCACAAAACCCTTCATTCCTGTACGTTTTGGTTCACGCAGCATATTTGCCATTTGGCTCGACCAGGTGTCTGCGCGCTTGCCGGCGGTTCGGGCATGATAGTAGGCTGAGGTGGTTTTATTGTAGTCCTCCAGTTGTTCCTTGTAGCTTGTCTCGTCCGTATTGTAGGTGTCCTCGTGATAGACGTGTTCAAATGGAAGTCGGGGCTTAACATCGGTTTGCTGAGCCGGGTACCCGACTGCTAGGCCGAAGAGCGGCATGGCATGGCTTGGGATTCCAAGCAGCTCTGTCACCTGTTCCATATTATTACGGATGCCGCCGATATAGCAGATCCCTAGACCCATGGATTCCGCTGCAAGTGTAGCATTTTGTGCAGCGAGCGATGCATCGATGACGGCAACCATGAATTTCTCCATGCTCTCTAGGGAGCCGGACACATCCGTTCCTTCCATTTCTCCTATCGTTTCATGGCGATGAAGATCGGCACAAAATACGAAAAAGTGCCCACTATGCTCCACATAGGACTGATTCCCGGCAAGCTCAGCCAGCTTCTTTTTCTTCACCTTATCCTTCACTCCGATGATCGAGTAGGCCTGAATGAAACTGGAGGTGGAAGCGGCCTGTGCACATTCCACGATGCTTCTGATCTGTTCATCCGATAATGGTTTGTCCTCAAATTTTCGAATCGATCGGTGCTGTAAAATGGTTTCAATCGTAGGGTTCATCCCTGCTCCTCCTCTAGTGGGCAATCTTACTTCCCATTAAATCAGTTCCTGAGGAGGATTTCCAGAAGGAGCTCTTTTTTCAGAGAATCACGAGTAAATCAGTCGGAGCTAGGGAATAGTAGACTGATGCACTTTTCTTAACATACATATTGGGGGAGATTTCTATTAGAAAGCTTGATGTAGTTTTTTGGTTTTCAGCAATTGCAATAGCATTGCTTGTAGTAATTGGTGCTGTAGCACCTAAAGCGTTCGCAGCAGTGGCAAGCGAAATTTTCAACTTCACCACCTATGCATTCGGATGGTTCTATTTGCTATCGGTATTATTTTTTGTGCTATTCTGTATTGTGCTCGCACTATCAAAATACGGAAAAATCAGGTTGGGCAAGGATGAGGATCGTCCGGAGTTTTCTTTTTTCACGTGGATTGGCATGCTGTTCAGCGCCGGTTTTGGAATAGGTCTTGTGTTCTGGGGAATAGCAGAACCGATGAGCCACTTCTTCACTCCGCCACGCGAGACGATTGACGCCCTCGGCGAAGAGGCTGCCCGAGCTTCGATGCAGTATTCTTTTTTCCACTGGGGATTAAGTCAGTGGTCCGTATTCACGATAGTCGGCCTTGCGATCGGATATTTTCAATTCCGCAAAAAGGAAGATGGACTCATTTCCACCACATTAAATCCGATTATCGGTACAAAAAATAGACATTACATAAGAAAGCCCATTGATATCCTAGCTGTCATTGCGACGGTGATGGGGGTTGCGACTTCACTTGGACTTGGAATCCTGCAGATCAACGGCGGATTGAATGTCGTCTTCGGCATTCCCAATAATGCAACCGTTCAGTTGATCATTATTTTTGTACTATTGATTCTTTACTTGGCCTCCACTACAACTGGGATCGAACGCGGAATCAAGTATTTGAGCAATTTGAATCTGACATTGGCATTGCTGTTGATGGTCTTTGTCTTCTTTGCCGGTCCTACTGTATTCATTCTTAACACATTTACACTAGGGATAGGGGACTATATCTCGACATTTTTTACAACAAGCCTTAGATTGACGCCATATAAAGGCGGTACATGGGTCAGGGATTGGACGATTTTCTACTGGGCATGGGCCATTGCGTGGTCACCATTTGTCGGCGCCTTCATTGCCAGGGTTTCCAGAGGGAGAACGATTCGGGAGTTTGTTTTTGGGGTTTTGGTCATTCCACCGGTGATTGCCCTGTTATGGATCGCTGTATTTGGAGGAACCGCCCTTCATTTCGATCTGTTCGGAGGGACGCAAATTGCGCAGGCCGTGGATAAAGATGTAACCAGCGCCTTGTTTGCAACTTTTGCAGAACTGCCGTTCACATTTATCCTATCTGTAATATCCATCCTGCTGATTTTCACTTTCCTGATTACATCAGCGGATTCTGCAACGTATATTCTGGGAACGATGACCTCAGGGGGCAGCTTGAATCCTCCTTTATTATTACGTGTCATTTGGGGAACCCTGATGGCATCGATCGCAGCCGTCCTCCTATTGGCAAGCGGGCTCGAAGGACTCCAAACCGCCTCTCTTGTGTCGGCACTACCATTCACCATCATACTGATTGCCATGTGCTATTCCCTGTTTAAAGCATTGCGAAAAGAACCGGGACTTTCACGGCGAAACAGAATGAATAAGTAGTAGAAATGCACCTTCCAAATGGAAGGTGCATTCTTTTTTGGACTACCCTTTAAAAAAGAGGAATATAAATGCTAATAGAGAATTGTAAAAGAGGGATGGGTTATATCAAAAATTGTCAAACAGGGGGAATTTATTATGAAAGGAATCACTTCTTTTTTCAATCGTGTGATGCAGCGCTATCTACCTGATCCATTTTTGTTTGTCATCATTTTAACGTTTGTGGTATTCGGATTGGGTCTTCTTTTCACCGACAGCGGTCCTGTAGATATGGCAAAGCATTGGGGCGGAGGCTTCTGGGCTCTACTCGCCTTCTCGATGCAGATGGTGCTTGTTCTTGTAACCGGGCATGTGCTGGCCAGCAGTCCCATTTTTAAAAGAATGCTTGGTGGTCTTGCGTCCACGGCAAAGTCGCCAGGCTCGGCCATCATTATCGTAACCATCGTTTCCATCGTGGCGAGCTGGATTAACTGGGGCTTCGGGCTCGTTATCGGGGCATTGTTTGCAAAGGAACTGGCAAAACGTGTGGAGAACGTAGACTACAGGCTATTGATTGCAAGCGCTTACAGCGGTTTCATTGTCTGGCATGGCGGATTTTCAGGATCCATCCCGCTTACCATTGCGACAGAGGGCCACTTTTCACAGGATTTAATCGGTGTCATCAGCACAGATCAAACCATTTTCGCTCCATTCAACCTGGCTATCATTGCGGCTCTATTTATTACGCTGCCACTATTGAACCGTTTAATGATGCCTTCCAAAAACGAAACCATCACTGTCGACCCTGCCATATTGGAAGACTCTTCAAGTCTGCAGGCTGCAACCGTTGAAAAAGCTGCGCTTACACCAGCGGATCGCCTGGAGAACAGTTGGATTCTTTCCCTGCTCGTTTCAGTGATGGGGCTATTTTTCCTATTTCTTTATTTTGCAGATAATGGCTTCAAATTGAACCTGGATATCGTCAATTTCCTATTCCTGTTCCTGGGCATTCTGTTCCACTGGCGTCCTAAGCATTTCCTTGAAGCGGTGATGAATGCGGTAAAAGGTGCAAGCGGCATCATTATTCAATTCCCTTTCTACGCAGGGATCATGGGAATGATGGTAGCTTCCGGTTTAGCTGGAGTCATGTCAGAGGCATTTGTCTCCATTTCCAATGAGCACACCTTCCATTTCTTCACCTTTTTAAGTGCTGGTATCGTGAACGTCTTCGTTCCATCAGGAGGAGGACAATGGTCGGTTCAGGCCCCTATCATGCTGGAAGCAGCGCAGTCCCTTAACGTATCTGTTGCCAAAACGGCAATGGCAGTTGCGTGGGGAGATGCCTGGACGAACATGATCCAGCCTTTCTGGGCATTGCCTGCCCTGGCAATCGCCGGCTTAAAGGCCAAGGACATCATGGGGTTCTGTGTCATTGTCCTATTCATAAGCGGAGTAATCATCTCCCTGGCATTTTTACTTTTATAACAGTACGTTCAAGCTTCTCCTACTTGTTAGGGGGAGCTTTTTTCATGATAAAATTGAACAGCACTAACGTGACACTTTGAACATAAAAGTAAAATGGAAAAGAGTAGATAAACTTATAGCCAGCCTTATAATGGAATACTCCCAGATTGTAAGCCACCCACTCTACAACCATTGCTGTAATCGACCAACTGATAATATATAGCATGGTTCGATAGCGCCTGAGCTTCAAGTAATCGTAGAGGTAAAAGAAAAAATACCCGTATGGGCCATACATAATGTAAGACAAAAAGTCATAAATTTCAAATTTGGAACTGTCATTCACATCGTAAAAATCAAATGGAGGAATGCTTATCGTATGATCAAATACCATTCCGCTGTTCATGCCAATAAATAAGAAGAGGACAGTGTAGGTAGTTGGGAACCGCTTTGGAAGTATAAATAGTAGCGAATAACCAACAAGAATACTTATTAGAATGAACCACTCATTTGAATTAAACGCATGATCATAGATAACAGTTGAGGCAAGGGTCCACCATTTCATTATTATCATCCCTTCAACTCACCTTCTCTAAGTATGAAATACCGAAACGCCTTCGCGATTCCAAGCGTTGTGCACAAATAGATGATGGATATAAGAAATGTCCATCCAAAGTTCCAATTGGTATACGTAATTACCTCCAATTTAATGGATATTAACTCCATCAATATCCCGATTCCGATAAATAAAAGTACACCACCCACCTTATAAATAGGCGACTTCTCAAACACTCGATTGACAAAAATCAGTAACAAAAGAGGATAAACGAGGGTGCGTTGAAACCAGAAGCAAATGAACAGATGGGGCTCTTTAGAGTACTCAATCATGCTAAAATTCAAGCTAAGCATCGTAATGACGTTTTTATTTATAAAAAGGAAGAAAAAAAATAGAAATAAATTTTCTACAAGTGATAGTGATTTTCTCTGAAATAGGAAGAATGCTGCAAAAGTCCATGTCAAAATGAGATAGATGACCACTTGCATTTGATTTCCCTCCTTTTGGGGTTGTTGGTTGTTTTTCAGTTATTAGATATTCGACAAATTTCGCCAAAAGACCATCAAAAAGAGAAGCTATCTCGCTTCTCTTTTGCTAGTATGCACGAATTGCATCACTTTATTAAATTTCCTTAGCAGTTCTCCACCAACAAATTCAGTCTTTAACCTTCCAATCCACAAGCGCCGTTGCACCCTTGAATGCATCCTGCACATCATGCTTCTGCACTTTTTCGAGGATGTCACCGTTTGTCAAAATGATTGGTGTCACGATGCTCTTCGCTTTTTCTTTAATCAGCTCGATATCAAAGTTCAATAATGGCGTACCCACTGTTACTTTATCGCCCACATTTACCAATCCTTCGAAGCCTTCACCCTTCATGCCTACCGTTTCTAGTCCTACATGGATAAGGACCTCCACGCCTGTTTCCGATTTGATCCCGATGGCATGCTTGGTCGGGAAGAATTGTACAATCTCACCATTTACCGGGGAAACGACTGTTCCTTCCGTTGGTTCGATTGCGATGCCGTCACCCATCATTTTTTGAGCAAAAACAGGATCTGGAACCTCTTCAAGCGGAAGCACCTTTCCTGTAATCGGCGCAACCAATACCTCTGCTGTTTTCACTTCGTTTTTTCCGAAAAGCTTTTTCAAGAATGACATATCTTTTTCCTCCTAAAGGTCTGAATTGTCAGGAAAATAAAAAAGACCCAACACGCCCGGGGTTTATCCGGTTTCGTATTAGGTCTTGCCTGCTTTACCAGTCACAATCCATCTTGTTATTTTTTAAAAATATATGACAACACCCTGTTTGTCAAATAGTTTACTCTAATTATTCACAGATCCCTTTGCAAGCTGCTCCCAATCCGGGTACAAGTCAGAACGGCGATCCCGCCAAGTTGTTACAGATCCACTCTGTCTCACTTTTTCCAAAAGGGCGATATCAAGGTCTCCCGTAACAATCATATCCTGGTTCAATTCGCCTTCCACCACAATGCCTCTTGGCGGGAAGGGAACATCATTCGGTGAAATAATCGCTGCCTGGCCGAAGTTGCCGCGCATAAAGTCGACTGTCGGCAAAGAACCGATCGTGCCGGTTGTCACCACATATACCTGATTCTCGATAGTGCGGGCATGACAGGAATAGCGCACTCTGTGGAAGCCATGGCGGTCGTCGGTGCAGGATGGACAGAATACCACATCCGCCCCCATTGCTTTCACGAGGCGCACAACCTCCGGAAACTCGATATCATAGCAGGTCAGCATCGCAATGGTGCCCTTTTCCGTCTCAAACACCTGCAAGCCTTCCCCAGGTGTGATACCCCATTCCTGAACCTCCGTCGGTGTCAGATGAAGCTTCGTCTGAATGGCAATTGTTCCATCCGGATAAAAGAGGTGTGCAGCGTTATAGAGCTTGCCCTCTTTTTCAATAACATGGGTTCCCCCGATGATGTGCATGCCCGTCTGCTTGGCAATACCGCTAAATAGCTGGTAATACAAATCCGTATAGGACGGGAGATCTTTTATCGTCTGCTCTCTTCCGTCAACTGGAAACGAGAGTAATTGGGTGGTCAAAAATTCAGGAAACAATACGAAATCCGCGTCAATTTCAGCGGCTGTTTTTACATAATGGATCACTTGATTTGCAAATTCTTCAAAACTATTGATGGTATGCAAATGATACTGCACAGCAGAAGCACGAAACTTCATCTGGAGGCCCCCTTTTTCCGTTCTTTTAGGCTCTTTTCGTTAAGTTTATTGCTTTTGTCCGAGAAAAATCGGCTTTTGGATTTTTCTCAGCAATTATCCCTGTCGTATTCCAA
Source organism: Sutcliffiella halmapala (assembly GCF_050107295.1). GTDB lineage: Bacteria > Bacillota > Bacilli > Bacillales > Bacillaceae_I > Sutcliffiella_A > Sutcliffiella_A halmapala_A. The sequence goes on along the minus strand of NZ_JBNIKR010000019.1, from coordinate 19,156 downwards.
AGAAAATTAATTGGTTTGCAGAGAAAAGAGCACGAAAGCAAATGAATTTACGTGTATACATGAGATACGTTAAAAGCCACAATGTATGCGAAAACATCGTTTTTTACAACTAGTTTATTATAGAGGATGAGGGGGTGCTGAACAATGGTTAATTTACCGGAAACGTTTTCGGGGAACTATTGTGTCCACATTAAACACCCTGTTGGTTTCCGTTCCAGGGGTTCGCTTTCCGCGGGCGGTCCGGGAGCCTCCTCGACGCTGCGCGTCTGCGGGGTCTCCCTTGTCCCTTCCTCCCGCAGGAGTCTCACCCCTTGCACTGCAACCAACAGGGGCGAACCAAAACACTAATCCAAACAACAAAACAAACACATAATCCCACACCACCAGTGCCTGGCCCCTCCATCCACCACCAAACCTCTCTCTCCCCCAAACAAAAAAAGAGGGGCCTGGTACTACTCAGCACCGCCCCCACTACAAATTATTTACCAATCCAATCCTACTCCTACCCCAATACCTCAAGCACGGCTTTGGCGACGCCGCTGTTGATGTTGGTGTCGGTTTCCATATGGGCTTTGGCTTTTACGCCTTCTGGTGCATTACCCATTGCTACGGCACGGCCAACGCGTTCGAACATGGAGACATCATTGTAGTTGTCCCCGATTGCCATTGTGTCCTCCATGGAAATGCCACGCTCGCTGGTGAAGACCGACAAGGCTATCCCTTTTTGCGCTTCCTTGCTGGTGATCTCCAGGTTGTCCTTACCGGAGGAGCTGATTGCCACATGTCCTGTTTCAGTCAGCTCGCTTCGTGCCGCCTCTAGCTTTTTCTTATCCAATGAGAAGGCAAGCAGCTTGAAAATGATGGTTGTTTCGTCCTTAAGAATTGGATCAAAGCTGTCCACCAGCTTCGTTCTGCCGTCTTCCATTCTTTCCTTTGCTGCCCTGAGCACTTCCTCATAGTCGTTTTCCTCATTCACCGACATGAAAATGTCCATAAGGGTGGCAACCGCCTTGTCGTAGTCCTTGGAATAGGTTCCGCTTTGCGTATAGAGCTCGAAGTAGACATCATGTTTATCGAGAATCTCAGCCAGTTCCACTACTTGTGTGTTCATCAAGGGGCTGATAGCTACAACCTCTCCCTCCATCGAACGCATTTCTGCTCCATTGACACAGATGATCGGACAGTGTATCCCCGCTTCTACCAGGACATTCTTCGCTTCTCCATAGGACCGTCCGGTGGCAATGACAACTTCTACGCCGTTTCTTTGCGCAACCTTTAAGGCCTTTGCATTTTCTTCGCTTACTACATGATTATTATTTAATAACGTTCCATCCATATCAATCGCAATACATTTTACCAATCTGTTCACCTTCTTATGTAATTTATGTCTTGAATCCTATCCTATAGTATTCCTTCAGGATATTTCAAATATTATACTGCGAAAATAATTTGCTGACTATTTTGAAAAATATAGATTTATTGGCCTGTAAATGTTAAAATCGATGTGATAAGAGTATTATTAAAGGTTTAGGCGAGGTAGAATGCTATGAGAATTTCCTCAAAACATATCGGTAAAATCCTAATAGATGACATCTATTCTGTATCAGGAAATCTTTTGTTGAAAAAAGGCACTATCTTGACTAAAAAGCATGTGGAAAGTCTGCAGAACCATGACTACTATTTTGACCAGCGTCTATTGGTGGAGCAGCCGCATCACCTTTCCAAGGATTATTTCCAGCATGTGAAAAATATTTACCATAATAGTGTCAGCGCGTTTCAGACAATTTTCTCAAAAATGGAACGAGAAAATCTGCCTCCATTGGAAGAGATTCATCAGATGCTTGCACCTTTGGTGGACAAGCTGGTCGAGGATCCTGTATTCATTCGATATATTGAACAAGTAAAAAGCTATGATAACTATACATATTCGCACAGCCTGAATGTGGGCATATATGCGTCCCTGATAGGTAAAATCATGGGTCTCGACAAGGAAAAAATAAAACTCCTTGGTCAGATGGGTCTGTTTCATGATGTAGGAAAGCTATTGATAGACAAAACCATTCTGCAAAAGCCGGGGCGTCTGACGGAAAGTGAATGGAACGAAATTCAAAGGCATACGACACTGGGCTACGAGCTTCTGCGGAAGAATAAAACGATTGATCCCCATATCCTACAGGGTGCATTGCTGCATCATGAGCGTCTTGATGGCAGCGGCTATCCAACCGGGATCAAGCATGAAAGGATTCCTTATTTTGTACAGATACTTTCCGTGGCGGACATGTATGATGCCCTATCGTCCGAACGCAGCTACCGGCCAAAACAGAATCTTTTTGTCACAAGCAAGATCCTGATACAAGAAGCAAGCTATAATCGCATCAATCCTGCTATTGTTTATCCTTTCGTCCGATACATTTTCTCCAATCATATTCGCGATGAAGTGCTATTAAACAATGGTAAGCATGGAGAAATCATTTTTATCCATACGGATGAGCCTCATCTGCCAATCATTAAAATCGATGATCATTTTATTGATCTCAGAAAGCATAAAGAGCTGGAGATACTGGATTTTGCCAACTAAAGTCATCTCCGGTATCTTTTTTGGGTTTGTTTTCGTTACTTTTAGGGAAAGTAAAAGGGAAAACTTTCACCTCTTCCAATAACTACCTTTGAAAAATAGGAGAAATGTATTAAAATAACTAACGTTGCATATTTACGCATAAGGAGAATCTACATTGAAAAATACACCATCTTATCGCACGATTGATATCTTAAAATTTCTTATTCCATCACTAATCGGGATCCTGTTATTCATGTTCCCCATTTCCTATAAGGATGAAATCACCATACCTATTGCCATTCTATCCGGGCAGCTGCAAGATCAGCTTGGAGGCACAATACCATATATCATGACAGCCATCATTACCATTACTGCTATTGCGACTGTCTTTACAAAGCTCGCGAAGCCTTCTTATACGAAACAACCTGGCTTCTTCAATTCACTGTTGAATGTTTCCTTGTTCTGGACAGTGACACGCATTGTCGGAATGGTTTTTGCCATTATGACATTGTTCAAGCTTGGACCAGAGGCTGTTTGGAGTGACGTGACTGGAGGACTTTTATTATTTGAACTCCTTCCTATTCTATTAACCGTTTTCCTATTTGCCGGATTATTTTTACCTCTGCTTTTGAATTATGGATTATTGGAGTTCTTCGGGGCTTTGTTGACGAAAATCATGCGACCGATTTTCACTCTACCAGGGCGCTCCTCCATCGATACGATGGCTTCCTGGCTTGGGGATGGGACAATCGGGGTGCTATTGACGAGTAAGCAATATGAAGAGGGCTACTATACAAAGCGTGAAGCGGCGGTTATCGGGACGACCTTTTCCGTTGTTTCCATTACGTTCAGTCTGATTGTCATATCCCAGGTCGACCTTGCGAAAATGTTTGTTCCATTCTACGTGACGGTTGCACTTTCAGGACTGGTTGCTGCCATCATCATGCCGCGTATTCCGCCACTTTCCTGGAAGCCTGATACCTATTACAACGGTGAGGAAAAAGAAGAGAAAGAATTGATTCCAGAGGGTTACACACCATTAAAATGGGGTTTCTCCCTGGCTGTGGAACGTGCTGCGAAAAATAGAAGCATCAGCAAATTCTTCATCGAGGGCGGAAAAAACGTCCTTGATATGTGGATGGGTGTCGCGCCGATCGTCATGGCGTTCGGTACAATCGCCCTCATTTTAGCGGAAAATACGCCGCTATTCACTTGGTTGGGAGTACCATTCATCCCGCTATTGGAACTGTTGCAGATTCCTGAGGCGAAGGCGGCTTCCGAAACCATGATGGTCGGATTTGCCGATATGTTCCTGCCTTCCGTTTTGGGTGCCGATATTCAAAGCGAACTGACCCGCTTTGTGGTCGCAACCGTTTCCGTGACACAGCTTATCTACCTTTCCGAGGTCGGTGGCGTATTACTTGGATCCAAGGTACCAGTATCATTCAAGGACCTGTTCATCATCTTCATCCTGCGTACATTGATTACGCTGCCAGTCATCGCAATCATGGCGCATATCTTTTTCTAAAAAAAAGATGCAAAAGGTGCCTGACCCCTCAAAGGGTCAGGCACCTTTTTGATTATACTCGTTCCAGCTCTTCACCAAGCAGTTTTGCCAATTGCAGCATGCCGAATTTCCCTGCCACTTTTTCGGCATCGGCATTGTAGTTCGTATTTGTGTTGACGTCATAGGTGTAAATTTCGCCATTTGCGTTTCGGATAAATTCAATTCCGGCAACCTGGATGTTGTTTTCTTTCAGGAATGCCTCGTATTTTTCAATGATAGGATCGACAAAATCCTCGACAATGCGGAACTTCGGCTTCTCTTCCACTTCTTCCCCGACCGGACAGAACAGATCGCCAATCTGACAGGCGTCTGCCGGGCAAAGCTCAAAGCCTTCAGACGTGTCGACCCTCACCGCATAGTGGAACTTGCCACCTACAAACTCGCATCTTGTAATATAGGATTCCGGTGACTCGATATACTCCTGGATCAGCGTGATCCCATCAACCGGTTCCTCGAAGGTCGGCCCATACAAATACTCCTCAAGGCTTGCCGTGGATTGGAAAAGCTGGACGCCAAGCCCTTTTCCGGCGCGATTGTGCTTCGTGATGAACGCCTCGGATCCCAGTTTCTTTGCGGCCTCGATTATATTGGCTTTTCCGACTGCCGCAATCGTTTTCGGTGTGCGAATCCCCTGTTTCTCAAGGGCTGTATACTGATTCACCTTGCTCAATTCAAGCTGAAGCGCACGGCTGCCGTTCAACACTTTTCGGCCATGATGCTCAAGCCACGAAAGCACTGCCCCCGTCAATTCCGGTGCAAAGCGGTGGTCCCTTGTGTGGGAGGATGCACTCATTCTGTTATAAAATACCCCTTCAGGCGGGGCCTCGACCAATGGAACAAGCCCTTCGTCCAGGTGCCACTCCTCAAATGGCAGGTCCAATTCTTTTAATCTATCGGTCAAATGGTTGGTCCATTCTTTGTTTTCATGTAGGATATATATCTTTTTCATCGTATCTTCCTCCAATTTCTGCAAGTCTCCTAGTACAGCTTATGCTCATTTTTGCAGCTCTGTTTGGGCAAGCCGTGACTCATTTACCACCAGGGGCATCACTTTTTGGGCAAAGCGTTCCATTTCCTCCAGCTGCGGGGAAAATTGAAGCAGGAGCAGGTCCACGCCAGCGTCTTCATACTCTCTTATTTTCGCAGCAATCTGTTCCGGTGTACCGATCAGGTTAGGCCGCAGCCCTCTATTGGATACCGAATAGTCCTGCAACTGAATCTGCTGCTCCAGCTGCGACTTGCTGGTGAAATCCTTGAAGCCAGCATAGGCACTGGACTCCTTCACATCTGTTATTCTAGCAAGCTCCTGCTGTGCCTCTTCCTCTGTATCGCGGCAGATGACATAGGCTGCCATCCCGAACGAATGGAAAGGAGGGTGCTCGGTGTTTCTTCTGCGCTCTTTCATTTCTTCTATTTTGCGGGCAACCTCTTGCACCGTTCCGCCATGCATGACATACGCATCACAATAGGAGGAGATGACCTCTTTCCCCTTCGGACTCTCGCCCCCTGCGTAGAGGATCGGATTAGGACGCTGCACAGGCTTTGGAAAAAGCTTCGTTTCCTTTAGCTGATAGTACTTGCCGTCATAGCTGAAGGAATCCTCGGTCCACAGCCCTTTTAGCACATCAATGAACTCCTTCGTCCGTTCATACCGTTCATCATGCTCGGTGAAAATGCCGCCATATTGCCGCGCTTCCTCCTCCCACCAAGCAGAAACGACATTCAAGGTAAGGCGTCCATTGCTGATATGATCAATATTTGCAATCGCTTTTGCCGCTATCGCAGGATTATGGAAGCCGGGACGAATCGCAGTCATGATCTCGATTTTCTCCGTCACAGCAGCAAGTGCCGCAGCCGTTGACCAAGCCTCCAGGCTATCCTCCTGGGGACCCTTTATATCATTTAAAAATAGCTCTGCAATCAATGTCGTATCATAGCCAAGCCCTTCCGCCTGCTGAATGACCTTTTTTGCATAATCAAAGGTAGGCGGCATCTGCTCATCATCCACATTTCTCAACCAACCGCCAAATATCGGTAACCAAAAACCAAACTTCATCCCCTATCTTCCCCTCGTTTGTAGTCGTTTTGGCAAATAAAAAAACTTCTTCGATAAGAAGAAGTTTGGAATGGGAACCCGTCCATCTACTTATCTGCCAAGAACAAATTGTCTTGCTGGAATTAGCACCTGCACACACCTGTGCGGTTGCCGGGTTTCATCGGGCCAGTCCCTCCACCTCTCTGGATAAGAAAATAACTATTAATTTAGATAAATCCTATCATGAAACTCAGGATTAAACAAGTCTTTCGGATAGCTAAATATGTCTGTGCTATGTTATGCGGTAGAAGTTAGAGATATGTTGTGAGTTGCTTGGTCAATTATAGATTGAATGATGTTGTCCGCTGGGAACTATGGCGAATATTGGCGAATCCTGCGGTTTGTGCATAAGACACCCATTTTTAAGTGTAAATCTGATTTTTTGTGCATAAAATTAATTTTTTGTGCATATATTTATATTTTTGCGCGTAAACCATTGTTTTTTGTGCATAACGTGAAAAGCAATCCGATTTCAAGGGCAACAACCTCGGAGATATAGCAAAAAAAAGCCACCTGCCGCAATTTCTTCGACAGGTGGCTCCTTATAATGTAATTAGTTTACATCCTTCTCGAAATTAGGCGCATGCAATCCAGCCTTTTCGAATGTTGCTCCGATCTTCTCATGGAATGCTGCAAATGCCGCTTCCATTGCTGTCAGGTCTGCATCAGGCTTTAATGTTGCCGCCCGCTCCTCGAAATAAAGTGCAAGCAATTCAACGGATTCCTTCATATCTCCTTGAAGCTCTTTGCTTAAGTCGGAAGGGATCTCCAGTCCGCGAAGCTCGTTTGCAATAAGTTTGCTCGAGGATACCGCTTGTTCCTGCAACGCTGCATCTTGGGATTGTTCATATGCTGTCACAGGTTCTAAATTTTTGCGGATGGTATGGATCATTTCCATTTGAAGACCGACTAATGCTGTAATCTCCTTGCTATCGTTATCATTATCAGAAGCTGCACTTGCTTCCGTTTCTTTTGAATCATTTTTATTTTCAGTGTTGCATCCTGCCAAAACAGCGATGCTAACTAAAGCTGTCAATAGTATGCTCATCCATTTTTTCATGTATAGGTTCTCCTTTATTGTCCATCTTCGTACGGTACATAGTTTACTTCTTTTCTAAATGGATGTATAGGGAATCCGCGAAAGAAAGACTATTGCGCCAATAAATAATTTTCTCAAAATAACACTTTTTACAAATAAATATACTTTGTTAAATTTAGATGAATGTTAAATTTTTTACTTGCATTGTGATAGGACATCTCTTACAATAGAAAAATGCAAACGGTTGCACTAAAGTTGCATTAAAATTGCACAAAAATGAATTCGTTTTCAAGTTTTATATACTACATATGAAGAAAGAAGGCTGTTAATATGAAGAACTTTTTGTCTTTCGACTTTTGGCAAAAATTCGGGAAAGCGTTGCTAGTCGTAGTGGCAGTTATGCCAGCTGCTGGTATTATGATTTCCCTTGGCAAGTTGGTTGGCATGACTGGTGGAGACATCGCGCTTGTGCAAACGATTGCAAGAGTGATGGAGGATATCGGTTGGGCCATCATTACCAATCTGCACATCCTATTCGCTGTAGCGATCGGTGGATCGTGGGCGAAGGAACGTGCTGGCGGTGCGTTCGCAGCATTGATAGCATTCGTATTGATCAACCGTATTACCGGAGCTATTTTTGGGGTAAATAATGATATGCTTGCTGATCCGGAAGCGACTTTCACGTCACTATTCGGCCAGGAATTGATTGTAGGCGATTATTTCACTTCTGTTCTTGGTGCACCTGCTTTGAACATGGGAGTATTCGTCGGGATCATTGCCGGTTTCCTCGGCGCAAACCTATTCAATAAATTTTATAACTATAGTAAATTACCTGATTCGCTATCCTTCTTTAATGGAAAACGTTTCGTACCTTTCGTAGTTATTGTCGGATCTGTCGTTGCAGCAATCGTACTATCTCTTGTATGGCCGTTCATTCAAGGCTTACTGAATGACTTTGGCCGTTGGATTGCAACTTCCCGTGACACGGCTCCAATTATTGCACCATTCATTTTCGGTGCATTAGAGCGTCTGTTATTACCATTTGGATTGCACCATATGTTAACGGTACCAATGAACTATACCGCGCTTGGTGGAGCGTATACGATTGCGACCGGCGGCAATGCCGGCCAGGTAGTATATGGTCAAGATCCACTATGGCTTGCTTGGATTGCGGATTTGAACAACTATCTATCTGCCGGGGATAAAGAGTCCTATGAAGCACTGTTGAAAGAAGTCGTTCCAGCGCGTTTCAAAGTGGGACAAATGATTCTTTCCTGCGCAGCATTGATCGGTATTGCGTATGCGATGTACCGCAATGTGGACAAGGACAAGCGCAAAAAGTACAAGTCCATGTTCTTCTCTGCTGGCCTTGCAGTATTTCTGACTGGTGTAACAGAGCCGATTGAATTCATGTTCATGTTTGCCGCTCCATTGCTTTATGTGGTGTATGCAATCATGACAGGACTTGCCTTTGCAATCGTGGATGTAATCGACATCCGTGTCCATGCCTTTGGTGTGATCGAGCTTTTGACTCGTACTCCGATGATTGTAAAAGCTGGCCTTTGGCTCGACCTTGTTAACTTTGTGATTGCTTGTCTTGTATTTTTTGGATTAAACTTTGCAGTAGCAAACTTCCTGATCAAGAAATTCAATTTCCCGACGCCTGGCCGCAACGGGAACTATATCGAGCAGGAGGAAGGCGCTGGCGGTTCATCTGCAACTGTTTCAAATGACTCCTTGGCACCTGCGATCATCGAATTATTAGGTGGAGCAAGCAATATTGACGATGTGGATGCATGTATGACCCGCCTTCGTGTAACGGTAAAAGATCGTGAGAAGGTAGCAGTGGAATCGAAATGGAAAGAAAATGGCGCACTTGGACTAATTGTTAAAGACAAAGGCGTCCAGGCCATCTACGGACCAAAAGCCGATGTAATCAAATCGGATATCCAAGATTTGTTAGGAGCGTAATAGAATGAACCTACTAACCTTAAACTGCCACTCCTGGCAGGAAGAGAATCAAATGGAGAAAATTCAGCATCTCGCCCAAACCATCAAGGAAAAAGCATACGATGTCATTGCTCTTCAGGAGGTTAGTCAGAGCATCGATGCGCCCCTCGTTCAAGATAATATAAAAGAAAACAACTTCGGCCTTGTGCTGCAGCAGGAGCTTGCGAAGCTTGGAGTCCCCGACTATCAACTAGTCTGGGATTTCGCCCATATGGGATATGACACATATGAAGAAGGGCTTGCAATCCTGACGAGGCTTCCAATTGTTGAGTCCCATTCTTTCTTTGTTTCCAAGGGTGAGGATACGGACTATTGGAAAACCAGGAAGATTGTTGGCGTGACGGTGGAATATGGCGAGAGGGAGCTTGCCTTCTATACCTGTCACCTAGGCTGGTGGACTGATGAAGAGGAGCCTGCCCGCTATCAGATCGACCAGCTTCTTTCTGAGGTGAAATCAGGCTCTGCTCCATTTTTCTTGATGGGCGACTTCAATAACAGTGCCCATATCAAAGGGGAAGGCTATGAGCTATTGACAGTGGAGTATGGTTTGTATGACACATACCTCCTTGCTGAGGAGAAGGATTCCGGCATCACAGTGCGGGGCAAAATTGCCGGCTGGGATGAGAACAAGCAGGATCTCCGGATCGACCTTATCCTGGCAAGCGAGCAGGTTGCAGTAGACTCGTCGCGGGTGGTGTTTAACGGGGAAAATAAAGAGGTCGTGTCCGATCACTTTGGTGTGGAGGTACGGGTTCGGATATAGATGTTAGTGGGCCATCCGTTTTGTGCGGATGGCTATTTTTAGGTATTTTTAAAGCGATTGCGATTGTCGGAAGGTGGTTTTCGGACTTATGTAGGATGGCGGCACCGAAATTACATACTCTTTATATCACCGATTTTGCGGTTGCGCCCGGAAATGAACGTTTTTCGCCCGGTAATCTTGATTTCCGCCCGGAAAAGGGAGGTTTGCGCCCGGAAATCAAATTTTCCGCCCGATAAAGGCATGCTTCCGCCCGCAAGCAAAAAGTGACAAAATTCGCGCCTCCCCCTCTCCCCCTTATCAGTAAAATTAAAAACCCGAAAGCCAACAAAGCTGACTTTCGGAGTACATTGTAGTGCCTATTTCGATTCTGCAATCTCCTCTATTTCCGCCTGAATCTTCATCGTCCATTCATCCACTACGCTATAGTCCATCGCTTTTACGTAGATTGCTTCGAGCTTTTCATGCCAGCTTTTTGCTTCGGCAAGCTTCCCGATAGCATCGCTCATGGCTTCTGTGTAGCGATCTTTGACGAGCTGGATATCTTTCTCATAGCGCTCGTCAGTTCCACTTCTGATGGTAATTTCGTACATATCGACAATTGAATCGCCTTCCCGCTCCGGAAAATATTCGTGCGGGGCCGTGCTGTCAAAAATGGCGAATCCGAGCTCGCGGCAAATGATCATATCCAAACTGTAGGGATCAAAGCCGCAATGGTACACTTCCACATCAAAGCCTCTATCCTCGGCTGCTTTGGCCAGCTTTTTCAGCATCGTCGACTTTCCTGATCCGGGACGTCCTTTAATGAAATATCTGTTCGTCAAACCTTCTGTCAGGTTTGGTACACAGTCCCTTGCGCCTTCTGGTGTGGCTGCACCGAGGAACCTGTGGCGGACATCGGCTTTTTTATCCAGACTCTTCCCTTCAAATAAGGAATCTATCAGTGATAGGGTTAGCTCATTCGCAGCTTCAAAACTCATATTATGGATATAATAGCGCTCCCAGTCATCATGGACCTTCAAGGCTCTGGCAAACGTTTGGTAGGCTGCCTGATAGGCCTGCTTCTTTTTCTGGGCCAGTTCCATTATTTCGGTCTTATATTCTTTTAGGAAACGGGAATTCCAAGCTTCTCCTAAATTGACATATTCCTCAATGGCCCCTGGTGCTTTCGGTTCGATGACATGCGGTGCCGTTCCATCGACAATGCCGACACCGAGTTCCCTGATGATGAGGCCATCGACTGATTTTGTATCGGAGGAGCAATGCAACAATTCGATGTCATAGCCTTTTTCGTTCCATGCCTTGCCGATTTTTTTGATGAGGGAGGATTTCCCAGTACCGGGACCACCCTTCAGGATGAAAATCCGGTCCAAGCCCTCTATGTTTGATTCATATAAACTGTAAAATCCACGTGCCGTATTGCCGCCAGCATAATAATTCAACACTTTCCCTGCCAAAAATAACACCCCTTCATTGGTAGGATAATTGACATAAAGCTATCCTTTTTACCATATGCAGGGGATAAGAAATAGGTGATTGCCTAATACATGTGACTCCATATTATAATAATTGAGGTTCATTAGTTGTGCTTCGGAGAACCTGGGGGATAATAATATGGTGGAACTTTGATCCAACCACGTTTGCGCATTAAGGTTTTTAACGTGGTTCCAAACGTCACCCAATCGGAGAAAAACCCAAGCCACATAATACCCACATCATTACGTATGGAGTTAGCCTGACCTACTGCTGCGGCTTGCATACATAAAACTAGCTTAAAGGCAATCCCGTTGGTAATTTCATCATCGGTCAATTTGACACCCAACGGAATTTCCATGGAATTGGATTCAGGCTTTGCGGAAGTGACATCCGGTAATGGTATTCCTTCTTTTGTCATAAATTTACTCAATTTTCCCACCTGATCTTTACATAAAGCAATTACATCCACTAACATCTCCTTGACTTCATCGTCGGTGGATGTATTCAATCCAATTTCCTCATAACGGATGAATTCTTCCATCATCGTGATATATTTCCAACAATCTCCGACTTCCATGACGTGTAGGGGTGTGTGCGGTTCATCAACATTATCAACTGCAATTTTTAAGGTATTCCATACTGCTTCAAATGGATTAGGCATTTTTTTCACCTCCTTCCTTTAGTATCCACAAAAATTTTTAAAAAAATGTAAATTTTACAATTGTCGATTGCGAGGGATAGAGGTTTAAAAAATAAGAAAAGCACAGCAACATCTGAAGAAAGATGGCGCTGTGCTTGTTCTAATCTTAATACTTATGTCAATATTTATATGATCCTCCGTCCGTTCTGCGCAAGGGCAAAATGAATGCCATGCTGCAGGGACTGGAAGAAATCAAAATGGTTCAGGTCAATATCAGACTTTGTAATTTCCATGCTCAGTTGTGCGGAGATCCCGACCAAGATGGTCTTGATTCCGAGCAGTTCCGCGGCTGACCCCAGCTTTTCGATCATGCTTGCTGTATAGGTGGTCAGATTCTGGTCAATGCCTGTCAGGTCAAGGACAAGGTAGCTCGCCTTATGCTTTGGCAAATTGTATAAGGTCTTGACTATGAGCTCATCTGCCCGTTCTTCATCATATTTGCCTAGAAGTGGAACGACCACAATTCCTTCGAGGACCGGTATGATCGGTGAGGAAATGGTTTGGACAAGCTCCTTCAGTTCTTTTGTTTTTTCCTGGACCAGGCCTTCGAGCTTCGCGATCTGCTCCGCTTCTTTTCTGCGTGCAAGGCCATGAATGTTTTCTGCCACATTTACTTCCTGAGGGAAATATTCAATGATGGAGTATTCATGCCCTTCAATTTGGGACTGGACGACCTTGTACCAAATATCCGTTTTGAAAAGGCCTGTAAAGATACCGGCGTAGTGTGCAGCCAGGAAAATGCCGCCTTTCTTTTTTCCTTGCGCCTTGTTTATTTTGTATTCCCAATCATCCTTTAAATGAACGGTAAGACTGTAGTTCTCCACATGCAGATCGTGAATATAGGCTTTTCCCCAACCAGCGGAGGCGTACGTATTTGTTATTAAGCCCGCAATTTTCTCAATGCTGATATCTGTCATGTTTTCGAAGTACTTTCCAACTACCGCTCCTTGGCGATAGCCTGTCGACTCCATTACAAGGCAGGTGGATTCTGCTCCCGATACCTCTTCAATGGTATCGAAAAATGCTTTCATTGCCGAGGATATCCAAAAAAGAACAGAGTCTTCGCCTTCAAAGAGGAATTCCCCCTTATCCAGATTCCATTCAAATTGAAGCCCCTCTATGTTCAATTTATGTTGAGCGCTCATTAAACCATTCCTTTGTAGTTTATAAATCTATTATAAACTATCTTTTTCGGAACATTAAATAATATGTTATTACCAAAAAGGAGTGCCGCTTCTAGCAGCACCCCTCCTCTTCAATCTTATTTCAACTTCAATTTAGCCAGGGCATCAGCAAGCGCAGTATTGACCGGCTCATCCTGGTTCTGTTTCTTCAAATATTGATTCACGTCACGCTTGGACGCCTTTTGGGAGTCATTTTTCTTGCGGCGCTCCTGGAAGGTGCTCAATTTTTCGCGATGGCCGCAGACACAGGCAAACATCTGGCCTTCCCCTTCGCCTCTTAACTCCAGCTTCTTCCGGCATTTCGGGCATCTTGCATTCGTCACCTTCGACACATTCTTGCGATGGCCGCATTCACGGTCCTGGCATACGAGCATTTTGCCTTTTTTGCCGTTTACCTCCAGCATCGGCTTGTCGCAATCCGGGCAGCGTTTGCCTGTAATGTTGTCATGCCTGAATTTTTCTGAGCTGTTTTTCACCTCATGGACGATTTCCTTGGCATAGGCCTTCATTTCATTGATGAAATCCGCTTTTTTCAGCTTCCCTTTGGCGATCAGGCCAAGCTTCTGCTCCCATTCTGCGGTCAGGGCAGGAGATTTAAGATCCTCCGGCACCAGATTCAAGAGCTGCCTTCCTTTTGAAGTAATATGGAGACCCTTCCCCTTCTTTTCCATAAGGAAGCTATTGAAAAGCTTCTCGATGATATCCGCTCTGGTTGCTACCGTTCCGATACCGCCTGTTTCCCCGATCGTTTTGATCAGCTCGCGGTCGGACTGCTCCATATATTTCACCGGATTTTCCATGGCAGAAAGCAGGGTACCTTCGTTAAAAGGCTCCGGAGGCTTTGTTTTGCCTGTGGTGATTTCCACTTTCCTGATAGACAGGGAGTCCCCTTTATTCAAGCTTGGCAGCAGCTGGTCAGTATAGCCATCGCTTCCATCTTCCTGCTCCTCAAGCGATCCGAACACCTCTTTCCACCCTTGGGAGATGACAGTTTTCCCTTTTGCCACAAACTGCTCCGGGCCAAGTGTAGCTGTAACAGACGTCTGCTCATAGATGAATGGCGGCATTAATACTGCCAGGAAGCGTTTCACAATCAGGTCATAGATTTTGTATTCCTTATCGGAAAGCTTGCTTAAGAGCACCGTTTCCTCCGTCGGGATGATGGCGTGGTGATCCGTTACTTTCTCATTGTTGACAAACGATTTGCTGCCTTTGATTGGCTTGGATAAAATTTTTGAGGCAACTGATTTATAGGAATGGGCACGAACAGCTTCTACCCTCTCCTTTAATGTGTCGACCATGTCTGTAGAAATGAAACGGGAATCCGTTCTAGGATAGGTGACTATTTTATACTGCTCATACAGGCGCTGCAGGATGGACAAGGTTTCTTTGGCAGAGTAGCCGAATATCCGGTTGCCATCACGCTGTAATTCAGTCAGATCATAAAGTGCCGGGGCATAGCTTTTCTTCTCCGCTTTAGAGATCTCTGTTATGGTGCCTTGCTTATTTTTCACCTGTCCATACAATCGTTCGATTTCACTTTTGTTAAAATTGCGTCGTTCCTTTGTTTTCGCATCCTGCCATACGAGTTGGAAGCCTTTTTCCGTGAGTGCCTTCATGCCGTAGTATTCCTTTGGCACAAAGCTCTGTATTTCCTCTTCCCTTTTGGCAATCATTGCAAGTGTCGGTGTTTGCACTCTACCGCATGACAGCTGCGCATTGTATTTCGTGGTGAGCGCGCGGGTCGCATTCATCCCGACTACCCAGTCCGCCTCAGCGCGGGCCACTGCCGAGTAATAGAGGTTTTCATATTCCTTCCCATTCCGAAGGCGACTGAATCCATCCTTGATGGCTTTGTCTGTTACAGATGAGATCCAGAGACGCTTGATCGGCTTTTGGATGCGGGCCTTTTCCAGGATCCAACGGGCAACAAGCTCCCCTTCACGCCCTGCGTCTGTTGCAATGACGATCTCTTTGACATCTTTTCTTGTCAGCTGTGCTTTGACCGCATTGTATTGCTTGCCTGTCTGCTTGATGACGACCAGCTTCGTTTCGTTCGGCAACATAGGAAGGTCCTCGAGCTTCCATGCTTTGTATTTGGCGTCATAGGCTTCAGGGTCTGCCAATGTTACCAGATGGCCGAGTGCCCAAGTAACGATGTACTGGTCTCCCTCCAGGTACCCGTTCCCTTTTTTTCCGCATTTCAATACGCGTGCTATATCTCTTGCTACAGATGGCTTTTCTGCAAGTACTACTGTTTTTGACATTGAATACAAATCCCTTCGTTTCTTATTACATGGCTGTTTCGTTAAGATAGATGTTTTTAACAAGTATCTGAGTTAAACACCCCTGTTGGTTGCAGCGAGAGGGGTTCGCTTTCCGCGGGGCGGTGCTTGAGCCTCCTCGGCTTCGCCTGTGGGGTCTCAAGCCTACCGCTAATTCCTGCAGGAGTCTCACCCCCTGCACTCCAACCCACAGGGGGAAAAGTTATAATTAGTTTTCCTGGCACAAACCGAAACTAGCCTATTCCTTCCATCATCTTGGCATAATGTATGGAGCTAGTCAAAAAAAGAAGAGAAGACCAGATGGCCCTCTCAGACTGGCTTCTATTTCTTTTCCGGCAGCTTTTTCAATTCCGCGACCGCCTCTTCTAATGAGCCGACCGGAATCAGCTTGATGGACAGTCCTTCTTCTTTTACCGTCTGTTTTGCTATTTCTTCATTGTTTCCATAATCATTGTCTTCTGGTACAAGGAAATATTCATAGCCAGCGAGATCTGCTCCGATGACCTTCTGTTTGACTCCGCCGATAGGACCTACGAAACCGTCCATTTCGATTGTCCCAGTTCCAGCTATCTTGTTGCCTTTAAGCATCGACTCTTCTGTCATCTTTTCGATCAGGGTCAAGGTCAGCATCAAGCCTGCGCTCGGTCCACCGATCTCTTCAATGTTGAAGGCGATCCGTTCATCCTCCACCAGCTCAAACACCTCTTCTACGTACATGCCAAGGAACGTATTGTTGTAATAGTCGCGTTCCGGATAGGTTCGAACCTCGATGTCATTCCGTTCCCCATCCCTCATTACCGTCAATACTGTCTTTTCATCCGGTTCCTTAGCAAGGATCAGTTGATCGAGCTGTTCATAGGATTCGAGCTCCACCCCATCGACTCCTACTAGAAGATCAGTTACCTCAATCTCATTCTTATATTTCCAATCAGGCTCGAGATAGGCCGGATAGAACCCACTCAAATTGAGATCCGGTGTTTCTTCCATATATTCTCTTGCTTTGTATTCTGCCTTGATTTTGGACTGGACCATCATCATTTCATATTGATAATGAAGATCCTCCACATCGATATCCAGCTCCTCCGTGGCAGCAGGTTCGATATCCACTCCCTCTTCGAACAGCAACCCAAGAAGTAGAAAAGGCCATACCACGTTTTCGAGCGAGGATACATACGTCATCCCTATTTCCCCATCAAGCTCATAGCCATCCTCATATTCGACAAGTTCATCCAGCATAATCGGTTCGTCGGCAAATAATACATCGTATCCTGTAGGGATGAATGCCGATCCCACTAAAAGTAATGAGGCTAAAACGATTCCCAATGCAATTCTTTTTTCTCTCATCTAGTAAGGACCCCTTCTCTTCCAATTTTCTCTATTTTCTATTTTATATGAAGTGGGGTGGGAATAGTTCAAAAAAATAACGATAATAGGAAGAAACTTCTCTTTTCCTTTCCTAGCAGAATTTAGTATGATGAAAAGTAGATATTTTAGAGGATGTTCAAAAAGTCCGGTAAAATTAGCTTCGAATTTCTACGTCAGCTTGTCTCTCCGCTCCTCACGTATATAAATCATACGCTGCGGTGCTCGAGACTTCGCTTCCTCGAACTTCTTTGCTCTTTTTATCCTCCTTTTTGAACACGCTCTTAGAGATAGGATGGATACGAGAATGAGTTTATTAAGCATAGATGGGTTGAGCCACAGTTTTGGCGACCGCATGTTATTCAAGGATGTTAGTCTGCGCTTGCTTGCGGGTGAACATGTAGGATTGGTTGGCGCGAACGGGGTTGGTAAATCCACGTTGATGAATATTATTACTGGGGAAATAGTATACGATACAGGCCGCGTGGAATGGACGCCAAGTGTGCATTATGGCTATTTGGATCAACATACGGTCCTGACGCCTGGAAAGACGATTCGTGATGTACTGCGCGATGCGTTCCTTCCACTTTATGAAAAAGAAAAAGAATTAAACGAAATCACGGACAAGATGGGTACTGCAACTCCTGAGGAATTGGAAGAGCTTTTGGAACAGATGGGAGAAATTCAGGACCATCTGGACGCCGGCGGCTTTTATAATCTCGATATCAAGGTGGAGGAAGCAGCCCGGGGACTTGGCTTGGATGCAATCGGACTTGACCGTGACGTTGCTGCCCTAAGCGGCGGACAGCGTACGAAGGTTCTTTTGGCGAAGCTGTTATTGGAACAGCCGCAAGTATTGCTCCTGGATGAGCCGACGAACTATTTGGATGTCGAGCATATCCGCTGGTTAAGCTCTTATCTGAAGGAATATCCTCACGCATTCCTATTAATCTCCCATGATACGGAGTTTATGAATGGCGTCGTCGATGTCATCTTCCATCTGGAATTTTCAAAATTGACCCGCTACACGGCTTCCTATGAGAAATTCCTGGAGCTTGCGGAATTGAATAAAAATCAGCATATCAACGCGTATGAAAAGCAGAAGGAATTCATCAAGAAGCAAGAGGACTTCATTGCGAAAAATAAAGCGCGTTACTCCACGACAGGACGTGCGAAAAGCCGTCAGAAGCAACTGGACCGCATGGAACGGATCGATCGTCCGGAAACTTCCGCGAAGCCGACTTTTGAATTCAAGGAATCCCGTGCCAGCAGCCGTTATGTGGTGGAAGCAAAGGATCTTGAAATCGGGTATGCTGATCCACTATTGCCGAAGCTTACGATGGAAATCGAGCGCGGCGATAAGATTGCCATTGTCGGATGCAACGGGGTTGGTAAATCCACTCTTTTAAAAACGATTTTGGGTAAAATCGATCCGCTTGGCGGGTCCGTTGTTCGCGGGGATTTCCTATTCCCTTCTTACTTCGAGCAAGAGGTAAAAGCGAAAGACCTAACACCGATCGATGATGTATGGAATGAGTTCCCTGCATTGGATCAGCACCAGGTCCGTGCCGTGCTGGCGCGCTGTGGTCTGAAAAATGAACACATCTCCCGTCCCTTGAGCCAATTGAGCGGTGGCGAGCAGGCGAAGGTCCGTCTTTGCAAGCTGATGATGCATGAGAGCAACTGGCTCCTATTTGACGAGCCGACCAACCACTTGGATGTGGTAGCAAAAGAAGAGCTGAAACGTGCCATCAAAGCTTACAAAGGCACCATCCTTCTTGTCTGCCACGAACCTAGCTTCTATGAGGATTGGGTAACAAAGGTATGGAACGTCGAGGAATGGGCCGAGCAGAAATAATTGATACAAGCTGTCCGAAAAAGTCATGCAAGAGAGGACTTTCGGGCGGCTTTTTTTATTGTGGGGACCTTGCTGGATTTGTCGAATTATGTCGTAAAATGCGTTTTATCGATATCCAAGAGTTTTTCGTTGATATCCGGAAAATTTCGTTGATATCTATTTAGCCCCCTAACTCATTTGGACACCTCAATCAAAAGATATTATCATAGAAGTATCAAAGGAGGAGTCCAAATGAGTAAACGTAATGGACCGATGGAGGATGT
>NZ_JBNIKR010000018.1:0-56653 GCF_050107295.1 Sutcliffiella halmapala | reverse complement strand
TGAATATGTCTGGTAATGATGGCGAAGAGGCCACACCCGTTCCCATACCGAACACGGAAGTTAAGCTCTTCAGCGCCGATGGTAGTTGGGGGCTGTCCCCCTGTGAGAGTAGGACGTTGCCAGGCAAGTTTAGAGGGGAGATCAGTGCTTAGGTGCTGGTCTTTTTTTGTTTGTTTTTGGTTTTTTGTTCTTTGGATGGGTTGTTGTGGGGGGCGGTACTAATTAGTGCCAGGCCCCTCTTTTTTTGTTTGGGGGAGAAAGAGGTTGTGTGGTGGAGGGAGGGGCCAGGCACTGGTGTGCTAGGGCCAGAATGATATCTTGACTCCGCTCAAAACCAGGTAGTGAGGGTATCAAACAGGCCGAATGATACCCTTACACGCTCAAAATCCCGATACTGAGGGAATCAACCAAGCGGAATGGTACCCTCATACGCTCGAAAAACAGTTACCGAGGGAATCAATCAAGTTAATTGGCAGGTAAATTAGGAGAAAGATCAGTGCTGATGAGGTACTGGTCTTTTTTTTTGTGTGTTTTGGTCTTTGGATGTGTTGTTGTGGAGGGGCTAGGCACTGGTGTGGGTGGGGGAGATTTGTTGGTATTTGTTCTTGGGATGAGTGTTGTTTAGGGAGGGTACTTATTAGTGCCAGGCCCCTCTTTTTTTGTTTGGTGGAGAAAGAGGTTGGGTGGTGGATGGAGGGGCAAGGCACTGGTGTGGGGAGGGAGGGTAATAATGTCTTTTAAAAAAACAGCCCATTCTTTTTATTTCAAGACAAACACAGACTAGTAGGCGCTACATACAATAGATGTAAGAGTTTGGTAGGCTGTGATTTTGATAATTTTGTATAGAGTCAGCGCTTTTGGATAGACTAGTGGATGGAGGTGGAGAAAGAGATATGGAGTCCATTCATTCATCGGTTGGGGAAACGTGTATTGTTTGTGAGGAGAAGAAAGAAAGAGGAATCCATCTTTATACGGAGTTTATTTGTACGGACTGCGAAAAGGATATGCTTCAGACGGATACTGAAGATCCGAAGTATAGGTTTTATCTGCACAAACTCAAAAAGATTACGATTCCTAAAATTTATTCCTGAGTAGAAAAGTCCTGTTAAAGGGGCTTTTATTTTTGTTGCGGGAGAAAAGGGAAATGCTTTTAGATGGCAGGGGTAGGAGTTGGCTTGGCTATCGGCTATAATGGGTATTAATAATGAAGGAAAAAGAGTGAAGGTTATGAAGATGGATCAACAGAAAACACCGATATATTCAAGATTGAAGGAGCATTGGGAGACAAACCCTGTTTCGGGTCATGTGCCTGGGCATAAATATGGGAGGGTCTTGCCTGAGAAGGGCCAAGCTTACTTTCGGGATATTTTAAAAATAGATGCAACGGAAATTTCGGGATTGGATGATTTGCATGATCCGGAGGAAATGATAAAGGAAGGTCAGGAGCTGGTTGCCGATCTATATGGCTCGGATGCTTCTTTTTTTCTTGTGAATGGTTCGACTGTCGGGAATCTTGCTATGATTCTGGCGGCATGTTCCAGAGGGGGCAGGGTGCTGGTACAGCGTAATTGCCATAAGTCCATTTTGAATGGGTTGGAACTTGCAGGTGCGGAGCCTGTGTTTTTATCATGCGGATATGATTCAGGGGTGGAAGTTTCGACAAGCATCGCATTGGATGAGCTGGATGAGGCGTTGAAGACCATCCAAGATGTGCAGGCGGTTATTTTGACCAACCCGAACTATTATGGACTATCAATAGAACTGAAAGCTATCATTGAAAGGGTGCATGAGGAAGGGATTCCTGTACTGGTCGATGAGGCGCATGGTGCTCATTTTGTGCTTGGGGAAGCCTTCCCTATTTCTGCGCTGGAACTGGGGGCAGATGCTGTGGTGCATTCTGCGCACAAGACATTGCCGGCGATGACAATGGGATCTTTTTTACATATTAAGGGGAACTTAGTGCGTGAAGAAAGGATAGCCTATTATTTACGGATGCTTCAATCGAGCAGCCCTTCCTACCCTATAATGGCATCTTTGGATTTGGCGAGATTTTACCTTGCTGCTTTAACTAAGGAAGATGTATCTGCCATTATAGAGGAAACTGCAGAGATTCGCAGAGAATTGGACAAGCTGGATGGCTTAAGCGTGGTAGTTCCAGAGAGTAAAAGTATAGCAGTAGACCCATTGAAGGTAGTGATGAGGTCGACGAGGAACTGGAGCGGCTTCGAATTGCAGAAGGTACTGGAAAAAGAAGGCGTGTTTTCGGAGCTTGCGGATGCTTGGAATGTATTAATTGTTTTGCCGTTAGCGGTTATGGACGCAAAACATGATATGATAGAGAGAATAGAACGAGCTTTGCAAAAGAACGTCGGGAATGAGAGTAGCAGGAAAGAGATCAGTGTGCCACTTTTCCCGATGAGAATCAGTCAGCTTGCGATTCATCTTGATAAGCAGCAGAAGCTTTCTAGTATGGAGTGTAAATTGGAGGAAGCAGTAGGTAAGGTTGCAGCAGAATCCATTATTCCCTACCCGCCCGGTATTCCTGTCCTGTTAAAGGGAGAAAGAATTACGGAGGAAGTTGTGGGATATCTTGGCCAGCTTAAGAGGCTTGGGGCAAGATTTCAGGGAAATGATAGAATAAAAAGTAATTATATTTCTATATATAAGGAAGTAAAGGAGTAACAAGCTAGTGAGTGGACTATTTATTACGTTTGAGGGACCTGAAGGAGCAGGGAAGACATCGATTATCCAGAAATTGGCGAGGGAGTTGGGGGAAGAGGGCTTTCCCATTCTTTTAACACGCGAGCCAGGGGGCATCAAGATTGCCGAACAGATCAGAAGTGTTATTCTGGATTGCGATAATACGGAGATGGATCCGAGAACTGAAGCACTATTATATGCAGCTGCAAGACGTCAGCATCTGGTCGAGAGAGTGCTGCCAAGCATGAAGGAAAATAAAATTGTGTTATGCGACCGCTTTATTGACAGCTCGTTGGCATACCAGGGACATGCTCGTAGAATAGGGATCGAGGAAGTATTAAGCATCAACGAGTTTGCGACAGAAAAAAAGATGCCTTCCCTTACGATTTATTTTGATATTGAGCCGGAAGAAGGACTTAAGAGAATTGCGGCGAATAATAAACGAGAAATAAACCGTTTGGATCAGGAAGAATTGGATTTTCACTATCGAGTAAAAGAGGGCTATAGTAAAGTGATAGAAAAGTATCAGGAGCGTTTCCTCATGATTGATGCGTCAAAGGACTTTGATACGGTGTATGCGTCGGTAAAGGGTGAGCTTACTGGATACTTGAAGAAACAAGGATATTAAGATTTACCAATAATGAAGTAATGAAGATACATCATATTAATGGTAAAATAAAGGAGGTAACAAAAAGATGAAGATGATAATGGCTGTTGTTCAGGATAAAGATAGCAATAAGCTGATGAATGCGCTTGTGGAAAATAATTTTCGCGCAACAAAGCTAGCAAGTACTGGCGGATTTCTTAAGTCCGGGAATACCACGTTTATGATTGGTACGGAGGATGTTCGCGTACAGAAGGCGATGGATATCATCAAAGAGAATTGTCAGCATCGTCAACAGCTGGTTGCTCCTGTTTCCCCAATGGGCGGGAATGCAGATTCGTATGTTCCTTATCCTGTTGAGGTGGAAGTCGGAGGGGCTACGGTCTTTGTTTTACCGGTAGAGCAATTTCACCAGTTTTAGTTTTTGGAGCGGCTTATCGGAGCTGCTTTTTTATAAGAAGGTTATTCTATAAGAAAGGGACGTTTTCATTTGAAAATCTCGTCTGAGCTTCGAACGAATTTAGATAAAAGCAGGATGGACATAAAAGGCGATTCCGCTTCCCGTGCAGGCTTTGGGGAGATTATGCAAAAGCATTCCTCCAAGCTGCATTCGGAACAGCTGAATATCCTGATGAGAGATATAGAGATTGTGGGAAATAGACTGGGAAACTCCAGGACATTTCAGGATCTGGCAAAATATAAAACGCTCGTAAAGCGGTTTATGGAAGAAGCGGTGGAGTTCGGGATGGAGCTTCATCAGTCCCACCACTGGACCAATGAAGGGCAATCCAGGCATCTGCAGATTGTGAAACAGGTGGATGAATCGTTGATTACCCTGACCGAAGATGTAATGGATCAAGAAAAAACAAGAATAAATATTTTGAGCAGTATCGGAGAGATCAAAGGCCTGCTCATTAATTTATATATGTAAGTAAGTGAGTGATAAATGTGATAAAAAGTTGGTCAGACTTGGACTACCAACCTACCGTTGCAAGAATCGCAACGAATAGCCTGCAAAGAAACCGTATTGCACATGCATATCTGCTGGACGGCATGAAAGGTACCGGAAAAAAAGAGGTAAGCTATCTTTTTGCAAAAAGCTTATTGTGCAGGAATCGTAATGGGGTAGACCCATGTCAGAGTTGTTCAAATTGTAAGCGGATAGATTCACGAAATCATCCGGATGTGCATGTGCTCGAGCCGGATGGGAATTCGATCAAAAAACAGCAGATCCAGTTCCTGCAGGAAGAGTTCACGAAAACAGGTTTGGAGTCTAAGAGAAAGATATACATTATTGAGCATGCAGATAAGATGACGACCAATGCGGCGAATAGTCTATTGAAGTTTTTAGAGGAGCCAAACCAGGAAACTTTTGCTTTTTTATTGACCGAAAATGTCCATCAAATGCTGAACACCATCATTTCGCGCTGCCAGCCTCTGTCTTTTAGGGCATTAACCTCTACTAGACTGGTCGATAAGCTTGTGGAAGAAGGCTTTTCCGTACCTTTTGCAAGGACAACTTCCCATTTGACCAACAGTTTAGAGGAAGCGGTAGAATTATGTCGAGATGATTGGTTTGCGCTTGCTAGAAATTTAGTGATAAAATTGTATGAAGCGCTATTCACGAGACAACAGCAGGCGTTGTTGTTCATTCAAGAAAAGTGGATGCCCCATTTTCAAGAAAGAAAGCAATTAGAGATAGGTTTAGATTTAATGCTATTTATTTATAAAGATATGTTATATGCTCAAGTAGGTAAAGGGGACGAGTTCGTATTTACGGACGAGAAGGAGCAGATTGAAAAGTTTGCACTTCAGACAACCCAGCAACGTGTCACGGAGCATTTATCCTATATTTTACAAAGTAAGTCTCGGCTAGCATCGAATGTAAATCCGCACCTTCTCATGGAAAGATTAGTTTTAAACTTGCAGGAGGGATATTAGTTTGTATGAAGTTGTAGGAGTACGATTCAAAAAAGCAGGGAAAATATACTATTTTGACCCAAATGGGCTTGATATAACAGATAATGAATATGTCATTGTCGAAACGGTACGCGGTGTGGAATTCGGTAAAGCGGTCATCGGGAAGAAACAAGTGGATGAAAATGATGTCGTTCTTCCATTGAAGAAGGTGCTGCGTATTGCCGACCAAAAGGATCGTCTTATAGTGGACGAAAACAAAAAAGCGGCACAGGAAGCGTTTGATGTATGCTTCACGAAGGTGACCGATCATGGACTGGATATGAAACTGGTCGATGTGGAATACACGTTTGACCGAAATAAGATCATCTTCTATTTTACGGCAGATGGCCGAGTGGACTTCCGGGAGCTGGTAAAGGATTTGGCTTCCATCTTCCGAACACGCATCGAGCTGCGTCAGATCGGGGTACGGGATGAGGCCAAGCTTCTTGGCGGAATCGGACCATGTGGACGGATGCTATGCTGTTCGACCTTCCTGGGAGATTTTGAACCGGTGTCCATCAAAATGGCGAAGGATCAAAACTTGTCATTAAATCCATCCAAAATCTCAGGGCTTTGCGGACGTCTCATGTGCTGTCTGAAATATGAAAATGACGAATATGAGTCTGCAAAAGAGCAATTGCCTGATTTGGACGAGGTGATCCAAACTCCAAGCGGTTCTGGTCGTGTGGTAGGGTTAAATCTCCTGGAGCGCGTGTTGCAAGTGGAGTTGGCAGGAAAAGAACGAGTGGTAGAATACACGCTGGATGAACTACTACAAGAGGGAGCCGTTTCATCACAAGCCACAGATTAAGAGGTGGAGAATTTGGACAAGAAAGAGATATTTGATTCTGTAAGCAATATGGAAGAACAGATCGGACATTTATATAAACAGCTCGGAGAATTGAAAGAACACCTTGCCCTTATTATCGAAGAAAACAACAGTGTCCTCGTTGAAAACGGCCATTTGCGGAACCGTCTGGAACAAATGTCAAATGAATCCGTTACGCAAAAGAAGACGAAAAAGAAACCGAACGAGCAAAAAGAGCAGAACAAGCAGAACGATGTGGGAGAAGGATATGATAACCTTGCACGGTTGTATCAAGAGGGATTTCATATCTGCAATCTCCATTTTGGAAGTCCTCGAAAAGAAGGCGATTGCTTGTTTTGCCTGTCCTTTCTTAATAAGAAGTAAAGTCGCCTCCTTCAATGCGTGGCGACTTTTTTCTATTTAAAAAGGCTCTTTTCAACTGTTGCCTTAAGAATAGAGCCGGGCTAAAGATAAGGTATCAACATTAAACTCTCTGTTGGTTTCCGTTCCAGGCGTTCGCTTTCCGCGGGCGGCCTCGGGAGCCTCCTCGGTGCTGCGCACCTGCGGGGTCTCCCTTGACACGCTGCTTCCGCAGGAGTCTCACACCTTGCACTCCAACCAACAGGGGTGACTCAAAGTATACAATTTGCTTTCTTAATGTTATAAGAATTGGACTTTTTCTCTTTCACTTCAGTATAGCAAATAATGGAATAAAACTGAGTTGATTGTAGCGGAGGACACTTGACTCCTGTGGGAGAGTAGAGGGCATGGGAGACCCCACAGGCGAAAAGCCGAGGAGGCTCCCATTCGTCCCCGCGGAAAGCAAGTGTCTGGAGCGGAAATCAACGGGCAACATTTGTAGTGTACATTTTTTCTAAATAACGCCACTGAATGTTAAAACAGCCATTTTAAAAAGAAGTCTAGGTTATAATAAAGTATAAGATAGGAAAGAAAGGGTTATGGAGAAATGGTGCAGCTTGTAGAAGATGAGCGTTTAGATTACTTATTGGCAGAGAATTTACGAATTATACAGAGCCCATCGGTTTTTTCCTTTTCCTTGGATGCGGTCCTTCTGGCGCGGTTTGCCTATGTGCCTATCCAAAAAGGGGCAATCCTTGACCTTTGCACAGGAAACGGGATCATACCGTTATTATTAAGCACAAGAACAAAGGGGACCATTACAGGTGTGGAAATCCAAGAGCGGCTAGCAAACATGGCGCAAAGAAGCTTTGTCTATAACAACCTGGATGATCGATTAAAGGTACTGCATCAGGACATCAAGGAAATTCCGGCGATGCTTGGGCATGGGAAATTTGATGTAGTAACGTGCAACCCTCCCTATTTTCTCGTACCTGAAAAAGAAGAGAAGATAAATGCCAACATCCATTATGCGATAGCTCGCCATGAAATCCATTGTACGCTTGAGGATGTGGTTAGAGTGAGCAGTCAAATGGTCAAACAAGGTGGCAAGGCTGCTTTTGTCCACCGGCCGGGAAGGTTCTTGGATATTGTGACGTTGATGAGAAAATACCGTCTGGAGCCAAAGCGAATCCAGTTTGTGCATTCAAGGGTGGATAAGCCTGCTAATACATTGCTTATAGAGGGAATAAAGGATGGTAATCCTGATATGAAAATACTGCCACCGTTGATTGTATATGATGAAAAAGGGGAGTACTCTCCGGAGGTCCGGAATATGCTCTATGGAGAAAATGAATAGCCGGTGGCAATTTCGATGAGCCAGCAAAAGAAAAGTACGTAAATGAGGGATGGAAAGATGGACATATGGCAGCAAAACAGTTTTTCAGATAAATATAAGGAAGGGCGGCTTTATCTTGTGCCGACCCCGATCGGCAACTTGGAGGATATCACCTTTCGCTCCCTACGGATGTTGAAGGAAGTTGATTTTATTGCAGCAGAAGATACAAGACAGACGAAGAAGCTGTGCAATTATTTTGAGATAAGCACCCCTCTGATCAGTTACCACGAACATAACAAGCAACAGAGCGGCAAGAAAATCATCGAGCTATTGAAGGAAGGAAAGGATGTGGCACTTGTCAGTGATGCAGGTATGCCCTCCATCTCCGACCCGGGCTATGAAATAGTGGTGGAGGCTTTGGAAGAACGCTTGTATGTCGTACCGATGCCAGGGGCAAATGCTGCTTTAACCGCGCTGATTGCATCAGGACTGGTAGCCCAGCCCTTCTACTTTTACGGCTTCCTGGATCGGCATAAAAAGGAGAAGAAAAAGGAGTTGGACAAGCTTCTGCGTATGCAGGATACCATTATCCTGTATGAATCTCCTCACCGTCTAAAGGATACGCTATCAGCAATGCTTGAGGTCCTTGGGGACAGGAAGATTGTTGTAAGCAGAGAACTGACGAAGAAGTTTGAGGAGTTCACTCGCGGACGGATTTCCGAAGTGCTCGCATTGCTTGGCGATCAAGCTATAAAAGGAGAATGCTGCCTGATTCTCGAGGGTAATTCAGAAGAAATCCTCGATGAAGGGGAAGCATGGTGGCAATCTCTATCCCTTCAGGAACACGTGGAACATTATATGAAGGAAGGCAACCAATCATCCAAGGACGCAATCAAACAGGTCTCAAAAGAAAGAGAACTGCCCAAACGTGAAGTGTATCAAGCGTTTCATGTGGAAGAATAGCAAATAAAAAGGCTCTTTTCTTAAAGTTTGTTGCTTTACGACCGTAAAAAATTGGCATTTGGATTTTTTACAGCATTTCTCCCCATATTATTTAAATGATAAAGAATTTACTACACAGAAAAGAGCACGAGGACTGGTAAAATAACGTGTTTACTTTGAGTACGTCAAAAGCAAAGATTTATGCGAAAATAGCAAATAAAAAAGAGGTCGCAGTTGCGACCTCTTTTATTATTTTGCAGTTAAGCTGTTTTGGATCTCTTCGATGATTTTTTCTGCACCTTCACGGCTTAAGATGATTTTGCCATCTGCAAGTGTAAGGTTGTTATCAGAAACTTCGCCAGTAACTTGACAAGTCATGTTAGGCTTGTATTTCTTTAAGATGATTTTTTCGTCATCCACATAGATTTCTAAAGCGTCTTTCTCAGCAATCCCTAATGTTCTGCGAAGCTCGATAGGAATAACCACACGGCCAAGCTCGTCAACTTTACGTACAATACCAGTAGATTTCATAAGAAAAATACCCCTCTCTGAATATAAAATGAAATTTTTATAAGAATCTAATTATCTATCATTTTCGTCATTATTCGACAAATCTAATGTAATTTCATCATAACAATATTTACAAAATTCGTCAACAGATTTAATTGAAAAAAATTGTATTTCTATAAAAAAATGTATTTGAAAAGCGGTTTTAAAGCGCTATACAAAGGGTTTTAGGGAATGAAGATTACAGTTTGTTTACAGATTATCACGTATGATTTATTTGAATGATAATAATATTATATACATCGTTCGACAAAATTCAACTTTTTCCTTCGACAAAAATTCGACAAAACTCAACCTTGGTCAGAGGAGGGAATCAGGGGAAGTGCATTGCACTAAATTTTTTTGCTCAATCCTTAACAATACTGGCCTAAACCATGTATAATAGTAATAAAAATTAGGTTAAGATGTACATAAATGTATAAGTAGAAGACGCTCAATGCTCTCGTCCCATGGGCGAGAGCTTTCTGCTTTTATATGTTTCGATTAAAGGGAGGTAATTTTGATGGTAGAAAATAAAAAAACATTTTATATTACAACGCCTATCTATTATCCAAGTGGTAATTTACATATTGGCCATGCCTATACAACCGTTGCCGGCGACGCAATGGCCAGGTACAAGCGTCTAAAGGGCTATGATGTCATGTATCTGACAGGTACGGATGAGCATGGACAAAAAATCCAAAGAAAAGCGGAAGAAAAAGGGGTTACGTGCCAAGCATATGTGGATGATATTGTATCCGGCATCAAGCACCTTTGGGAAAAGCTTGATATCTCCTATGACGATTTTATCCGCACTACAGAATCCCGCCACAAGGATGTTGTAGAGAAGATTTTCAAACAGCTTTTGGATCAGGGAGATATATACCTGGACGAATATGAAGGCTGGTATTCGGTTCCCGATGAAACCTATTACCGTGAACATCAGCTGGTCGACCCTGTCATGGAGAACGGAAAGGTTGTCGGCGGGAAAAGTCCGGATAGCGGGCACCCTGTAGAATTGGTGAGAGAACAGTCCTATTTCTTCAGGATGGGCAAATACGTGGATCGACTTCTTCAATATTATGAAGAGAATCCAGGGTTTATCCAACCGGAATCCCGCAAAAATGAGATGGTCAATAACTTTATCAAACCGGGACTAGAGGATTTGGCGGTATCCCGTACTTCCTTCGATTGGGGAGTGAAAGTGCCTGGAGATCCTAAGCATGTCATTTATGTATGGATAGACGCATTATCCAACTATATTACGGCACTTGGCTATGGAACGGAAAACGATGAGAAGTACCTGAAATACTGGCCGGCCGATGTTCATCTTGTAGGGAAGGAAATCGTCCGTTTCCACACTATCTATTGGCCGATCATGCTGATGGCTCTTGACTTGCCGCTTCCAAAGAAAGTTTTCGCCCATGGCTGGCTTTTAATGAAAGATGGCAAGATGTCCAAATCAAAAGGAAATGTAGTCGATCCTGTGACATTAATCGATCGCTATGGCCTGGATGCACTGCGTTATTACCTATTAAGGGAAGTTCCATTTGGTTCTGATGGTGTCTTTACTCCGGAAGGCTTTGTGGAACGGGTAAACTTTGATCTTGCAAATGATTTAGGTAACCTGTTGAACCGTACAGTAGCGATGATTGATAAGTACTTCAATGGGGAAATTCCTGTATATAAAGGAAATGTCACTGAGTTTGATCAGTCGTTGAGTGCACTCGCACAGGAAACGGTGGTCCATTACGAGGAAGCGATGGAGAACATGGAGTTTTCCGTGGCATTATCAACGATTTGGCAGTTTGTGAGCAGAACAAATAAATATATTGATGAAACAGCGCCTTGGGTATTGGCAAAGTCTGAGGAGACGAAAGAGCAGCTTGCTTCCGTAATGGGCCATCTGGCAGAGTCCCTGCGCTATATCGGGATCCTCCTTAAACCGTTCCTGACAAAAACCCCTGGTAAAATCTTTGAACAACTAGGAATCAATGACTCCTTTGTCAGCTGGGAAAGTCTGCAAAGCTTTGGTATCATACCGGAAGGAACTCAAACGAAAAAAGCAGATCCGATCTTCCCTCGCCTTGATGTGAAAGAAGAAGTGGAATACATCAAAACAATGATGCAGCCTGCGCTTGCAGCAGAGGAAACAGAGGAAAAGCCGGTAGAGAACAAGCCGGAAGAAGTACCCGTTTCAGAGGAAATCACGTTTGACGATTTCATGAAAATAGATTTGCGTGTAGCACAGGTCACCCATTGTGAACCTGTGAAGAAAGCGGATAAACTGCTGAAGCTGCAGCTTGATTTAGGATATGAAAAGAGGCAGGTCGTTTCAGGAATCGCGAAATTCTATACACCTGAAGAACTGGTGGGGAAACGCGTAATTTGTGTAACGAATTTGAAGCCTGTGAAACTTCGCGGGGAGCTTTCGGAAGGAATGATTCTTGCTGGGGAAAAAGACGGAATCCTGTCCTTGGCTTCGGTGGACGAATCGTTGCCTCTTGGTGCGAAAGTGAAATAACTAATTCCTATCAGGAAATAATAAAATTTAAGAGTAAGAGATGTTTCACGTGTAACAACGGGTTGCATCTCTTATTTTCTTATTGAGAATAATATTGGTTAATAATATTTCAATAAAGTAAAAAACAGGAGTGTTAAAAATGTTATTTGATACACATGTTCACTTGAATGCAGATCAGTATGAAGAAGACCTTAAAGAGGTAATCGAACGGGCCCGGAATGTGAAAGTGATGAATATGGTGGTCGTTGGCTTTGATCGAAAAACAATCCAAAAGGCGATGGAGCTGGTAGAACAGTATGACTTTATCTATGCTGCTGTCGGCTGGCATCCGGTAGACGCAATAGATATGACAGAAGAGGACCTTAACTGGATCGAGGAACTTGCCTCCCATGAAAAAGTGGTGGCCATTGGGGAGATGGGGTTGGACTATCATTGGGACAAGTCCCCTAAGGACATCCAGAAAGAAGTGTTCCGTAAACAGATTAGATTGGCCAAGAGGGTGAAACTGCCAATCGTGATCCATAACCGTGACGCAACCGCGGACGTAGTGGAAATCCTGAAAGAAGAGGATGCAAAAGAGGTTGGTGGAATCATGCACTGCTTTACAGGCAGTCTGGAAGTGGCACAGGAATGCATGGAGATGAATTTCTATATATCCTTTGGAGGGCCCGTCACATTCAAGAATGCGAAAAAACCGAAAGAAGTGGTGAAGGAGATTCCATTGGACATGCTGTTAATAGAAACGGACTGTCCATACCTGACGCCTCATCCATACCGCGGAAAGCGGAATGAACCGAGTTATGTCCGTTTGGTGGCGGAAGAGATAGCTTACTTAAGAGGTATGACAGTGGAAGAGATAGGAGAAAAAACAACAGCAAACGCAAAAAAACTATTCGGCATAAACTGACAAGAAAGCCTGACATATTTAGGGGATACTTGTCCAAAACCATCAAAAAATAAATAAGTTCTACCATACTTCTTCTCTTCATAGGATAATCGTGTCGATATATTTCACTTCCCTTTTGTTGAAATATTCTGCATAATAGACATTACGGTCAAGCAAGTGGCAAGGGTTGACAAGATACATACATGTCTATATAATTCCATCCGAGGAGAAGGAGGCGTTTTTTTACATGTTACAGAGCATGAAAAAACTGTTTTCTGGTTCGTTGAGCAAGACCAGACTAGCTATTTTTATTACTAGTTTCATAGTCTTCTCAGCCATACTTGGCTTTGGTGTCTTCCATGGCACAAAGGCTGCTGTAAAAGTGAATGTTGACGGAGAAGAAGTGTCATTACGCACTCACGCTAAAACCGTAGCGGATATACTGAAAGAGCTGAATATCACAGTTCGCGCGGAGGATCATCTGCATCCTTCAGAAAATACAAAAGTAACCGATTCGATGCAAATAGTATGGAATCCCGCCAAAGAAGTGGAGCTAGTCATTGATGATGATAAGCAAAAGGTGTGGACGACAGCCAAAACAGTAAAAGAATTACTTACTCAAAAAGATATTAAGCTAGCAGAACATGATAAATTGAATGTGAGTCTGGATGACTCCATCAAAGATGAGTTAGTCATAGAAATAGAGAAGGCATTCCAGGTAACCCTGAATGTCGGCGGAGAAGAGCAACAGGTATGGTCTACTTCGACTACGGTCGCTGACTTTTTAGAACAGCAAGAAATCACATTGAATGATCTTGACCGAGTGGAGCCAAGCTTAGAAGAATTGGTAGCAAATAATTCTGTAGTTAACGTTACTAGAGTTGAAAAAGTCACCGATGTAGTGGAAGAGACTATTGATCACGGCGTTGTCACAAAAAATGATGGCAACCTTGATAAAGGGAAAGAGAAAGTTGTGCAAGAAGGACAACACGGTACCGTTGCAAAGCATTATGAAGTGGTTTTAGAGAATGGTAAGGAAGTGTCTCGTGAATTGATCAAAGAAGAGACGTTAAAAGAGACGATGGATAAAATCGTTGCAGTAGGAACAAAAGCTCCTCCAGCGCCTACACAAGTCGTTTCCCGTAGTTCCGACGCAGGCTCGAAGGAATTCTATGTATCCTCCACAGCCTATACTGCGTACTGTAATGGTTGCAGTGGAGTTACAAGCACAGGAATCGATCTGCGCGCCAACCCGGGTGTAAAGGTAATCGCTGTTGATCCTAGCGTGATCCCTCTGGGTACAAAGGTCTATGTAGAAGGATATGGCTATGCCATTGCCGGAGATACTGGCGGTGCCATCAAAGGGAATAAGATTGATGTGTTTTTCGCTGACAAAGAATCTGCGTATCGCTGGGGAAGGAAAAGGGTTAAAATTAAAATCCTCGACTAACCTTGTCGGATTTCTTTGCAAGAATAGCTTTGTTTAAAAATGTAGCAGGGGTGTATAGCCTCTGCTTTTTTCTGTTATTCTGTTAGAATAGATAAAAAAGCGGAATCAGTTTATTTCGGTTCCTATTTATCCTTACCCCCTACTAATATTAATTAGTCAAGATAGATAAAATAAAGTAGAATACATACTATTGTTATCTTTCATATAGTTAGACGATTCAAACTAAAGAAGGTTTCACCATTTTGGAGGAAAAAATGAAAATAAAAGAAATAATTGTGGTCGAGGGAAAAGACGACACAGTTGCCATAAAAAGAGCGGTGGATGCCGATACGATTGAAACGGGCGGCTCTGCCATCAATGAAGAAATACTGAAACGCATCAAACACGCCCAGGAGACGCGAGGGGTGATTGTGTTCACCGATCCGGATTATCCCGGGGAAAAGATCAGGCATACCATCAGACAGTCTGTTCCGGGCTGTAAGCATGCATTTTTGCCAAAGAGCCTTGCGCGTGGAAAAAATGGCAAAGGGATAGGGGTCGAGCACGCAACAGTTGCCTCCATACAGGAAGCCCTGTCCGGACTGCATCAGGAATACGAGCAGAACATGGAATTGATATCCTTTGACACATTACTCTCCTTCGGATTGATAGCGGGTCCTTCTGCCAAGAAAAAAAGGGAGCGGTTAGGGGAGTTCCTGAATATAGGATACACCAATGGGAAGCAGCTACAGAGACGCTTACAGATGTTTCATATCAACCAGGAGCGATTGAAAGAGGCATTAGTTCAATTAGAGCAGGAGGAGCAATAAATGCAAAAGGATATTGCCACACCGAAACGTACAAAAGAAATACTCGATAAATACGGATTTTCATTCAAAAAAAGCTTAGGCCAAAACTTTCTGATCGACACGAATATCCTAAATAAGATTGTGGATTTTTCAGGAGTTTCACAGAACACTGCCGCAATTGAAATCGGACCGGGGATAGGTGCCCTTACCGAACAGGTTGCCAAAAGGGCAGGAAAGGTCATCGCCTTTGAAATTGATCAGCGGCTTCTGCCGATCTTGGAAGACACCTTATCCCCGTATGACAATGTCAAAGTGATTCACCAGGATATATTAAAGGCGGACGTGGTAAACTTGATTCGCGATGAAATCAAGGGCTTTGGAGAAGTGAAGGTGGTAGCGAACCTGCCTTACTATGTTACCACTCCTATCATCATGAAGCTGTTAACGGAAGGACTGCCATTAAACAGCATTACTGTCATGCTGCAAAAGGAAGTGGCAGATCGAATGGCCGCAAAACCGAGCACCAAGGAATACGGCTCCCTTTCTATCGCAGTCCAATACTATACCAAGGCGGAGACGGTCATGATTGTGCCTAAGACAGTCTTTGTCCCACAGCCTAATGTAGATTCAGCCGTCATCCGTCTCACCGTCAGAGAAGAGCCTGCAGTGAACGTGAAGGACGAGAACTTTTTCTTTGAAGTGGTAAGAGCCAGCTTCGGACAACGCCGGAAAACCATCCTGAACAACCTGACAAGCCATCTTCCTGAGGGCAAAGCAAAAAAGGGACAAATTGAAACTGCCCTAGACCAAGCATCCATCGATCCGAGGAGAAGAGGGGAAACACTCTCCATCGAGGAATTCGGTAAACTAAGTGACGCACTACTGGAAATCTACCCACCATCAACAAACTAAAACGGCCTTTAGGGCCGTTTTTTTGTGTTTTGGTTTTGCTATTAGGAATTTTTATTGTGAGGGACGGTACTTAGTAGTGCCAGGCCCCTCTTTTTTGTTTGGGGGAGAGAGAGAATGGGTGGTGGGTGGAGGGGCCAGGCACTGGTGTGGGTGGGGAAGTTGTTTGTTTTTCGCGTATATGCTCCTAAGGTATATTCCCTCTCACATAGAAACACGATATTGCATATTCTAGGTTAGATAGTCAGTTGGGATAGGTGCAGCCTCCCAGTTGGAGGGGAAAATATGAAAATTAAGGTTGGAGATATTGTAGCCCGCAAATCATATAACTATGACCTTCTCTTTCGTGTCATGGATATTCATAAAACGGAATATGACCAGTTAGTGGTTTTATTATATGGGGAAGATGTTCGGCTAATGGCAGATTCCCCGTACAGTGATCTGGAGATAATGGATGGAAAGGAACAGATGATGCGAAAACAGCGTGCCGAATCGAAGGCGAACCGTTCTTTGCAGCTGTTTCAACAGGATTATCAATTGATCAGGGAGAAAAACGAATACCAGGCAACCGGAGGATATAGTACGGACCAAAGCTACTTTCAAATGCCTGGAAGGGTTCTTCATATCGATGGAGACCCTTTGTATTTAAAAAAATGCATGGAGCTTTATGAGCGGATAGGTGTTCCTGTACACGGCTTTCATGTAAATGAAAAAGAAATGCCTCAGAAGATTACGGGACTGATGGAAGAATATCGCCCGGATATCCTGGTCATCACCGGGCATGACGCCTATTCCAAGAGTAAGGGGAAAGTGTCGGACATCTCGGCATATAGGCATTCACGCCATTTTGTACAAACGGTTCAAAATGCCAGAAAAATACAGCCCAACCTTGATCAGCTGGTCATATTTGCAGGGGCCTGCCAGTCGCATTTTGAGTCACTGATCCGCGCAGGAGCCAATTTTGCAAGCTCACCTTCAAGGGTGAACATCCACGCCTTGGATCCTGTATACATTGTCGCCAGGATCTGCTTCACCCCGTTCATGGACCGAGTAAATGTCTGGGATGTACTGAAAAACACCCTCACAGGGGAAAAGGGACTAGGCGGAATCGAAACACGTGGTGTACTAAGAACCGGCATGCCATTCCGCCCTCCTTCTGATGACGAGGAAGAAGACTCTTAACAAGGAGATGTTAAGGGTTTTTTTATGCCCATAAAACTTTTTCGAGATCTTATACATATTCCAATAACTAGTAGTACATCATAAATGTAGACATATGGAGATAATTGTTGAAGGAAAGTTATTGACAGGGTGCTTTTAGGGTTGTTATAATTTTAAGTTTTATTTGAATTTTTCTTTGTGATGTGTTATACTAAGTGTAGTATAGTGAGGTGGAGTAAAATGGGAAAAACGTTGGTTGATATCAAAAGGACGTTAGATTCTAATTTAGGAAAGAAGTTAACTCTTCGTGCAAACGGTGGTCGGAGAAAGACGATTGAGCGCATTGGGGTTTTGGCAGAGACTTATCCATCTGTGTTTGTAATAGAACTAGATCAAGACGAAAATGCTTTTGAACGCGTATCCTACAGCTATGCAGATGTCCTCACAGAAACGGTACAACTTACATTCTTCGAAGAAGGAAATATGGCAATTAGTGGGCAGTAGACAAACAGTTTGCTGCTTTTTATTTTGCCCAAATTTCCTCATACATATATATCCGCTTATAAAAGGACGGATTGGTACCTATACTAGTACTGTCACCATTAAGATCATATAAGGAGGCTGTTCATTTTGGGCAGAAGACGTGGAATGATGTCTTATCAGCTGAAAGAGGAGCTTGCAAAAGAGCTTGGCTTCTATGATGTGGTGCAAGAGGAAGGTTGGGGCGCCATTCGTGCCAAAGATGCTGGGAACATGGTCAAACGGGCCATTGAACTTGCGGAAAGACAGTTAGGCCAAAATCAACCTAAGTGACAAACGACCAAAACCGGAGTGCAGGACACTTCGGTTTTTTCACTATAAAAGGAAAATGCTGAATTTAGTAGGGTGCACAATTTTTAAGTGGGATAATATTTGACATAATATGAGATATTTCTACATCAAAATGTGGTACAATACAGAAATAATTGGAGACGATAAAAGTAGGTGAAGAATGTGAGACTGTTAGAAAAAGCACCAGCGAAAATTAACTTATCGCTAGATGTGCTACATAAGCGTCCAGACGGCTTCCATGAAGTAAAGATGATCATGACCACCATCGATTTAGCTGATCGCATTGAGCTGACAGAAAGAAACGATGGTCAGATTCATATTATTTCTCATAACCGTTATGTACCGGATGATAATCGTAATCTGGCTTACCAGGCTGCCTCTCTTTTAAAGCAGAGGTTCAAGGTGGACAAGGGAGTTTCGATTTCGATCACCAAAATGATTCCTGTCGCTGCGGGATTAGCAGGTGGAAGCAGTGATGCTGCGGCAACGCTTAGGGGGTTGAATAAGCTGTGGAAATTAGGGCTTACCCTGGACGAGCTGGCGGTGATCGGCGCTGAAATAGGGTCGGATGTCACCTTCTGTGTATATGGAGGTACAGCCCTTGCGACTGGAAGAGGAGAAATTGTGGAGCATTTGCCTGCCCCTCCTCACAGCTGGATTGTCCTTGCAAAACCGACAATCGGTGTATCCACAGCAGAAGTGTACAACAATCTGGATTTGACGAAGGTGTCTCATCCAGATGTGGATGGCATGATAAGGGCGATACAGGGTAATGACTATGACTTGATGACAGGATTGGTCGGAAACGTACTGGAATCTGTTACCCTGAAGCTTTACCCTGAAGTGGCACATATCAAAGACCAGATGAAAAAGTTCGGTGCTGATGCTGTACTGATGAGCGGCAGCGGCCCTACCGTATTCGGGATTGTGCAATACGATTCCAGAATGCACCGCATTTATAATGGCCTTAGGGGATTCTGTGACCAAGTATTTGCCGTGAGGGTGCTGGGAGAACGAAACACCCTTGATTAAATCCGTATAATAATGTTATATTTACATTAAAATATTCGGATTTTAGGAGGAAAAGTCATGAAATTACGTCGGAGTGGTCGTCTTGTAGATATGACGCATTATATGCTGCAGCATCCCCAAGGCCTTGTACCACTTTCCTTTTTTGCTGACAGATATGGTTCTGCTAAATCATCTATCAGTGAAGATCTGGGAATTATCAAACAGACTTTTGAACAGCAAGGAATCGGAACCCTCATTACGGTACCGGGGGCTGCCGGTGGTGTGAAATATATCCCGTTCGTAAGCAATGCAGAGGCGGAGTCTTATCTGGAGGAACTGTGCACCATCATCGCCAAACCGGAAAGGCTGCTGCCTGGTGGGTATCTATATATGACAGATATACTAGGTAATCCCAAAGTGCTAAACAAAGTCGGGAAAATGTTTGCCACAGCCTTTAGTCACAAAAAGGTGGATATCGTCATGACGATGGCTACTAAAGGGATCCCTCTTGCCCATGCGGTTGCAAGCTACCTGGATGTACCGGTAGTTATCGTAAGAAGAGATAGCAGGGTCACGGAAGGATCAACGGTCAGCATCAACTATGTTTCTGGTTCCTCCAAAAGGATCCAAACAATGGTCCTGGCGAAACGAAGCCTGGAAACAGGTTCAAATGTCCTGATCATCGATGATTTCATGAAGGCTGGCGGCACCGTGAGCGGAATGGTCAACCTGCTGGCAGAATTCCAGGCCAATGTGGCGGGGATCGGAATCCTGGTAGAATCGGAGCATATTGAAGAACGTCTGATCGAGGATTATGTGTCCTTGGTGAAGCTGGAAAAGGTAAATGAAAAGGATCGTCAAATTGAAGTGCAGAAAGGCAATTACCTGCAGCACGTCAAAGCGAACACTAATTTAAAGTAATAGAGGTGTGTGAATATGAAAGTTGTGCATACGGACAATGCTCCAAAAGCAATAGGACCATACTCTCAAGGTATTGTTGTAAATAATTTATTTTATAGCTCCGGACAAATTCCATTGAAAGCGGATGGGGAGTTGGTTAATGGAGATGTGAAAGAACAGACGCATCAAGTTTTCAAAAACCTGAAGGCTGTGTTGGCTGAAGCGGGTGCATCTCTGGAAACTGTTGTAAAGGCTACCGTTTTCATTAAAAACATGGATGAATTTCAAGAAATCAACGAAGTGTATGGAGAGTATTTCCACACACATAAGCCTGCAAGATCCTGTGTAGAGGTAGCTCGTCTACCTAAAGATGTTCTTGTAGAAATAGAAGTAATCGCGTTAGTAAAATAGTATCTATTCTTTTTTCACCAATTCGCCCAAAATTTTCAAAAAATATTTTTGAAATAAGAAGGAATTATTAAAAATTTAGAGAATTTATAATACTAAGTTTTTTTATTGGGGAAAAGGTGGTGAACAGAATGGAAGTAACTGACGTAAGATTACGCCGCGTTAATACCGATGGTCGCATGAGAGCTATCGCGTCTATTACACTTGACCATGAATTTGTTGTTCATGATATTCGTGTAATCGATGGGAACAATGGCTTATTTGTTGCGATGCCTAGTAAACGTACGCCTGATGGAGAGTTCCGCGATATCGCGCACCCTATCAACTCAGGCACTCGCGGAAAGATCCAGGAAGCGGTCTTAGCCGAGTATCATCGTTTAGGCGAACTGGAAGTAGAATACGAAGAAGCAGGCGCTTCTTAATCAATAGAGCAAAGCAGGCTATCCACTATGCCCTGCTTTTCTTTTTTTTTTGATTTTATTCTTGTAAGGTTTAGTAAAACAAAGGTGATGTTTTTTGTGTATACTAGCTGTTGATTGGAGCAATAGGCGAAGACTCCTGCGGGAGGTAGCGATTAGTGGAGACCCCACAGGCGAAGCCGAAGAGGCTCTCGCAAGCCCCGCGAAAAGCGCAGCCTAGTGCGGAAATCAACAGCGGTGCTTGACGGAGCTGAAAAATTTACGGAGCAACCAAAAAACGAAGCCCCTATCCCACACAATCCACCAACCAAACTCTCCAAAACCCCTCATCTTTTTGTCAAAATATTGTACTTTCGCGTACTTCCTTGAAATAGCCCTCATTTTAAGATATATTCGTAATGGATAATTAGGTAAAGTTTTCGCAAAGATTGTTGCTTTTGACGAATGCAAAGTATGCACGTAAATTGACTACCATCGTGCTCTTTTCTAAGTATTAGTTCATTTACTCTTGAATATTTCGTAGTTTATCCCTGTGAAAAATCCAAAAGCCGATTTTTTACGGTTGTAAGCAACAAACTTTACGAAAAGAGCCTAGGTAAAAATGGAGGCTTGTTATGATAAATCGTTATGCCGTAATTTTAGCAGCTGGGCAAGGTACGCGGATGAAATCCAAATTATATAAAGTGTTACATCCTGTATGTGGCAAGCCGATGGTCCAACATGTAGTGGATCATGTATCTGCATTGAATTTTGAAAGCATCGTTACTGTGGTAGGACATGGAGCAGAAACGGTCAAGAGCCATCTAGGCAGCAGAAGTGAATATGTACTACAGGAAGAACAACTGGGTACGGCTCACGCTGTCATGCAAGCAGCACCTATTTTAAAAGAAAAAAAGGGCGTAACCTTGGTTATTTGTGGTGATACTCCTCTTATAACTCCTGAAACCATGCAGGAATTGCTGGACCTGCACCAAAACACGGGTGCAAAGGCAACCATCCTGACTGCTTATGCAGAAGATCCTACTGGGTATGGTCGTATCATTCGCAACAGTGAAGGCCATGTAGGGAAAATCGTGGAGCACAAGGATGCAAGTGAAGAAGAGCGTAAAGTCACAGAAATCAATACAGGCACATACTGCTTTGATAACGAAGCGTTATTTACAGCACTAAGCAATGTTTCCAACGACAATGTACAAGGGGAATACTACCTGCCGGATGTAATTGAAATCCTGAAAGAAAAAGGGGATATCGTTTCCGCCTATCAAACATTGGACTTTGATGAAACATTGGGAGTAAATGATCGTGTCGCTCTTTCTCAAGCGGAAGCTACCATGAAAAAGCGAATCAACAAAAAGCATATGATCAACGGTGTCAGTATTATCGACCCGTCTAACACATATATCTCTGCGGATGCTGTAATCGGAAGAGATACGGTGATCTACCCTGGTACAGTCATTCATGGCGCTACCGTCATTGGAGAGGACTGTGTAGTGGGACCGAATTCAGAAATCAAAGACTGCCAAATCGGCGACCGTACGTCCATCCGCCAATCTGTCACTCATGATAGTGAGATTGGAAATGATGTGAACATTGGGCCGTTCGCACACGTGCGACCTTCCTCTAAAATCGGTAACGAAGTGAAGTTAGGTAACTTCGTGGAAGTGAAAAAAGCCTCTTTTGGAGATGGAAGCAAGGCTTCACATCTAAGCTATATCGGTGATGCAGAAGTAGGAAAAGATGTAAATCTTGGTTGTGGTTCGATTACCGTTAACTATGATGGGAAAAATAAATACTTAACGAAAATTGAGGATGGAGTGTTTGTTGGATGCAACTCCAATCTGGTTGCGCCTGTAACTATCGGTACCAATGCCTATGTGGCAGCGGGATCGACAATTACAGAAGATGTACCGGGAGAAGCATTATCCATTGCCCGTGCACGTCAAGTAAATAAAGAGAACTATGCTGAAAAGATTCATACTAAAAAATCCTAACGGAGGGTTCATTTAATCATGTCTAATAAATATGCCGACTCTAACTTAAAAATATTTACTCTGAATTCAAATACAGCCTTGGCGGAAGAAATTGCAACCAAGGTTGGTGTTCCTATCGGAAAGTGTTCCGTTTCACGCTTCAGTGACGGAGAGGTTCAAATCAATATCGAAGAAAGCATCCGCGGTTGTGATGTGTACGTGATCCAATCCACAAGTGCGCCTGTAAACGAGCACATCATGGAAACGTTAATTATGATTGATGCGTTGAAACGCGCTTCAGCAAAAACGATTAACATCGTGATGCCTTATTACGGCTATGGTAGACAAGACAGAAAAGCACGAGCGCGTGAGCCGATTACTGCAAAGCTTGTAGCGAATCTCCTCGAAACTGCTGGAGCAGATCGTGTCATTACCCTTGATTTACATGCACCTCAGATCCAAGGTTTCTTTGATATCCTTATCGACCATTTAATGGGTGTACCTATTTTGGCAGAGTACTTCCAAAGCAAGAATCTAGAGGATCTTGTAATCGTATCGCCTGACCATGGTGGGGTAACAAGAGCGAGAAAGCTGGCAGACCGCCTGAAAGCTCCAATTGCAATCATCGATAAGCGCAGACCTCGTCCGAATGTTGCGGAAGTAATGAACATTGTTGGTCATATTGAAGGAAGAACGGCTATTTTAATTGATGACATGATTGATACTGCAGGTACCATTACACTTGCAGCGAATGCCCTCATCGAAAATGGAGCGA
The DNA here is from genome assembly GCF_050107295.1 of Sutcliffiella halmapala. GTDB lineage: Bacteria > Bacillota > Bacilli > Bacillales > Bacillaceae_I > Sutcliffiella_A > Sutcliffiella_A halmapala_A. Next base: position 33,366 of record NZ_JBNIKR010000018.1, on the reverse strand, counting down.
AAGAAGTGTATGCGTGCTGTACACATCCAGTACTCTCCGGCCCGGCTATTGAGCGCATCGAAAACTCCCAGATCAAAGAGTTGGTTGTGACGAACACCATCGCTTTGGCTGAGGACAAGAAAATCGGCAAGCTCACACAACTATCTGTGGCAGAGTTGATTGCAGAAGCAATTGTACGTGTCCACGAGGAGAAATCCGTTAGTACGTTATTTGATTAATTCGAGAATTTAGGTTTAACCTTCTGGAAATAGGGGAAATTGTTAGAGAGGTAAGTAATTTATTTTCCCAGGAAGGTGATTAGATGACTTCAGTATTACATGCAAATGAGCGTACGGAATTCAAAAAATCTTCAAGAAGAAAAACCCGTGAGGAAGGACAAATTCCAGCGGTTGTATATGGGAACGACACGGAAAACAAGTCAATAAGTGTCGATAGCAAGGATTTTATTAAAACAATCAGAGAAACCGGAAGAAACGGCATCATCGATTTGGAAATCGGTTCTGATAAGCGAAAAGTGATGCTGTATGATTTTCAAGTAGACCCATTAAAGAGTATGGAATTCGTTCACTTGGACTTCCATGTGGTAAACTTCAAATCCGAAATCGATGTAGATGTTACGTTACATGTTACAGGTGACGCTGCAGGAGTAAAGGATGGAGGAGTTCTGCAGCAGGTTCTTCACGAGGCTTCCGTAAAGGTTCTTCCTGGTGATGTACCAGATAGCATCGATGTAGATGTATCGAACCTGCAAGTAAATGAAACCATCACTTTTGGGGACTTGGATACTTCAGGAAAATATAAATTCAATCATGAAGATGATGAAGTGATTGCATCGATCCTTCCTCCACGTCAGGAAGAGGAAATCGACAGTGGAGAAGAGCAGGAGCCAGGTGAGCCTGAACTTGTCGAAGGTAGAGAAAAGAATAACGATTCAGAGAATGAGGCGTAACCCCCAGGGGTTGCGTCTTTTCTCTAGTAAGGACAGTTCCCTTGTCCCACTCTTCCCTTCTAATCAATTTTGCAGAATATGTTGAAATCTTACGAGGGCAGAAATGTAATAGGGCCACTCTTGTTGTGTTAAAATAGAGATACCTAAATTATCTGGAGGCCTTAGATGAAAAAATTCTTTCGGTCCCTCTTTGCAAAAGAGGAAGAGGCAGTTGTTTCAGGAGGAGAAAAAATGAAAGTTTTAGTAGGCCTTGGAAATCCAGGCCGCCAATATGAAGAAACAAGGCATAATATCGGCTTTATGGTGATCGATGAATTAGCGGATCGCTGGAACATACCTTTGAGCCAATCCAAATTTAAGGGGATATTTGGTCAAGGTGTAGTGAATGGGGAAAAGGTGTTGCTGGTTAAGCCCCTTACATATATGAACCTATCAGGTGAAACCGTTCGTCCTTTATTGGATTTTTATAAACTCGATATCGAGGATCTCGTTGTCATATATGATGATCTTGATCTTCCTGTCGGCAAACTGAGATTGCGTCAAAAGGGAAGCGCTGGCGGGCATAATGGCATCAAGTCCTTGATTCAGCATCTCCAGACACAGAACTTCAACCGCATCCGAATGGGAATCGATCGCCCAACAAACGGTCAATCCATCTCGGATTACGTATTAGGGAGGTTCTCCGAGGAAGAGCGTCCGGACATTGACTCCACCGTCAAAAAAGCCGCAGAAGCATGTGAAGAAGCTCTATCCAAAGACTTTCTGCAAGTAATGAATACATTTAACCAGTAGGGAAAAACGGGTTTTGTATAACAATGACAGCCTCTGTTTATACTATTCCTAAAAAGGATGGGCTAGGAGGATAACAGTGGCTATTCATTATAATTGTAGGCATTGCGGACATAGAGTCGGTACGATTGAGAAAGAAAGAGTCTATACAGAACAATTGGGTTTCCACCAATTAACGGATTCAGAACGGCAAGAAATGATAGCATACCAACAAAACGGTGATATACATGTTAAAACCATATGTGAAGATTGCCAAGAAGCCCTGGAGCGAAATCCAGCCTGGCATGAAACAGAGAGCTTCATACAATAATAAAAACGCTTTGGTTTAACGCCAAAGCCTTTTTGCGTATATGTGTTCAGACAAGAGCACTTTTACCAGGAGAGGAGGGGGTAGTGCCATGAAGGGTTTTATTCCTTATTTTACAGAAAACGATGATTTTGAATCGATATTGGTCGGCTTGAACGAAGGTCTGGAGGAACAGCTTGTATCCGGTATTTCCAATTCTGCCAGATCCCTGTTCATCGCTTCCTTATACGAAGAAAGAAAAGCGCCGATTCTATTGGTGACACATAATCTATACCACGCCCAAAAGGTGTACGACGATTTGAGCTCTTTTCTGCCGGAGAACGAACTGTATTTGTATCCGGTCAATGACGTTCTCGCTGCGGAAATCGGTATTGCAAGTCCGGAACTGAAAGCGCAGAGAATCGAAGCCTTGAACCACTGGGCTACAAAGAGCAACGGAATTATCATCACCCCGATTGCGGGATTAAAAAGGATGCTTCCTTCCAAGACTAAATGGCAGCAATCCTTGCTTCATATTGAAGTGAATAAGACCATACCTTTGGATAATCTGGCAGACCGCTTGGTACGTTTCGGCTATCAACGAGTGGGGATGGTAGCGACGCCGGGGGATTTCAGCATCCGTGGCGGTATTATCGACATTTATCCACTTACAGAAGAACTGGCAGTCCGAATCGAACTGTTTGATGATGAGGTGGAATCCATCCGCTCCTTCTCTGTTGAAGATCAACGTTCGCAAGCGCACAAGGAAAGTATTGCAATCGGCCCTGCTACAGAAATTCTACTTACAGGGGAAGAGCTGGAAAGAGGCCGGGAACTGCTGGAAAAAGAGCTTTCCAATACGGTCACCAAGGTGAAAAACGACAAGGTAAAACAGCTATTAATGGAGAATATCACATATGAACTTGAACAGCTGGATAATGGACAGGTGTTTTCAGAGCTGTATAAGTACCTGAGTCTCTTCTATGAAAAGCCAGCTAGTTTACTAGATTATGTTCCCGATAACGGGGTTGTGGTGTTGGATGAAATCAGCCGCATCCAGGAAACGGCAGAGAGCTTGGATAAAGAAGAAGCGGAATGGCTGGTTGAGCTTTTGGCGGAGGGAAAGGCTGTGCACGACCTGAAATTTTCGCACTCCTTTGCCCAATTGGTTCATAGCAAAAAGCTTCCCTTCATTTATTTGTCCTTATTTTTAAGGCATGTCCCGCATACCCATCCGGAAAATTTGATCAATCTTTCATCCAAGTCGATGCAGCATTTCCATGGTCAAATGCATTTGTTGAAATCGGAGATAGATCGCTGGAGAAAGGCGAATTATGCGATTGTCGTCATGGCTTCCGATCAGGAGCGCATGGATAAGCTGGAATCCGTTTTGGCCGATTATGATGTGGATGTCAGAAAGCTCTCAAGCGGCTCCACCTTCGCACATGGAGAGGTTCAGATCATTGAAGGGGACCTCCAGTCAGGCTTTGAGCTGCCTATGCAAAAGCTCGCCGTTCTGACAGAAGAGGAATTGTTTAAAAAGAAGGCCAAAAAACCGAAGAACAGGCAGAAGCTCTCCAATGCAGAACGGATAAAAAATTACTCCGAATTGAATGTCGGGGATTATGTTGTTCATATCAACCACGGTATCGGAAAGTATCTGGGGATAGAAACACTTGATATCAACGGTCTGCACAAAGACTATATCCACATCAAATACCAGGGCTCAGACAAGCTTTATGTTCCGGTTGAACAAATTGATCAGGTGCAGAAATATGTAGGATCTGAAGGCAAGGAACCGAAAGTCTATAAGCTTGGAGGCACCGATTGGAAGAAAGTGAAATCCAAGGTGGAATCCTCTGTCCAGGATATTGCTGACGACCTGATCAAGCTTTATGCAGAACGGGAGGCAAGTGAGGGATTCTCCTTTTCGCCTGACGGGGAAATGCAGAGGGAATTTGAGGCTACCTTCCTTTATCAGGAAACGGAGGATCAGCTGCGCTCCATTCATGAGATCAAGCTGGATATGGAACGTACACGCCCGATGGACCGTCTTTTGTGCGGGGATGTGGGGTACGGGAAAACAGAGGTGGCTATCCGTGCTGCATTCAAGGCGATTGCGGATGAGAAGCAGGTTGCCATTCTTGTACCAACGACCATTCTCGCGCAGCAGCACTACGAAACGATCAGGGAGCGTTTCCAGGACTTCCCGATTAATATCGGGCTGTTGAGCCGCTTCCGTTCGAGAAAGCAGCAGACGGAAACGATGAAGGGACTTGCAAACGGTACGGTCGACATTGTGATAGGTACGCATCGATTGTTATCCAAAGATGTGAAATATAAGGATCTAGGTTTGCTTATTATCGATGAAGAGCAGCGATTCGGTGTGACGCATAAGGAGAAAATCAAGCAGCTGAAAGCCAATATAGATGTATTGACCCTAACGGCCACACCTATTCCGCGGACCCTTCATATGTCCATGTTGGGCGTACGGGATCTTTCCGTCATCGAGACACCGCCGGAGAACCGTTTCCCTGTGCAGACTTACGTCATGGAGTATAATGGGAATCTAGTAAAAGAAGCGATTGAACGCGAGTTAGCCCGCGGGGGACAGGTGTATTTTCTATACAATCGCGTCGAGGACATTGAACGAAAAGCGGATGAGATCTCGATGCTTGTACCGGATGCAAGGATAGTGTATGCCCATGGGAAGATGACGGAAAACGAGCTGGAATCTGTGATGCTTCAATTCATGGAAGGAGAAGCGGAGGTCCTAGTAAGTACCACAATCATTGAAACAGGAGTGGACATCCCGAATGTCAACACCCTCATTGTCTTTGACGCGGACAGAATGGGCCTATCGCAGCTTTACCAGCTGAGAGGACGGGTAGGGCGCTCCAACAGGGTGGCCTATGCCTATTTCACCTATAGAAAAGACAAAGTATTGACAGAAGTTGCAGAAAAGCGTCTGCAATCCATCAAGGAGTTCACAGAGCTTGGCTCAGGCTTTAAGATTGCCATGCGGGATCTAACGATTCGTGGTGCCGGGAATCTCTTGGGGGCCCAACAACACGGATTTATCGATTCGGTCGGCTTTGACATGTATTCACAGATGCTGAAGGATGCAATTGAGGAGCGAAAAGGAAATCCGGAGAAGAAGAAACAGCGCAATATGGAAATCGATGTTGAACTGGATGCCTACATCCCTGAATCGTATATTGGGGACAGCAAGCAAAAGATCGATATGTATAAGCGATTCCGTGGCATAGAGACACCGGAGGACCTAAAAGAACTGCAGGAAGAAATGAAGGATCGGTTCGGAGGGTATCCGAAAGAAGTGGATTATCTTTTCCGCGTGTCAGAAATGAAAGTATATGGCCTGAAGGAAAAAGTGGATTCTATCAAGCAAACAAAGCAGGAATTGGTGCTGTTGATTTCAGAAGAGGCGAGCAATAAAATTGACGGACAGAAGCTCTTCTTGCTTGGAAATAAATTTGGGCGAATGGTCAACCTCGGGATGGAAGGCAAGCGGTTAAAGGTTGTGATTCAAACAAAGCGTACGGAACCAGATGAGTGGATTCAGGTTGCCATATCTATGATAAAAGGACTAGAGAATGTAAAAAAAGAAAGTGTCAATGCATCGTAAAAGGTTTAAGTATGTGAAATCTTGTCTATATAAATACTGGGGGATTTTACAAACTAAAAAAAACTTTTCCAACATGTATATAACTCACGGTGTGAAGGATACTAATTTCAACAAATGGTGAATTCTTCAAAAGCAGGACAACTTGATCAATTCCACCAATTTAACTCATCTCTTTTTATCATCGGATGAAGGAGGCAACCTAAGAAATGAAAGCAACTGGTATTGTACGTCGTATTGATGACCTAGGTCGAGTTGTAATTCCAAAAGAAATCAGAAGAACGTTACGTATTCGTGAAGGTGACCCGTTGGAGATTTTCGTCGATCGGGATGGAGAAGTAATTCTGAAGAAGTACTCTCCTATTTCAGAACTTGGCGATTTCGCAAGAGAATATGCGGAAGCTCTGTATGATAGTTTGGGACATCCTGTATTAATCTGTGACCGTGATACGTTTATTGCAGTAGCTGGCGGCTCCAAGAAGGAGTATCTCAATAAGAGTGTCAGCGATGTAGTGGAGAAATCCATGGAAGATCGCAATTCCGTATTGAAAACAGATGAGCAGCAGCTTGCAATTGTAGATGGTCATGTAGAATCCCTCGCGTCATATACCATTGGACCGATCGTAGCGAACGGTGATCCAATTGGTGCAGTAGTAATCATGTCCAAAGACAAGTCACTGGGAGAAGTGGAACAAAAGGCTGTGGAAACGGCTGCAGGCTTCTTGGCAAGGCAGATGGAGCAATAATATCGTAATAGGAAGCAGCAGAGGCGTTCTGCTGCTTCTTTTGTTTTTTTACGGTCTCAAAGTAGCGGAATGATACCGTGATAAAGAGCAAAAGATGAAATGGTGGTCTCAAAGCAACGAAATGGGACCGCGATAAAGGGAAAAAGAGAAAATGGTGGTTTTAAAGTAGCGGAATGGGACCGCCATATAGAGAAAAAGAGAAAATGGTGGTTTCAAAGCAACGGAATGAGACCGCGATAAAGGGAAAAAGAGAAAATGGTGGTTTCAAAGCAACGGAATGAGACCGCGATAAAGGGAAAAAGAGGAAATGGTGGTTTCAAAGTAGCGGAATGGGACCGCCCAAAAGAGAAAACTTGCCTCCCCCTCGAGGTGATAAGTCATTTTTCTACGAAGGTTAAAGTGCAACCATCTTAGAACACCGTCTTATGCTAATTCGGGGGTGACCAAGGCGCTTATGCTGTTCTTATGGTACAATAATACAATTGAACATTAGGTTGAAAGCAGGTACATTCATGAAACATCAGACAGACCACCATCTTGAAGCGATCTGGAAAGGTGCCATGATTTTAACGGTTGCGGGAATACTGGTAAAAGTGCTAAGTGCCGCATACAGGGTCCCTTTCCAGAATATTGTGGGAGATGTCGGTTTTTATATCTATCAACAAGTCTATCCGTTCTACGGTGTAGCCATTATTCTATCTACATATGGATTCCCGGTGGTCATCTCGAAGCTGATTGCAGAACATCCGGAAGTGAACAAAACGGAAGCTGCCAGGAAAATCGGGACCATCTCCTTCGCTTCTCTCCTCCTCTTTGGAGGGGTTTTGTTTTCGGTACTTTATTTTGGAGCCGATGCCATGGCCGGAATGATGGGAGATTCAAAGCTTTCTCAGCTGATTCGAATTGTCGCTTTCTCCTTCCTTCTCATGCCTTTTCTCTCGGTTGGAAGAGGGATATTCCAAGGCAGTGGCGAGATGACACCGACCGCAGTTTCCCAGGTAGGTGAACAGCTGATACGGGTTTGTACGATTCTTGTAATGGCCTACTATCTTGTAGGGCACGGACATTCTTTATACGACGTAGGAGCAGGTGCCATGGTTGGTTCCGTCGGTGGCGGCCTTGCAGCTGTTGCCGTCCTATTTCTTTTTTATCAACGATATCAAGCAAAGGTTAAGCGGCAAAAGAATCCGGGTGTGTATTTTTCCACCTGTAGCATAGTCAGGGCACTTATACTGCAGGGCTTTACGATTTGTATCAGTAGTCTATTGCTCGTACTCTTTCAAATGGTGGACTCTTTTTCCGTCTATGCGTATCTGGTCGAAAGCGGCAGTTCTTCTGGTGAGGCTAAGCTTCTCAAAGGTATATATGACCGGGGGCAACCGTTGATTCAACTCGGGACGGTGGTGGCAACGGCCTTCTCTTTATCGCTGGTTCCTTACATAACTCGGGCAAAGGCACAAGGCTCCTTCAGGGAAATGAAAGACAAAATCATGATATCAATCCGCGTAAGCTTTGCTATCGGCGCTGCTGCCTCAGTCGGCTTGGCATGGCTGATCAAGCCGGTCAACACGATGCTGTTTTCAAATGGAAATGGATCTGGTGTATTATTGGTATTAGGATTATCCATTCTATTCTGCAGTATCGCGCTTACGGCTTCAGCAATCTTGCAAGGTCTTGGACATGCCTATCTGCCTGCCTTTTATGTTCTTGCCGGGGTATTGGTGAAAATAGTGCTGAATTTCGCGTTCATTCCAGGATCCCAGACGTTGGGTGCTGCATTCAGTACGCTTATGGCAAGCGGTGTGGTAGCCGTCGGCCTGCTGTTTGAGATAAAAAGAAAAACCGGCATAACCATTTTGGAGAAAGCATACATATACCCGCTCCTCGTGAGCATCGGACTTATGTCAGCTGCACTCGCCGTTCTCTTGGAGGGAAGTCATGCATTAGTGGGAACTAGCCGCCTTTTGGCTTCTGCCCAGAGCTTGGTTGGAGTCATGCTTGGAGGTATTGTGTTCCTGTTTGTTTTAATAAAAAATAATTACTTTACAAAAACGGAGCTTTCCTTCCTGCCTTTGGGAAGCAAGCTTTCCAAACTAATCAAATAGAGTTGGTGAAGAAATGGCAAAGATAACTGTACTAGGTTTAGGGGCAGGTGATCTCGAACAGCTGCCGATCGGAATTTATAAGAGGCTGCTTTCCTGTGATCATCTATACCTGAGAACGAAAGAACACCCAGTCATCGGGGAGCTCGAAAAGGAAAACCTATCTTACACATCCTTTGATGGCATCTATGAAAAGCATGATTCCTTTGAGAGTGTGTATGAAGAGATTACAAGGATACTGGTGGAAGCAAGCAAAGAGAGGGAAATAGTCTATGCGGTTCCGGGCCACCCGCTTGTAGCGGAGAGAACTGTTCAACTTTTGCTGGAAAAGGCTAATAAAAATGAGCTAACACTCGATATAAAAGGTGGACAAAGTTTTCTTGATCCGATGTTTACAGCAGTGGGCTTGGATCCGATAGAAGGCTTTCAGTTCCATGATGCGACCTCTCTTGTCAAAGAGACGATTGTTCCGACACAGCATATGATTTTTTGTCAGGTGTATGACGCGTTCATTGCCTCAGAGGTGAAATTGACTTTGATGGATATTCTTCCTGATGATTACCCTGTTACGATTGTGACGGCAGCGGGATCCTCGCAGGAAAAAATAACAAAAGTCCCTTTATACGAATTAGATCGTGTAGCTGAAATCAACAATCTCACAAGTGTATATGTGCCTCCTGTAAAAGAGGACGAGCTCTTGTACAAGCAATTTACCCATTTCCGCCAAACCATCGCGATTTTAAGGGGACCGAATGGCTGTCCGTGGGATCAGAAGCAGACGCACGAATCCCTGAAAAAATACCTGATTGAAGAAGCGTATGAATTGATAGACGCCATTGATGAAGGGGATGTTGACGGTATCATGGAGGAGCTTGGGGATGTGTTGCTCCAGGTGATGCTGCATGCGCAAATCGGGGAAGACGAGGGCTACTTCAGCATAGAGGATATCATAGAGGGCGTAAATGAAAAAATGATCCGCAGGCACCCCCATGTGTTCGGGGATATATCTGTCGAGGACGCAGATGAAGTGGTGAGAAACTGGGAGCAAATCAAAAAAGCCGAAAAAGGGGAAAGAGCGGAGCAATCCATTCTTGATGCTGTGGCTAAAGGGCTCCCGAATTTGACCAAGGCCTATCAATACCAGAAAAAAGCTGGGAAGGTTGGGTTTGATTGGGATGATGTCGCCCCGATGTGGGAGAAGGTATCAGAAGAAATCCAGGAGCTGAAAGAAGAAATCGCAAAGGACGGCAGCGCGGAGAAAGTCGAAGCTGAATTCGGCGATATCCTGTTCGCCCTGGTGAATATAGCAAGATTCTATAAGATAGATCCGGAAGAAGCGGTTTCTGCCACCAACCGGAAATTCTATCGCAGGTTTACTTTTATCGAAAAAAAGGTAAAAGAGTTAGGGCTGGAATTCGAAGCCCTATCGTTGGAACAGCTAGATGAAATCTGGAATGAAGCGAAGAAGTTGGGATTATAAAACCAATCTTTAAAATAGGGGGAAACAGATATGCGTTTAGATAAATTTTTGAAAGTGTCCCGGATCATCAAGCGCCGTACGCTGGCAAAGGAAGTGGCTGAACAGGGACGTATCTCCATCAATGGCGTTCAGGCGAAGGCGAGCAGCAATGTAAAAGCCGGTGACGAGCTGACGATCCATTTCGGACAGAAAATCGTGACAGCATCTATCGACCATGTACAGGAAACAGCGAAAAAGGAAGAAGCGACAATGATGTATACGATTGTCAATGAAGAGAGAGTCGCACAAAGCGAGGAATAGAACTGGTAGGCTTGTTCTAAAAAAGAATCCCTTTCATATACATGTACTATCTTTAAGTAATGGATAGGTGAGGGATGAAAATGAACCAATACTATGAGTCAAATCATGCGAATAAACAGACTGTCCAGGAACAAGACATTGTGATGAGAAGCAGAAGGCTGCTTGATATTACAGGGGTGAAACAAGTGGAAAGCTTCGATAACGAAGAGTTTCTGCTTGAAACCGTCATGGGCTTTCTCTCCATAAGGGGTCAAAACCTGCAGATGAAGAACCTGGATGTGGAAAAAGGGGTAGTCTCCATCAAAGGCAAGATCATGGAGATTATTTACCTTGACGACCAACAAGGAGAGAAAGCTAAAGGATTCTTTAGTAAGTTGTTCAAATGAGCCTGACCACTCAACTTTACACCATGCTTGCCATGATCGGAGTTGGCGCGTATCTTGGAGCCGCCATTGATACGTATGGGAGGTTCATGAAAAGAGACAAAAGAGCGAGATGGATCGTGTTCCTGCACGACCTTCTCTTTTGGCTCCTGCAGGGTCTTGTTACATTCTATGTTTTACTCCTGGTAAACGAAGGCGATCTCAGATTCTATATTCTCATCGCCCTTGTCTGTGGATATGCAGCGTATCAAAGCCTGTTTCGCTATTTCTATTTAAGTTTACTAGAGTCATTGATCCGACTATCCATCAGCGTATACCGCTTTATGGAGAAATTGGTGAAGATGCTGATTGTGAAACCCATTCAATTATTGGTACAAGCTATCATATTTATCTTAGTGGGACTTGCTAGAGCGGTTTATTCTCTGGGGCGCTTTTTGCTTCTTTTGGTCTGGAAAATAATCAAACTTTGTACTCTACCATTCAAATGGCTCGGTATGCTAGGATGGAAACTGCTTCCGAAAGCCTGGAAAAAATATTTACAAAGTCTTTTCAAGAAATTTGCAGGATTTTTCTCACTAGTAAAGAATAGGAAACATAGTATAATGAATAGAGTAAGGAATTTCTGGAAAAAGCGCTAGGAGAGGAATGATAAGATGAGCGCGGCAAGAAACGAAAAAATAGCAAAAATCCATTCAGACTATTCAGACGCCAAACAAGAGCAGCATATAAAACAGCAAAAAAAACGCCGTGGACTTTATCGCCGTTTGTCATTATTCTTTTTGGTTGTAGTAATTTTTGGAATTCTTATGGGTAAAACATTTCTGGAGCAGAGGGCTATTTTGCAGGAAAAACAAGATAGAAAAGAAGCTGTGGAAAAGGAGCTTGTACAGTTACAAAAAGAACAGCAGCGTTTGGAAGAAGAGATTGTGAAGCTGAACGATGATGAATATATTGCGAAGATCGCACGTAGAGATTATTTCATGTCAGAGGATGGGGAAATCATCTTTAATTTACCAGAGGATTCCTCATCTGATTAGTCGTTGTATTGACACCTCAATTGCTCTAGGTATAATGGTAGGTAAAGTGATTTATTTTTTATGATTTTAAGGAGGAGCATTTTTTTTATGTCAATCGAAGTAGGCAGCAAGTTACAGGGTAAGGTAACAGGAATAACTAATTTTGGCGCGTTTGTCGAGTTGCCAGGAGGAACAACAGGTCTAGTCCACATCAGTGAGGTTGCAGACAACTATGTGAAGGATATCAACGACCATCTAAAAGTTGGCGACGAAGTACAAGTGAAGGTCATCAATGTGGAGAAGGACGGGAAAATCGGCTTATCCATCAAGAAGGCAAGCGATACTTACCGTGAGCCTCAGCCGCGTTCTGCTCAACCAACGCAACGCCCAAATAACCAAAACCGTCCTAACCAAGGAGGACGCCCACAGCGAAAAAGAGAAGAATTCCGTCCAAAGGAAAACTTCGAGCAAAAAATGGCAAGATTCTTAAAGGATAGCGAAGATCGTTTGACATCCCTGAAACGCAGCACGGAATCAAAACGTGGAGGTCGTGGAGCGAAAAGGGGATAACTTGCTGCTGAACATCACACATATATAAACGTACGAGTAACGTTATGAAGCACGCCCTGAAAATGGGGCGTGCTTTTTGTTTGGATTGCGGATTGCATTTATACGTTACAGAAAAAACAAAAAAGCTGCCTCCAATTAGTAGAAACTAATCAGAAACAGCTAAATTGTATGACCCATACGGGATTCGAACCCGTGTTACCGCCGTGAAAGGGCGGTGTCTTAACCGCTTGACCAATGGGCCTTATTAAATTGGTAGCGGCGGAGGGAGTCGAACCCACGACCTCACGGGTATGAACCGTACGCTCTAGCCAGCTGAGCTACACCGCCAAAATAATAAGTTGTCATATGCGTGCGTATTAGGCACAAAAAATATATTACTAAGATATTAAATATATGTCAATACATTTTAAAAATGTAAGAATAATTAGAACATTATCCATGGTATTGCGTAGTGAATTTACAAAAACTGATGGACAGGAATAGCAAATGCGATGATTTCCTGACAGCTTTTCCCCCATTTCCTTGAATTACGTCGAACGTTTTTTGTGAACGCCACTGCTCGTTTGACAAAACTTTTCGTTTTTACTTTGTATAATGACCTCAATGAACCGAAACGGGAGTGGATATGATGGAGAGAATAGAAAGGAATATGGGGGAGCCAGTTTCTAATGTTCATCTAGGGAAGCTAAAAAAGGGACTGATAAGAAATATTCAAAATGCCAGGAGCAGGATAACATCCGTTCTTTTTCATCAAGGATTCTTGTTGGTCTTTATCGGCTTTCTTTTGGGACGGGCCCTGATCCTTGGAGAAGTGACGCCGTTCGCGCTGCCATTTTTTGCAGCAGTTTATTTTATGAAAAAGAAACGTGCAGGCTTGACCCTGATAGCGCTCTTGGTCGGGTCCAGTACGGTATCCCTTATGACGGCTGCCTATGTGTTCGGAGGGATGATCCTTTTTGTGCTCCTGTTCAGGTGGACGCTGGCATTGAAGTTCGAAGCGCTTAAAGCTTTGCCGTTTCTGGTCTTCCTGTCGGCATTCCTTTCCAAGTCGGCCATGCTATATTTTACAACCGGGATTGTGGCCTATGACTGGATGATGATTGGGGTGGAAGCGGGGCTTGGATTCATCCTGACGCTTATCTTCTTTCAAAGCATCCCGTTGATCATGATGAGAAAAAAGCGGCAGGCATTCAAGACCGAAGAAATTATTTGCCTCATTATCCTATTGGCCTCCGTACTGACAGGAACAATCGGCTGGACCATGTATGACATGGCCATTGAACATATATTATCAAGATACCTCGTACTGATCTTCGCGTTTGTCGCCGGTGCTACAATCGGATCGACTGTCGGGGTGGTCACAGGCTTGATTCTGAGCCTTGCTACCGTCTCGAATTTATACCAAATGAGCCTGCTTGCTTTTGCGGGGCTTTTAGGTGGCCTGCTGAGGGAAGGGAATAAACTTGGTGTTTCCGTGGGACTGCTCCTTGGAACGCTTTTGATTGGTATTTATGGCGAGGGAACAAATATGCTGATGCCGACAATCCTTGAATCGATGACGGCAGTGGTACTCTTTTTACTTACCCCGCAGAAAGCCATTTCAAATCTGGCGAAATTTATCCCCGGAACCGCAGAATACAATGCCGAACAGCAGCAATATCTAAGGAAAATACGGGATGTGACCGCCAACAGGGTCGAGCAGTTCTCCCATGTATTCCAGGCGCTGTCGAGCAGCTTTTCCAAATTTCAGTTTGAACAGCCGGATTCTGAGCAGGAAGTGGATCTATTTTTGAGCAATGTGACAGAAAAGACATGTCAAAACTGCTTCAAGAAGGACCAGTGCTGGACACAGAATTTTCATAAAACCTATGAATATATGACGAAATTGATGGAAGACACCGAGGAGGGAACCATTAGTTTAAACGTCAAACTACAAAAGGAGTGGGATCGCCATTGTGTAAAATCAGAAAAAGTGAAGACTGTCATCAAGAACGAGTTAACCCAGTTCCACGCGAGTGAAAAGCTGAAAAAACAATTAATGGAGAGTAGGAGGTTGGTAGCCGATCAATTATTGGGGGTATCCCAGGTGATGGAGGATTTTGCGAAAGAAATTCAACGAGAGCGGGAGAATCATTATCTTCAGGAAGACCAAATACTAGATGCGCTGCAAGCGTTCGGTATCCAAATAGAACAAGTGGAAATCTACAGTGTCGAGCAGGGGAATGTCGATATTGAAATGACCGTTCCTTATTGCCAGGGAAGAGGCGAATGTGAAAAACTCATTGCTCCGATGCTTTCAGATATATTGAATGAAAACATTATGGTGAAAAAAGAAGAGTGTAATGCAGACAATAATGGATACTGCTATGTATCATTTGGCTCTGCGAAAGCATTTACGGTAGATACAGGTGTGGCACATGCGGCAAAAGGGGGAGGGCTTATATCGGGAGATAGTTTTTCCACTATAGAGTTGGGGCATGGAAAATTCGCCATCGCCATTAGTGATGGCATGGGAAATGGGGAGCGTGCGCATTATGAGAGCAAAGAAACCTTAAAACTTTTACAGGAAATCCTGCAATCAGGCATTAAAGAGAAGGTCGCGATAAAATCGGTGAATTCCGTTCTATCGTTGCGAACCACCGATGAGATTTTTACGACGCTTGATCTGGCAATGATCGATCTCCAGGATGCTTCTGCGAAATTCCTGAAGGTCGGATCGACGCCAAGCTTTGTCAAAAGGGGGGACCGTGTATTAAAAATAGAAGCCAGTAACCTACCGATGGGAATTATTCAGGAGTTCGATGTGGATGTCGTCAGCGAACAGTTGAAGGCTGGAGACTTGCTCATTATGATGAGTGACGGAATCTTTGAGGGTCCTAAGCATGTAGAGAACTATGATCTATGGATGAAACGGAAGGTGTCGGAGATTCAAACGGATGATCCGCAGGAAGTGGCAGATATAATTATGGAGGAGGTTATCAGAACCCGCTCAGGGCAGATACAGGATGACATGACCGTTGTGGTGGCAAAAATAGAGAGGAACATTCCGAAATGGGCAGCGATTCCTGCCTATCATTATCTATCAAAAAATCAAACGATGAAGGAGGCGTTGTGAAATTCAAGGTATAAATCCATATGATTTCGTCCATGATGGCTAATGTAAATTATACGCATTAGGAGGGGACGAAACGTGTATAAAGGAACGTTGAAGCAAATTCTATTGATCACAGATGGGTGCTCGAATTCAGGGGAAGACCCGATTGCAATGGCAGCACTTGCGAAGGAACAGGATATCACGGTAAATGTCATTGGGGTTATGGATGAAGATACGATAGATGAGAGAGGCATGCAGGAAATTGAAGGCATTGCGATGTCGGGTGGCGGGGTAAGTCAGATCGTTTATGCGAAAAACTTGTCCCAGACCGTCCAGATGGTAACAAGAAAGGCGATGACTCAAACCTTGCAGGGGGTAATCAACAAAGAGCTTCAGCAAATTCTGGGTTCCAACTCTTCCATGGAGGACCTGCCTCCTGAGAAGCGCGGCGAGGTCATGGAAGTGGTGGATGAATTAGGGGAAACGGTATCACTTCAGGTATTGATATTGGTAGATACGAGTGCCAGTATGAAATCCAAGCTTCCGACGGTAAAGGAAGCCTTGCTCGATCTTTCCCTTAGCTTAAATGCCAGAATGGGAGACAACCAGTTTTCCGCTTTTGTCTTTCCTGGAAAACGCCAGGAGGTGGAAAATATTCTGGATTGGACGCCGAAGCTGGAATCTTTATCCAGCATTTTTCCGAAATTGGCGACAGGGGGAATTACGCCTACAGGACCTGCACTTAATGAAGCCATTCCTTATTTCAAGAAAACGCGTAGCTTAAGGAGCTTGATTTCCGATGATGAACAATACTATGAAGAATCAGGTAGGTAACCTGCCTCAAGGAACGACCATCTTCGGAAAATGGCACCAAAAAAGCTACACGATTCTAAAGACGCTGGGATATGGCGCGACAGGATATGTGTACTTAACCAGAAGCTCTAGTGGATTGGCGGCACTGAAAATTAGTGAAAATAGTTCATCCATCACTTCTGAGGTTAACGTCCTACGTCATTTTTCGAAGGTCCGGGGATTTTCCCTCGGGCCTTCTTTGTTGGATGTGGATGATTGGGTAAGAGGCAATGGCCAAAAGGTATTCTCTTTCTATGTCATGGAATACCTCGAAGGAGAAGCATTCCTCACTTTTATTCAGAATAAGGGGATGGAATGGGCAGGGATCCTTGTTCTGCAGCTGCTGACCGATCTCCAGACTCTGCACGAGGAAGGCTGGGTATTTGGCGACCTGAAGCCTGACAATCTGATTGTAACCGCGAACCCTCCCAAAGTACGGCTGATTGACGTAGGTGGGACAACGATAAAAGGAAGAGCGATCAAGGAATTTACGGAGTTCTTCGATAGAGGCTATTGGGGTTTGGGTTCAAGAAAAGCAGAGCCGACCTACGACCTTTTTGCCGTAGCGATGATCATGATTCATACATGCTATCCTAAACAATTTCAAAAAAACGGGGAGGATGGAATCAAGCAGCTGTCATCCTATATACCAGGAAATCTTTGGCTGCGCAAATATGAAAAGGTGCTTGTCCGTGCTTTGTCGGGACAGTATGCTTCAGCGGCCGCAATGAAAAGGGATTTTTTGCAGGCAATGAGTAATTCCAATACTGGGAAAGTTCAGGCTGCACAACAGGGCAGATTCAAAGCATCCCCACAGCAAACGGCAGCCTCCTATACGAATCGCACGCAGAAACACCAGGCACGGCAACAGGCAGCACAAAGCCAAGTGGTGCCGAAGAAAAGCAAGTCCAAAGGCTTTATTGAAACAAGTGTCCTGATTACCATTGTCCTGGCCGCGTATTTTTTCTATATATATGGAACACTGCTCTAGTACGACAGCGTTTATTGCAAGGGATAATGGGTATAAAGGGATATGGATGTTTTTACTAGTTGATGGACCGAGCAACTGTTTTGCAGGGGGTTGCCTCAAATGGTAGGATAAAGGAGAAAATTATACGTGTAAGTTCAAAGGAATGGGTATGATATATGTGGAACAATGTTTCTGCCTTTATTCAAAAGCATCATTTACTTCCTGAAGATTCCAAAGTGGTGATCGGAGTCAGCGGAGGCGCAGACTCCATCAGTCTGCTGCATTATTTAATCAGTATCCGCAAGGAAAAGCGGTTGGAGTTGGTTGTAGCCCATGTGGATCATATGTTCAGGGGGAAGCAATCGGAAGAAGACCTGCTTTTCGTAAAAGCGGAATGTGAAAAAAGAAATATTCTTTTTGAAGCGGCAAGAATAGATGTGAAGGCCTTTCAAAAGGAGAACAAATGGAGCGCACAGGAAGCCGCAAGAAAGTGTCGTTACTCTTTCTATGAGGAAGTGATGGTAAAGCATAGCGCGGATTTTCTGGCACTGGGACATCACGGCGATGATCAGGTGGAAACGATGCTTATGAGAATGGGACGGGGCTCCTCCATTAATGGATATGCCGGGATTTTGCCGAAGCGTCCTTTTGGAAACGGATGGATCATTCGCCCGCTTCTTTCTGTTACAAAGGAGGAAGTGCTAGAATATGTTCAACAAAACGGGCTCTCATACCGTCACGACCCAAGCAATGATAAGGATGCCTATCGCAGAAACCGGATAAGGCATCATGTATTGCCATTGCTGAGAGAAGAATTTCCTGCACTGAATGAGAAGTTTCAGAGCTTCAGTGAGCATTTACAAGAGGACAATTCCTACTTGGAGGAATTAACCGAAAAAGAATGGAATAAAGTAATTAAAACCAAAAATGAAAGCAGAGTGGTCCTTAGGAGAGAACCTTTGCTTTTAATGGCAAAACCTTTACAAAGAAGAGGGTTTCAACTAATATTAAACTATCTCTATAATAATGAAATTCCTCCATCTCTTTCCTCTATACATATTGATAATTTGTTATCCTTATTGGAAAGTGAACACCCTTCTGGAATGTTACATTTCCCTAACGATTTGCAGGTTACTCGGTCCTACAATGATTGCACGTTATCATTTGAAAATGAAAGGGCCATTCCCTTTCGTGCCATGATTGAAGTGCCTGGGAATATAACATTGCCTACAGATGATGTAATCATTAGCGAGGTTTGGACACACTACAAACATGCTGTTCAGGTAGAAAAGAACCAAGCTATCCTAGATTTATCGAAAGTAGCATTTCCGCTTCATGTCAGATCGAGGCTTAGTGGGGATCGAATGAAGCTGAAGGGGACGCAGGGCTCCAAAAAACTGAAAAGCATCTTTATCGAAGCGAAAATACCGATCGCAAAACGGGATTCATGGCCGGTGATAGTGGATGCAAATGAATCTGTTTTATGGGTGCCCATGCTGAAACGTTCGTCTTTTGAAGCAACAGAGGAAACGATGGGTCCAGTTTTAGTTTTAACCATTAAGAAGAGCTAACAGTTTGGGAGGCAACAACGAAATGAACAAAGATATTGAAAAAGTACTCTTTAGTGAAGAAGAGCTTCAAGCAAAAGTAAGAGAATTAGGTGCACGATTGACAGAGGACTATCACGACCGTTTTCCACTGGCTATTGGTGTTCTTAAAGGCGCTATGCCATTCATGGGCGACCTGATTAAACGTATGGATACATATTTGGAAATGGATTTCATGGATGTTTCAAGCTATGGTAATTCCACTGTTTCTTCAGGAGAGGTTAAGATCCTGAAGGATTTGGACACATCTGTTGAAGGCAGAGATATCCTTATCATTGAGGACATCATTGATAGTGGTCTGACTCTTAGCTATCTAGTGGAGCTTTTCCGTTACCGTAAAGCAAAAACAATCAAGATTGTCACGCTTTTGGATAAGCCAAGCGGAAGAAAAGCCGATATTACAGCTGACTATGTCGGATTTATCGTACCGGATGAATTCGTTGTGGGCTACGGACTTGATTATGCGGAAAGATACCGCAACCTCCCTTATATCGGAGTGTTAAAGCCGGAAATCTATACAAATAACGAAGATTAACATTAGAAACCTGATTTCTTGAATTGGATTAATTTTCTATGATACTATTGGTTTAGTTTGTCTATCGTGGGAGGAGGTAAGGGATGAACAGAATATTTCGAAACACCATATTTTATTTACTGATATTTCTAGTGGTCATTGGGGTAGTAAGCTTCTTTAACAGCCCTAATACGAAAGAAGACCCGATCACCTATAATACATTCATCCAAAATCTTGAAGAGAACAAAGTAGAAGAGTTTTCCATACAGCCTACTCGTTCCGTCTATGAGGTGCGCGGGAAAATTAAAGGTGCAGAAGAAGGCAAGACTTTCGTCACTGCTGTTCCGAATAGTCCCAGTGCTTTAGAACGTGTGGAAACCATTGCTGAAACGAATAAGATTGTCATGAACGTGGAAAAAGCGGAAGAAACGAGCGGGTGGGTAACCTTCTTTACTTCCATCATTCCTTTTGTCATCATCTTCATCCTATTCTTCTTCTTGCTCAATCAAGCACAAGGCGGCGGAAGCCGTGTCATGAACTTTGGTAAAAGCAAGGCGAAGCTATATAGCGAAGAAAAGAAAAAGGTCAAATTCAAAGATGTTGCCGGTGCTGATGAAGAAAAGCAAGAGCTTGTAGAGGTTGTAGAGTTCCTGAAGGATCCTCGGAAATTCTCTGAGCTTGGTGCCCGCATTCCGAAAGGGGTCCTGTTGGTAGGTCCTCCGGGTACTGGTAAAACCTTGCTTGCAAGAGCGGTAGCCGGTGAAGCAGGCGTACCATTCTTCTCCATCAGTGGATCTGACTTTGTAGAAATGTTCGTAGGGGTCGGTGCATCACGTGTGCGTGACCTATTCGAAAACGCAAAGAAAAATGCACCTTGTATCATCTTTATCGATGAAATTGATGCAGTGGGTCGTCAACGTGGAGCGGGTCTGGGCGGTGGTCACGATGAGCGTGAACAAACCCTTAACCAATTGCTTGTTGAGATGGACGGTTTCGGTGCCAATGAGGGTATCATCATCGTCGCAGCAACGAACCGACCGGATATTCTTGATCCAGCACTACTTCGTCCTGGACGTTTTGACCGTCAGATTACGGTGGACCGCCCAGATCTAAAGGGTCGTGAAGCAGTACTTCAAGTACATGCCCGCAACAAACCTTTAGATGATAACATTAATATGAAAACAATCGCGATGCGCACACCTGGTTTTTCGGGTGCCGACTTAGAAAACCTGTTAAATGAAGCTGCGTTAGTGGCAGCTAGACATGACAAAAAGAAAATCGATATGCTTGATATTGATGAAGCGATTGACCGTGTCATTGCAGGTCCAGCGAAAAAGAGCAGAGTCATTTCCAAGAAGGAACGAAATATTGTCGCTTATCACGAAGCGGGCCATACCATAATCGGTGTCGTCCTTGATGAAGCGGATATGGTACATAAAGTTACCATCGTTCCTCGCGGGCAAGCAGGCGGTTATGCAGTGATGCTTCCAAAAGAAGATCGCTATTTCATGACAAAGCCGGAGCTATTAGACAAGATTGTTGGTTTGTTGGGCGGTCGTGTAGCAGAGGAATTGGTATTTGGAGAAGCGAGCACAGGGGCGCATAACGATTTCCAACGCGCAACTGCCATTGCCCGAAAAATGGTAACAGAGTACGGAATGAGCGAAAAGCTTGGACCATTACAGTTTGGCCAGAATTCAGGTGGCCAAGTGTTCCTTGGACGCGATATCCAAAACGAGCAGAACTACAGCGATGCCATTGCACACCAGATCGATACGGAAATTCAGCGTTTCATTAAAGAATCGTATGAGCGTGCAAAACAAATCCTGACAGAAAACCGCGATAAGCTTGAGCTGATCGCTCAGACTTTGTTAGAGGTTGAAACACTTGATGCAGATCAAATCAAGCACCTTGTGGAAAAAGGAAAACTACCAGAACTTCCTTTAACACAAGCAACTGGTCCAGATGATGTAAAAGTGAACATCAACACTAAAAAAGACGCGGATAAGCTAGATACAACGGACGATAAGAAAGAATAAAAAAAAGATGCCTGGTCTCAGGCATCTTTTTTTGTAGGGAGTTTTGTCGATTTATGTATTTCCCGCGGAATAAGAATTTTTTCTGGGGTTGAATAAGGCGTTGTGTGGTATGATGTAGCCATGTAAATATAGTTGGCTAAGTTAAACAATTATTTTTATTTTCAAGGTTCACTAGCTGGTGATTGGAGCAATAGGCGAAGACTCCTGCGGGAGGTAGCGGTTAGTGGAGACCCCGCAGGCGAAGCCGAGGAGGCTCTCGCAAGCCCCGCGGAAAGCGCAGCCTAGTGCGGAAATCAACAGCGGTGTTTAACAAAGCCAAATAGTTAGTAAAGTGGGGATTATAATGATATTTGTCTTGGATGTTGGGAATACAAATACTGTTATTGGTGTATACGAAGGAGAAGAGTTAAAGCATCATTGGAGAGTGGAAACGAGTCGGAACAAGACCGAGGATGAATTTGGGATGATCATCAAATCCCTTCTTGAGCATGTCGGCCTTTCCTTCAAAGACTTTGAAGGAATTATCATTTCGTCTGTAGTACCGCCAATCATGTTCTCTCTGGAAAGAATGTGCCAGAAATACTTTCATTTAAAACCATTAGTAGTCGGTCCTGGTATCAAAACAGGCTTGAACATAAAATATGAAAATCCGAGAGAGGTCGGGGCAGACCGTATCGTAAATGCGGTAGCGGGTATCCACCTTTACGGAAGCCCGTTGGTCATTGTGGATTTCGGAACAGCTACCACCTATTGTTATATCAATGAGGACAAGCAATATATGGGCGGGGCCATCGCACCGGGTATCAGCATTTCAACGGAGGCCCTTTATTCCAGAGCTTCAAAGCTGCCAAGGATTGAGATAGCGCGACCTGAAGGTGTAATAGGGAAAAACACAGTAAGTGCCATGCAAGCGGGTATCCTTTTTGGTTATGTCGGCCAAGTGGAGGGAATTGTGGAGCGGATGAAACGTCAATCTCCTACTCCTCCGAAAGTTATCGCAACAGGGGGACTTGCTTCCCTTATCGGAAATGAATCGGATGTCATCGACATTGTCGACCCGTTTTTAACGCTTAAAGGATTACATTTGATCTATACAAAGAACACAAAAGAAGATTGAAAATAGAAAGGAGCAACACCCATGTCAGACTATCTTGTTAAAGCACTTGCCTTTGAAGGGCAAGTCCGTGCGTATGCAGTAAGAACAACAGACACCGTATCAGAGGCTCAAAAGCGCCATCAAACCTGGCCAACCGCTTCTGCTGCACTAGGAAGAGCGATGTCTGCTTCTGTTATGCTAGGAGCAATGCTTAAAGGGGAAAACAAACTTACCGTAAAGATTGATGGTGGTGGTCCAATTGGGGTCATCCTAGTGGACAGCAACGCAAAAGGACAGGTAAGAGGGTATGTGACCAATCCACAAACGCATTTTGATTTGAATCAACAGGGTAAGTTGGATGTTGCGCGTGCAGTGGGAACAAACGGAAATCTTTCTATCGTTAAGGACCTAGGTCTAAGAGAGCATTTCTCCGGCCAGACAGAATTGATTTCGGGAGAACTTGGTGAGGACTTCACCTATTATCTGGTCTCCTCTGAGCAAGTTCCATCTGCAGTGGGAGTAGGGGTGCTGGTAAATCCGGATAACTCGATTCTTGCGTCAGGCGGTTTCATCATTCAATTGATGCCGGGTACATCAGAAGAAACCATCACGGTGATTGAAGAAAAGATAAACAATATGACTCCAGTTTCGAAGTTGATAGAAAAAGGACTTACGCCGGAAGAACTTCTGATGGAGATTCTCGGAGCGGAAAATCTGAAGTTCCTGGAGACATTACCGGTGGAATTTAAATGTCAATGTTCCAAGGAACGGTTTGAACGTGCAATCATCTCATTAGGGGAGAAGGAAATCACGGAAATTATAGAAGACGAGGGACAAGCTGAGGCTATGTGCCATTTCTGCAATTCATCCTATAAATTCACCAAGGAAGAGCTAGAAAGTATGAGAGAGCAAGTTAAAGGTTAGGTGACATTGATGCAGCAAAAGGGGCAATTAAAGAGAAAATGGTTATGGAATATTATTTTTGGACTCGTCATTATCAACTGTTTGACCCTGGCATTCTTAGCCAAGCAATCCTTTTCGCTGAAAGAGGCATCAGATGCAGCTGCATTCGTTAATGGCAATGATAATGTAGTTGCCACTGTCGGTGATACGCCAATCACCAGGAAAGCGTTGCTTCAGGAGCTTGAAAAGATGTATGGAGATGAAGTTTCCCGGACGTTGGTAAACCAAGAGGTAGTCCAGCAGATGGCGAAAAAATATAAGGTCACCGTTTCGGATGAAGCAGTGGAGAGGGAATGGAACATGATCAAGACGATGTACACCCGTTCCCCGATGCTTCAGACTTCATCTGAAGAAGTAGTGAAGCAGCAGATCAAATCAAGCCTGCTTTTAGAGGAATTGCTTGTAAAAGATGTTACCATCCCGGAAGAGGAGCTTGAATCCTACTACGAACAAAATAAAGAAACGTTCGCCTTGGACGAAGCGTTCCATCTTTCGCACATCGTAGTGGAGTCAAAAGAGGAAGCAGAGGCCGTGATAAAAGATCTTAAGGGAGGATCGAGCTTCCCTTCTCTTGCGATGGAAGTTTCAACGGATGAGCTTACTGCAAACCAAGGGGGAGACTTAGGTTTCTTAACTGCAAAAACGGAGGTGTACCCAAGCTCCTATCTCGAAGAGGCCAAAGGAATGAAGAATGCTTCATGGAGCGATGCCTTTTCTGTAGATGATCATTATGTGGTGCTGTATTTGCATGAAAAGGTCGAAGGAGTTACATATTCCTTTAAAGAAGTGAAGGATCAAATTCGACGTCAGCTTGCTTTGGAGCATATGGAAGGAACCATGGACCCTTCTATTTTTTGGGAAGAGGTCGGAGTGGAATGGAATCAATCCTCCGCGCAATAAGGATGCGTTTTTCGTCGATGCAAATAAATTGACAATTCAGATTAAGTGGTGTTAAATGGAAGTAATTCCGACAAAAACACTAAGCTTTAAATGAATGGGGGAGTTCAAGTGGTACGAGTTGCAAATTCCATTGATGAGTTAATCGGTCAAACACCTATAGTAAAACTTAATAGAATTGTTGAAGAGGATATGGCGGATGTCTACCTGAAGCTCGAATATATGAACCCGGGCAGCAGCGTAAAGGACCGGATTGCTTTAGCGATGATTGATGCGGCAATAGAGGAGGGAACGCTGAAAGAGGGCGATACGATTATCGAACCTACCAGCGGAAACACGGGGATAGGTTTAGCGATGGTGGCAGCGGCTAAAGGGCTGAAGGCAATTTTGGTCATGCCTGATACGATGAGCTTGGAGCGACGGAACCTGCTTCGTGCTTATGGTGCAGAATTGGTACTGACACCAGGTGCAGAAGGAATGGGCGGTGCGATCCGAAAGGCGGAGGCCATCTCCAAGGAAAAAGATCTTTTCATGCCACAGCAGTTTAACAATAAAGCGAACCCGGAAATTCACCGCAAAACCACAGGGAAAGAAATTGTGGAGCAGATGGGTGATCAGCTTGATGCTTTCGTTTCTGGCATCGGGACAGGCGGAACGATTACCGGTGCAGGGGAAGTGCTGAAGGAAGCTTATCCTGGCATCAAGATTGTAGCGGTGGAGCCAACTGACTCCCCGGTGCTATCCGGCGGGAAGCCAGGGCCGCATAAAATTCAGGGAATCGGAGCAGGATTTGTTCCTTCCATCCTTGATACGGAAATCTATGATCAGGTTATAACGGTCAAAAATGAAGAAGCCTTCGAATATGCCCGTCTTGCTGCAAAAGCGGAAGGTATTTTAGGAGGAATTTCCTCTGGAGCTGCCATTTTTGCCGCATTAAAAGTGGCCAAAGAGCTGGGGAAGGGAAAAAAAGTGTTAGCGGTCATCCCGAGTAATGGGGAACGCTATTTGAGCACGGCGTTATATCAATTTGAAGAATAGGAAATGTTAAGGAAAACAGGTACGTACTGTTTTCCTTTTTTTATTGGGATATAGAAGTGCAATAATCGACAAGTTTCATGTAGAATATAGGTAATATGCAAGTTAGGAGCGTGACAGCAAGAATGCAAAAAGTACCTGTTGGACGTAAGATAGCCTTGGAAGAGAATGAATGGTTTACCCGATATAAAGCGTTGGCTGAAAATAAACCCTATCATATTCTTTTGGAAAGTGGCCGTGGAGGAAGGTATTGTATCATTGGCCTGGACCCTGTAGCTTCCTTGAAGGGTAAAGATACGACGCTCGAGATCACGGATAAGGATGGGAACAAACAAATAGTGAACGGTCATCCTTTGAAGAGGCTGAAAGAATTTGTGTCAGACAGAACCACAAAAAGGCTGGAAGGCTTCCCTGATTTTACAGGGGGTGCCATTGGTTATTTGACCTATGATTGTGTGCGGTTCATTGAAGACCTTCCTTCTATTTCCGAGGATGATCTTGCCATACCGGACTTGTATTTCCTGCTGTTTGACGATGTGTTCGTTTATGATAAAGAGGAAAATTCCCTTTACATGGTGGTCCATGTAAAGGAGGGTGAAGAGGGAACTGCAGAAGATAAGTTGGATAGGTACCAAAAACAATGGAGTAATCAGGTGGAGTCTGCCATCTATCCTTATGTAGCTACCGGCCAATCCTTGAACAGGGAGGTTTCCTTTACGGAAGAATCCTTCATGGAAGCGGTGGAAAAGGTGCAGGAATATATCGCGCAAGGGGATGTATTCCAAGTGAACCTTTCTGTAAGGCAAGCAAAACCGCTTTTGACTCACCCAATGGAGATCTATACTGCTTTAAGAAAAATAAATCCTTCTCCATATATGGGCTATTTGCAATTTCCCGAGTTCCAGCTTGTAAGTGGATCTCCTGAGCTTTTAGTGAAGAAAAAAGGCGAGGTAGTAAGTACAAGGCCCATAGCCGGGACTCGTTCACGCGGAAAGACGGATGCGGAAGATTTGCTGCTTGCCAAGGAACTGATCGAAAATGAAAAGGAGCGCGCGGAGCACGTGATGCTGGTGGACCTGGAGCGCAATGACCTTGGAAGGGTGTGCCAGTACGGTTCAGTGGAAGTCAATGAATTTATGGCGATCGAGAAATATTCGCATGTCATGCATATCGTTTCAAATGTGCAAGGAGTACTGGCGCAGGACAAAGATGTGGATGATATCATTGAAGCTACTTTTCCGGGTGGAACCATCACGGGTGCACCTAAGGTTCGGACGATGGAGATCATTGAAGAACTTGAGCCGGTAAGGCGTTCTGTTTATACTGGTTCTATAGGCTGGATCGGTTTTGATGGCGACATGGAACTGAACATTTCCATCCGGACGATGATTGCAAAAGATGGAATGGCTTATGTGCAAGCGGGAGCGGGTGTGGTAGTAGACTCTGTTCCAAAAAGAGAATACAAAGAGTCCTTGAAAAAAGCGGCAGCGCTATGGAAGGCAAAAGAGTTGAGCGAAGAAGAGCAAAAATTACGAGCTGAGGTGAGAGTATGATTTTAATGATTGATAATTACGATTCCTTCACGTATAACCTTGTACAGTACTTGGGGGAACTTGGGGAAGAACTTGTTGTAAAAAGAAACGATGAAATAACGATAGAAGAAATAGAGGAAATGGACCCGGAATTTCTGATGATATCGCCCGGTCCATGTTCTCCTAATGAAGCGGGTATATCCTTGGATGTAATCCGCCATTTTGCAGGGAAAAAACCGATCTTTGGAGTCTGCCTGGGGCATCAGTCCATTGCCCAGGTATTTGGCGGAGATGTCGTTCGGGCAGAAAGGCTGATGCACGGGAAAACCTCGGAAATGCACCATGATGAGAAAACCATCTTCCGTACCCTGGCCAATCCTTTTACGGCAACAAGATACCATTCCTTGATTGTAAAAAAAGAAACCCTGCCCGACTGCTTTGAAATCACGGCATGGACGGACCAGGATGAAATAATGGCAATCCGCCACAAAGAGCTGCCGATCGAAGGGGTGCAGTTCCACCCGGAATCCATCATGACCTCTGTCGGCAAAGAGTTGTTGCGAAACTTTATCGATACCTATTCCGCAAAGAAGGTGTAGCATGATTGTCTACAAGGATGGTTCGTGGCAGCCGCTCGAACATACGAGCATTCCTGTCATGGACCATGGATTTTTATATGGCGTAGGGCTTTTTGAAACATTTCGAACCTATCAAGGATCACCTTTTCTTTTTCAGGATCATTTAAAAAGATTAAGAGAAGGTCTATCGTCCGTCTATATTGAATGGGAAGAGGATGATGAGTCCCTCGAGGAATTAATCGGGATGGCACTAGAAAAAAACGGTCTGGCCGACGGTGTCCTTCGTTTGAATGTCACAGCGGGCATCAGTAATTGGGGACTGCCCAATGAAACCTATACAAAGCCTTCCACCCTTTTATTCACTAGACCCGTAGCCCCGGTTCAGGATGAAGGAAGAAGGGCTGTATTCCTACAGATTCCCCGCAATACCCCGGAGGGATCTGTTCGTCTTAAATCGCACCACTACCTTAATAATCTCTTAGGAAAACGGGAGCTCGGAAAGCTGTCTGATGACGAGGGGATCTTCCTTACTAGAGAGGGGTACGTCTCCGAGGGGATCGTATCCAATATTTTTTGGGTGAAGAACAATACCCTGTACACTCCAAGTATTTCCACGGGAATCCTAAATGGGGTGACAAGGCAATATGTGATCCACTTGGCATCTCTGCTCGGAGTCAAAGTGGTAGAGGGCGCTTTTACGAAAGAAGAGCTTCTGTGCAGTGAGGAAGTGTTTGTGACCAATTCCACGCAGGAAATGGTCCGGATTTCACGTGTCGATGAGGTTGAATTTTCAAAAATTCAACACCCGCTTTTGGAACGTCTAAGAGAACTCTATAAAGAAAGTACCAACAGGCAGCTACAGTCCTATCAACAGGCAAAGAGGGTTGAAATTCAAAATGGCAAAGACAAACTTATATCAGACTAAATTAACGTGCGGCCCTTATGAGCTTCCGCTTGGAGAGAAAACGCTCATTATGGGAATCCTCAACGCCACTCCGGACTCCTTTTCGGATGGCGGAAAATACAATCATATAGATGTGGCGGTGGAACGCGCCAAGGAACTAATCGGGCACGGAGCGGATATTATTGATATCGGCGGGGAATCCACTCGGCCCGGCAGCATGTATGTGAAAGTCGAGGAGGAACTGGAGCGGGTCATTCCCATCATTTCCGCCTTGGCAAAAGAAATAAATGTGCCAATCTCCATCGACACGTATAAAGCTGAAGTGGCGAAGCAGGCCATTGAGGCTGGTGCGACCATCATTAACGATGTATGGGGGGCAAAAGCGGATCCCGATATGGCGAAGGTTGCTGCAGAATACGGGGTCCCGATCATACTGATGCACAACCGTAAGGAACGGAACTATGCTCAGCTTATTCCGGATATGATCAGCGACCTCTATGAGAGCATTACCATTGCCAAGCAGGCCGGTGTGAAGGAAGAGAACATCGTACTTGATCCGGGTATCGGCTTTGCAAAGACACAAGGGGATAATCTGGATGTGATGAACGCGCTGGAGCACTTCACGGGTCTCGGGTATCCGGTTCTGCTTGGAACCTCGAGAAAATCCTTCATCGGGCATGTGTTGGATGTGCCACCTCAGGAAAGAATGGAGGGTACAGGTGCTACCGTGTGCCTTGGAATACAGAAGGGCTGTCAGATAGTTCGGGTGCATGATGTAAAAGAAATAGCCAGAATGGCCAAAATGATGGATGCCATGCTACAAAGGGGAGGGAGCGCTCATCGATAAAATCTATGTAAACCAGATGAAGTTTTACGGATACCACGGAGTTTTTCCGGAGGAGACGAAGCTCGGGCAACGTTTTGTCATTGATCTCACAGTGGAGCTCGACCTGTCCAATGCCGGCCGATCGGACGACCTGACACAATCGGTCAATTATGCCGACCTCTACAACACGTGCCAGCAGGTAGTGGAAAAGGAAACCCACAAATTGGTGGAGACGGTTGCGGAACGAATTGCGGCAGATGTGCTGGACAACTTTCCTCTTATTGAACGTTGCACTGTCAAAGCGATCAAGCCGGATCCTCCCATACCGGGACACTATGAATCGGTTGCGGTAGAAATTACAAGGAGCAGAAGATGATGAATACCTCCTATATTGCACTGGGGTCCAACCAAGGGGACCGCGCTGACATACTGTCCCGCGCAATCAGGAAATTGGGCGAAGGTGAGGAAGTAGAAGTAGTGAAAACTTCCTCCATTTATGAAACAGATCCGGTCGGATATACTGAACAGGCGAAATTTCTGAACATGGTAATTAAAGTAAACACCTCGTATGCCCCCCTTGAATTATTGAAGTTTCTGCAAGAAACAGAGCATTTTTTTGGCAGAGAAAGAGAGATTCGATGGGGCCCTCGAACTTTAGACCTTGACATTTTATTGTATAACCAAGAAAATATTGAAAATGAAGAGCTTATTATTCCCCATCCGCGAATGTGGGAAAGAGCCTTTGTATTGGTTCCTTTGATAGAGATTGCGGATAGTACATCTATTCCGAATAATATAGATAAAGAAGCACTTCTTGAATTACAAGAAAGAGAAGGGGTACACGTATGGAAGCCGAAAAATGGGGAAGACGTATCCGTGCATTTCGAAAGCTGAAGGGATATACCCAAGAAGCCTTTGCTAAAAATCTAAACATATCTGTTTCCGTACTGGGAGAAGTAGAGCGCGGCAACCGTATGCCAAAAGAAGAATTCCTTCATGCAATTGCGACAGAATTGAAGGTTCCGTTAGAAGAATTAACACCACCAGAACTAAGAACAAGAGAGGAGGTTAAAAGCTAATGTTGAAAATCGGTGATATTACATTGAAAAATCAAGTAGTACTGGCACCGATGGCTGGAGTATGCAACGCAGCGTTCCGTTTGACAGTCAAAGAATTCGGAGCAGGTCTCGTTTGTGCGGAAATGGTCAGCGACAAAGCCATTCTTTATAAAAACGCCAAAACAATGGGCATGCTCTACATTGATGAAAGAGAGAAACCGCTAAGCCTTCAAATCTTTGGAGGAGAAAAAGATACTTTAGTAGAAGCGGCAAAATTTGTAGACAAAAATACGACTGCTGACATTATCGATATTAATATGGGATGCCCGGTCCCGAAGATCGTAAAATGTGATGCAGGGGCAAGATGGCTTCTCGATCCTAACAAAATCTACGAAATGGTTTCTGCGGTAGTAGATGCAGTAGACAAACCGGTTACAGTCAAAATGCGTACCGGCTGGGACGAGGAGCATATCTATGCCATCGAGAATGCCCAAGCAGTGGAGCGTGCCGGAGGACAGGCTGTAGCGGTACACGGCCGTACCCGCGTCCAGATGTATGAAGGGCATGCAGATTGGGACATTATCAAGCAAGTAAAAGAAAACGTAAAAATCCCGGTAATCGGCAACGGCGATGTAGAAACCCCTCAAGATGCGAAAAGGATGCTCGAGGAAACAGGAGTGGACGGCGTGATGATCGGGCGTGCCGCGCTAGGCAACCCTTGGATGATCTACCGTACGGTGCAATACCTTGAAACCGGCAAGCTGGTAGGAGAGCCATCCGTCCGTGAAAAAATGGACGTGTGCAAGCTTCATCTGGACCGTCTGATCGACCTGAAAGGCGAAAATGTTGCCGTGCGTGAAATGCGCAAGCATGCCGCGTGGTATCTGAAGGGCATCCGTGGAAACGCGATAGTGCGTAATTCCATCAATGAATGCAACACAAGATCAGATCTTGTCAGTCTTATAGACAGCCTGGTCGAAGAAAAAGAACAGCAGGAAATGAACATCCAGGTAATTTGACATGCCCATAAGGCTATCCTATAATACCCCTAGATTAACCTTCTAAACTGCCAGTACGATGCTGGCAGTTTTAGCTTTATTTATAGTTGGTAAAAATATAAGATATAGTAATAGATGGAACGTGTTAGAAAAGATATGTAATGACATGTACATAGAAGGAAAGAATAATATGAAGGTTGGAGTTGAGTGTGATGAGTCAAGAAGAATTAAACTTGAATGACCAATTATTGGTGAGACGGGAGAAACTGCAAAAGCACCGAGATAAAGGCTTGGATCCATTTGGAACAAGATTTGAACGTACAAACGATTCAAAACAGCTAATCGCTGAATATGGAGATATCGAGAAAGAGGAACTGGATACAAAAGAAATTTCTGTTACGATTGCTGGCCGGATTATGACAAAGCGCGGAAAAGGGAAGGCGGGCTTTGCTCACATCCAGGACCTGACAGGCCAAATCCAGCTATATATTCGTAAAGACGCGGTCGGAGATGATGCCTATGAAATCTTCAACTCAGCAGACATCGGAGATATCGTCGGAGTAACGGGAATGATCTTTAAAACTAAAGTTGGCGAGCTTTCCATTAAAGCTACTTCATTTGAACTGCTGACAAAAGCATTGCGTCCACTTCCTGAAAAATATCATGGCTTAAAAGACGTAGAGCAACGCTACCGTCAGCGCTACCTGGACTTGATTACAAATCCTGAAAGCAAAGAAACATTTATCGCAAGAAGCAAAATCATCCAAGCGATGCGCCGCTATCTTGATGACCACGGTTACCTTGAAGTGGAAACACCGATGATGCACTCTATCGCAGGTGGAGCTTCAGCACGACCATTCATCACGCACCACAATACACTGGATATGACTCTTTATATGCGTATCGCCATTGAGCTTCACCTGAAACGCCTGATTGTAGGTGGACTGGAGAAGGTCTATGAAATCGGACGTGTGTTCCGTAATGAAGGTGTATCCACTCGACATAACCCGGAATTCACCATGATTGAACTGTACGAAGCGTATGCGGATTACAATGATATTATGAATCTTACAGAAAACCTGATCGCCCATATTGCCAAAGAAGTACTTGGCAGTACAAAAGTGATGTATGCCGATACTGAGGTGGACTTGACTCCACAGTGGAAGCGACTGCACATGGCTGACGCAGTTAAAGAAGCGACAGGTGTAGATTTCTGGCAGCAAATGACGGACGAAGAGGCGCATGCCATTGCAAAAGAACATGGCATCCAAGTAACAGAACATATGCAATTCGGACACATCCTGAATGAGTTCTTCGAGCAGAAAGTGGAAGAAACACTGATACAGCCAACATTCATCTATGGCCATCCAGTGGAAATCTCCCCACTTGCAAAGAAAAATGCCGAAGACCCACGATTCACTGATCGCTTTGAATTGTTCATTGTTGGACGTGAGCATGCTAATGCGTTCACGGAGCTAAATGATCCTATCGATCAAAAAGAGAGATTCGAAGCGCAGCTCAAAGAAAAAGAGCAAGGAAACGACGAGGCGCATGAAATGGATCATGACTTCATTGAAGCTTTGGAATACGGAATGCCTCCAACAGGTGGTCTTGGAATCGGTATAGATCGCATCGTGATGCTGTTAACCAATTCTCCTTCCATTAGGGATGTATTATTATTCCCGCAAATGAGACACCGATAATAGGTAAGGGACTCTTCTTCATCAGTGAGAAGAGTCCCTTTTTTGCATTCTCAGAAACATATTAATAAATAGTCCCATGCAGTGTCATTTAACTTGGATTCCTGCTTAGAATAATGCGATTATTACAACATTAATGTTTCGTAAAATATATTACAAAAAGCTATTGCCTTTAGGGTTGTACGGTGGTATATTTATAAACGTTGTCACGAACGACAGCGTTTCTTCAAAAAAAGAAATGAAAAAAGTTGTTGACACAGATTAAAGAATTTGGTAAGATAATAAAGTCGCCTTGAGAGAGACGGCACAAGAAAATGATCTTTGAAAACTAAACAAAACAACAGCGTCCACGTTAATCCTATAGGGATTAACAAAGAACGAAAAAGTAACATAAGCTAGTCAACATTTGAGCATAAGCTCAAACTCTTTATTGGAGAGT
>NZ_JBNIKR010000017.1:0-58746 GCF_050107295.1 Sutcliffiella halmapala | reverse complement strand
TACAAAAGCAAGCTTTTGTAAGTCCGCTCGACTTGCATGTATTAGGCACGCCGCCAGCGTTCATCCTGAGCCAGGATCAAACTCTCCAATAAAGAGTTTGAGCTTATGCTCAAATGTTGACTAGCTTTTGTTGCTTTTTCGTTCTTTGTTAATCCCTATAAGATTAACGTGGACGCTGTTGTTTTGTTTAGTTTTCAAAGATCATTTTCGCTTGTGTAGCTTGTCGCTCCGTGGCGACTTAATTACTATACCATGTTAACCTTTCAAGGTCAACACCTTTTTTAAAACTTCTTTGTTGCCGTGTTGTTTCGAAAAGTAATTTCGTGTTTTGCGGCAACGAATAATAATATACCATCTAACATATTAACCCGTCAACTGTTTTTCTAAAATAATTTTTCCATTCTTAATTCCTTCTATTCTATTAGAGAATTCTATTAATCTATCCTACCTCCCTAGAATGTTGTTTCTTCTATACTATTGTCTTTACCGTTCCCACCACCTACTAAACGTTATTATCGAATTAATCCCCAGAAGTTTTTTCCATCTATATAACCACACATAGAAAACCCCCGCTCCATTAAGGAGCAGGGGTCAGGTTCTAGTAATAGTAATCTATTCAACTAAAAACACAAAATATAAGATGAAGATGAGGAACAGTCCGTACATGACAGGGTGAATCTCTTTTGCTCTACCCTTCATGATCATCGTGATCGGGTAGAAGATGAAGCCTGCCGCAATACCTGTTGCAATACTGTACGATAATGGCATTACGATGATTGTCAGGAATGCCGGTACAGCGATTTCGAAATTGTCCCATTTGATTTTGCCAAGCGCAGATACCATAAGTACACCTACGATGATAAGCGCTGGTGCTGTTACCGGTTCAGTGATGACAGATAACAGTGGGAAGAACCAAAGTGATAGTATGAAAAGTAAAGCTGTAATAATGGATGCGAAACCTGTACGCCCACCAGCTGCCACCCCGGCAGATGATTCAATATATGACGTGGTAGTGGATGTTCCAAGGATTGCCCCTGCTACTGTTGCAGTCGAATCTGCGAATAATGCTTTTCCTGCTCTAGGAAGCTTGTTATCTTTCATTAGTCCAGCCTGATTGGCTACCGCTACAAGCGTACCTGCTGTATCAAAGAAGTCCACAAATAAGAAAGTCAGGATAACAACCAGCATTTCAATAGTAAAGATGTCACCAAGGTGAGCAAAAGCAGCACCGAATGTCGGATCCAGGCTTGGTGGTAGTGCGCTTACGACATTAGCAGGCGTATCGATGAGACCGAACATCATCCCAACCGCTGCAGTAATGACGATACCGAAGAATATCCCGCCTTTGAACCCACGGACCATAAGAACTACTGTCACGATTAATCCAAAGATTGCAAGAAGTGTATTTCCAGCTGTGAGATCACCCAATCCAACTAGAACTGCGTCATCCCCGACAATCACACCTGCATTTTGAAAGCCGATGAAGGTGATGAACAATCCGATACCCGCTCCCACTGCATATTTTAACTCTGCAGGGATGGAGTTGATGATTTTTTCACGTAGACCTGTAAGTGTCAAAGCGATGAAGATTAATCCTGAAACTAATACTCCTGCTAGAGCAGTCTGCCAAGGAATCCCCATTGTAAGAACTACTGTATAACCGAAGAACGCGTTAAGACCCATACCAGGTGCTAGTGCGATAGGATACTTGGCGTATAGTCCCATGACTAAGCAACCAATAGCTGCTGATAATGCCGTCGCTGTGAAGACCGCTCCCTGATCCATTCTTAATGCATCCGGGTAATCCCCTACACTTGCCAAGGAAAGCATAAGCGGATTGACGATCAGGATATAGGCCATTGCAAGGAATGTTGTCAAGCCTGCAATGGATTCTGTTTTATAGCTTGTTCCGAATTTTTCAAACTCAAAGTATTTCTTCATATGAATCCTCCTCGAATGTGTGAAGCAGATGATCGTATAAATAAGAAAAACGCCCCTGGATACCAGGGACGTTGACAGACGAGGATAAGGAAATGCATATAGGCTCTCCATTTAAGAGTAGTCCATACACCATTCCATACACCTCGTAGTCAAGCCGTTTACGGTAGCCTGGTAGAAACTTTTGGGCCATATTCCCAAATTTATACGAGATTTGAACTATATAAGATATGATTTCTGCTCTTATTTTACCAAGCAACCAGCAACACGTCAATACAAAATACGAACATTTTCGACAAGAACTTAATATTTATTCGTTTTTTACAAATAAAAAAGCTGACTGGGTTCAAATCCAGTCAGCTTTTCGATCTATTCCCACTCAATCGTTGCAGGTGGCTTGCTTGTAATGTCATACACGACGCGGTTGATGTGGTCCACTTCGTTTACGATACGTGTAGAGATGATTTCCAGCACATCCCAAGGAATACGCGCCCAGTCAGAAGTCATCCCGTCAATGGAAGTAACGGCACGGATCCCGATTGTATAGTCATAGGTACGCTGATCTCCCATTACCCCTACACTGCGGATATCAGGTAATACCGTGAAATATTGCCAGATGTCACGGTCAAGGCCCGCTTTCTTGATCTCTTCACGTAGAATGTGGTCGGATTCGCGAACGATTTCCAGCTTCTCATCGGAGATTTCTCCAAGAACACGGATACCGAGTCCTGGACCCGGGAATGGTTGGCGCCATACGATCTCATCCGGAATACCCATTTCTGTTCCAAGTGCACGGACCTCATCCTTGAACAATGTGTTCAACGGTTCAATCAACTGGAACTGCATGTCTTCAGGAAGACCGCCTACGTTGTGGTGTGATTTGATTGTTTGTGCAGTTGCCGTACCACTCTCGATAATATCTGTATAGAGTGTTCCTTGTGCCAGATAGTCGATGCCTTCGAGCTTGGACGCTTCATCATCAAATACGTAAATGAATTCGTTCCCGATGATTTTTCGTTTTTGCTCCGGATCGGATACACCTTTTAGTTTATTTAAGAAACGTTCTTTTGCATCAACCTTGATTACATTCATATGGAAGCCTTCGGTAAATGTTTTCATCACTTGTTCCGCTTCATTTTTACGCAATAGACCATGGTCAACGAAAATACACGTTAACTGATCACCGATTGCTTTGTGAATCAGAACCGCCACGACAGAGGAGTCAACGCCACCACTAAGAGCGCATAGTACTTTCTTGTCACCGACGATGTCACGGATTTTTTGCATTTCAATTTCAAAGAAGTTCTCGATCGTCCAGCTGTCTGTGCAGCCACAAACATTGTAGACGAAGTTTCTCAATAGTTCATTCCCGTAAACGGAGTGACGTACCTCAGGATGGAATTGAACACCGTACATTTTTTTCTCTTCATTACTGATGCCGGCAATCGGGCATGATGGACTCGTCAAGTCTGTCACGAAGCCTTCAGGTGCTCCTACTAC
Organism: Sutcliffiella halmapala; assembly: GCF_050107295.1. Lineage (GTDB taxonomy): Bacteria > Bacillota > Bacilli > Bacillales > Bacillaceae_I > Sutcliffiella_A > Sutcliffiella_A halmapala_A. The sequence continues at coordinate 55,308 of NZ_JBNIKR010000017.1, read as the reverse complement.
CAGATCCCCGTGGCTCATCCACACAACCTGCTGATCTGGAAGCTCACTGTATAATGCGGATTGGTTTGTAACAGTAGCAAGCGCTTTGCCGTACTCACGGTGACTGGCTTTTTCCACTACTCCGCCAAAATGCATCGTCATTAATTGCATGCCGTAGCAGATCCCCAGAACAGGAATGCCTAGCTCAAAGATTTCCTCATCACAACGGAAAGAACCTTCTCCGTACACACTGTTCGGTCCACCGGAAAGGATGATTCCTTTCGGGTTCATCTTTTTGATTTCTTCCGCTGTAATCGTATGCGGGTGCAGTTCACTGTAAACACCGAACTCACGGATACGACGAGTTATTAACTGATTATATTGACTACCGAAGTCTAAAACGACGACCATCTGTTGAATACCTTCCAACCCAATTCACCTCATAATAGAATATTTATTTCGGAGCACAGCTTTCCGCTTATTTTGCACGCAAAAAGGAAAGATATGCCTGAAAAACACAAAAAAACCAGAATTTCCCCCTCATATATACATAAGAAGGCAGAATTCTAGTTTACTAGAGGATGAAATCCCCAAAAGAATAAACTGCCTTCATAGTCGGGTAGTTGACGGCAACCCGGTAGAGACTCTCGAACCATATTATCGAGGATATATGAAGCCAATACATATTTGATTTAAGCTTTTTCGCATCCATTGTTGCTTTTGACGCATCCAACGTAAACACGTTACATTATTTGCTTTCGTGCTCTTTTCCCATAAAATAGATTGATTTTCCATTTGAATTTTATGGGGCTAAATGCTGTAAAAAATCCAAAAGCTGATTTTTTACGGACATAGGCAACAAACTTTAAGAAAAGAGCCTTGATTAATAATTTGTCCTTATTCTATCAATGTGTTTCTAGGAGGTCAAGATGATGCCTTTTTAATTAAATTTTCCCATAATTCCACCGATTTCTCCCATTCTTCCCGAGAGGAGTTTCCACGGTACAGCACTCGTTCGTAGTGGGACGTCAGGCTCTGCATATCGCTGCTCCGGTAGAAATTATCGATATACTTAGCGTATTCCCTTAAGGTCTGCCCATCCTCCCGGACTAGTCCGATGGAATGGAATTGCTTCAATAAGGTGTTGTACGCTTTGCCGAAGGCCTGCTCATCTCTGCGACCCTTGTACCGTGCAATATAGAAATAAGGCTTCCATTTGTTTCTTGTGAAGTAGAAAATGCAGAATAATAAAATCGTTGCACCAAGAGTGAGGAGAACCGGTTTCCATGTAAGCTCAAAATCAAAGGTTGTACCTGTACCCTTCGAAGAACTTCCACCTTCATCTATATCCTCTTGGCCAAGTTCCGGTCGTTCCGCATCAGGTCGTTCAGGTGTTTCAGGCAGTTCCGGGGTCTGTTCTTCCCCATTTTCGCCTGCTTCATTGCGGTCTACTGCTTCATACACGAAGCTATATGGATTACTGAAGCCGCTTGTCGGTTCATAGGTTACCCATCCAACCTCCGGATAGTAGACCTCCACCCATGAGTGCGCATTGTTATTGGTTACTTCGAGCACTCTGTTGGCGCTGTTCACAGCTTGGGTGCCCTGGGCTGTTTCCCCTTCTGTGTATCCCTTCACCCATCTTGCAGGAATATCGACTGCACGCAGTAAAGCGATCATGGAAGTGGAGAAGTTGTCGCAATATCCCATCTGTGTTTCAAAAAGGAATTGATCGACATAATCCTGGTCCCCTGTTGGAACCGCTACATTGGTGGTTTCATAAGTAAAATCATTGTTTCTGAAATAGCGCTCGACCGCCTGGACTTTATCATGCCTTGTGGAGTAGGAGTCCGTGATGTCGACAGCAAGCTCTCTTACCCGCTCCGGCAAGCTTTCCGGCAATTGTGTATAGCGCTCGACGAATTCTTCCTCACTTTCCAGTCCTGTTCCCGGGACCGCACTTTTCAATGATTCGATGTAATATCGAGGAAAATGATAGTTGACCTGATATTCTTCCAATCGGATTGCTTCCTCTTCCAAGTCGCTGGTGGTTATCTTTTCTGTGATTGGGTTTATTTCATATAACGCTTCTTCCTCGGCTTCCACTCCGGTAAAACCGAGTGGATAGTTGATATGCGGATAGGTTTTTTCCATCATGATCGTTGCTGTCAAGGGGCTCTTTTCCACCGCTTCGGCAATCCATTCCACAGCGGTGTTCTCTCCGCCTTCAAGCGGTACCGGATCTGCTTCTGTCGCATCCCAGCCCTTACCTGTATAGATATCCTTTGTCTCTACCCGCCAATAGTGCGACTGGGTGACCTCTGCCTGGAATACCACCGTGTCGTCCGGAACGAACGGCCCTCCCAAGCGGGAATCATTTTCCCCATAGCCTATTTTTTTGACTCCGCCTGATCCGTTGCCGCTATCTTTATTGAAAGATGTAAGGAACGGTACCGGGTCCGGCCAGATTGGAGCGGCTTTAGGGGACAAGTATCCGACTGTTGCAGATAGCAGAACAAAAGCGGTAAGGGGAATTCCCCATGCCAGCAGCATTTTACCTGATTTATAGATTCCCTCTTTCTCCTTCAGGCGCTCCATATGGACAAATCCGACGATGAGCAAGCCGACAATCATCAGGCGAACAATCGCCGTGTTCCCCTCGTACACCGTAAAGGTATCGAGGATGGCCACATAGGTGACCGTGAAAACGACAAACAGGAGCATCTGCTTGCGATACAGAATCCAATAAATCACCAGATAGCTTACAAGCCATAATAAAATGAATAGGAGAAGGCTTCGAAACAGGCCGGTCATGGAAGTCCACTCACCTGCCCATATGATATCGAAGTTAAAGGTCAGATCCTGCCATAAAAAGGAGAGCCATTCCCTGCTCAGGAACACGCCATCCATGTACAGGATGTGAAGAAAATACATCATAAACCCCATCTGCACGATGATGCTCAAAATGGGAATGATCTGTAAAAAGGACAGGGCAAACGCCACCGTCAGGAACACGATGAAAACATAGAGATTGGCGGTGTCTGTCACTTCCTCCAATGGGAGCACCCACTCAAGCAGCAGGATGAAACCAAATACATGCATAAGGAAGGCATACAAGTTTCGTTGATACGGATTGGCTGTGGCCACGCTTAACTCACCTCACTTATCGTCTCGGTTGAATGACCAGCGTTACTGACCTTCACTTGAATATTTCTTCGTTTTAAGAGATTCATATACGAATGCTCTTCCTTCGACAACCTTGCCCCTTCATCCTTGGTGATGACCACCTGCAGATGAATGTGGCGGTGCGATAATTTTTCAAGGCTTTCCACCGTTTCTTTTACCAATTTACCTGTGAGGAAAAGAAAGGTCACCGTCGGCTGGAACTTTCCAATCTCCATTTCTATCACCTTAGCGAAGCTGCGTTTGCTGTTGGGTTGCACCTTTGCCAGGTGATAGTAAATTTGCGAAAACTGCTCCTCCCCGCTGCGTAAAGGGAACACCGAATGATCTTCTCCGACGGATACTAGTCCGATCTGGGACCCATATTTCAATACCGCCTTTGTCAGAGTGGCGGTATAACTGACTGCCGCTTCAAAGGACGAGGACTGGGAGCGATCCAGCAGGAGCACCACATCATGGCTTTGCTGCTGTTCAAACTCCTTTGTCATAATGTCATTCTTTCTGGCTGTCGCCTTCCAATCTATCCAGGAAAAGCGGTCGCCCGGCTGGTATTCCCGGACCCCCACTGTCATCGAGGTATCGCGGATCAATCTCATATTGGAAGAAGTGGAGCCTTGATCAAATTTGTTTTCATTCTGCTTGTAGACCATTTCCGAATAGTGTGGATAGACCAGGAATTTCCGTTTCATTTCGATCAGTCTTTCCTTTTCCATCAACCCAAGAAAATCCCCGGTCTTGAAGCGTATGCCCGATAAAGTGTGTTCCCCGCGGGGAATGCGGTCCAGTGCATACTGAAACGAGATCGTGTTTTTGAACCAAGGGAATATGATTCTTTTCGCCTGCTTGGTTTGCTGGCTGAACAGGAGATTGCTTGGAAGCACTTCCTCCACCAATAGATAGGTGAGCGGAAAAGGAATGGTCCGCTTTAACGTAATGGTTCCGATCAGCCTGTCCCCTGCCTTGTACTGCTCCTGATTCAAGCTTCTCTCCACCTTGAAATCACCAAGTGGATAAAGCAGCACCAATAAGGAGAAGAGGGCAAAGGGCAAAAAGCTGAAAAATAGGAACCAGCTGACAAAGCCCCCCTGGAACATGGCATAAACAAACGTGATAATGACCAGAAATAGGAAGGAAATTAATTTTGAAACCTTCTTGGCTTTTTGAAAAAATAGTTTCATTAGCGGCTCATCGACCTTTGTACAGGAATCGGGGTACGATCGATCACTTTTCTGACTACCTGCTCCGCTGTCATTCCTTCAAATTTCGCTTCCGATTTCAGGATAATACGGTGTGGCAGTACGTATTTAGCCAAATATTGCACATCATCCGGCAGGACATAATCCCTGCCATGGATAAAGGCATAAGCCTGCGCAGCTTTCATGAGCGCAACGGAACCACGCGGGCTCGCACCAAGATAAACTGATTGATGGGTTCTTGTTCGATTCACAAGGTCAACGATATACTCCTTTACCGTTACATCCACGTGTACCTCTTTTACCTGCTTCTGCATTTCCTGGAGTTCTTCCAATGTGATCACAGATTGCAGTTCATTGATTGGCTGGCGCTTTTCTGTGGTATGTAAAATCTGCACCTCTTCTTCCGGAGTCGGGTAGCCCATATTCATCTTAAAGAGAAAACGGTCCAATTGCGCTTCCGGAAGAGGATATGTTCCTTCATATTCAATCGGGTTCTGGGTTGCCATGACAAAGAATGGACTGCCCAATGAGAGCGTATTGCCATCAACCGTCACACTTGCTTCCTCCATCCCCTCGAGCAGGGCTGCTTGTGTTTTCGGTGAGGTCCGGTTGATCTCATCCGCCAATACGATATTCCCCATTATCGGGCCAGGGCGGAACTCAAAGCGCAGTTCCTTCGGGTTGTAGATGGAACTCCCCGTAACATCCGATGGCAAAAGGTCCGGAGTAAATTGAATACGTTTGAATTCCGCGCCAACAGATTTTGCCAACGAGCGAACCATCAGTGTTTTTCCGACACCAGGCACATCCTCCAACAGAACGTGACCTCCTGCCAAAAGTGCTACTATGCTTAATTCTGCCACATGCTCTTTACCAATCATGACGTTTCCGATATTATCCAAGATGCGTTTGACTTGTAACTGAGAAGTTTCCATTGACTATGTACCCCCTAGAGAATCTATGTTTCTAGCATTTTTCCATAAAGACACTTAACCTTCATACTATTCGCCTGACACTGGCGAAATTCCTTTTTTAGGTAATGAATATAATTTTGCAATATTCCCTATTTATAGAATAACAAAAAAAATAGATGAATAGGTAGTAATCACTCTTTTAAAAAAGGTTTCCAAACTTTTGTGTAGAATACTACAAAGAATGTATTTACATGTGCGGTTAGTGTTCATTAATAAAGAGGTAGATACTGGGAGATAAGCGTTATTGGTGGGATTGTTTCCTTATTTGCGTTATACTCTACTTTAGATGTTTCTTTATTTTTGGAAAAATTAACCCTGTTTGATAGAAAAATTATAAGGAATAAAGATATGATGCTTTGTTCTTAGAGGAATGACATGATGGGGATAAAGAAAAGCCAGCTGGAATTAGCAAGCAGTATCGGAAGAATTTTAAGGGATCACTTCGGAAAAGGTCCGGAATCCATTTTTGTAACCATTTCGAGGCCGTATATTACCATTTATTTGCGTAATTTTTTGACTCCCATGGAACAAGCATTAATAAATGAAAAGCATGAATTGACTGTCGAAGAGACACGGGATAAGCTCATGCAAAGACTGGCGCCTGAATTGAAAGAACTTATAAAAAATGTGTCCGGTATGGAGATAAACGAATTCTATTATGATTGGACATTAGCAAATGCTTCAGGCATATTCGTAGGGATCGGCCCGGAAGATGCATTTCCACCTGATTATTCCTACCCGGAGAGCATCAAAGTGGAATTGGAAGTCTCCAATGTAAGCAAAATTGCCGAAAAAGCACCAAATCAAATTTTTTCCCATCAATTAAACTCTCGAACTCTTATCGTTATCCGAAAAGGGATACTGGTTGAAATCGAGAAGATGCTCATTGAGCTGGGTTTTGAAGAACCATTGACAATTTCAAAAAGAAAGCTTGAAAAAGTTCTTCTCTATAAAAGAAAAGAACTGTTCGAAGAGTATCTAGATGTACAAATTGACGACATATTTGTAAACTGGGATTTCAACCTGGACAAAAGTACCATCGTATTTATTTTAAATCCTAACAATAGGCAGTAATGATCTAGGCATGGAACTAGACATAAGCCAAAGAGAAGGTGGAAACCGACCTTCTCTTTGGCCTTTTTTTATTAGCAAATGATTTCGCATATATTGTTGCATTTGACGTATTCAACGTAAACACGTAACATTACTTGCTTTCGTGCTCTTTTCCCGTGTATTAGGTTAATTTACTTTTAATAATACAGGGGAATATGCTATAAAAAATCCAAATGCCGATTTTTTACGTCATAAGCAACAAACTTTACGAAAAGAGCATTATTAGCTGATATTGCTTATAGGCAAAGAAAATTTTAGGTCTCACCCTTGGAGGGTTGTAGAATGACTGTAAAGCACCAGCTGAAAATCAAAGATGAGAAAGATATCATTATAGTAAGAAAAATTGGCCGTGAGGTTGCAACAAGCCTTGGCTTCAATCATATCGATCAGGCCAGAATCACTACCGCCATATCGGAACTGGCCAGAAATGTCGTGAAGTATGCAGGGAATGGCACCATCTCCATTGAGATAATCCATAAGCTTGTTCCCGGTCTGCAGGTTGTCGTGTGTGACGACGGACCAGGCATCGTGAACATCAAAAAGGCCATGGAGGATGGGTATACCACTTCCGACGGTTTAGGAGCCGGACTCCCAGGAGTAAAAAGGCTGATGGATGAATTTTTGATTGATAGCCAAGTGGACAACGGCACACAAATACGAGTAGTCAAATGGTTGAGAAATTGACTGCTCTTCTGGTAGGTAAAATGTCCTCTTTCTTATCCTTTACCCCTTACTCCTTTTCCTAAACAAATCTCGCAAACTCTTTTCCAATGAATTAATCCACTTACCATCCATAAAGCCTGGACCCAGATGTGGATTCGGGCTTTTTTACTGTCCCATTATCCATCATATACTAAATAATATCTACTTCAATCAGCGAGGAGACCAATGAAGAGCCGATTGATGATGAAAAAGCCGAAGATGAGACGGCTGCAAAGGAAGATCAGTCCGTTGCAAGCGAGTCCGCTTCGGGTACTGACGGCGATTCGGGGGAAGTTAGTGATGGGGCCACAATAACCGTCCTTCCAGTTATACTCCTAAAACATTTAAATTATATAATATGCAAAAAAGGTCTTTCACCAGCTAGTGTTAACTGATGAAAGACCTTTTTTATTTAATCTATTACGCTATTCACCGAGAAGGAACGTAATGTAAGTTAATGTGGTAAATAAAAATGAATTAGGTTGTAGAAATAACAAAAGAGGTTAATGCTCCAAAAGCGAGTAGAAGAAGTAGAATGTCTTTGAAATAGTTTACTTTAATAAAATATATTCCCCCAAAAAATCAGGATATTTTCGGGAAACTTATTACATTATCTTTTAGTTAACTTTAACAAAAGCTTTTAATTTGATTTTCTGTAATCCCTTTAATTAATCTTAGTTCACTAATTAAAAATTCATTTGCGTTATTCAGCATTCTTTTTTCGCTTGAATTAAGTGCTTTCTCCTTCTTCATACGCAGTAGATCACGTACAACTTCGGCACCTTCTTGTATTTTACCTGTTTTGATTTTTTCCGTGTTCAATTTAAATCTTTGTTTCCACGGCAGTAAACTATCTGATTCTCCATGCTGAAAAATGTGCATGATGTGTTTCAATGCAATGATGTCAGTAACAGGGCGTATACTTGAACTCAATATTTTACCAGTAGGGATCATGACTTGCATATTACTGATTAACATGCTTATAACATAATATTGTTGTTTTTCCCCTGAAATATCCTTTTCTTCTATGTCTTTAATTATACCTACTCCGTGCATTGGATAAACAATGTTATCGCCAATTTCAAACAAATAATCCACCTCCATATTTGGTAACCTTATTAACCATAACACATATATTGTTTTTTAACAAAATTTTAATAATATCATAAAATTATTTTTATCGTCAACTACTTTACCTAAAAAATTAGAAAAAGTAGTAGAAACTAAGTAAAATTACCAATAAAGGGAAAATAATAGAATGGGATCCTTCCATTTCTGCTTTAGTTAAATATCAACAATTTGCAATTTCTTCCGCTTCCTGATATGATTAAGAGAATTATTTTTGTTCGGTGTAAAGGATAGTATGAATATCAATTTTTCAGCTTGATCCTACTTTGGCCAAGGATAGTAATACAATGTGTGGCAACGCACTAGGAGGCAACAAAAATGGAACAAGGTACAGTAAAATGGTTTAATGCAGAAAAAGGTTTTGGATTTATCGAACGTGAAAATGGAGACGATGTATTCGTACACTTCTCCGCAATTCAAAGTGATGGCTTCAAATCTTTAGACGAAGGTCAAAAAGTAACGTTTGACGTTGAGCAAGGTGCTCGTGGAGCTCAAGCTTCTAACGTTCAAAAAGCTTCTTAATCTTAAATCGTTTATACAAACAGGCCCTTTTTCTAGGGCCTGTTTTTTTATGTTTTCTAAGTAATACTCAATAAAAAGTTCGCACTTTCTTTCCCCAATACTCATCCACTCCCTTTTTGCCGGCCATGAAGAATCACCAGGAGAAACAATTGAAATCGATGAAAAACTAGTCAAAGAATATTTTGGCTCCGCTTCCGAATTCCAAAAAGGCAAAAAGAAGAACGTAGAAGGCAAAAATGTTCATCGAGCATAAAGGTTCCTTACAGGATACTTTAACCGAGATGAAACAAGACCTTCAATCTTCTATTTCCTATGCTGGAGGAACCACTCTAGACTCCATTCGTCACGTAGATTATGTGATTGTGAACTCTATTTTTAATGAGGATAAGGTGTATTAAGGTTTAGAGAGAATTAGAGGGTCAAACATGACAGCGTATTTAATCGAGAGTGATTAAATATGCTGTTTTTTTCTTGTCCATCGGACTTTTCCCCTAAGAACATTTATACTACTTGATGCGAAAAGGGTCTTTCACTGGGAGATGAAAGACCCTTTATCATGCTAGTGATTATTGAAGTGTTTTCCTTAAGGTACTTCCAAAAGCTAAGCCTCTATCTACACCAAAAGACCGAGCGAAGACCATTCTAACTTCCAATTCCTTCTTTCAGTGAATCTTATACACTAATAGTAAAGGGAGGAGATGTAATTATGAAAATAATAAAAGTTACGTTAGAGACCACTTGTTTAGAAGAGATGAAAATATTTTACCATGAGGTTATGGAACTTCCTCTATTGGAGGATTTTGAGGACTACTTTACAGTCAGGGCCGGAAGTACAAGACTCACATTTATTCATTCGGAGAAAAAGCCCTTTTATCATGCTGCGTTTCGAACAGATATGGAACACTTTCACTATATGTATCGAAAATTAGAGAAGCTTGGTGTTTTGTTAGAAAATGAGCAAGGAGAAACAAGTATGTTCTGGAAAGGAAAGCAGCTATATTTCCATGATCCCGAAGGAAACATTATGGAAATTTTAGAAAGGCCAAATCCCGCGACAAATCCGTTGATAGGCTTTTATGATATCGGCGAAATCGGCTTACCCGCACCCGACCTTAGTGAAATGGATCAATTTCTATCACCATTACCTAACGAATTTCCATCTATTAATTCCACCTTTAGATTTTTCGGTGGAAACGGAGGTGTATTTGTTCTAGCCAAAACCGGCCGCTCGTGGTACCCCACTCAAAAAAGCGCCTATATCAGCCCTGTAACAGTTGAAGTTGCAAGCGAAGTTGCATCCGAACAGCAATTATATCACCCAACCTTTCCATACAAGATAAAGGTGAAGGCTCTAGATTTGGGAACATGGATTTAAGTAACTATTAATTTCCACCTTCCCTATACTCCATTCTTATTTCTGTGGGTGTACGATTTGTATGTTTTTTAAATGACCGTGCAAAATGTTGTGACGTTTTAACTCCTGATTGATAAGCAATTTCACTAACCGTTAATCCTGTATTCCTAAGTAAATCAATTCCTCTATCAATTCTCTTTTCCCATAATCCACAGGCTTGCCATTTAAAGAGATAAAGCATTTCATTGATTGGTGTTCTGATGGAGATTCCACCTTGCAACAAAGATATGACATGTTTATGGAAAGAAAAGCTAGCGTGGAAGCGCAAATGGAAGAACCGAAAAAAACAATGCAACTCATTGAGCATAAATGCTGGTACTACGAGACCGCATTGGGAGCTGACTTCTCGAGAGCTGTGACTCGCATGGAGTCTAGAACCTGGGGGACGGTTCTCCTGCCTCATTCGTTACCCGAATGAACCGCCAGAACCGTTCCCCTGCCTCCCTAAAACTTAAACAACTCCGCAAGCTTCACCAAATCTTTTTTCAGTTGTGCAACTTCCTCTTCGTCCATGTCTTTCATTTGTATATCAGGATAGAGATAATAAACCGTGTCTTTGGTAACTAGCTTTAGATCAACCCCACCGTAGTCACGATTGGAATGTGTCAGCACCGCACGTTCCTTACCGACCTGTATTTCGACTGCTTCATAGGAAGTGGAAGGGTATTTTTCATGTGGTAAGAAAGATTTCATCATTTCTTCAATGGACAATTCATTCTTCTGGGTGTGTATTTGAATCAACGTATTCTGTTCGTTCAATCTGTATGTATATGCAGCACTCAAATATAAATATGGCCCATCACTATACTCTGAAATGTAATAATCGATACTCGGCTCACCGATAATGCGGTCGATATGGTGTTGCGCATCTAAAGGGAATACAAGCTGTTCTTTTTCAAGCTCATATACACTCTTCTCTTTCTCTGCCGCTGTATTGCTAAAAGGATGATTTGCTTCAAGGTAAATGGGAACTCCGCCGAGAAGGAAAAATAATGCTGCGGCAGCTATCCATCGTTTCATCGTTCCTTTTTTTCTTAGCTTCTGAATGTCAGAGTGTACTCGCTTCCTAACCAAGTTCGAACGATCCATGCTCCATTCCATATCAAATTCCAACCTCTGGAGTGACTGATCTAATGCGTTCTTATTCTTTTGCCCATTTCTCACCATCATTTCCCTCCTCATCCTTCCATTCCTTTGACAAAGCTTGAATCGCACGCAACAATGTAGACTTCACTTTACTTTCCGACCAATCCAAGATATGAGCAGTTTCTATTATGGAGAACCCTTTTATCTTCCTTAAGATGATTACCTGCTTGTAAGAATCCTTCAATTTGTTCAAAGCATAATAAAGCTCATGAGAATTTTCCTTAAGAATTAAAATATCCTCCGTTGACACAGCTTGTTCCTTTTTCATAAAAACATTGGCAAATACCCTTTGTGGCTTCTTCTTTCTTAGGTAATCTATTGTTGTATTATGGGCAATCTTGAATAGCCAGGTTTTTGGTGAAGAATTTCGTTTAAACGAATGATGATGCTGATACGCCCTCACAAATGTATCCTGAGTTAAGTCCTCCGCTTCCTGAGCGTCTTTTACCATGAACAAAATATATTTATAGATAGTCTGATGGTACTGAACATACCACTGATCGATTTCGTTTTCTTTGGACAAGCTTAGAGAAACCTCCTTTCTGCTTAAAAATAATCTATGTTTAGACGGTTGAACTCTATAAAAGTTGCACTATTATAAAAATTATTCTGATAGACTGTTAAGCCGATTCCAAACAAAAAAGATGGCACGATCTCCATCTCCCTTATCTAACCTATTCTATTTCTTCGATTTCTATCTCAACTTTATACTCTTCTGCAAATTCTGAGAACTAGGCTAAATGCTCATTAAAAATGGCAACATGTTCTTCGTAAAGAGCGTCTCCTTCAACCATTAGACTTTCATCCCCAAGCTTATATCCTTCTGCATAGAGTAAATAGGCTTCCAACAGCTTCTAGTGCGCCTCGATTAACTTATCATGCGCTGGTTGCAACGGAGCCCATGTAATTTCAACTCCTTCTGTATCTTCTACTACTTTTTCCAGAGAAGGGATAGTCCTCTGGACCAAAAAAGAATAAGCACGTTCTAAATCCTCTTCTTCAAATCAGATTCAACTGCCTCTCGCTCCACTATTACACCAGCTTCGATGATGGATTGGTGCCATCAAGATAGGCAAAAATTTCTTCCTCCGCCTCAAATTGCTCATTTATTTTATCCAACACTTCGCTACAAGCAGTTAACACACTTCCTACTACTAATAAACCGTACACTAACAATTTCCTTCTTTTCTCATATTAGCAAAAGGCGTGAAGAAGATATATACTTTTATTCTTATTCAGGGTAACAAGAACACATATGCCGACCTATAAGAATTATTAGCAAAAAAGACATACTAAAGTTATAATATCAAGAATCACAATAAAAAAATCCATGAAATACGAACATTCATTGTTTACACAACAAAAAAGTTCGTTTATAATCAAACTTGTGTTGATATAAATTATATAGTTTCATTCGTATATTCTTAGAGATATGGTCTAAGAGTTTCTACTAGGAGCCGTAAAATCCTAACTACGAATGGGTGGATCACTCTACCCATTTTTAGTCCGGATTTTTTTGTTGCGTTAAGATTTTGTCGAACATTACTATGAAAATTATTCTTTTAGGAGTGTGTCTCATGGAAAATGTATTTGATTATGAAGATATTCAGTTAGTTCCAAATAAATGTGTGGTTAACAGCCGATCTGAGTGTGATACTACGGTGACACTGGGTGGCCGTCACTTTAAGCTTCCTGTTGTGCCAGCGAATATGCAAACCATCATCGATGAAAAAATTGCCCTATATCTTGCTGAAAATAACTATTTTTACATCATGCACCGCTTTGAGCCACAAAAGCGTCAGGCTTTCATTGAAAACATGCATGCAAAAGGTCTTTACGCTTCCATCAGTGTTGGAGTGAAAGAAGAAGAATATCAATTCGTTGAAGAGCTTGCAGCAGCAGGGCTTACTCCTGAATTCATCACGATTGACATTGCCCATGGGCATTCCAATGCTGTCATCAATATGATCCAGCATATCAAAAAACACTTGCCAGAGAGCTTTGTCATTGCTGGTAATGTTGGTACACCTGAAGCTGTGCGTGAACTGGAACATGCCGGCGCAGATGCAACAAAAGTCGGAATCGGACCTGGTAAAGTGTGTATCACAAAAATTAAAACTGGTTTCGGAACTGGCGGCTGGCAGTTGGCAGCACTTCGTTTATGTGCAAAGGCAGCAAGCAAACCAATCATTGCCGACGGCGGAATCCGTACACACGGTGACATCGCAAAATCCGTACGTTTCGGGGCAACAATGGTCATGATCGGCTCCCTATTTGCCGGCCATGAAGAATCACCAGGAGAAACCATCGAATTAGAAGGAAAATTAGTCAAAGAATACTTCGGCTCCGCTTCCGAATTCCAAAAAGGCGAAAAGAAGAACGTCGAAGGCAAAAAAATGTTCGTCGAGCATAAAGGCTCCTTACAGGACACATTGACCGAAATGGAACAAGATCTTCAATCTTCCATCTCCTACGCTGGAGGAACCACTTTAGACTCCATCCGTCACGTAGATTATGTGATTGTTAAGAATTCTATTTTTAATGGGGATAAGGTCTATTAAGCGTCTAGATATGGGACTTAAAAAAGTAAAATGGTCGGAAGAAAATTCATCTTCATAAAAGAAGAGCTGCTTGATATTAAATATCAGCAGCTCTTCTTTCATTTTACCAACGGGCAGTCAGCATTTTTCTTCTTGTATAAAATTCTACTCCGTCTGATCCGTTAGCATGAAGATCACCGTAGAAGGAGTTTTTCCAGCCTGAGAATGGGAAGAACGCCATTGGGGCAGGAACACCTATGTTGACACCTAGCATGCCGACTTCAATGTTTTCCCTGAAGTAACGGACACTGCTCCCATTTTGAGTAAATAGGCATGCACCGTTTCCAAAATCAGACTTATTGGTAAGTTCGATTGCTTCTTCCAGATTCTTCACGCGAACAATGGATAGTACTGGAGCAAAGATTTCTTCCTTCCAGATTTTCATAGTTGGTTGAACATGATCAAAAATAGTTGGGCCAATAAAATAACCCTTTTCGTGATAAGCTTCGTCATTGCGGCCGTCACGGACAAGGGAAGCCCCTTCTTGTTCGCCACTCTCAATATAGCTACTTGTACGGTCTTTATTTTCCTGGCGGATTACTGGACCTAAGAAGACATCCTCGTCCATCCCGTTTCCAATTGTCAGCTGGCTTGCCTCTTTATTCAATCTCGCAACAAGCTCATCCGCTACAGAGTCCACCGCAACTACAACGGAGCACGCCATGCACCTTTCTCCTGCAGAACCGTATGCTGCGCCAATAATTTCTTTCACTGCCCCGTCAAGATCCGCATCCGGCATGACAATGGAATGATTTTTCGCACCAGCAAGCGCCTGAACCCGTTTGCCTCTAGCGGTCGCAGATTTGTAAATATATTCGGCAACCGGTTGGGAACCAACAAAAGAAATAGCAGGAACATCTTTATGCTCAATAATGCTGTTTACTACATCATGTGCACCATGGACAATATTGAATACGCCAGAAGGCAGACCAGCTTCCGTAAACAATTCTGCCAGGCGGTTCGCTAGGATCGGCGTCCTTTCTGATGGCTTTAGGACGAATGTATTACCGCATGCAATGGCAAGAGGGAACATCCAGCAAGGAACCATCATCGGAAAGTTAAAAGGTGTAATTCCCCCAATGACACCAACTGGATAACGGTACATACCGGATTCAATATTTGTTGCAATATCTGGTAGCTGCTTACCCATCATCAGGGATGGGGCACCTGCAGCAAATTCCACACATTCTATGCCACGCTGTACCTCTCCATATGCTTCTTTAAAGCTTTTGCCGTTTTCCTGTGTAATCAATTTGGCTAACTCATCCCAGTTGTCTATTAATAGCTGCTGATATTTAAATAATACCCTTGCTCTCTTCGGAACTGGTGTTTTACTCCAGATTTTGAACGCTTCTTTTGCTGCTTGAACCGCTTTATCAACATCCACCTTTGTAGATATAGGCGTATGTGCAAGCACCTCACCAGTAGCAGGATTTGGCACAGCTTCGAATTTATCCGTATTGGAGTCGACCCATTCCCCATTGATAAAGTTTTTTAATATGTTTTGTGTTGCTGTTGTCATCTTTCATTTCTCCTTTCACCTTTAGAATCTATGAATTAGACTTTCTCTTCCTCAGTAGCAAGCTGATAGTCATAGCAAACATGGTACAGTTCTGCCAATTCAACCTGGGTCGGCACTCTTGGGTTATTTGCCGGACTGCCAGAGTCAATTGCGTCTGATGTCATTTTTGCCACGGCAAGCTTAAAGGCTTGCTCATCAATCCCCCAACCTCGCAAGTTAGGAATCTGTAATTTTAAGCAAAGCTCCTTAATAGATTGAACCGCAACCTCAGCCGCTTCTTTATTGGAAAGGGCTTGGTTTTGAGGTGTAAAAACCCTGCCGATATCCGCCATGCGATCCACACATGATTCCTTGCTAAATTCCAACACCGCCGGCAACAGCATGGCATTCGAAATTCCGTGTGGCACATGGAACAACGCCCCTATCGGACGGCTCATACCATGCACTAGACATACAGACGCGTTTGAGAATGCCATTCCAGCCTGAAGCGCTCCCAAACTCATCGCCTCACGCGCATCGATATTTCCCCCATCATTGTAAGCGGTTAAAATATTCTCCACGATAAGCTTCATAGCTGACAAGGCTATCGTGTCTGTCATTGGATGTGCTCTTTTGGACAAGTAAGCTTCCACCGCATGACTTAGCGCGTCCACTCCAGTTGCTGATGTTACATGTTGCGGTGAGGATAAGGTCAGCAACGGATCAACAATTGCAACATTTGGCATAAAAGCAGGCTGTTTAATCATCATTTTGACATCAGTGGAGGAACTCGTAATCACCGTTACATCTGTCGCCTCAGAGCCTGTCCCAGCTGTTGTCGGTATCGCAATGTGAGGAACTGGTGCTTGCATTGCGAGCTTCTTTCCACCCATATAGTCGCCAATATAGCCTCCGTTCGTCACAAGAACCGCAATTGCCTTTGCCGTATCGATACAGCTACCGCCACCAACAGAGATAACCAAATCACATTGCTCTTTTTGGAAAATCTCCATTGCTTCTGCTACATAATCATCAGTTGGCTCAGACGCCACCCCAAGATATACGACACTTTGAACATCCGTTGCTTCCAAATACGTTCTGCATTCATTGACATATCCCAGTTGATCCATTATTCGATCACTAATGACTAAAGCTTTGCTCCCCCTTTGTGCAGCTTCAGCTCCAACCTTTTCATAAGAGCCTCTTCCATAAAAAATAACCTCCGGAACACGAAAAATTGCTGGTTTCTCCATTGAACTTTCCACCCCTTTTGTTCTGTCAAAAACATACTTGCAAAAAGCGTGCCAACATGGAAACCCTTACATTCCAAAGTTCTATGTTCGTAAGAATGTAGTCCCTACACTACAGTTGTAGATTTATTGTAGCGAAAACCCTACACCACCCTCATACTAATCCGTGTTTTTTTAGCTTTTGATAAAGAGTTGTTCGATGGATGCCAAGCAATTCTGAAGCCTTAGATTTATTCCCACCAGCTTTTTTTAGTGCCTCGAGAATTAATTCCGACTCTTTTTTGTTTCCCAAAAACTTGGCTTCTTCGAGAAAACCTCGTTCTACTTTTGTTTTCGTAGTTTCCAAGCGTTTCAATATATCCGGCAAATGATGATATTCAATCACCTTTCCATCTACAAGCGTCACCAGTTGCTCAATCGTGTTCACCATCTCCCTGATGTTTCCTCGCCAAGAATACTGGACAAAGGCCTTCACTGCTTCAGACGAGAAAATTTTTGCTGGCATCTGATACCGTTCACATATTTCTCTCAAATAATAAATCAGAAGAACCGGTATATCCTTTTTCCTTTCACGCAGCGGAGGGATATGCAATTGAATAATGTTAAGCCGGTAGTATAGATCCTCCCGAAATTTTCCCACTTCAATTAATTGCTTTAGGTTACGGTTGGTCGCAGCAATGACTCTTGCATTGATTTGGATCTTTTTCAGACCTCCTACCCGTTCCGCTTCCTTTTCCTGAAGCACCCTTAATAGCTTCGTCTGCATCACAAGTGGCATATCTCCAATTTCATCGAGAAATATCGTCCCATTGTCGGCAAGCTCAAATTTCCCCGGCTTCCCGCCCTTTCTTGCCCCGGTAAAGGCCCCTTCTTCATAGCCAAATAATTCTGATTCAAAGAGATGCTCTGGAATGGCTCCACAATTCACGCTAATGAACGGACCGGTTGAAAAGGGGCTGAGGTGGTGAATGCTTTTTGCAAACATCTCCTTTCCCGTTCCGCTTTCACCTGTTATCAAGACCGTAGCTGCAGTTCTTGCTGCCTTACGAGCCATCCTCTTTACCTCCATCACACCATCGCTTGTGCCAATGATTTGATCAATCGTAATTCGGCTGTCTTTTTCCTGTTTTTTTGTCAGCAAGTCTTGTTGCTTTTCTTGATTCCCCTGGAGCTTTTCATAGATTTTATATACTTCTGTTACACCTTCAAAAATGAGCATTCCAATAGCCCCAGCAATCCTGCCATTCTGCAAAAGCGGAATCCGATGGACCACCATGTCATGTCCTTGAATGTTTTGGAGAACACCCCTTTCTGCAATCCCCGTTTTCACTGTCTCATGCAGGTGGGTATTATCAATTACTTCTGTCACATGCCTCCCAATGGCATCCTCACGTGAAATTCCTGTAAACCGGCTATATGCTTCGTTGAATTCCTGCAGAATACCATTTTCATCGACTACCGCAATCCCCTCATACGCCGATTCTAGAATGGCCCCAAGAGCACTTGAAGAATGTAGTTGATTCAGTTTATACATATATTTAGACACCCCGTCGAGTATATCCCTTGCTGTTAGAACGCCAACGAGCTTGCCGCTTTTATCCAATACAGGATAATAATCATAAGGAAGTGATAGGGTATGAAGAATAGACTCATCTGGACGGATAAAAGCGAGATTCGCCATTGGAATGCTGCTGATTAGTTTTTCCCCACCATTGCCTTGCGCAAAATATTGTAGGAGTTTTCTCGAAGTAATAATGTTAATTATCATATTGGCTTCGTCCACGACAGGCAGGGAATCCAGTTGGAAATGTACCATCATCTGAGAAGCCTCTCCCAATGTCGTCCATGGATGAATAAAATAAGGGCTTGGTGTCATCCAATTTTTGACTTGAAATAGCTCTTCTTGTTGAGGATGTAGCTTCTCATCTAATTTAGAAAGAGACATGCTAGCACACCCTTCCATTATAATTTTCTAAATTATAACACTTCTAGCGTGCGTTTGCGGGAGCCCTGGGGTTATATTCCTAACTAATATGTATCGTATATACAATTAGTTCCTATATTAAAATTCTTCCGAATAAAAAACGAGTATGAAACCAAAAATGGTTTCATACTCGCTTCACGCTACATATAAGGAAATTCTTTAATGCTATCTTACTTAAACCATGCCTTCCTCTTAAACCAAATAAACAAGCTTATCCCCATGACGGCCATGACTCCAAGCGCGACAAAGTACCCGTATCTATAGGTCAGCTCAGGCATATTTTTCACCAATACAAATCATATCACTCGGTAGATTTTTGGGTCTGTTCTGATTTTGTTTAACTATATCAATTGTTAATGCCGTTTGTTCATTAGTTTGAATAGGGAATAAAGTCCAATCGCCAAAATTTGCTCCATTTGTTTCTAAAAAAGTTCCTTGTATTCATCTGGAAAAATAGCACCAAGTGCTTTTTCTGTTTTTTTCAATTCAATTAACGACACGCCAGCCACTTTCGAACTTGGATTAATCATGTTTATTACTTTCTTCAAATTTTCCTCCATGATACTTACGGATTACTTTGTCATACTACATTCAAATTAACTATGAATGTTTTCGATATTTATTATAAAAAAACCCTCTATTTATTCAATAAAATACAACATTTCCTCTTCAACTAAACTGCTCCGTTTGTTCAATAAGAAAAGGGGCTGCCGCCACCAATCCCTGTGCCAGAAACGCAATCCGTTAGTTAAGTTGTTTTTTTACAATCACCTTGAAAATTCGAATTCCTTCAACGATTTTTTTAATCCTAATAATGGTGTATTACTTTCCAATCGGTTTACAATTTCATTTGCACATTCTTCCATAGAGTGGGTGTATGTATTAACCTCAACATCGTAAATTACTTTTTTATGCACTAAACTAAGCTGAGAAAGTGCTTGCCCAATTTGGCGGTTTCCTCTAGACTTTTCTCTATGCTTAAGCTCCTCCACAGGACAATGAACTCCCACAAGAAGAATTGGGTAAGAGTTCAGAGTTTCATAAAAATTTTGTAATGTTGAGGGATCATGGAGAATTTGATCAAGAATTAAATTAACACCTTGATCTGAGAACATTGCCACATTCTTATAATAAAAATATTCTGTTTCAACTGATATAAGTCGCTGGTTTACTCTATCTTCCATCTTTTCTATGACCAAATCATAATCATCTATGCTAAAAGCAAAAAAGTCAGGAAGTAACTTTGTTATTTCCTTTGCTAAAGTTGATTTTCCTGAACTTGACACCCCGTTTAGAACTAAAATCATTCCTTTTTCCACAACACACACCCCAAAGTCCTCAGTTATAAACCACATTCCAAAGATTTCAATAACTATGAATAAATTTCCTGCTTATAGAATTAGTATTTTATCACTAAAATCCATAATCCTTCTTCCACTATACTGACCCGTTAGTTGAATAAACTCTGTATATAGAATAACATATTTGCAGAATAATCTTATAAAAATTGGCATCTACGAAAAAGCTTGCGATTTTAACGGTGAATATATCAACGAATACATAATAAAATAGCAGTCCTTTTGGGACTGCTACGGAACTACTTACTAACCATAGGAAGTAGCCCTTTATTTTCTAACTATTTATTTCATAGGGTAGCTTTCACTAATTAGTGAAACGGTACTACATCTCTCACCCGTAAGTTTTGAGTGTGTAATATCGTTAACGAGAGGTGAAATAACCGTGGTAAATCAACGTTTTGGATATTGCTTACTATAACATCTTTAATGGTGATTTACCGTTTTTTATGGGATTGCGTTAGCATTAAATTTACCAATTCAAGGAAATGATTCTTGCTAATAATAAAGGTCGGTTTAAACTAAGTCGATATTTTTGTTTAAGAGATACCATTAACAATTTGATTGAGTCCGACACTAATTGGTGTAGCTGAACGCCCAAGAAGTTTTTCGAAGTCATTACTTTCGACTTCAAGCGTACCTTCTCTAATGCCTGTTTGGATCTCCACTAGAAAAGGAATAAGAAAATCTGGTACACCTGCACCTTTCATAATGTCTGCATAAGTATTGTCATCTACTTGTTGTACTGGTACTTCTTTACCCAATACATTACCAAGAGCTGATACAAACTCTTCCTGTGTTAATAATTTTCCAGAAAGCTCGTAGATAGTGTTTTCGTGCCCATTACCAGTCAATACCTCAACCGCAGCCTCTGCATAATCTTGTTGTAATGCCCATCCTACCTTACCATTTCCTGCTGATGTCACCCAAGGAGCACCTGCTAGAACACCTTGAATACTTGAAATTTCATTTTCCAAGTACCAATTATTTCTTAAAAAAGAATAAGGAATACCTGTTTTCATGATAGCTTCTTCTGTTGCTTTATGCGTTGGAGCAAGGAAGTTTTCACTTTCCTTTGCATTCGCTATGCTAGTATAAGCAATAAATTTCACTCCAGCACGCTCAGCCGCAGCTATTGCATTCGCGTGTTGTCGTATTCTTGTTTCATTTTCCCCATCCGCAGAGATAATTAGCAAGCGATCAACGCCAGCAAAAGCCGCATCAAGTGTTTCCGGATAATCAAAATCACCTTTTCGGACATCTACTCCTCGAGCCCGTAATCCTTCTGCTTTCTCTGGATTACGAACACTAACAGCTACTTGGTTTCCTGGTACCTTTTTTAATAAAGTCTCTACAATTTTAGAACCTAATTTTCCTGTTGCTCCTGTAACTAACATTTTCATGTATTATTCCCCCTATATACTTTTCATTTTAATAGTGTAGTAATGATTGAACTTTCACGGATATAGTCATTTTCCTATTTTTTAACAACACGGTCTATTGTTCCCCCACCAATACAAATATCACCATCATACAGAACAACAGCTTGACCTGGGGTAATAGCCCTTTGTCTTTTGTGAAAATAAATTTTAACTGTACCATCTTCTTGCGGATAGACTGTTACCTCTTGATCCTCTTGACGGTATCTCATCTTGGCGGTACAACTAAATTCTTGCTTAAAAGTTAAATATGTTTTAATCCAATTCATACCAATAGCCTCTAAACCTTCTGAATAAAGTCCTTCGTTATGAAACCCTTGTCCAACAATCAGAACATTACGCTTTAAGTCTTTACCAATGACAAACCAAGGCTCCCCCGATCCGCCAATGCCAAGACCTTGACGTTGACCAATAGTATAATACATAAGACCATCATGGTGACCTTTAAATTCACCATCTACGGTTTGCATTTCACCAGGTTGAGCTGGCAAAAAGCCACTTAAAAATTCCTTGAAATTTCGTTCACCGATAAAGCAAATACCCGTACTATCTTTTTTCTTTGCTGTTGCAAGACCTGCCTCTATCGCAATGTCACGCACTTCCTTTTTGGATAAATGCCCTAGCGGAAACATAGTTTTCGATAATTGCTCTTGAGAAAGAGCATTAAGGAAGTATGATTGGTCTTTATTATGATCAGCACCTCGCAGCAATCGAAATTGTCCATCTTTTTCTTCGACTCTTGCATAGTGACCTGTTGCGATATAGTCAGCCCCAAGTAACATCGCATGATTTAAAAACGCCTTAAATTTGATCTCTTTATTACACATGACGTCAGGATTAGGTGTCCGACCTGATTTGTACTCTTCTAGGAAGTATGTGAAGACTTTATCCCAATACTGTTTTTCAAAATTAACAGCATAATACGGGATCCCAATTTGATTACTAACCTTAATCACATCTTCGTAGTCTTCAGTTGCTGTACAGAAACCACTTTCATCAGTATCATCCCAATTTTTCATAAAAATACCAATTACATCATATCCTTGTTCTTTAAGAAGCAAAGCTGTAACCGATGAATCAACACCACCAGACATTCCGACTACTACTCTTGTATCTTCTGGTCTTTTCTTCATACCTCTCACCACCTTTCAATCTCTTATTCAATTAAATGTTACTTAAATGCAGGAAACTGAGGTACTACCTTTTCTCCTAATTCTTTAATTACATCCTTTGCCGGACGTTGACCGTATTTTAAATTCAAAATAACATGATTAACTCCAATTTCCTGTAAGCGATTCAGAAATTCAATTAAAAATTTGTATCCGCTCCTAAACCCAAGGTGAATAGGAGTGGGGCCTTCATCCGGATTTTTTGCTAAATCAATATAAAGCGATTGAGAAAATGGCTGGAAATCATACGTTAAGGAACGCCAACCATCAATGAGTTTAGCTTGTACATCAATATTTCGCGGGTAGCTAATCCAACCGTCACTGTTTTCAGCTATCCACTCTAGTGACTGCCCTGAACGACCTGTCACGAAAACAGGAATATTTGATAAAACTGGTTTTGGCAAAAGGTCTCCTTTTTCTAATCCAACTCTTTGTGAGTTGATCAGTGGGAATGACTGTTTCCATACCTCTTTCATAACAAAAAATGACTCTTGAAATAATTCGGATCGTTCTTGTTGATTAACTTTATATGCAGAAAATTCAATAGGTCGGTCTCCAGTTGCAACACCCAAAAGGAGCCTTTGATTAGATATTTGATCTACAGATGCAGCACCTTTCGCTAGGTCAAGTGGATGACGTAGTGTCGTCACAATGCTCCCTGTCCCTAATGCAATCTCTTTTGTTTGAGCAGCTAAGTAACCTAGAAAAACCCAAGGATCATATATTTGACCAACATCACCAAAGGTTGGGTCATTCAACGGAACATCTCTAACAAATAAAGAAGCAAAATTAGCTTCCTCAGCTATTTGAGCAAGATCTACTTGATGCTTTAAATCCATAACTGGGATACTTCCCTTATATGCTTCCAAAGGAAAGAATAAACCAAGTGAAAGTTTGTTTTCTTGGAATGTGCGTGAATAACCCTTGTGCTTTTCAAATTTATTCATACTTTTTAAACTCTCCCCTTTTATAACTAACCTATCAGTCTTCCTATGTTTAATAAGTGAACTTCCCTGTTAATTATGCAGTTTCTTGCTTCACTGAATTTTGATTTGCGACATGATATTTGCCCCCACTCTGTAAAAAAAACATGAATGGTCGTAATTCGGAATGGCCACATTTAGGACAATGACCAATTTCTTTAGTTATCGTTAGGCATCTGTTGCAAACGTGTCTATGTTTTGCATTTGACATAACCATACATTTATCATACCTTTCTTTATTTTATTGAATGAAACCTCATAAGATTTATCGAAGTTAACTGAACTTTAAATAGTTACAGTTTACACAAAAAGAAACCTAAAACATCTAACAAAAATAGCATTTACCATCTGTAACAAAAAAGATTACATTTATATTAAAAATAAAGCAACTTATTAATATTGTTTTATTTTCTTTAAGATGGATGCAATTGAAATACGATCGAGGTATGCTGAAAAATATTGATCGGTTTCCTCAAAGACCTCATCCATCACAAGTTGAATATTAGAAGCAACCACACATTCCTCTTCAGGATCTCCAGAGCACCAATTGGGTTTAATCGCTCCACCTGACACTGAGCGATAAATTTGCCCCAATGTAATTTCCTCAGGATCTCTTTGAAGAATGTAGCCTCCTCCTATTCCTTCTTTTGTTCGTACAAATCTATCTTTACGCAAACAACTCATTATTTTACGAATTCTTGCTGGATTTGTGGAAACATTGTCTGCAATCTTTTGACTACTTGCCATATGATCAGGCAAATGCGCTAAAAGAACTAAGCTATGAACGGCTATCGTAAATTCACTATTCACTGGATTTCACTTCCTCTTGGCACCTGTACTGTAATAATAATTAATACAGTTTGAAAAGTCAACGAAATGGTTAGTTACTTTTATGCCAATTTTTGTATAATAAATTGAATTTACTTTTTTAATGCCTCAAATTCTTCGCCAATTTCTATCAGACTCAATCCCATTGAATATCATTATCAAAAAAACACTAAAAATAATTAATATATTATCATGAAAAGAGGTTGACCCCCTTGGCCAGAGTCAACCTTAGATTCCCGGTTAAAATTCACCTAATCGACAACCCAGCATTTTCCATATAATCTTTTCCCCAGTTATACATCGCATCGAGAATCGGCATCAAGCTTCTTCCTTGTTGAGTAAGGGAGTATTCTACTTTTGGAGGAACAACGGGATAGACTTCGCGTTTTACTATCAAGTCTTCTTCCAGTTCTCGCAATTGATTAACTAGCATTCTCTGCGTGATTCCTGGCATTAGAGCTTTCAATTCACCAAATCGCTTCGTTCCCTCTTTCCCTAGATGCCATAGTATAAGCATCTTCCATTTACCACCGATAACGGAAAGTGTTAATTCTTTTTCACAATTAAACATCTTTTCCTGCATTCGCGACATTTATCATCACCTCCATATTTATTATAGCCCATAGTATACTTTTTTCACTAAATAAAATATAAGTCTGTACTTGTTATATCCTTCCATACAAAATATATTAGCAGTGAACATATAATTCTCTATTCTGCTGTTCAATAGGAAGATGCATTACGGAAACTATTGAGAGCTCTCAACACGAGCACTTAAAATATCTTCTGTTGTGATTTCAAGTAATTTCTCCAGGAACCTTATTGTTCCTATTGTTCCTATTATATTTTCCTCCGTTTTAACGTTTTCCATTTTTTTATCATCTATCAAATCATTAAGAACTTTTCTGAAAGCCCTGCTTTTTATTAGCCACTCTCCAATCAGTTCTTTTGTTGCAGATCTTTCAAATTCATTTTTCACAGCAAATATACTTTCTCTTTTTGTTTCTATTATAGTAATAGCATTTAAATCAGAATTCATCCGTATCTTAAAATATCTCTTTTCACTATTATAATAATTTTCATTCCTCAACCGAAAATACTCTACACCTATAGTGATTTCGTAAAAAGAAGCTGTCTCTGTAATATATTGAATGTCTTTCACTTCAACATTTTTCAATAGATCTAGATAAGTTTCTATTCCATACTGAGTATTTATCATTTTTGCATCCAATACATTCATGAACTTCACATCCTTTTCTACCATCATATTCATTGTTTTCATTACCATCTCACAAATAACAGATGTATTTCTGTTAGTTTTTTTCAACACCATGTCCACCAAATTCGTTTCTTAATGCAGCTACCACTTTACCTGTAAAAGTATCGTTATCTAATGAACGGTAACGCATTAAAAGAGACATTGCGATAACAGGAGTCGCTGCTTGTAAATCTAAAGCTGTTTCAACTGTCCATTTCCCTTCACCAGAAGAGTGCATAATCCCTTTAATTTCATCTAGCTTTGCATCTTTTGAAAATGCACGTTCAGTCAACTCCATGAGCCATGAACGAATAACCGAGCCGTTATTCCATACTCTAGCCACTTTTTCGTAGTCAAAATCGAAATTGCTTTTTTCTAATACCTCAAATCCTTCACCAATCGCTGCCATCATACCGTATTCAATTCCATTGTGAACCATTTTTAAGAAATGACCGCTCCCTGCTTTACCAGCATAGATATATCCGTTTTCGACAGCTGTATCCTTGAAAATAGGTTCCACGATTCTCCAGGCTTCAGGGTCTCCACCAATCATATAACATGCTCCATTACGAGCACCTTCCATTCCACCAGAAGTACCGGCATCCATAAAGTAAATTCCTACTTCCTTTAGCTGGTCATATCGGCGAATGGATTCCTTATAGTGAGAATTCCCAGCTTCAATTACGATATCTCCAGCGCTTAATAATGGTGTCATTTCAGCAATTACTGAATCTACCACAGCATGCGGAACCATAATCCATACAACTCTTGGTTTTTCTAAAGATTCAACAAGTTCTTTTAAATCAGATGTACCTTGGGCACCGTATTTCTTCATTTCTTCAACGGCACTTCCATTTACATCGAAAGCTACTACTTCGTGCTTGTTATCAATTAAATTTTGACCTAAGTTTAATCCCATTTTTCCTAAACCAATTAATCCAACTTTCATGTTCATTTCCTCCTTAATAATCTAAAAATATTCTTCATCTTTTTTTACTACCACCATTTATATCCTTCCTCTGCCAATAATCGACGGGCAGCATCTGGTCCCATTGACCCGGAAGGATATAATTGAAGGGGAATTGTATTTTCCTCAAAAGCCTCTAAGATAGGCTGTACCCATTTCCAAGACGATTCCACTTCTTTCCAATGTGCAAAGAATGTTGAGTCGCCACGCATTGCATCGTAAATTAAAAGCTCATACGCTTCAGGAACATCTGCTTGCTTAGCAGAAAAATCAACATTGACTGGTTCTATTTTTCCATTGTTTAATGGGTTTTTACTATTTAATTGTAATGAAACACTTTCTTTTGGATTGATTTCAATCACTAAAAGATTTGGAGCAGTTTCTTCTTCTTGAGTCCTATACAAATCCTTTAAAGTATTTTTGAATTCAATTACAATTCTGGTCGATTTCTCTGTCATTCTTTTTCCTGTACGGATATAGAAAGGAACCCCTCTCCAAAAATCATCATCCACAAATAGACGGGCAGCCACAAATGTGTCATTTAATGAAGAAGGAGCAACTTCAGGTTCTCCTGTATACCCAACAACTGGTTTACCTTGGATTTCACCAGGACCATATTGACCTCGAATCACATGATTCACCACATCCTCTTTCTTTAATGGACGAAGTGATTCTATTACTTTTCTCTTTTCATTGCGGATCTCTTCTGCACTAATTTGTTTTGGGAGCTGCATTGCAGTCATCATCAACATTTGCAGCATATGATTTTGAAACATGTCGCGAATAGCCCCAGCTTTATCATAATAATCGGCTCTTTCTTCAACCCCAACTGTTTCGCTTGCAGTAATTTGCACATTTGCAATGTATTGGTTGTTCCATAATGCTTGAAGCACTGGATTTGCAAATCCTAACGCTTCCAGGTTTTGTACCATTGGCTTTCCAAGATAGTGGTCGATGCGAAAAATTTCTTCTTCATCAAAAGCTTTACTTAGTTTATCGTTTAATTCTTGAGCTGATTCTAAGTCATGTCCAAACGGTTTTTCGATAATTAGACGTTTCCACCCTTTTGTAGAACCTAGACCACTCTCTTTAATGTTGAAAGCAATCCCATTAAAAAGCTCTGGAGCAACAGATAGGTAGAACATACGATTTTCTGGAATATTCAATTCTTCTTCGCGTTGTTTAACGAGTTCAAGTAATCCTTTATATCCTTCAGCCTTGATAGCATCTACATGGCTATACCGAAAGGCACGGATAAACACTTCAAGGTTTGAATCGTCATGTAGTGATCGTCTAGAAAATGTTTTTAAAGAATCTATTACATGGTTTTGGAAATCAGTATCTGATAAATCTCCTCTGCCCACCCCAATAATTGAGATGGGCAGAGGTAATTTTTTATCCAAAAATAAATTATATAGGGCCGGGAAGATTTTTCTTTTTGCTAAGTCCCCTGTCGCCCCAAATAAGACAAATGTCATTGCCTCCATTTTACATACCTCCAAAATTAAAAATTTCACTTATGCCTTTAAAAAAACTACTATAACTCTTGATAGCAAATCCCTGGCTTATCCATATTTATATTTGAACCTGTTTGGCCCGTAATAATAATGTCCCTAAAATGCAAATGACCACATTTTGGACAATAACCATCATTCGATATGAAGGTTAGTCATCTTGAACAAACCTTGTGATGCTTTGCATGAAACCCGAACATACTATTCACCCTCTCAATGTAGTAAATGGATGCGGAAGATTAGTGACTGATGTATTTCGTGAATCTAATGTTTCAACAAGATGTAAGTATAATACCTACATTTTTAAAATGGAAGTACGCACTTTTTATTTAAATAGTGATAAAAAAAATACATACTAACAAAATATATACTATAGGAAATAACCTCATCTACTTTTGTACTAAATAATATAAAGCCAGGGTGAGCATCCTCTCCCTGGCCACAAAAATATATGTGATATAAATTTGTTGAGAACAGTATTCTTTATGTGTTGCACCTTTTGGCGTAATAAGCGAGCTATCTACTTTAGCTGTAAAGAGGAAGATAGGGTATTTAAACCTAAGAAAATCAGCTAGAAATTTCTTTAATAATAAGAGATTTTTATAAACAACATCAACAATGACAATTTGGGCAAGTATCAAGAAACTTATATAGAAATTGGCTATGCGAAATGGTGCATTGTTTCTTTTAAAGTTAATAGTAAGACTTATAAGCGGCTTGTCTCATAGTATACTTTTTAACACTATGTAAAATAAAAGTGCGTACTTTTAATGTTGTAACATACGTTGTATACTTGCAATTGTTCAGTGAGAGGCCATGATATTCCTTATTGCTCGTAGGTACAGATAAAGCACTATAAGGATAATATTACTGTAAAAGTAATTACACTTTGGAGAAATTATCACTGTACAACAATAAAAAATTATAGGAGTGAATATAGATGGAATTACAATTAGCATTAGATTTAGTAAATATCCCAGAAGCAATTGAGTTAGTTAAAGAAGTGGAGGATCACATTGATATCGTTGAAATCGGTACACCGGTTGTAATCAATGAAGGACTTCATGCAGTAAAAGCAGTAAAAGAAGCATTCCCTAACTTAAAGGTATTAGCAGACTTAAAAATCATGGATGCAGCTGGTTATGAAGTAATGAAAGCTTCTGAAGCAGGTGCTGATATCGTCACAATTCTTGGAACTGCTGAAGATATGTCAATTAAAGGTGCTGTTGAAGAAGCAAAAAAACAAGGTAAAAAAATCCTTGTTGATATGATTGCTGTTAAAGACCTTGCTGGACGTGCAAAAGAAGTGGACGCTATGGGCGTGGATTATATTTGTGTTCATACTGGCTACGATCTTCAAGCAGTTGGTAAGAACTCTTTTGAAGATTTACAAACCATCAAAAGTGTTGTAAAGAATGCTAAAACTGCAATCGCAGGTGGTATTAAGTTAGACACACTTCCAGAAGTCATCAAAGTACAACCAGACCTTGTCATTGTAGGTGGCGGGATTACTGGACAAGCTGATAAAAAAGCTGCTGCTGCCAAAATGCAACAAATGATTAACCAAGGTTAATTCACATCATGAATACAACTCAATACCTAGCTGAAATCATAAAAGAGTTAAATCGCTCCGTAGATTTAATTTCGAATGATGAAGCTGAAAAATTAGTTAATGGGATTCTTGAATCAAAAAAAATCTTTGTTGCAGGCGCAGGTAGATCAGGATTTATGGCCAAATCATTCGCCATGCGAATGATGCATATGGGGATAGATGCTTATGTGATTGGCGAAACCGTAACCCCTAACTTTGAAAAAGATGATATTTTGATCATCGGATCAGGTTCAGGAGAAACGAAAGGTTTAGTTTCCATGGCTGAGAAGGCAAAAAGCATCGGTGGGTCGATTGCAGCTGTAACCATTTTCCCTGAGTCCACTATTGGACAATTAGCGGATATCACAATTAAGTTGCCTGGCTCACCTAAAGATCAGTCGGAGAGTGATTTTAAGACGATTCAACCAATGGGCTCATTATTTGAACAAACACTTTTACTATTTTACGACGCTGTGATTCTTCGGTTCATGGAGAAAAAAGGTTTGGATACCAATAAAATGTACGGTAAACACGCCAACTTAGAATAGATATATTATTCCCCAAGTTCTAAATAGGAAAGACCGCAACTGTTTCCATGCAAGTTTGCGGTCTTTCTGCTAGAATGAACTATTATTTGTAATATTTTTAGGAGTGATAAAATGATTTCTTTAAATGGAAAAACTGCAATAGTTACTGGCGCAGGAAGAGGCATTGGCCGTGCAACTGCTATCGCCTTAGCCAAAGAAGGCGTTCATTTAGGCCTAATCGGCTTAAATATGTCTAATCTAGAAAAGGTAGCTGCTGAACTAGCACAATTTGATGTTAAGGTTTCTGCAGCAACAGCAGATGTGACCGATCTTGAATCCGTTACCCATGCTGTTGAACATATCAAATCAGACTTAGGCCCAATTGATATCCTAATCAACAATGCTGGTGTTGCTAAATTTGGTGGGTTCCTTGATCTAACACCAGAAGAATGGGAAAAAATCATCCAAGTCAATTTAATGGGTGTGTATAATGTAACAAGAGCAGTATTACCAGGAATGATCGAAAGAAAATCAGGAGATATCATCAATATCTCTTCATCGGCTGGCCAAAAAGGTGCTCCTGTTACAAGTGCCTACAGTGCTTCTAAATTCGCTGTTTTAGGACTAACAGAATCACTTATGCTAGAAGTAAGAAAACATAATGTCCGTGTCACTGCTTTAACACCAAGTACGGTCGTTACAGATTTAGCGATTGATACAAATCTTGTTAAAGGCAATGAAGAAAACGTGATGCACCCAGAAGACCTTGCAGAATTAGTCGTGGCTAGTTTGAAATTTAATCCAAGAGTATTTGTTAAAACAGCTGGATTATGGTCTACAAATCCATCATAAAACGAAGCAGATCCGGTGGGGTCTGCTTTTTTAGTTCGTCTTACTTACCAAGTTAGCATGCGGATACATCCGAGTGCTAACTAAAGATAAAGGTTTAGGAAAAAAGAAAAAGGGACGAGTAACCACTAAAATAACTTGGCGGTTTTTGGTACTTATGTAATTTTCTGATGGTATGAATTGGCTGAGTCTGAACATAATATCAATGGTGTAAATACATTATTATCTTATTAGGAGATTGATGTTTATGTTTAAGAAGAGGACGAGTTCAGGGATAAGAAATAGCACAGAGCAAGCCCAAAATACACCAATCACACTAGAGGTTATCCTTGAACGCGTAGACAATATGGAAGACGCTGAAATAATAGAACATCAAACACCTAATGTTTCCACAATTATACTGGTATACATAAGAACATTGATTGATAACGAAAGGTTAAATGAATCTGTAATTCAACCATTACGGAGCTGCAGCAATGAAAATCATTTGGAATGTATTTCCGCCTCCAAAATTACAGAAATTTTAACGGTGGAAGAGGCCGAAAAGCAATTGATGCTGGGATCTATCCTTATTTTTGACACCGATGAAAATCAATGGTGTTCAGTCAATCTTAAAGATCCATTAGGAAGAGGGATAGAAACCTCTGAAACAGAAACAATTCTTTATGGAGCCAAGGACAGTTTCACTGAAAACATAGAACAGAATATAGCCTTGATTCGCAGAAGGCTGCCAATAACAACCTTGAAAACAGAAAAATTCACGGTAGGATCACTAACTGAAACAAATGTTGTCTTAATGTATATCGAAGGTATAACGAATACTAAATTCATTACGATTGCCAGGGAGAAAATCAAAAATATCAATTATGACCAAATCCTTGACTCCTCCCAACTAGCAGCATTTATGGAAGATCACACACATACTGTATTGCCACAATTTCAACAAACTGACCGTCCTGATGTGTGTGCCTACTCTCTTGGCGTTGGTAAACTTATCATTCTGGTCGATAATACACCGTTTGCTCTAAATGCTCCAATCACCTTTTTCCATTTATTCCAATCACCTGAGGATTATATTAATCGTTGGATTGTTGCAAGCTTCTTGCGGATCATAAGATATTTAAGTTTCATGCTCTCCTTACTGATGGTTCCAATATATGTTGCGTTAACGACACATCATTATCAGATGATTCCCTTGCAAATTTTATTCGTCCTTGTGGATACGAGAAGTCAATTGCCACTAAGCCCGTTTTGGGAATCGCTCATTATGTTGGTGACAATTGAAATCATTAAAGAAGCAAGTCTAAGAATGCCTACGAAATCTGGTCAAACATTAGGCGTCATCGGTGGTATTGTCGTTGGACAGGCAGCTGTAGAAGCAGGGTTCGCTAGTCAAGTTCTGATCGTTTTGGTTGGTATTTCTGCTATCGCTTCGTTTCTGGTGCCGAATTATTTGATGTCCAAAGCCAATACTTTGATACAGTTCATACTATTGATCCTTGCTTCTTTTCTTGGAGTAATGGGCATTTTTATGGGCATCCTTATACTTTTTGTCCATATGAACGCACTTACTTCCTTGAAACAGCCATATTTAGTCCCTGTTACACCTTTTTATGGAAAAGATTGGCTTGATCTATTTATTCGTGGACCATTGCAATGGATGAAAACAAGGCCTGAGGCTCTTCATCCTTTACAGAAATGGCGTTATAGCCGAAGGAGATAATCCCATTGACTGAATTTTCATTGTTCGAGAAAACCTCTTCATATGACGGTGTTTATATGACTTTGATGGTCAACAGGATACAAATGCTATATTTTGCGATTATCATGCCAGTTTTTCTCATATACCCCTATATGATTTGGATGATTATCATCGTAGGCGGACTATCACAGGTCAGTATATTCATGTTATCGAAATGGTTTACTTCCAAGTATGCATCCACAGGCTACGAAGGTTTTGTAGATCTTTTCGGTGAGCGTATGGTACGGTTACTTTCTTTCATCGGAATCGGTTTCATTTTATTAAAAGTGACAGTAATCACACTCGGATATGTAGAAGTAGTACAACATTTTATCTTCCCTTCATTGAATACGAATTGGATGATCCTTTTCATTTTGCTTATTTGCTGGTATGTTGCTTCACTAGGGATGGACAGTACGATCCGTTTCATCGTCATCGCTTTTTTGTTTACAGCTCCAATGCTCTTGTTATTATTGAACTTCCCTTTTCAGCCTTATGCTACTATACATGATCTATTTCCGTTAATACCATATGAATGGACGATGAAATCATGGAAAAGTGTGCTGTTTATATGGTCAGCTTTTTCTGGGCCAGAATATTTGGTTTTACTTGCCCCTTGGTTCAATACGAGAGCAAAAATCCTCAAATACATGACAATCGGAAATACATTTACCGTTTTTGAATATCTGTTTATATTCATTGCATCTTTGTTTTTTTTCGGATCACATTATCTTGGAGAAAACAAATTGCCGGTGGTGGAAATGATACGTTACCTGAATTCTCCAGTGTTTGAGCGAATCGATATAATTTTAATCTCTGTATACTTATTTCACTTTGTATTCGCCATTTCAATCTTCTTGTTACTTTTTTATGGTGCAATTCGTATCACTCTGAAGAAATCGAAAGTTCAAACGACTCGATCAGGATTTGCATTATGTTGTTCTATATTTATCATTTGTTTAATGATACTAAATGAAATGTTGTGGAAAAAGGCAACTAATCAAAATATTTTGTTAGAACTAGAGATATGGGCAGGAGCGCTCACTTATTTATTCGTACCATTACTTCTTTTCATCTCTTTAAAGCGAAAGGTCCGTGACTAGTATGAAACATAAACATACCAAAATACTTTTCGTCATTTTAATTAATATAATCTTTTTATCTGGTTGTTCGCCTATTGCAGAAAAAAATCTGATTGAAGAAATTGCACCTGTGACTTTTTGGTCGATTCAGAAAGGAGAGGAGGAGAACTACAGAATGAGCACTTTGATACCTCCCCTTGTAAAAGAAAAGAAACGCCTTTTGACTGTTCAAGTCGACTTGTTAAAAGAAGGCATGAAGGGTTTCAATTTAAAGTATTATAGAGAATTGAAAGTTGGACAACTCCGGATGCTGTTGATCAGTGATGAAATTGCAAAAGAAGGGATCGAACCATTGATTGATACGATTTTGACAGATCCTGATATTTCTAAACGTTTGTATGTAGCCATTGTCAAAGGGGATTTTGATGAGTACATCAACAGTCAACTTGGAGCACAAAAAGACCTGGATTATTATCTCTATCGGATGTTCAAACATTACGAAGATCAGGGGAAGTTGACTGTTGTGAATTTGCATCAATTCATGAAAGCGCTCCATTCACCAGCGAATTCTCCTGTAGTGCCTGTATTTGAAGCTAGTGGTGGTAATTTCCAATATCAAGGTACTGGCATTTTTAAAAATGACAAATTGATCGAAACCACCAACAACATGGAAGAGGAAATATACCAGCTTATCGACAACGATCACTTTTTAAAGTATTTTCCGATCCGTGACTTATCTTTTGTTCTAGGCCATGTGACAGCCAATGTTCATTGGTATATGGATAAGACATATTCTGAACTGAAGCTCACCGTTCAATTGAACGGACGGCTAGACGAGATTGCCCGGGAACATAACGTGCTCACCCGGGATGAACTTTCAAATTTCGAGACGGAAATTGAATTGTATTTAGAAGAACAGACTACCAAGTTTTTAAAAAAGCTTCAAGAGAATAAGGTTGACCCTTTACAATTAAGAAAGTATACCTTGAGACCTTTCTCAAAACCTCTTAATGGGAAAGAATGGTCAAACAGATGGGAGCAGATGGAGGTCAAAGTTGATTATGACCTTAAAATCCAACCGCTAACAGATATCAAAAACTGATGAATCCAACTCTGAAGAAAATGTGGGACATCTCCCGTGGAACTGTTGTCGCAGTTTCACATATAAGGGGGGCGTTCTTTTCCTTTCCGGCTTGGTCATACGGACGATCAAACAACGAAAAATGGGGTATCTTCACGTCACCGAAGAAATAAAAAAAGAAGCCTCTCAAAAGTTCGCTGAACTTGTGCTTGCGATGTAAACCCGATGTACTCACACGAAGAAACCCGAGTAACCAGTACATCGTATTAAATATTAAAGCACCGACGGCAACTCCACCAATTAAAGATGGATCAGGCATTCTTCCAACTACCGCCGTATCAACAGCTCCTAATATAGTTGTTGAAATTCCCGATATAATGAGAGGAATAGCTAGTGTTAAATACTCCCTTTTTGTAATAGTAACATAGGTTTGTATTTTTATAGGTTGTGTTGCTAGTTTCATAATATTTCACCTTTTATCTATATCATTATGAATTTAAAGTAATTAAAACGGAGTTTTAAAACCCATATGCTATTCCTTTTAATAACAAAAAGAGTCACACCATTATAATATGTTGTGACACTACATCATCGTTTTAAATCTGATTTAACTATATCTAATCATTATTTAACGCTTTATACCATTTTCACACAAGTTGGAATCGATCGAAACCTTGGGTGTTCAGCAAGGACGGAGTTCCTTAATCGTGTAACTACAGGGTGCTTTGATGAAAAAAATTCATCTTTTGAATCGTAAAGCTCTATCAATTCTCCTTTTTCAAGGACACCAATTTTATCAGATATTGAAAAAGCAGCTTTAATATCATGTGTAATAAAAAGATAAGATAAATCGAAATCATCTTTTAAATCGCTTAATAATTGTAAAATTAAGCTTTGTGTTACCATATCTAAACTACTTACCGATTCGTCAAGGACGATTAACTTTGGCTTTAGTGCGATAGCTCTAGCAATATTGATCCTTTGCAGTTGCCCGCCGCTAAATTGATGAGGGTACTTTTTTAAATCTTTTTCACCTAATCCTACTCTTTCTAATAGCTCAATAACTCTATTTCTTTGTTCTTCGTTAGTTAATTTCTCATAGTTCTCTAATGGTTCACTTATAATACGTTCAGCTGTCATCCGAGGATTTACAGATGAATATGAGTCCTGAAAAACAACTTGTAGGTCGCGACGTATTTTTTGTTGAGATGCTTTGCTGGCATTATATATGTCATATCCTTGAAACAAAACTTGACCTTGCTGTGGACGTTGTATCCCAAGAATTACTTTTCCTAAGGTACTTTTTCCGGCTCCGCTTGTACCTATCAAGCCCAAACATGTACCCTCTTCAATAGTAAAGGAAATATCATTAAGGACATTATTTGATTGAGTAATAGCTTTAAATAGTTTCTTTGAATTAAAGCTAAGGTGTACTTGTTTTACCTGCAATAAGCTCAATGATTTCACCTCTCGGATTATTTAATCCTAATCACAACGTATAAGTATAGGGTTGTTTCTCAGTATATAAAGTAGGCCTGTTCTTTAATAACTTCTTCGTGTATTCATGACTTGGATTATCAAATAAATCAAACACATTTGCTGATTCGACAATTTTACCATGTTTCATCACGATTACATCATCTGCCATTTCTGAAATTACTCCAAGATCATGTGAAATGAGTAAAATTGATGTTCCATAATCAGAGCGAACCTTGTTTAATAGACGAAGGACTAGTAATTGGCTATGAAGATCCAATGCTGTAGTTGGCTCATCTGCAATAATAACAGAAGGTTGTAAGCATGCTGCCATAGCAATCATCACTCGTTGAAGCATGCCTCCACTTAATTCAAAAGGATAGTTTTTCAACAATTTTTGAGGATCTTGCAAATTTACACTTTCCATCACATTAATCGCAAGTTCTCTTGCTTGCTTTTTACTTAATGAGGTATGCGATTTAATTGTTTCAACAAATTGATGTCCAATTGTAAACACGGGAGTAAAAGCATTCATCGGATTTTGCATAATAAAAGCTAATTCTTTCCCACGTATTTTTCGCATTTCTTTGTTTTCTAGACCATTTAACTCTCTACCTTGTAGTGTAATGCTTCCCCTAATATCTAAATTGTTCTTGTTGTGAAGCTGTAAGATTGACATACTTGTAACGGTTTTACCACAACCGCTTTCCCCAACAAGTCCTAAAATCTTTCCTTTCTTAATTCCAAAGTTAATATCCTGAACTAGTGTAGAAAAACCCTCATCAGTTCGCACTTGAACATGTAAGTTTTTTACATGTAAAACATTTTGCTCATTCATTCCCATTCTTAAGACTCCCTTCTCATTAGCGACGTTTTACTCCAAATCGCTCTGAGAGTGATTCACCTAGTAAATTAAAAGTAATAACAACTAGCATA
Organism: Sutcliffiella halmapala; assembly: GCF_050107295.1. GTDB lineage: Bacteria > Bacillota > Bacilli > Bacillales > Bacillaceae_I > Sutcliffiella_A > Sutcliffiella_A halmapala_A. The sequence goes on along the minus strand of NZ_JBNIKR010000017.1, from coordinate 17,820 downwards.
ATCATTAAACCTGGATAAATCATTAATGAAGGATGTGTCCTAATATAGGACTTCCCTTCATGAATCATCGCCCCCCATTCCGGAGTAGGTGGTTGCACACCTAAGCCTAAAAAGGACATGGATGATAAATTCATAATCGCCCAACCCATTTCTAATGTTCCCATTACTGCTAGTGGTGGTATAACATTAGGAAAAATATGTTTCTTCATGATGGTCCACGTAGAAGAACCACTGATTTTAGCTGCCGTAATGTAGTTCTGTTCTTTCAGGCTAAGCACCATTCCTCTAATGACCCTCGCATAATAAACCCATTGTACGAGGATTAACCCTAAAACGACTTGTTTAAGTCCGGCTCCCCAAATACCAACGAAACCAAGAACAAACAAAAGACTTGGGATTGCCATTAGACCATCACCGAGCCTCATTAACAATTGATCTATCCAACCACCTTTGTACCCAGCAATAATACCAATGATTAAACCTATACTTAGAGCTGAAATAAAAATGAGTATAGCAAACCCAAGTGAGATTCGAGCTCCAAATAATATACGTGAAAACGTACATCTACCTAAGTGGTCTGTACCTAATGGATAATCTAAAGAGGGTGATTGTAATTTATGAGCTAAATTAACCAAAACAGGATTATTAGGTGCAAGCCAAGGGGCAAAGATCGTGATCAAAAATAACACTAAAATAATTAACGAACAAAGGACAATCAACATTTGATTATTTAATATACCACGAAACTTCGCTATCATTGGTACTGACTTCCTTTTCTTGAAATACGAGGATCAATATACATTTGAATAATGTCGACTATTAAGTTACTTATTAGGAAAATACCCGCTGCTAATAGCACATATCCTTGAATGACAGGGACATCACGGTTAAAAATAGCCTCAATAAAATACCGTCCAAATCCTGGCCATGAAAAGACAGCCTCTACAATAATAGCCCCAGTCATTAAGTTTCCTAAATTCATTCCTAGTCCAGTAATCATAGGAGAAATAGCAATGCGAAGGACATGTTTACCCATTATAACCTTTTCATGAACCCCTCTCGTCCTTGCAAAGAGCACATAAGACTCTTGTAAATTTTCAAGAACGCTTGCACGTAACAGACGAGTATATAATGCTATTAAAGGGAATGCCAAAGTAAGAGAAGGCAGAATTAAATGTTTCCATGTTCCCGTACCTTCTACCGGGAAAAGGTCTAATTTTACTGAAAAGAAAAATATGAATAAATATCCGAGCCAAAATGATGGAATAGATGCACCAATAAAAGAGAGGAATCGACTAAAATGGTCAATTCCACTGTTCTTCTTAACTCCTGCTAAAAAACCAATAGGCACACTTACCATAATAGCAATCAAGAGACTGCCTAAGGTTAATTGAACAGTTGCTGAAATACGGGAAGATATCTCTTCCCATACTGGCTTATTCGTAACATAAGATATGCCAAAATCAAATTGGCATATCTTAATTACAGCGTTCACATATTGAATAAGGAGAGGTTGATCTAATCCAAACTCCTGTCTTTTTTGGGCCAAAAGTTCTTCTGTCGGCTGGATATTAATTGCAGCTAAGTACGCTTCAGCAGGATCTACTGGTGATAGGTGAATCATTCCAAATGTCAGCAGTGTAGCTATTAAAAAAATTGGAAAAATAGTTATAATTCGTTTCAAAATATAAGTACCCATTAGAAAAACCCCTGTCGCTTACTCCTCGATACTAATACCTGTAAAAGGATGTTCATCCCTATTAGCAGGGAATGTAAAATTAGAGACACCTTTTTGATAGATTGCAATTTGCCTAATATAAGAAATCGGTACAATTGCACCTTGCTCTTGTAATGAACCTAAAATGGATGTGTATAGTTCCTGACGCTCATTTTCGTCAGTTGTTTGTTGGACAGCAGCAATTTGGCTCAACAACTCATCCTTGTTAGGATAAGATGATATAGCTTCTCTAAACCCAAATCCTTCTGTTGCAACTGCGTTTACGAAAGCATGTGGGTCATATGGAGCTCCCCAATTACTATAGAAATTCATATCAAATTCATTCTTATTAAATCTTTCGACTTGAGTAGGAAGTTCAACTCCGTTAATGTTTAATTTCACACCAATTTTCGCCCACTCAGATTGTAGTGCTTCTGCCATCGTCTTTTGAATGGATTCAGCAGAATTATACATTAGCTCGATTTCAAGTGATTTCCCGTCTTTTTCACGAATATCTTTTCCTTCTGGTACCTTCCATCCTGCATCATCTAATAATTGCTCCGCTTTATTAACATCATAATCAACCGTGGTTGCATTAACATTTGAAGTGTAAGGGAAGTTACTTGATAAAAGATAGTCAGCCTTCTCTTCCAAACCAGATGTCACACCCTCAACAATTGCTTCCTTATTAAAGCCATAATGTAAAGCCTGACGAACTTGGATATCTGAAAGCGTCTCCCTATTCGTATTCATTACTAGTATTCTAGTTGCAACTGGTTCAGAAACACTACTCTCATAGGAGTCTGTAGAATTTAAATGATTAAAAGCATCTATATTAATAACACCTTCACCATATATAAGGTCCAATTCACCTTTCTCAAAAGCTAGTACACGTGTTTCCGCATCAGGAATGACTTTAACAGTAATTTTCTCAATATTAGGTAATTCTCCCCAATAGTTTTCATTACGTTTGAAAGTCGCAAATTCATCTACTTTATATTCATCTAATACCCATGGACCTGTTCCAACTGGTTGTACTATACCTTTTGACGTGTCACCGTCTTCAGGAAAGCCTGCTTCTCCAAGGAATCGCACCGGGCGAACAACCGCTAATTCTTGAATAGTAGGGTAATAAGATTCTTTTAATGTAAATTTAAACGTATGTTCATCTATGACCTCTGTTTTATCAATTAACGAAATAAATCTTAACCAACTATGTCTTTCTCTGTGGTCTAAAATAGTATCAAAGTTCTTTTTCACAATCTCAGCATTGAAACTTGAGCCATCAGAAAATTTCACATCTTGACGTAAATTGAACACATACTCTTTTCCATCTTCAGAAATCCTCCAGGACTCTGCTAATTGTGGTTTTAACTCTCCTCCATCTTGGTAACTAACTAAAGTTTCATAAATCATAGATTGAGCGAACAATTGAGATGGATTGTATACATGTGGATTCATTTCACCTACATCTCTTGGCCAAGCAAAAGTAATCATATTGCTATTTTCACTTGGAGCATCTGAATTTTCACTCGTACAACCAAGTAAAATCATGGATAAAGTTAGAATCATTACAGAAATTTTTAAGAATCTTTTTATAGGTATTCGTTTTTTCATTAAACTTACTCCCTTTAGTTGAAAGTGATAACCATTATCAATGCTAATGTAGGTACATCTATTTGTCAATGTAATTTCATATTTTTAGCTAAGAATCAAGTCTATTGATATTTATTTAATAATCAAGTATAGGGATGTGGTAAAAAAAAATTCAAATGAGCTCTATCTCTCCTAATGTTTGAGCTTCAATAGATATAAAAATGATTATATCCCTCCATAAATACTCATTATTTTTATCGTTTCATTAGAAATAGAATTTATCTTGTTCGCAGTAGTTGCTACTACGTATTACAAGAGTTAATCTGTAAGCGTGTACCTGAAGAGAATGTGGTGAACATAAAGCACAAAAAAGCTTCTCAAAAGTTGGATCAACTTTTGAGAAGCCTCTATTATATTTACCTTATGTTAGCAATTTGTTAGCAAAATCACTTCAAAACCCCTATATACCAAGGGATTGAGCGGTCATCACATCATGCCGCCCATTCCACCCATGCCGCCCATATCTGGCATTCCGCCACCAGCGTTTTCTTCTGGAATGTCAGCTACTACTGCTTCAGTAGTTAGGAACATTGCAGATACGCTTGCTGCGTTTTGAAGTGCGTAACGAGTTACTTTGGTAGGATCTACGATACCAGCGTCAAGCATGTTTACCCACTCGCCAGTTGCTGCGTTGAATCCGATACCGATTTCTTCTTTTTTCAGGCGATCTACGATTACTGATCCTTCAAGTCCAGCGTTGTGTGCGATTTGACGGACTGGCTCTTCGATTGCACGCAATACGATGTTTACACCAGTTGCTTCGTCGCCTTTCGCTTGGATTTCGGATACTTTTTTGTAGATGTTTACAAATGCAGTACCACCACCGGCTACAATTCCTTCTTCCACTGCAGCACGAGTAGAGTTCAGAGCATCTTCAATGCGAAGCTTGCGCTCTTTCAATTCTGTTTCCGTTGCCGCTCCAACTTTGATTACAGCTACGCCACCAGCGATTTTCGCAAGGCGCTCTTGTAATTTTTCACGGTCGAACTCAGAAGTTGTATCTTCCAATTGCGCACGGATTTGGCCAACACGAGCTTGGATCTCTTCTGTGTTACCGTGTCCGTTGACAACTGTAGTGTTTTCTTTTGTAACCACGATTTTGTCTGCGCGTCCCAATTGGCTGATGTTCGCAGTTTTAAGGTCTAAGCCTAGCTCTTCAGTGATCACTTCACCACCAGTGATAGCAGCGATATCTTGAAGCATCGCTTTACGACGGTCACCGAATCCAGGAGCTTTAACAGCTACTGCATTAAATGTTCCACGTAATTTGTTCACTACCAATGTAGCCAACGCTTCCCCTTCTACGTCTTCAGCAATCAACAACAATGGCTTGCCTTGTTGTACCACTTGCTCAAGTACCGGAAGGATCTCCTGGATGTTTGTGATTTTCTTGTCCGTGATCAACACGTACGGATTGTCTAATACAGCTTCCATTTTGTCGGAATCTGTAACCATGTATGGAGAAGCATATCCTCGGTCGAATTGCATACCTTCTACTACTTCAAGCTCTGTAGTGAAGCCTTTGGATTCTTCCAATGTGATGACGCCGTCGTTTCCAACGCGCTCCATTGCTTCTGCAATCAGTTGGCCAACCTCTTCGTCCGCTGCAGAAATTGCTGCAACCTGTGCGATGGAAGCTTTGCCTTCGATTGGTTTAGAAATGTTTTTCAATTCTTCAACAGCAACCGCCACCGCTTTTTCAATCCCTTTGCGGATGCCCATTGGGTTTGCTCCAGCAGTAACGTTCTTCAATCCTTCGCGGATCATCGCTTGCGCAAGAACTGTTGCAGTAGTTGTTCCGTCACCGGCAACATCGTTTGTTTTGCTTGCTACTTCAGCAACAAGCTTCGCTCCCATGTTTTCGAAGGAATCTTCTAATTCGATTTCCTTTGCGATCGTAACACCGTCGTTAGTAATTAGTGGAGAACCGAATTTCTTCTCAAGTACCACGTTGCGCCCTTTTGGTCCTAATGTTACTTTCACTGCATCAGCTAATTTGTCTACACCGCGTAACATGGAGCGGCGAGCTTCTTCACTGAACTTAATCTCTTTTGCCATAATTGATAGACCTCCTCAGGAAAGTTAAGTTTTTTATTTTTATTTTATTACTTGCTTACTACTGCAAGTACGTCTGTTTCTTTAAGGATTAAATATTCTTTGCCTTCGAACTTCACTTCTGTACCGGCATATTTGGAGAAGATGATGCTGTCGCCTGCAGTAACTTCAAGCGCTACACGCTCCCCGCTGTCAAGTACACGACCTGTACCAACCGCTACTACTTTTCCTTCTTGAGGCTTTTCTTTAGCAGAGTCAGGTAATACGATACCACTTGCAGTTTTTTCTTCGGACTGAACAAGCTCAATTACTAGACGATCACCTATTGGCTTTAACATGAAAACTACCTCCTTGATTCATATGTAATATTTTTATTTATTAGCACTCTATAGTCTTGAGTGCTAACACAATTATTATAATAATGAATCTCTTCCTGTTTTGCAAGTATCTTTGCTTAAAATTTTTCACCCTTTTTTGCACTTTTCCATTATCTCCCCGTAGTCTTCATATAAACCAAAATATCGACATATTTTTCGTAAGGATACGTGAATGTGGGAACCTTATCATTATAAGGGTAGTGTTAGAATATGATACAATACGGAAAGCGAATAATTGACTTTAGAGGAGTTTACTATGACGAAAAAGTATTGGTATGTCATTTTGACCTATGTGTTGATGCAGCTGTCCGGATTTATCGGTTTTCCTATCTTGATGGCTCTAGGTGTGGAACGTGGAAATATTGTAGGGTATTGGACCTTTGTCAGTTTTACCATCGGTCTTTTGATTGTCTGCTTTATTCTCCGGGATGAATGGAAGGAAGGCGACTTCAGAGGCGAAACTGCCTCTGTTCCAAAAACTGTTCTATGGACGGTGCTAGGCTTTCCGATGGCATTGTTCGGTCAGGGGATCGCTGCCCAAATTCAGTTGAAGCTGTTCGGTATCGAACCTGGCTCAGAAAACACCCAGGAGATCATGGCCTTTGTCACAGCAACCCCGATCATGATTTTTGCCATTACGATTGCTGGACCTATATTAGAGGAAATCATCTTCCGTAAGATAATCTTCGGTTCCTTATACAAGCGTTTCAATTTTGCTGTCGGACTCATTATCAGCTCCCTTCTTTTTGCTGTAGTCCATAATGACTTCAAGCATCTGCTTATCTATTTTGTAATGGGTGGGATTTTTGCCTTCCTATATGTCAAAACAAACCGCATCATTGTTCCGATCATCGCCCATGTTGCCATGAATAGCTTTGTTGTCATAGTGCAGTATGTGTTCAGGGAAGATATCGAGGAAATGATCAAGCAGATGGAAGAGATGCAGAATACGTTACCGAATCTTATCTCCTTCTTCTGATAGTATAAAGAATCAATAGTAAGGCCATCTACAACTGGAGGACTAGCACAATGAGAATAAAACCGATCAATATGGTCTTTTTCTATGCCGTCATGGGATGTTTATTTACGTATTTGGCAGTTGCGTCATTCAAGGAAAGCGTCTTTGAATGGCACACCATGCTGCTGATGCTGATTGCCACCTTCGACTTCGGCGTTTCCATAAGGGCATATCTGCTTCATAAGAAAATAAAAAATATGCAAAAAAAATAGGCTACTTACCTTTACGGTGGGTTGCCTATTTTTTATTTAATTCCTCATTCAGCTTTGCTTCTGCAAGCTTGACCTTTTTGTAGCCGAAGCGGGAAATGATGATGCTAATCTCATAAAGGATAAGAAGTGGCACTGTCACCATTAAATGAGAGATGATCTCCGGCGGCGTAATCAATGCCCCTATTACTAGCAATACAAAGTAAGCGTACCTTCTTACTTTTACAAGTATAGCTGGAGTGATGATCCCCAGCCTTGTTAAGAACATCACAATAACCGGCATCTGAAACAGGATGCCAAAAGGCAAGGTAAGCTGGAACAGGAATTGAAAATATTCGTTGATCCCAATGACTTGGTTGATATCCAGGCGGTCTGCCAGATTGCTCATGAACTTCACAACAAACGGAAACAGTATGAAGTAGGAAAATGTCAGTCCACTCAGGAACAAGAAGAGGGATATTGGTATATAGCTTAACGTCACTTTCCGCTCCCGCTCATACAAACCGGGGCTGATGAAAGCCCAAATCTGATAGAGCGTAACGGGAAACGTAATGATAAATGCAATCAAAAAAGAAAACTGCATGAAGATCTTGATTGGATCTGTAATGCGAAAGGCGTTCATCGTCAGCGCTTCCGCTTCATTTGTGTGCTGTAAATAGACAATGATCGGTTCCGCGAGGAAAAAACCGCCGATCGCTGAGACGAAAAAGAAGGACGCAATGATGATCACTCTTTTTCGGAGCTCGCCTATATGGTCATACACCGACATTTCTCTATCTAGCATATATGTTCATCCTTACATTACTTCGTTTCTTCTTTTTTCTCTGGTTTGCTGTCGTCGTCATCCGCTAATCCTTTAGTTGCGTTTTTAAATTCACGCAATGTATTACCAGCTGCCTTACCCAATTGAGGTAATTTGCTTGGACCGAAGATTAATAGTGCTACGAAAACGATTAACAAGAGGCTACCCATTCCGATTGGACCCATTCTTGCCACCTCCTTGAAATATACTTATTCTACTACTTTTTCATTCTGTTGGATAGTGCTTGAGAAAATATACCAATGACTGTAGTTCCACGGCTAAATCGATATGATGAATACGGATGGTTTCCGGCACATTTATCCGTGCTGGCGTAAAGTTCAGGATGCCTTTTACTCCTTTTTCCACCAATCTGTCTGCTATCGGCTGCGCGACTGGCGCCGGTACGGTGAGGATTGCCACCGTCACATCATCCGGCAGATGCTCCTCGATGTCATCAAGATGATACACCGGTACACCGCCGATCTCCGTGCCGATTTTCGACTCGTCGATATCAAAGGCCATCACGATCTTCGTGTTATTGTTTTTCATGAAATTGTAATGCAGGAAAGCTGTCCCCAAGTTTCCTACACCTATTAGAGTAACATAAGTCAATTCATCCTGGTCGAGCGTTTTCCGGAAAAAAGTTAACAAATATTGAACATTATAGCCATATCCCTTTTTCCCCAGTGCCCCAAAATAGCTGAAGTCCCGTCGGATAGTCGCGGAATCCACTTTCACTGCTTCACTCAGCTCAGCAGACGATACCCGCTGTTTTCCCGATGTATTCAAGTTCTTAAGAAAACGGTAATACAAAGGCAATCTCTTGGCAGTCGCCTGCGGTATTTTCATTGGTTCGTTACTCATCTTACTCCCCCATTGTCCAACCAGTTTGCGGTTCTTTTCTATATGTAACGGATGTCGGCTCCGTTTTTCGAATTTTAAATCGCTTTCATTTTACCTTATTCTTTGCAATTTTGTAAGGGGTAGCGGTTTCCAATTCTTGAAGTGTTGCATGAAGAAGGATACACTTACATTAGAATTGCATGAGGTGAAAATGATGATTATTTTACAGATAAATCAATTAACGAAATATTTTGGTGCTGACCTTATTCTATCGAATATAAAACTAGAAGTACAATCGAAAGACAGAATTGCGCTGGTGGGACGTAATGGTGCAGGGAAGTCTACCTTATTAAAGATCATTTCCAATCAGTTGTCCTATGATTCCGGTGATATCATCAAGCCCAAGGATGTAACAATCGGATATCTTGCACAGGATACCGGGCTGCAGACAGAGCGTTCCATCTGGGATGAAATGCTGACGGTGTTTTCCGGTCTGAAAGAGATGGAAAATCAGATGCGCACGCTGGAAGCGAAAATGGGAGATCCCGCTTATTTTGAGGATGGCCCGCTTTACGCTCGCATTCTGAAGGAGTATGACGAAATTCAGGAAGCCTTCAAGCAGAAAGGCGGTTTTCAATATGAAGCGGATATCCGCTCCGTGCTTCACGGCCTTCGCTTTTCCGAGTTTGATTATCAGACCCCAATCGAGACACTGAGCGGTGGCCAGAGAACCCGTCTTGCACTTGCCAAGCTTCTACTGACCAAGCCGGATCTCCTGATTCTTGATGAGCCGACGAACCATCTCGACATCGATACCCTTTCCTGGCTTGAAGGATATCTCCAGGGCTATCCTGGTGCATTACTTATTGTTTCCCATGACCGCTACTTCCTAGACAAGGTGGTCACAACCGTCTACGAAATCTCCCGGAAGCAGTCTGCGAAGTTCCTTGGCAACTATAGTGCCTACCTTGCCCAGAAGGCCGAGCAATACGAACGTGATATAAAAATGTTCGAAAAGCAGCAGGACGAAATTGCGAAGCTCCAGGACTTTGTACAGCGCAACCTGGCAAGGGCCTCCACCACCAAGCGCGCACAGAGCCGCAGAAAGCAGCTCGATAAAATGCAGGTGATGGACCGTCCCCAAGGCGATGAAAAATCAGCCTCCATCATGTTTGATATTGATAGGCAAAGTGGGAATGATGTATTGAAAGCTAATAACCTGGCCGTTTCCTATGACAGGACCCCCATTTTCCGGCATGTGGACCTTTCCCTGTCACGCGGCGATAGTGTGGCGCTTGTCGGACCAAATGGAATCGGAAAGTCCACCCTATTAAAAACGCTAGTCAAGCAGCTGGAGCCGCTCGAAGGTAGCTTTTCTTTCGGGGCAAATGTTTCTGTGAGCTACTATGATCAGCAGCAGGCAGACCTCACTTCCAATAAGACGGTTTTGGCCGAGCTTTGGGATGAATACCCGCACAAGTTGGAAAAGGAAATCCGTACAATCCTAGGAAACTTTCTTTTCTCAGGGGATGATGTGCTGAAGCCGGTTTCTACCTTAAGCGGTGGGGAAAAGGCACGATTGGCCCTTTCCAAGATGATGCTGCAGCGCTCCAACGTCCTGATCCTGGACGAGCCTACAAACCATCTGGATCTGGACAGCAAGGAGATTTTAGAGAATGCCTTGATAGATTATCCAGGTACCATCCTATTCGTTTCCCATGACCGCTACTTCATCAACAGGCTGGCTACGAAGGTCTATGAATTGAGCCGGGATGGGGCAACTGAATATCTCGGGGACTATGACTATTATATAGAGAAAAAAGAAGAGGCGATGGAGCTTGCAAGGCTGGAAAGCGAAGCATCTTCCTCTTCTACTGTCAGGTCTCTTCAGGCTGAAAAGGAAAAGCCGAGCTATGAACAGGAAAAAGAAGCAAAGCGACTTGAACGGCAAAAGAAACGCAGACTCGAGGAAATAGAAAAGGAAATAGAAGAAATCGAAAACAAGCTCGAAGAAAATGAGAGCCAGCTCTGTCTCCCGGAAGTCTATCAGGATCATGAAAAAGTACTAGAGCTCAACACGCAAAATGAGGACCTGCAGGAAAGATTGATGGTACTGATGGAAGAGTGGGAAGAGTTGGTGTGATAAGTAAGCTACTTTCTTTTTATAGGAGAGTAGCTTTTTTAATGGGATTGTGGATAATAATCTTCTTTTAGCCGTTTTTGTCGATACCTGACCCACTTTTGAAGAACTTTGTCGATAAAACTCACTTTTCCACACACATATTCACATATCGCCCCTTATTTTATAAGTTATCAAGAGGTTTATACACACTATCCACAATTCTATCAAAAGTTATCCACATTTTTTATTCACATTTACGTTGTTGAATTTATAGGGAAGTGATACTTTTATCCACAATTTGTCCACAGGGTTGTGTATAACGTATGCGCATTCTATTTTTGCACAAATAAAAAACCTTTCAACCAAAAGATCAGTTGAAAGGTTTTTCGATATCGAGCCCGGGATTTCCGTTCAAGTTCATCCCGGAACGTTTTCCCTTTCGGTACAGGACACTTCCTGCCGTAGCAATCATCGCCGCATTATCTGTACATAGTGATAATGGAGGGATCACCAATTCTTTCCCCACATTATCCACAGCCGTCTGAAGGGCACTACGTAATCCTTTGTTGGCAGCTACCCCGCCTGCCAACAGAACCTGGTCCACCTTATAGTGTTCCATTGCTTTCAGTGTTTTACCTACCAACACCTCGATGACACTCGCTTGAAAGCTTGCCGCCAAATCCGCAGGGCTGATTTCCTCCCCTTTTTGCTTCGCATTGTGGAGCGTGTTGATAACCGCAGATTTCAATCCAGAGAAGCTGAAATCATAGGAATCCTCCTCCAGCCATGCTCTTGGAAGTTTAATGGTAGGTTGTCCCTCTTGTGCCAAACGGTCGATATGAGGACCGCCCGGGTAAGGCAGTTGCAAGGTCCTCGCCACCTTATCATAGGCCTCCCCTACTGCATCGTCACGCGTTTCTCCAATAACCTCGAAGGAACCGTGCTCCTTCATGTAGATAAGCTCTGTATGTCCACCGGAAACCACCAGGGCCAGCAATGGAAATTTCAACTCCGCTACCAATTGATTGGCATAGATATGACCGGCAATATGGTGAACCCCGATTAATGGCTTCTGGTGCGCGAATGCCATCGCTTTTGCTGCATTGACTCCGATTAAAAGAGCACCTACTAGGCCTGGCCCTTCCGTAACGGCGATAGCATCTATGCTATCCATCGTAAGGCCACTCTGCTTCATCGTTTCCTCAAGCACGATGGTGATCTGTTCCACATGATGCCTTGAGGCGATCTCAGGAACCACCCCTCCAAAACGTTGATGGCTTTCAATCTGCGAGGAAACTACATTCGCCACGATTTCCGTCCCGTTCCTGATGACAGCTGCAGCCGTTTCATCACAGCTCGTTTCAATCCCTAATATATATTCGTCTTTTTGTTCCTCATTTTTCATAAACTCACCCACATCACTAATGCGTCTTCATTGTTATCCACATAATATTTTTTTCGGATTCCGCCATTTTGGAAGCCATATTTCCTATACAGGTTTTGTGCTACTATATTGGAGACCCGTACTTCAAGCGATAATGAGATAGCCCCGATCATTCGGCAATATTGAATGGCATTTCCCATCATTATATCCCCAAGCTTCCTTCCACGGCACGAAGGATGGATTGCAATATTGGTTATCTGCGCCTCACCCATGACCACCCATATCCCACAATAGCCAATCACTCTGTTCTCTTCCCTCATGACAAAATAATGCGCATAAGGGTTATTGGTAAGCTCATAATAAAAGGCATCTTTAGTCCAGGGGGTGGCAAACGAAAGCATTTCCACTTCATGGACTCCCTCAATATCATGGACCGTCATTTTAGCAATATCAATCATTGATTCCATCTTGTTCACCTATTTTTCTTTGCTTTCTAGCCATTTTGCTTCCGCTTCCGCTAAGCGGGTGTAGTTCGGAACAAAGGTATGGACATCCTCCGCTTCCCTTTGCAGCCCGATCAGAGCCAGCTCACTCGGACGAGGGTTGTTTTCACTTGTCTCGGCAAAATGAGCCATTTCCCCAAGATACTCTATGATGGTTTCCTTGTGCAGGTGCACATCATTACCGATGAATAATACGTCCTCATTTTTTTCTTTCAGCATGCCCAGCCAATCCGTCAGTGCGATATTTACATCTTCCACTTCCGTCTGTACAGACATGTTATTCCATGTGTATAAACCTGTATACACCTGACCGCGTCTTGCATCCATGATAGGAGATATAACTCCTTTGAAATAACGGCCATTAGCTGCCAACAGCTCCAGACTCGACACGCCTACAAGCGGCACATTCAACGTCCACGCCAAAGTCTTAGCCAGCGTCACGCCGATACGTACACCGGTGAAGGAGCCCGGTCCTCTTCCCACGACAATTCGATCAAGCGTGTCCGGCTTTATCTCGCAATCTTTCATCAACTGATCAATAGCTGGCATCGCACGCACCGAATGGTTTTTATTCAAGTTGGTTACAAGTTCTCCGATCACTCTGTCTTCCTCTACAATCGCGACACCAAGCACATAGCTTGATGTATCAATGGCCAGTACTCTAGTCATTCCATTAGCTCCTTACAGATATCTTCATAGCGTGCTCCCCTTGGAGTCAGCACAATCTTTCTTTCATCGTCGCCAAGATGGTAGATATAAATCTCCAACCGTTCCTCCGGCAAATACTCCTCGATCAAATGGGCCCATTCCACAACCGTCACACCGCTGCCCATAAAATAATCATCAAACCCGAGATCTTCCTCACTGTCCACTAAGCGGTACACATCCATATGGTAAAGAGGCAATCTGCCCTCGTACTCTTTTATGATGGTAAACGTAGGACTGTTCACATTGCGGGTGATATCCAATCCCTTTGCCAGTCCCTTGGTGAACGTGGTCTTGCCTGCTCCCAGGTCACCTTCCAATAAAAGGACTTCCCCTCCATTCAGAAGCTTTCCAAGCGCATGCGAGGTTGTCATCGTTTCTTCTGAAGAATGTGTCTTCAACTCGACTTGCATCATATATCCATGCTCCTACTCTTTTAAAAAGTGATTATATCCTTCTTTTTTCAATAATACTTTACTATCTTCATCTCTCATAAAAACCTGTCCGTTTCCAGAAGCCATCACTTCACCAATTCTAGTGAGCCTGATATCCTCATCCTGGCAGCGCTTCTGTAAAAGAGACCAATCCCCGGCACCAATTGTACCTACCAGCTCAAAATCCTCTCCACCGGTAAGCGCCCACTTCAGCGCCTTTTCTTCCTTATATTGAACCATTGATGTACTTAATGGTAGTGTATCCTTGTTTATCACAATATCTACATGGCTTGCTTCGGCAATTTCGATCAGCTCGCTTGCAATGCCATCACTTACATCGTTCAATGCCACCCGATCAAATTCTGTGAGAATCCTGCCTAATTCCACTTGAGGTGCAGGGTTCTGATGCTTTCTTATCAACTCGGACCAACCGGAATGATTTTGTAAAAGAACATCCAATCCAGCAGCGGAGTCACCTAATGTACCAGACACAAATACAACATCACCCGTTTTGGCATTGGACCGGAGGAGACGCTTCCCCTTCTCCACCTTCCCAATGACAAAGACACTCAGTACAAGGGCTTTCCCAGAAGTCGTATCGCCACCTATAAGGTCCATACGATACCGATCCCCCAAATCCTTCATCCCTTTATAGATGGCCAAAAGCTCTTCCTCCGGCCAATCTTTTGGAATGGAGATGGAAACCAGATAATAAAGCGGGATCCCTCCCATGGCAGCAATATCACTAATATTCGCTGCAAGCGCCTTATAACCGATATCATACGACTTCATGGTCTGCGGGCTAAAATGGACCTCTTCCACCATGGTGTCCACGCATACCACGCTTTCAAAGCCCTCATCCACCCCAACGATTGCTGCATCATCCCCGATGCCCACAATCTTGTCCTGATGAAACAAAGACTCCGGACTGATACTCCTAATGAAACCAAACTCATCCGAAACCGCCAAAAGCCGACACCCCTCTGCTTTTTTATGCTATCCACTATTATAACGAAAGAAGAAAGAGAAAGAAAATAAATCCTCCCCCCACATCAAAAGGTTTAACCTATCCAAAAAAAGGATATGGACTAGGGATGTATTATTTAAAGGAAATTAAAGGAGGAATTCAATAATGGCACACACTGATCAAGATACTCAAAGCAAAGTGGAAAGAACAGTAGAAAACATGGATAATAGCAAAAAAGAACAAATCCTTGCCGATTTTGATACCTTTAAGAGCTATTTGAACGACAAAGTATCAGCAGGGAAAAGAGTCGGCCTCGGTGAAGAGCAACTAGCCATCGCAGCAGAGAAAGTAGCCGACTACCTGGCCAAACACGAAGAGCCGAGAAACAGCGAAGAAAAACTCCTCCAGGAACTCTGGAAAGTCGGCGACAAGGAAGAACGCCACAAGCTCGCACATATGCTTGTTAAATTGGTAGATTAATAGAAAAGCGGAGCCGGCTCGGTCAAGCCCGACAAGCTTAAGCAAATATTACAGTGGAGGTAGGTTTTTACCTCCGCTACTCGAGGACCTAGCCGGCGGATCTAGACAATGAAAAGCGGGGTGTGCCCGCACTGGTACCTACAAACTCTTCAAACAAAATTACAATTGAGACAATAGCCCTACCCTAACCGGTAGGGCATTTGGCGTGGGAAGTTTCCTTACAACAAAAATTTTCTGAAAATAAAGGATTTTCAGGTATTTTGTAGAATACTTATCCTCAGGCACAAATAAGTATCAATTGTGGACAAAATTATGTTTAGGAGGGAAATTAATGCGTTTGAAAGGTTTCTTGTTTTTTTTCATCATTGTTTTAGCCTTGACAGGTTGTGGCAACGGAGAGAGTGCAGGTACGGAAAGTGGGGAAGAAGGTTTAACTTCTACATTTAAGGAAAATGATCAAAACTTCGAAGTAATTCATGCATACCAGTTATTCAACCCATATTATGAAGAATCTAAGAGTCTTCCAAAAGAAGAAGTTTTGGCTTTATATAAATCAAGTATCATTGACCAGGTCAACGATAAATGTTTTAAAGATGGCGAAAATATTCAAATGGCGGAAACCATCTTGAACGAGGAACCCAAAAATAGAATCGCCGTTCAGGATGTTATCAAGAAAATCGATTATGCTAGCACAAATGAAGCAGTAAAAGAAGCACTTATTGAATCTTCAAAACTATTACCATCTGAAAAAGATACAACAGTTTGTATTTTCCCTACCAATGACTCTACCACTTTATCGTTTTCAGCGGGATCCGGAAAGATCATCCTATTATACAATCGAAACTATTCACCTGATATCATTAAATCAGCAGTAGCACATGAATACTATAATAGTGTCGCTTATGAGAAGCAACTTGCTGATTCAACGAATGTCCTGGATCAACTGGTCAATAAAGGGAAGGCTGTTATGTTCGAAAAAACTGTATTCCCTAATTTCTCTTTAACACCGGTTGATGAAGCCTTCAAAAAGGAACAGTGGGCAAAGATCGAAAAAGATCTTGAAAGCTCTGATCCTGACAGAGGAAATGCGATCCTCAAAGGCGGCGCACAGGTTCAGCAGCTTCCAAAAAGCTATGGTGCAAGCGAAGGCTACAAAATGGTCAAGGCCTATCTTGATGCAAATCCAGACACACCAATCGAAGAATGGGCAGCGAAGCCTGCAAGTGAGATCTTCGAAGAAACCGATTATCAAGCTAATTACAATTAAGCAAAAACCCCTCGTCATCTTGTGATGGCGAGGGGTTTTTTATGATTGAGTTGTAGTCAGAAAGAGGCTCGCAAACAAGTTTGGCATGAACTATGTAGAGTTTGGCACGAACTTTGGCAGTTTTGGCACGAACTTGCCGTGGTTTGGCACGAACTTTGGCAGTTTTGGCACGAACTCCTTGAAAAGCTTAAATTATAGACTATCTACCATTATTCATTTCGGTCTGTTTTTATATTTTACATATAATTTCAATTCATATTACCCATTTTGTCTTATCATTCTTTAAAAAAGAACATAGTTAAGGCGTACCTAGATGCAAATCCAGACACACCAATCGAAGAATGGGCAGCGAAGCCTGCAAGTGAGATCTTCGAAGAAACCGATTATCAAGCTAATTACAATTAAGCAAAAACCCCTCGCCATCTTGTGAAGGCGAGGGGTTTTTTATATTTGTTGTATTATGTTGTCTAAAAGGGCTCGCAAGACAGTTTGGCATGAATTCTGTGTAGTTTGGCACGAACTTTAGGGTTTTTGGCACGAACTCGCCTCGGTTTGGCACGAACTTTGCCCGTTTTGGCACGAACTCCTAGAAAAGCTTAATATATAGACTATCTACCTTTATTCATCTCGGTTAGTTTCCGTATTTCACTTGTACATTCCATACATATTACCCATTTTTCTTATCATTCTTTAAAAATGGCCAAAAAAAATAACGAAACCAAGTTTCGTTTTCTTTAAAAATGGCGGTCCCGACCGGGATCGAACCGGCGATCTCCTGCGTGACAGGCAGGCATGTTAACCGCTACACCACGGGACCTTATTGGTTGCGGGGACAGGATTTGAACCTGCGACCTTCGGGTTATGAGCCCGACGAGCTACCAGACTGCTCCACCCCGCGATAATAATATGTATAGTAATTATACGCCTGGCAACGTCCTACTCTCACAGGGGGACAGCCCCCAACTACCATTGGCGCTGAAGAGCTTAACTTCCGTGTTCGGTATGGGAACGGGTGTGACCTCTTCGCTATCGCCACCAGACATATATTATTATACTATAACTTTGAAAGATAATCAAGCATTATTTGCTATATTCCTTCAAAACTAGATAACGTTTTTCTTATCAAGATTCACAAGTGTCGTTCATTGTTTTTTGGTTAAGTCCTCGATCGATTAGTATTCGTCAGCTCCACATGTCGCCATGCTTCCACCTCGAACCTATCTACCTGATCATCTTTCAGGGATCTTACTTGCCGAAGCAAAAGGAAATCTCATCTTGAGG
>NZ_JBNIKR010000016.1:0-63214 GCF_050107295.1 Sutcliffiella halmapala | reverse complement strand
TGCATGTATTAGGCACGCCGCCAGCGTTCATCCTGAGCCAGGATCAAACTCTCCAATAAAGAGTTTGAGCTTATGCTCAAATGTTGACTAGCTTATGTTACTTTTTCGTTCTTTGTTAATCCCTATAGGATTAACGTGGACGCTGTTGTTTTGTTTAGTTTTCAAAGATCATTTCAATCGGTTTATCGCTCAGAAGCGACTTTATTAATGTAACATATCAACCTTGTTAAAGTCAACATGTTTTTTGTTTTTTTATCGTGCGAGCGTTTTGTCTCTCGCAGCGACGAATAATAATATACCACGCTTTTCAAATGAACGTCAACTACTTTAGAAACATTTTTTCAAAAAGGTTTTTGAGTCTATTTCGTTATGTACTAACGCATAGTAGCAGATAAGCAAATTGAAGTTCGCGGCTGTCCCTTGGTAAGTGCGGATTTTGTTGAAATACGCGCTTTATCGATATCTCCTCTCTTTTCGTGGATATATTGAAATTATCATCGATAAATTTCTATTTTCGTTGATACGGCGGCCGGAACCGTTGATATTTATAAATTCCCGTTGATATAACGGATTTCAGTCCTACACTACAACTCGAAATACCGACTCGATTTGCCCTTTTTACACGGACAACGCAAAAGAGACTCCCACAAAGCATATTACTCTGCAATGCAGGAGCCTTCACCTTCTTATAGGGTTTCTCGTTCCCGGTATACCGCTTTGGAGCGAATGTATTGCATGCATTCGGTTGGGTGGGCCACTCTTTTGAACATATTGAAGAGGATTTGGTAGCGTTCCTCCATGGCATGTTTGACAACACGATCTATGCGATTATCTTCAAAATCGTGAAGCAGCTCTTCCAGTTCCCGCTTTAGCAGGTATTCCATTTCTTTTACCTCTTTATTATTGAACAGCATTCCTATCATTTCTTCACCTCGAAAAAGACGTTATATTGTATTTTTTTCCACCGATCGTGTTTTTATGAAACATTTTCCTAGATATTTTTTTATCATAAGTTTTGTCCCATTGAATAATTATTAATTAGATACCGTGGACAAGGGGGAGACGTATGAATTTTTTCTATGTGATTAACGGAAGAAAGTTCAAGCAATTATCCATCATCATTTTGGCTTCTTTCTTTACTGCAGGGATTTTATATATAGAGAATTTTACTAACTTACCGGTTTTTTCTACTAAGGATGGGCAGCCAGTAGCATTCTATAAAGGTGAAGGGAAAGTGAAGGAAATTGCGTTATCCTTCGATATTAGCTGGGGAGACGAAAAAGCACTGCCCATACTTGATACTTTGAAAAAGAATAATGCTACGGGAGTGACTTTCTTTCTGTCTGCCTCCTGGGCGGAACGGCATCCAGATATAGTGAAGCGGATCACGGACGATGGACACGAGATCGGCAGTATGGGCTATGCCTATGAAAACTACCGTGATCTGGATGATTTGAAAGTGAAACGGGATATGTTGAAGGCACTCGATGTATTTGAGAAGCTGGGCGTGAAGGAAGTGAATCTGCTGCGCCCACCAAAAGGCTCTTTTGATAAGAGGATTTTGAAAATCGCCAATTCGCTTGGATTTACGATTGTACATTGGAGTGTCGATTCCCATGATCTCATCAACCCCGGCAAAGATATCATTATTGATAATGTGACGAAGAATTTAAGCAACGGGGATATTATCCTCCTGCACGCGTCTGACTCTGCCAAACAAACGGAGGATGCCTTGCCGGAGATCATTCAGCAGATAAAAACAAAGGGTTATGAAATAAGCTCTGTAACCGACCTGATCAATAACACAAAAGCCAATAGCAAAGAAATACAATAGAACAAAGGGCGCCCTCACTTGAGGACGCCCTTTCGTTTACTATTTTGCAGTTGCCGCCTTCCCTTTTGTCTGATTCAGCTTGTGCAGAACCAGCATCTGGTAGGAGTTGCATGCAAGCAGTGGAAAAAGCATGAGCAATAGCCAGCTTGGCTCATTTTCACGCAGTACCGGAAACCACTCAACAGTTGTTACCACGACCATGAAAAACAGTGCAGGTATAAAGGCATGATGGTTCGTCTGCGCTTTTTTTACATAAGCAACCAGCAGACCGTAGATGAGCAGAAAGACCGGGAATGCTAAGTAAGGTAATAACGAGTCGCCTTCTTTTGCAAAAGCGATATATCGGAAGTAGACAAGATCGAATAATACAAAGGCAATCAGCACCACTTGAACGGCATTCCATAATGATTTGAAGATACCAAGTCCGAACCTGTGAACGGTCAAGTAGGCGAAGAAACCCATTTGGCTGATGATACTGAAAATCAGTCCTATTCCTATGTACCAGAAGATAACCGATAAAACTTGAAGATATTCTCCATTTGCAAATTCATGTGTATGTTGATCCCAACGAACTATAAACGCAACAATAACGGTACTTACTGCTCCGATTAGTAACGTGGAAAGAAATAATCGAACCCAATTACGACTGTTCACTTTTTCTTTTCCTCCATATATAACAGTTTAAAGACACTATAAATGATTGTACCAATCCAGCCAATAAAAATCCATCATCCCCCTCTTGCAAATTTGTATATTTCATTAACTTTGTCACATATTAAGCGTATGCAAAACCAGTTGGAAGGAGTTTTCTTATGAAAAGCTACTTTTTGCCGTTTTTCCTCTTATGTTTCCTGCTTTCTGGTTGTGCGCAGGGTGAAGAGGGTGCCGGACAAATGGATTATGAAGAAACCAAGAAAATGGTTGTGGATATATTAAAGACAGATGATGGAAAAAAAGCGATTGAAGAAATTATGACAGATGACAAAATGAAACAGAATTTTGTTTTGGACCAGGAAGTTGTAACCAGTGCCATTCAACAAACACTTGATAGTGAAAAAGGGGCGGAATTCTGGAAAAAGGCTTTTGAGGATCCGAAATTTGCAGAGACTTTTGCAAAAAGTATGCAAAAGGAGCACGAAAAACTGATAAAAGATCTGATGAAGGACCCAGAATATCAAGGATTGATGATCCAGGTATTGCAGGATCCTGAAATGGAAAAGCAATTGGTCAAGGTTTTAACTGGCAAGGAGTTTAAGACACACTTGCAAAAAGTGATAACCGAAACCTTTGAAAGTCCACTTTTTAAAGCCAAGCTACAGGAACTCCTTCTTAAAGGCGCCTCTGAAATGCAAGGCGGACAAAAGGAACAGGGTGGTGGAGGCGACTCTGAGCAAGGTGCCGGCAGTGAAAGTGGCGAAGAATCCGGCGGTGGCGGACAATAAAGAAAAGGCAGACCTAGTCAATCAAGGTCTGCCTTTTCTTTTAGGTTAGTTCTACCACTTTTGATGCAATATCAAGATAGATTTTTCCAAGTGCATGATCATTCTGATAGATGGACGGCGCAAAGTCATCCTCGTCCCAATCAGGCTGTTGAAGAGGCAATTGACCGAGCAGCGGTGCCTGAAGCTCTTCCGATAGCTTTTTCCCTCCACCTTGGCCGAATACAAATTCTTTTTCGCCTGTCTTTTTGCTTTCAAAATAGGCCATGTTTTCGATAACACCGATTACTTCATGGTTTGTTTTTATGGCCATCGCCCCTGCACGTGCCGCTACAAATGCTGCGGTTGGATGCGGCGTGGTCACGATAAGTTCCTTACAGGATGGAAGCATAGAGTGAACATCCAATGCCACATCGCCCGTTCCAGGTGGCAGGTCGAGCAGAAGGTAATCCAGGTCTCCCCACTCCACTTCATTGAAGAAGCTGTTCAGCATTTTCCCAAGCATCGGACCTCTCCAGATGACGGGAGAATTGTCCTCCACGAAAAACCCCATGGAGATGACCTGTACGCCGAAGCGCTCCACCGGGATGATCTTCTCGCCCCGGACAACCGGTCGTTTCGTGATTCCCATCATATCCGGAACGCTGAAGCCGTAGATATCCGCATCAATCAGACCGACTTTTTTACCAAGACGCGCCAAGGAAACTGCCAGGTTTACGGAAACGGTGGATTTCCCCACTCCTCCTTTTCCACTCGCAATTGCCAGGAAGGTTGTCTTGTTGTTTGACAGCAAGTTTTCTTCTTTTCCTGCCGCCGCTGTTGCGCCGTAGCGATCAATCACTTCTCTAGGCAATTCCGTGAAGCGCAGTCCTACTGTTGCCGCTCCTGCTTCTTTCAGGAGGTTGACGATGGCTCCTTGCAACTGCATCTGTTCTGCCGTTCCCGTTTTAGCCAGTGCAATTTTTACACTGACATGGTTTTTCTCTTCCTTGATAGAAATCTCTTCGATTGCATTTGTCTCTTCGAACGTTTTATGTAAAATTGGATCCTGTAGATCCTTCAGTAGTTGTACCACTTTTGCTTCTGTTAGCATGTTGACCCCACCCCTGCACGTTATTGTCTTTATAAAGATGAATTCGTTTACAATCCAAGTATAACATATCCTCCATCACGTTGAACGGATTAAAGCACGAAAGGAAGCGAGATGGGGACATAAAAAAGTCCCCCTTTTATTCTGGAGGATCTTCAAGTTCTTCTTCCACGGTATAATGACGCATAATCCCGTTATAGACGGATGCTGCCAGTTTCTTCTGATACTCTTCCGTGCTTAATAGTGCCCGCTCGGAAGGGTTTGATAAAAACCCCACCTCCACTAGTGCACCTGGAATTTCCGCCTTTTTCAAGATGTAAATGCCGTTGATGGACTTTGCATAGCGGTCGGTATTCCCCAGATTCACCCGGAGTTCATCCTGTATGAATTTTGCCAATCGCTCGTTTTCGTTTGATTCGGAACGCTGGTAGAAGGTTTGTGCCCCTTTCCATCTTGGAGAGGGAATCGCATTCAAGTGGATGCTGATAAACAGATCTCCATCCGATTCATTTACCATCTCCACCCGTTTCTTGAGGTCTTCCACTTTGCGCCTGCTGTAGCCTTTTGTCTTCGGATCGGCCAGGTCGACATCTTCCTCGCGTGTCATCAGTACGAGCGCCCCCTGCTCCTGCAAATAATCCCTCAAATGCAGGGATACCTGCAGCGCCACATCCTTTTCCAAGATCTCTCCTCCGACGGCACCACCATCCGGACCTCCGTGACCTGGATCAAGTATGATTATTTTACCGCTTAGCGGGAGATTCCATTGTTCCCATGTATCCTCGCTAAAGAATTGAAACTGTATTGAAAACAGTAGAATAAGGCCTGTAGTCAGCAGCGCCCAGAACTTCCACCTTCGCATATGTATCCCTCCCGCATGTCCTCATGTTTCACTATATGGGACAAGACGGAGGATTATGATAATTAGTGCAGCCTCATCCGGTACCTTTTTTCCCCCTTGTGGAAGCCTTCCCTCCACCAATAGTCGATGAAAGCCTCACAGGTCATATAAAAGGATTCATGGACAAGATCATTCTCACCAATCGCTCCCCAATACAGGAAGTAATCATATAACGTGTCTATCAAGTATTTCTCCTCTACATGGCAACGCGTCTTCACCTTTTCCACGTTTTCGCCATGGTAGCCGAACTTGCTATAGGACGCACCTAGAAGATATGCCTCGATCGCTACATCCAGGCAGCCTTCTTCTATTGCAGTAATTGGTTGTGGTTTATGTTTTAAGTAGGGATTGAAAAAATCCTTCACTTTTGTTCTCAAAATATCCAAAGAAATTTCGCGAAGCATTTTGCGTTCATATTTCATCTGCTTTTCTCTTCGCTTTTCTTTAAAGGTTGTTAATACGGTCAACTCTTTCACACCCTTTCACCATTTAGTTTCCTAATGGTGCTGAGCTTTCATGCGTGGAAAGTTTGAGTACGTTTTTCCAAGTATGAATTTCATGAACCATGAATTTATTTGCTGTTTCCAGAATATAGATGCTAGGAGAAGGATAGAGAGTGAGGTGTCTGAACAGCATGAATGATGATCAAAAAACCTTTACTAAAATGAAATCCTACATCCCTTATCACAGCCCTTTTGACCCTTGTCCTCCAATTGGAAAGAAATATTATAGTACACCACCCAATCTTTACCTAGGATTTCAACCACCGAACCTCCAGCAGTTCCATCCACTTGATGCATTAAAGAAAGGTACGCTCTGGCCAGCTCTTTATGACTATTATGAAAATCCATATGAAAAGAAAAGGAGGTAAACCAAGTGACAAACTCTCTCCCTCCTGAGTATTATCAGCTTCTCGAGGAAATTCAGGCCGTCGACTTTGTCCTGATGGAACTGACCTTATATCTGGATACCCACCCCGATGATGAAAAGGCATTAAATCAATTCAACCAGTATGCCACTTACAGTAATCAGATCAAGAAGAATTTTTCAACAAAATTCGGTCCGTTGCAGCAATTTACCGTAAATCCCAACGATCGTTGGGACTGGGGAAAGGGACCTTGGCCCTGGCAGGTTTAACGAAAGGAGACTAACAAATGTGGGTTTATGAAAAGAAGCTGCAATACCCCGTCAAAGTGAGCACCTGTAATCCAACTTTGGCGAAATATCTTATTGAACAATACGGTGGTGCAGAC
This sequence comes from Sutcliffiella halmapala, assembly GCF_050107295.1. Taxonomy (GTDB): domain Bacteria; phylum Bacillota; class Bacilli; order Bacillales; family Bacillaceae_I; genus Sutcliffiella_A; species Sutcliffiella_A halmapala_A. The sequence continues at coordinate 56,697 of NZ_JBNIKR010000016.1, read as the reverse complement.
GGAGAGCTAGCCGCTGCCCTCCGTTACCTGAATCAACGTTATACGATTCCGGATAAGGTTGTTGGGCTATTGACGGACATTGGTACAGAGGAGTTTGCCCATCTTGAAATGATTGCCACGATGATCTACAAGCTGACAAAAGATGCAACTCCTGAACAATTAAAAGCCGCTGGAATCGGAGAGCATTATGTGAATCATGATAGTGCCCTTTTTTACCATAATGCAGCTGGTGCACCTTTTACCGCTACATATATCCAGGCAAAAGGGGATCCGATTGCAGATCTCTATGAGGATATAGCGGCAGAAGAGAAAGCGAGAGCTACGTATCAATGGATCATCAATATGTCGGACGATCCTGATCTGAATGACTCCCTTCGTTTCCTCAGGGAAAGGGAAGTCGTCCATTCCCAACGATTCCGAGAAGCTGTGGAAATACTAAAAGAAGAGCGAGACCGTAAGAAAGTGTTTTAGACTGGATTATTATTACCACGGCGCAAAAAATGGTGGACCATTTAGTCCCACCATTTTTTTATAGCCTTTTATTTAGTATTTCTTGACGCCTAATGCCATTTTTAAATATTCCACAAACAGAGTGGCCTGTTCTTTTATTTTCAGGTCTTCCTTCGGCAATATCGCATGCTCCAAGGCTAATCCATCAATAAAGGCCACAATGGTCCGGGCAAGAACCTCACATTCATATTTCGAACTGAACTCCCCGCTCTGTTGACCCTGTTCAATAATATCCTTATAGATTTTCAGCCCAGCATAATACCGGACCGTGCCATATTCTCTTCTGCGTTGATTATTTCTTCCTGTAATGAAAAACTCCAGGTTGGAAGGGGCCATGGGATCCATTTTATCGTTGGGTTGCTGATCGTTTCCAAATATGGCCGTCAAGAGCAACTGCCAATGGGAATGGATTTCCTCCTCAAACAAAAGCTCTGCTTCCTTTATTGATTGTGCTAATCTTTCTTCCAGTAACGTTTCATATACATCTTCCTTATTGGAAAAGTATTGATACAAGCCTCCCCTGCTTACATTAGCAGCATCCATGATATGCTTCATGGTTGTCTGCTCGTATCCATGCTCCATAAAAACTACCTTTGCCTTTTCCAGTATCAAAGCTCTACGTTGCTCCATGTGTTCCTTGCTCACTTTCGGACTCACGAACATACCCCCGCTCTATCTTGTTTCTAAAAATATACCCAACTGCCGAGATGACAATCAAAAGAATTGCAGTAATGAGAAATGTCGGAATGACCCCTATAACTGTAGAGAGCCACCCTCCCAACAACGGGCCAATAATGGTTGCAGTCGTAGTCACACTGTTTATCACGCCAAATACTCTTCCTGTCATGTGTACAGGCGTACTGGTTTGGACAGACGCTTGGAAAGGAATAAAAACCAATCCCGCAGCAAATCCTGCCGTCAACCCTAGTGCCGGGCCCCATACTGTGGACATGGCCAGATCAGCGCCTGTAAATGCCGACAGCATCGAAAAGCTAATTCCTAAGCCGCAAACCCCGAGTAACATCAAGCTAAAGGCATGATAATCCGTCTTTTTCGCCAGCAGGCCTCCAGAAACGAGCATACCCACACCTGATGCTGTTACAATAAAACCAAAAAGATCTGGAGAAGCCTGCGTGAGTTCTCTTATCAGCACAATTATCTGTGAATCCGACAGCTGTAAGATTAAAAGGCTGATTCCTAGTACCAGCATTCCTACCAGCAAATAGCGACTGCTTTTGAGAAACGCCAATCCTTCTAAAAATTCCTCTTTAAAGGTCGCTTGCCCTTTTTCTTTGGTATCATGGTCTTTTAATACAGCAACAGTCTTCGGCAGGGCCAATAACAGTAGTGCCGAAACAAAGAACGTAGCAGCATCTATATAGAATACAGGAGCCGTCCCGAACGCCGTTACCAATAAACCGCTTAACAGTGGTCCTAACACCTTGGTGCTCGCATCAATCATCGAAGTAAAGGACATGGCGCTTTTCATGCTCGCCTCTGTTACAAGCTCCTTGAGTTTCCCATTCTTAGCAGGTACAAACACCGCCGACAGCATTCCAATGACAAACAAGCACACATAAACCGTCCATATCGAGCTTGCAAATGAGAGGATAAGGATCAAAATCCCTCTTCCTACATCTGATACCACCATTAGCGTCCTGCGGTTCAAGCGGTCAGCAATCGTACCGGTAAACGGCCCTAGAAGAGCCATCGGAACCGCCAAGCAAAGAATGATAAAGGAAACTTCCATCGGCGTCGCTTCCCACTTCAATCCTACAAGCGTAATAATTGCTACAATACTAAGCCAATCACCAACACTCGATATCAGCTGGGCAAGCATTAACGTCAGAAATCCTCTATTTTGACCTAACCCCTTCTCCATTTCCCATCACCCCATTATAACGACACCAGTGTCTATTTAATTATATTATATAGACACCGGTGTCGTTTTACTACTGTTTTTTAAAAAAATACAAAAAAACTCCCAGCCAAAAGGCTGAGAGTTTCTGTATATCCGAAGATTAACGTTTTGAGAACTGAGGTGCACGACGAGCGCCCTTAAGTCCGTATTTTTTACGCTCTTTCATACGCGCGTCACGAGTTAGGAACCCTGCACGCTTTAAAGTAGCACGGAACTCAGGATCAGCTTGCAATAATGCACGAGCGATTCCGTGACGGATCGCACCAGCTTGACCAGTGTATCCTCCACCGTCAACGTTTACCAATACATCATAGTTACCTTCTGTTTCAGTAACTGCTAATGGTTGTTTAACAACGTTACGTAGAGCTTCGAATGGGATGTAGTTTTCGATATCACGATCGTTGATCACGATTTGTCCGTTACCAGGAACTAGACGTACACGTGCAACGGAGCTTTTACGACGACCTGTGCCGTAGTATTGTACTTGTGCCAAAGTTATACCCTCCTTATTAATTAACCGCGAAGTTCGTAAACTTCAGGTTGTTGTGCTTGGTGTGGATGTTCGCTACCAGCATATACGTTTAATTTTTTAGCTTGTTGACGTCCAAGACTTCCTTTTGGAAGCATGCCTTTGATTGCAAGTTCTAACATCTTTGTAGGATAGTTAGTACGCATTTCCAAAGCAGTTCTTTGCTTTAATCCACCTGGGTGCATAGTGTGACGGTAGTAGATCTTCCCGTTTAACTTGTTACCAGTTAAGTGAATTTTCTCAGCATTGATGATGATTACATGATCTCCAGTGTCTACGTTTGGAGTGTAAGTTGGTTTATGTTTACCACGTAAAATGGATGCAACTTCACTTGCTAGACGACCTAAAGTTTGACCTTCAGCGTCTACCACGTACCATTTACGATTGATTTCGCTAGCTTTCGCCATAAACGTTGTACGCATTGATTTTTCCCTCCTAAAAATTTAAAGCTTTTTATTTGTCGTATCATATATTTTAAGTTATCACGATGAAACTCTTCCGGGGCTTGATCGTGGGGCTAAAATACATACCATGTGATATCTTATATCTTTTTTTGGATATTGTCAAGAAAATGTTACACCAGGATTAGTTGTCATCATAAACGACGTCCCATAAGTATAAACCGTGGGCCGGTGCGGTTTTTCCTGCAGCCTTTCTATCCCTTGATTGAAGAATAGCTAAAATTTCCTCCGGCTGTTTTTTTTCTTGTCCCACTTCCAATAATGTACCTACGATGATCCGGACCATATTGTACAGAAAGCCATTGCCGATGATACGGAAAACAAGCTCTTCTCCGTCTTCCGGAATCTCCAGTTCATATATAGTTCGGACTTTATCCTCCACCTCGGTTTTCGCCGAACAGAAGCTGGTAAAGTCATGTTCCCCCAAAAAGTGCCTGGCTGCCTCACGCATGGCCTCTGTGTTGATAGGATACGGGTAATGAAAGACCTGTTCACGATGGAACACGTCAAAATCCTTGCTTAAACTCACCTTGTAACGGTATTCCTTCTTCACAACATCAAAACGTGCGTGGAAAGAAGGTGACGCAGTTTCCACATGCCTTACCCAGATATCTTTTGGCAGATGGGCGTTCATCGCCTTCTGCCAAGCTTCATCCGGAATGGAAAGAGGCGAGTCGAAATGAATCACCTGACCCATTGCATGGACTCCCGCATCAGTGCGGCCGGAAGCGGAAACCCTGATCTCTGTGCCCTTGTGAATCCTCGTTAACGCCTTTTGCAGTTCAAGCTGCACTGTACGCTTCTCATTTTGAATCTGGTACCCTTCAAATCGGGACCCGTCATAGGATATTATGCATTTCATTCTATTCATCGCATCTAGACTCCATTATGTTCGTATCAGAACCAGAATAAACGTGAGGGCACCCAGAAACGCCATAAGCAGCGTATCCTTTGTGCTCCACTCGAGGATACGGAATTTCGTGCGTCCTTCGCCACCTCTGTACCCGCGCGCCTCCATGGCTGTAGCAAGCTCCTCAGCGCGTTTAAATGCACTGATGAAGAGTGGGACAAGCAATGGGACGAGCGCCTTCACACGCTCCTTTAAAGGCCCTGTGGTAAAGTCCACTCCACGGGCACTTTGCGCCTTCATGATTTTATCCGTCTCCTGCATCAAGGTCGGAATGAACCTTAGGGAAATGGACATCATCAGAGCCAGCTCATGTACCGGTACACCGAGCTTCTTGAAAGGGCCAAAAAGCGTCTCCATTCCGTCCGTCACTTCAATCGGCGTCGTAGTCAAAGTCAGTATGGTCGTAATGGTTATCAGGAACAAGAAACGCAGGGAGATGAAAATAGCCTGCCTGATTCCCTCTTCATAGATTTCAATAAAACCTAATTTGTAAAGGAGTGTCCCTTCCTTAGTCAGGAAAACATGAAAGATCATAGTGAAAATGATTATCCATAGGATCGGCTTCAAGCCTTTTAAGATGAATGGAATAGGAATCCTTGTCATAAGGACAACGGATAAGGTGAAGACTCCCAAAAGGGCATATCCCCACACATTATTTGCAAGGAAGACAATCAGGACAAAGATGAAGACAAGTAGCAGTTTCGCCCTTGGATCCATCCGGTGAACAATGGAGGTCCCAGGCACATAACGCCCGATGATCAGGTTATTCATGCTGCCCCACCCCCTGTGAGAGCTTAGAGGCGATTGCCTCTGCAGCTTCATCGATGGTCAGGCAGATGCCGCCAAGCTTCCTGCCAAGACGATCCTCGAGCTCTTTCATAAACAGGACCGTTTCCGGAACATCCAAGCCAAACTCCTGGATTTTTTCCGGAATAGAAAAAATCTCTCGTGGTGTGCCTTTCAGACCGACCGTACCATTGTTCATCACATAGATCGAATCGGCATACATGGCTGCATCCTCCATGCTATGTGTCACCAGTATGGTTGTCAGGTTCTTTTCCTTATGCAAGGAATAGAACAGGTCCATGATCTCTTTTCGGCCTCTTGGATCCAATCCTGCAGTAGGCTCATCCAGGACGACCACCTCTGGCTCCATGGCAAGCACACCGGCGATGGCGACTCTTCGCATCTGACCGCCACTTAAGTCGAATGGGGATACCTCCAGATACTTTTCAGGAAGCCCTACCAACTGCAGGGCAGTTCTTGCCCTTCTTTTCGCCTCTTCCTCTGAAACTCCAAAATTGATCGGACCAAAACAGATATCACGTTCCACCGTCTCCTCAAAAAGCTGATGTTCAGGAAATTGAAATACGACTCCTACCTTTTTGCGCAGTGCCTTGATATTCTTTTCTTTTTCAGAGGCTTTCAGGGTGAAATCCCCTATTTGAATCGTTCCTTTGTAAGGACGCAGCAGTCCGTTTAGATGCTGAAGGAGTGTTGATTTCCCTGATCCCGTATGCCCTATGATAGCACTATAGGAACCGTCTGCAATTTCCATATTGACATCATACAGTGCCACTCGTTCAAAAGGAGTTTTCGCCTGATAGCGATGCTCTAGATTTTGTATGTTAATTTGCATAACTCATCCATCAGCCTTTCACTCGTTGTCGGGTTTGACTCAAGGGTAACACCTATACTTTTTAGCTTATTGGCTAAGCTAATGGCAAATGGCAGATCCAATCCTATTTGAACAAGCTGCTCCCCAAGCAGGAAAATATCACTTGGCGTACCTTCCGCAAAAACCTTCCCACCATTTAACACAATGATACGGTCGGCTCTGGAAGCCTCCTCCAAATCGTGTGTGATGGATAGAACCGTCACTCCCATTTCTTTTCTCAGTTCCTCTATCGTTTGAATGACCTCTTTTCGACCGATGGGATCGAGCATACTCGTCGCTTCATCCAATATGATGATTGCCGGCTGGAGCGCTATGACACCCGCGATGGCTACACGCTGCTTTTGTCCGCCTGAGAGTTGATGTGGTTCTTGGGTTAAAAAAGATTTCATCCCAACTCTATTAATTCCTTCTTCTACTCGCTCAATCATCTGTTCGCGTGGGACCCCAATATTTTCTAAACCAAAAGCTACATCATCCTCTACCGTGGATCCAACAAATTGATTATCCGGATTTTGAAAGACCATGCCTACCTGACGTCGAATATCCCAGAGCTTCTCTTCGGATAGTTCCATACCATTGATGATCACCGAACCTTTTGACGGCATCTGCAATCCATTCAGAATACGTGCAAGCGTGGATTTTCCTGAACCATTATGGCCTACAATAGCAGTCCATTCACCCTGCTTGACCTCTATATTAATATCCTTCAGCGTATCCTCTTCCTGGTTGGGATAACGGAAGAACAAATTCTTCACTTTCAGAATCGTGTCAGTCATGAATCTTTCTCCTCTCTTCTCACCTTGTCTCCACTAACTCATCCATATCATAACGTTTCAGTCACTTCCCTAAGCCGCGTATAGGGAAGTGAGCCGAGACTGATATTTCTGCAAAAAAATAAAGGGCATGATCAGTCATTACAACTGCCCGCCCTTATTTATGACTGAAAATAGAAAGTTTAAAAAGTCCGGTAAAAAAGCGTTGAGGTTGATCGCAGCTTTTTTTGTCCTCCTTTTTAAACCACTATCACAATAGATTATACTAACTCGATGATTACCATTGGTGCTCCGTCTCCGCGACGAGGTCCAAGTTTCATAATACGAGTGTATCCACCTTGGCGCTCACCGTAACGTGGAGCGATATCAGCGAACAATTTTTGTACTGCGTCCGCACCAGTTTCTTCGTTTGCCACTTCATGACGAACATAAGAAGCTGCTTGACGGCGAGCATGCAAATCTCCGCGCTTTCCAAGAGTGATCATTTTTTCTACAACAGAACGTAATTCCTTCGCACGTGCTTCTGTAGTTTCAATGCGCTCACTGATGATTAAGTCAGTTGTTAAGTCACGTAGCATCGCTTTACGCTGTGCGCTTGTACGACCTAATTTTCTGTATCCCATGTTGATGTTCCCTCCTTCTGTAGAAAGTAATGAAACGTCCAAACACATAAAGATGCCTAGTTTTACGAATAAAAACTAGTCATCTTTACGCAAGCCTAAACCTAGTTCTTCTAGTTTGTGCTTGACTTCTTCTAGAGACTTTCGGCCTAAGTTACGAACTTTCATCATATCTTCTTCTGTTTTATTCGCAAGTTCTTGAACAGTGTTGATGCCAGCACGCTTCAAGCAGTTGTAAGAACGAACAGATAAATCAAGCTCTTCAATAGTCATCTCCAAGACTTTTTCCTTCTGATCTTCTTCTTTTTCAACCATGATTTCCGCGTTTTGCGCTTCATCTGTCAATCCTACAAATATATTTAAGTGCTCAGTTAAAATCTTTGCCCCAAGTGCTACTGCTTCTTGTGGACCGTTACTACCATCTGTCCATACATCTAGAGTAAGCTTGTCATAGTTCGACACTTGGCCTACACGTGTATTTTCAACATAATAAGAAACGCGTGAAACTGGTGTAAAGATAGAATCAATCGGGATTACTCCGATTGGCTGATCTTCACGCTTGTTTCCGTCCGCTGGTACATATCCGCGTCCACGCTTAGCGGTGAAACGAATACGCAGGTGCGCGTCCTTTGCTAACGTTGCGATATGAAGGTCAGGGTTAAGGATTTCAACATCGCTGTCATGGGTAATGTCAGCAGCTGTTACAGCTCCTTCGCCTTGCACGTCAATCTCTAACGTCTTCTCATCATCTGAATAGATTTTTAATGCTAGCTTCTTAACGTTCAAAATAACTGTTGTAACATCTTCAACGACGCCTTCAATTGTTGAGAACTCATGCAGTACACCATCTATTTGGATAGATGTTACAGCGGCACCAGGAAGTGAGGATAAAAGAATACGACGTAAGGAGTTACCCAAAGTTGTTCCATATCCACGCTCAAGTGGCTCGACGACGAATTTACCATAGTTGGCGTCATCGCTGATTTCAACCGTTTCGATTTTTGGTTTTTCGATTTCTAACATTCATAACCCTCCTTCAAAACGTCGAAACCCCGGAAAGACAAAGTTGTCTAACCGAAATTCCCCATAGGTATGTCCCGATTGTGCACAACAACAACATTTAATTATCTGTATAATTCACAAACTGTATCATCAGCCATTATTGACATGTATACAAATTCTATACAGACAAATTAAACACGGCGACGTTTTGGTGGGCGGCAACCGTTATGAGGTACTGGGGTTACGTCTCTGATAGCAGTTACTTCAAGACCAGCTGCTTGTAAAGCACGGATCGCTGCTTCACGACCAGCACCAGGGCCTTTAACTGTAACTTCCAAAGTTTTCAAACCGTGCTCCATGCAAGACTTTGCAGCAGTTTCAGCTGCCATTTGCGCTGCGAATGGAGTGGATTTACGAGAACCTCTGAAGCCAAGAGCACCTGCACTAGACCATCCAATTGCGTTTCCGTGAGAGTCAGTAATCGTAACGATTGTGTTATTGAATGTAGAACGGATATGCGCGATACCAGTGTCAATATTCTTTTTCACACGGCGTTTACGTGTATTAGTTTTACGTGCCATATTTCTTACCTCCTTACTTACTTAAAATTATTTCTTTTTGTTCGCTACAGTACGACGAGGACCTTTACGTGTACGAGCATTGTTTTTAGTGTTTTGACCACGAACCGGTAAACCACGACGGTGGCGAAGACCACGGTAGCAACCAATCTCGATTAGACGTTTAATGTTAAGAGATACTTCACGACGAAGGTCACCCTCAACTTTAATTTTATCTACGATATCACGAATTTTTCCTAATTCTTCTTCCGTTAAGTCGCGTACACGAGTTTCTTCAGAAACACCTGCTTCAGCTAGAACTTTCTCAGCTGTTGGACGACCAATACCGAAAATGTATGTTAATGAAATTACAACGCGCTTGTCGCGAGGAACATCAACACCAGCAATACGTGCCATATATGCGCACCTCCCTCAAGTTATCCTTGTTTTTGTTTATGTTTCGGGTTTTCACAAATAACCATAACTTTACCTTTTCTACGAATAACTTTACATTTTTCGCAGATCGGCTTCACAGATGGTCTCACTTTCATCTTATATTACCTCCCTGATAGTACGGAGTGCTAAAATAGGTTTATTTAAAACGATACGTAATTCTACCGCGTGTTAAATCGTATGGAGAAAGCTCCACCGTTACTTTATCTCCTGGCAGGATTCGAATAAAGTGCATACGAATTTTCCCAGATACATGAGCCAATACCGTATGACCATTTTCCAATTCTACTTTAAACATAGCATTTGGTAAAGTCTCAACGACCGTACCTTCTACTTCAATCACATCGTCTTTCGCCATTAATTAAGTTCTCCCTTCTTCAAATCAGTAACAAGCCCCTCGACAAACTTTGTTAGCACGAACCTAAGTTTCCCATTTGTCACACGACCTGTTTCGATCATACTGTTCTGAACTTCTGGAGACACGTAATCAAAAAATTCAAGATGATGAATGTTCTTCTTCTTAGGGCGGTCGTACTTCCTCTTGTCTCCATCCGCAAGGACGACAAAACGCTCATCAAGAATTTTAATAATTACGGCATACTGTCCGGCATCTCTGCCTTGAGTAATCAAAACAATCTGCCCTACTTTCAAAGCCGTTTCAGACTCAGTCAAGCAGAATCACCTCTTGGGCTTAGGCTTTTGTTAAGATCTCATAGCCTGTTTCTGTAATAGCGACCGTATGTTCAAAATGAGCACACATCTTACCGTCAACAGTAACAACAGTCCAGTCATCTGCTAACGTTTTTACGTAGCGAGTTCCTGCATTGACCATTGGTTCAATTGCCAGGACCATACCAGGTTTTAACCGTGGACCTTTGTTAGGAGGTCCATAATGTGGAATTTGAGGGTCTTCATGTAAGTCTTGACCAATTCCATGGCCTACATACTCTCTCACGATTGAAAAATCATGTGCTTCTGCATACGTTTGGATCGCATGAGAAACGTCAGAAAGACGAGCGCCCGGTTTTACTTCCTTGATGCCTTCATACAATGATTGCTCCGTGACTTCAAGTAATCGCTTTGTTTCATCGGAAATGTTACCGACAGCATACGTCCAGGCGGAATCGCCGTGGTAACCATTATACTTTGCACCAATATCTATGCTAATGATATCACCGTCATTTAGTACTCGATCGCCGGGGATACCATGAACAAGTTCTTCGTTAACAGAAGCACAAATGCTTCCGCGAAAACCATTATACCCTTTGAACGAAGGAATTGCATCATGTTTGCGTATGAATTTCTCAGCAATATCATCCAATTGTTTCGTCGTTACGCCAGGTACAATATGTTTTTTCAATTCTTGATGGGTGAGTGCAACGATTCTGCCAGCTTCTCTCATGATTTCAAGCTCACGAGGAGTTTTACAGATGATCATTACGCATGCCCTCCAAGAAGTTTTACAATATCGCTGAACACTTGGCCAATTGGCTGCTGTCCATCGATGTTTCGAAGATAGCCTTTGCCTTCATAGAAGTCCAATAAAGGCTTGGATTGTTTCACATTCACTTCCAAACGGTTCCCGACAGTTTCTTCGTTGTCATCAGCACGCTGATAAAGTTCACCGCCGCACTTATCACATACCCCTTCCTCACTTGGAGGGTTGAAGACAAGGTGATAAGTAGATCCACAATCTTTGCAAATACGTCTTCCGGTTAAACGCTCCATCAAGATGCTTTGGTCCACGTTCACATTGATTACATAATCAATTTTGCGGCCAAGATCTTCAAGCATTTGCTCTAGAGCTTCTGCCTGAGGAACTGTTCTTGGGAAACCGTCCAATAGAAATCCGTTTTTACAATCTTCTTTTTCAAGTCTTTCACGAACGATACCGATCGTCACTTCATCAGGAACAAGCTGACCTTGATCCATAAAAGACTTTGCTTTAAGGCCTAGTTCAGTTCCTTCCTTCATTGCAGCACGAAACATATCTCCGGTTGAGATATGAGGGATATTGTACTTTTCGACAATTCGTTCTGCTTGAGTACCTTTACCGGCACCCGGAAGTCCCATTAGAACTAAATTCATCTTAATGCCCCCTCAGTCTCTTGTGAAGTATATTGGGATAATGCTATCCCAATTACTTCATTACTTGATAAACCCTTTATAGTGACGCTTCACCAGCTGACTTTCAAGTTGCTTCATCGTTTCAAGTGCAACACCTACGACGATGAGGATACCAGTACCACCAATTTGTACGGCTGGCGGGAGATCAGCTATTTTCATAAAGATTACAGGTAGAACAGAGATTCCTGCCAAGAACAATGCACCAACGAAAGTTAGTCGGTAGATGATTTTTGTTAGGTATTCCTGTGTATTCTGACCAGGACGAATTCCTGGAATATATCCACCTTGCTTCTTTAAGTTTTCTGCCATCTGCTCAGGGTTAGACTGAACAAATGTGTAGAAATAAGTAAAGGCAATAATAAGAGCTACGTAAACTACCATACCGATCGGCTTCGTGTAATCGAATGTGCTTTGGATCCACTGAGTTACATCATTAGGACCAAAGAACGACGCGATGGTTGGTGGTGTGATGATAAAGGATACTGCAAAGATAACCGGAATTACCCCTGCTGCATTCACTTTTAATGGTAAGTGTGAGGAATGTCCGCCAACAGGATTACGTCCCGATACCTTCTTTGCATACTGGATCGGAATTTTACGCAATGCTTGTTGGATAAAGATAACTCCTACGATAACAGCTAAGATTGCAAGGATAATAAGAGCAACAATAACTAGATTTAGGAACAACTGATCTCCAGCATCCTGAATTTGTTGTGCATAAATCTGGTTGGCTCCATTTGGAATGGCCGCAACGATACCAGCGAAAATCAGGATGGAAATACCATTCCCGACTCCGTGAGCTGTGATCTGCTCGCCAAGCCACATTAAAAATGCTGTTCCTGCTGTCAACACTAAAGCAATTAAAAGATAAGTAGTGGGTGTCGGGTTGGAAATAAGCTGACCTTGGGCCAAGTTATTAAACCCGATAGACATACCAATTGCCTGGATAAATCCAAGCACGATAGTAAAGTATCTAGTGAATTGAGCTAATTTGCGACGTCCAACTTCTCCTTGTTTTGACCACTCCGTAAACTTTGGAACAACATCCATTTGCAGCAATTGCACAATGATGGACGCTGTGATGTATGGCATTATACCCATGGCAAGAATTGAGAAGTTTTGTAAAGCTCCACCACCGAAGGTATTCAAGATACCGAATACACTAAACTCATCCTGAAATTTCAATATGTCAGAGTTTACCCCTGGTACTGGGATAAACGTACCGATACGGAATATGATTAACATTAGTAGGGTGAAAACTATTTTCTTTCTTATATCACCCACGCGCATAAAATTGGAGAATGTCTGGAACATTAGATCACCTCAACTGAACCGCCAGCTGCTTCGATAGCTTCTTTAGCTGCTGAGGAGAATTTATGAGCACGAACTGTAAGCTTTTTCTCGATAGAACCGTTACCCAATACTTTCAATCCAGCGTTTAGTTTGCTAACTAAACCTGTTTCAAGAAGTAATTCAGGTGTAACTTCTGTACCATCTTCAAAGCGGTTTAACGCATCAAGGTTGATAATTGCATACTCTTTACGATTGATGTTCGTGAATCCGCGCTTTGGTAAGCGTTGGAATAGAGGTGTTTGACCACCTTCGAATCCAGGACGAACGCCACCGCCTGAGCGTGCATTTTGACCTTTATGACCTTTACCAGAAGTTTTACCGTTACCAGAACCAGTACCGCGACCTACACGATTGCGTTCTTTACGAGATCCTTCGTTAGGTTTTAACTCATGAAGTTTCATTGTGGCACCTCCTTATTTAAAAAACCGTTTCTATTATTGCTCTTTCACAGTAACAAGGTGAGATACCTTGTTAATCATTCCACGGATAGCTGCGTTATCCTCATGGACAACTGTTTGGTGCATCTTTTTCAAACCAAGAGTTTGAACAGTCACACGTTGATCTTGTGGACGACCGATTACACTGCGAGTGAGGGTGATTGCTAATTTGTTCGCCATTTTGTTTCCCTCCTTATCCTAACAGTTCTTCTACCGTTTTACCACGCAATTTAGCAACGTCCTCTGCACGTTTCAATTGCTTTAATCCGTTAAGTGTTGCACGGATCATGTTGATTGGTGTGTTAGATCCTAAAGATTTAGAAAGGATGTCTTGAACACCCGCTAACTCAAGTACCGCACGAACTGGTCCTCCAGCGATAACCCCAGTACCTTCAGAAGCAGGTTTCAAAAGGATTTCTCCAGAACCGAATTCTCCAAGTACTTGGTGAGGAATTGTTGTACCAACGATAGGTACAGCAACTAAGTTCTTTTTCGCATCTTCAATTGCTTTACGGATAGCTTCAGGTACTTCTTGAGCTTTACCAGTACCGAAACCAACATTACCGTTTTTATCTCCTACTACTACAAGAGCAGCAAAGCGGAAACGACGTCCACCTTTTACTACTTTCGCAACGCGGTTAACCGTAACAACGCGTTCTTCAAGTTCTAATTTGTTTGGATCAATGCGACGCATCAGTGTCCCTCCTTTTCCGATTAAAATTCTAAACCAGCCTCACGTGCAGCATCTGCTAATGCTTTCACACGTCCGTGGTATAAGTATCCACCGCGGTCGAATACTACTGATTTAATTCCTTTTTCAATTGCGCGCTTTGCAACTAGTTCTCCAACTGCTTTAGCGGACTCAACGTTACTTCCGTTAGCCTCAACGCCTTTATCAAGTGTAGAAGCACTCGCGATTGTTACAGAGTTCGTATCATCGATCACTTGAGCATAAATGTGTTGGTTTGAACGGAACACATTTAAACGTGGACGAGTTGCAGTTCCTGATAACTTAGCACGAACACGAGTGTGTCTTTTCTTACGAGTAGAATTTTTATCAGGTTTTGTAATCATCTTGCAGTCACTCCTTTCTATCTGCTTATGCGGTCTTACTTCGCAGTTTTACCTTCTTTACGACGTACATGTTCACCTTCATAACGAATACCTTTACCTTTGTAAGGCTCTGGCGGGCGAACGTCACGGATGTTTGCTGCTAAAGCACCAACGCGCTCTTTATTGATACCTTTGATAAGGATCTTTGTGTTTGTCGGAACTTCAACTTCAATACCTTCTTCTGGTGTGATTTCAACCGGATGAGAGTATCCAACGTTAAGAACTAGCTTGTTACCTTGCTTGGAAGCACGGTAACCAACCCCGATAAGTTCTAATCCTCTTTCGAAACCTTTTGTTACACCTTCAACCATGTTGTTTAAAAGTGCACGAGTTGTTCCGTGGATAGTACGGTGTTCTTTGCTTTCAGAAGGACGTACAACTGTTAGTACGTTTTCTTCTACTGTAATAGCCATATCTTGGCTGAATGTACGAGTTAATTCACCTTTAGGACCTTTTACGGTAACTGTGTTGTTGTCGTTTGTAATTGTAACCCCAGTTGGGATTTCAATAGGTTTTTTACCTACACGTGACATTTAGTTACACCTCCGTTCATTTAAAGAAATTATTACCAAACGTACGCTAATACTTCTCCACCAGCTTGTTTTTGACGAGCTTCTTTATCAGTGATAACACCTTGAGAAGTAGAGATGATCGCAATACCTAATCCGTTTAATACACGAGGTACTTCGTTAGCTTTTGCATAAACACGAAGACCAGGCTTACTGATACGTTTAAGACCAGTAATTACACGCTCGTTGTTAGCACCGTATTTCAAGAAAATACGAATGATACCTTGTTTGTTGTCTTCGATAAATTCTACGTCACGTACGAAACCTTCACGCTTTAAGATTTCAGCAACTTCTTTTTTGATTTTAGAAGCAGGAAGTTCAAGCTTCTCGTGACGTACCATGTTCGCATTGCGGATGCGAGTAAGCATATCTGCAATAGGATCTGTCATAACCATTTAATTTACCTCCTTCCCAATTATCGGGTTTTACCAACTTGCTTTTTTCACGCCAGGAATTTGGCCTTTATAAGCTAATTCACGGAAACAAATACGGCAAAGCTTAAATTTACGGATTACAGAGTGGGGACGACCACAACGTTCGCAACGAGTATAAGCTTGCACATTATGTTTAGGTGTGCGTTTTTGTTTAGCAATCATTGATTTTTTAGCCACATTTTCGCCTCCCTCTACCACACGCTGGTATTATTTTTGGAATGGCATTCCGAATGATGTTAAAAGCTCACGAGCTTCTTCATCAGTGTTGGCAGTAGTAACGATAACGATATCCATACCACGTACCTTGTTAACTTTATCGTAATCAATTTCAGGGAAGATAAGTTGCTCTTTAACACCAAGAGTGTAGTTTCCACGGCCGTCGAAAGACTTCTTAGAGATACCACGGAAGTCACGAACACGAGGTAAAGATACAGATACTAACTTATCTAGGAATTCGTACATACGCTCTCCGCGTAATGTAACTTTCGCGCCGATTGGCATTCCTTCACGAAGACGGAAGCCCGCGATAGATTTTTTCGCTCTAGTTACAACAGGCTTTTGACCAGTGATAGAAGTTAATTCTTCTACAGCTGCGTCTAACGCTTTAGAGTTGGCAACTGCATCACCAACACCCATGTTGATAACGATTTTCTCAAGCTTTGGAGCTTGCATAACGGATTTATAGTTAAACTTGCCCATTAGAGCAGGAATAATTTCGCTTTGATACTTTTCTTTTAGGCGGTTCATCAAAAGTACCTCCTTTCTTCAAAAGTCTATTTATCTAATTGTTCACCTGATTTTGTTGCAACACGTACTTTTTTACCGTCAACTACCTTGTATCCTACACGAGTAGGTTCACCGGATTTCGGATCTAAAGGCATAACGTTTGATACATGAATAGGCGCCTCACGGTTGATGATTCCACCTTGAGGGTTTTCTTGTGATGGTTTAGCATGCTTTTTCACGATGTTAATACCTTCTACAAGAACACGGTCTTTCTTAGGAAAAGATTCAAGGATCACTCCTTGTTTACCTTTATCCTTACCAGAGATAACTACAACTTTATCACCTTTTTTTACATGCATCCTTTCGCACCTCCTTGACACATTCATTTCTTATATTAAAGTACTTCTGGAGCTAAAGATACAATCTTCATGTAGTTGTTATCACGTAATTCACGTGCAACTGGTCCGAAGATACGAGTTCCACGAGGGCTCTTGTCATCTTTGATAATTACGCATGCGTTCTCATCAAAACGGATATATGAACCGTCATTACGACGAACTCCACGTTTAGTACGAACTACTACAGCCTTCACTACGTCACCTTTTTTAACAACGCCTCCTGGTGTTGCTTGTTTCACTGTACAAACAATAACATCACCAATGTTCGCGTAACGACGACCAGATCCACCTAATACTTTAATTGCCAGTACTTCACGAGCACCTGAGTTATCAGCAACTTTCAAACGAGATTCTTGTTGAATCATGCATGGTACCTCCCTTCGGAATTACTATCCGAACTTAAATATTAGATAATTACAGCTTTCTCTACTACTTCTACTAAACGGAAACGCTTTGTTGAAGATAACGGACGTGTCTCCATGATCTTAACGATATCGCCAGTCTTAGCCGCGCCAGTTTCATCATGCGCTTTGTACTTTTTAGAGTACTTAACACGTTTGCCGTAGAGTGTGTGAGTTTTGTAAGTTTCAACTAGTACTGTGATTGTTTTATCCATTTTGTCAGAAACAACACGACCAGTGTAAACTTTACGTTGGTTACGTTCACTCATTTTCGCGAACCTCCTCTTAATTATTTGTTAGAAGCGATCTCTCTCTCGCGAACTACTGTTTTCATACGAGCGATTGACTTACGCACTTCGCGAATACGAGCAGTGTTTTCTAATTGACCAGTCGCTAATTGAAAGCGTAGGTTGAATAACTCTTCTTTTAAAGATTTCACTTTTTGTTCAATCTCGGCAGTGGTTAAGTCGCGTAGTTCATTAGCTTTCATTAGTTTCACCACCAATTTCTTCACGTTTAACGAACTTACATTTAACTGGTAGCTTGTGCGCAGCTAAACGTAATGCTTCACGTGCAATTTCCTCAGATACACCTGAAATTTCAAACATAACCTTTCCAGGTTTAACAACTGCTACCCATCCTTCTGGAGCACCTTTACCGGAACCCATTCGGACCTCTAGAGGCTTTGCAGTGTATGGTTTTGAAGGGAAAATTTTAATCCAAACTTTACCGCCACGTTTCATATAACGAGTCATCGCACGACGTGCTGCTTCGATTTGACGGTTAGTGATCCAAGATGCTTCTAGAGATTGTAATCCGAACTCTCCGAAGTGTACCTCAGTACCGCCTTTCGCTTTACCACGCATTTTTCCACGATGTTCGCGGCGATATTTTACGCGTTTTGGTAATAACATAATTATTTTCCTCCTTCCTCAGTTTTCTTCTTCGTAGGAAGGACCTCTCCACGGTAGATCCATACTTTCACACCTAATTTACCGTAAGTTGTATCAGCTTCTGCTGTACCATAGTCAATATCAGCGCGAAGAGTATGAAGTGGAACTGTACCCTCACTATAATGTTCAGAACGAGCGATGTCTGCTCCGCCTAGGCGACCAGATACCATTGTTTTAATACCTTTCGCACCAGCGCGCATTGCACGTTGAAGTGATTGCTTTTGAGCACGACGGAAAGATACACGGTTTTCTAATTGACGAGCGATGTTTTCAGCTACTAACTTAGCGTCAAGATCAGCTCTCTTAATTTCAAGGATATTGATGTGTACACGTTTACCAGTAAGTTGGTTCAACGCTTTACGAAGTGCTTCAACTTCAGTACCACCTTTACCGATAACCATTCCTGGTTTAGCAGTGTGAACAGTTACGTTCAAGCGGTTTGCAGCACGTTCGATTTCTACTTTAGATACAGAAGCGTCATTCAGACGTTTTGTGATATATTCACGAACTTTGATATCTTCATGAAGCAGGTTAGCATAATCTTTTCCTGCGTACCATTTGGACTCCCAGTCACGAATGATACCAACACGAAGACCGATAGGATTTACCTTTTGACCCACTGATTATCCCTCCTTCTTTTCTGATACCACGATTGTAATGTGGCTAGTGCGTTTGTTTATTTGACTCGCACGACCCATTGCACGAGGGCGGAAACGTTTTAAAGTTGGTCCTTCATTCACGTATGCCTCAGTAACGATTAGGGCGTTAGCGTCCATTTCAAAATTGTGCTCTGCGTTAGCAATAGCGGACTTGAGAACTTTTTCGATTACTGGTGAAGCAGCCTTTGGAGTTAACTTCAAAATAGCTACTGCTTCGCCTACTTGCTTGCCTCGAATTAAATCCATAACTAGACGAGCTTTACGAGGAGCAATACGAACTGTTCTTGCAACAGCTTTAGCTTGCATGTAAAAGCCTCCTCTCTAATTAGCGTTTTGTTTTCTTATCATCATTTGCGTGACCTTTGTAAGTACGAGATGGAGCGAATTCTCCAAGCTTGTGACCTACCATGTCTTCTGTCACATATACTGGTACGTGTTTACGGCCATCATACACAGCGATTGTATGTCCGATAAATTGTGGGAAAATAGTAGAACGACGAGACCAAGTTTTTACGACTTGTTTACCCTCAGTTTCATTTAACTTTTCAATCTTTGTCATTAAATGATCATCTACAAAAGGCCCTTTTTTCAAGCTGCGACCCATGTGGAAACCTCCCTTCGTGATTGCTCTACGGCCCTTATGAACCGTAGTACAACCCCGTTATTTTTTACGACGACGAACGATAAATTTGTCAGACTTGTTTTTCTTCTTGCGAGTTTTGTAACCAAGAGTTGGTTTACCCCAAGGAGTCATAGGTGACTTACGTCCGATTGGTGAACGTCCTTCACCACCACCGTGTGGGTGATCGTTAGGGTTCATTACAGAACCACGTACAGTTGGGCGAATACCCATCCAACGAGAACGTCCTGCTTTACCAATGTTGATAAGTTCGTGCTGTTCATTACCAACTTGACCTACAGAAGCGCGGCAAGTGGAAAGAATCATGCGAGTTTCACCGGAAGTTAAACGTACAAGTACGTATTTTCCTTCTTTACCAAGTACTTGTGCAGAAGTACCTGCAGAGCGAACTAATTGTCCACCTTTACCTGGTTTTAATTCGATGTTGTGGATTACAGTACCTACTGGGATGTTGATTAGTGGTAGTGCATTACCCACTTTGATATCAGCTTCAGGGCCAGACATTACTGTCATTCCCACTTCTAAGTTCTTAGGAGCTAGAATGTAGCGCTTTTCCCCATCTGCATAGTTGATTAACGCGATATTGGCGGAACGGTTTGGATCATACTCAATTGTAGCAACGCGTCCTGGTATACCATCTTTATCACGTTTGAAGTCGATGACGCGGTATTGACGTTTGTGTCCACCACCTTGGTGACGTACAGTCAATTTACCTTGGTTATTACGACCACCTTTTCTGTGTAACGGTTGTAGCAAGCTTTTTTCTGGTTTGTCTGTAGTGATCTCAGCAAAATCAGAAACTGTCATGCCACGACGTCCATTAGAGGTTGGTTTGTATTTTTTAATCGCCATCATGTTCCCTCCTTTTCGTTGATGATTTTATTTTTTATTAAACCTCGAAGAATTCGATTTCTTTGCTATTTTCTTTTAATGTTACAATAGCTTTTCTACGACGGTTAGTTAATCCGCTGTGACGACCTACACGACGGAATTTACCTTTGTAGTTCATGATGTTTACTTTCTCGACAGTTACGCCAAAGATCGCTTCAACAGCATCTTTAACTTCAGTCTTGTTAGCTCTAACATCCACTTCAAAAGTGTATTTCTTTTCTGTCATTAAATCAGTAGAACGCTCAGTAATCACGGGGCGCTTAAGAACATCACGATGATCTCTCATTATGCAAGCACCTCCTCTAATTTTTGAACAGCGTCTTTCGTAAAGATTACTTTGTCATGGTTTACAACGTCTAATACGTTCACACCACTTACAGTAACAACAGTTACTCCAGGGATATTACGTGCAGATAAAGCAACGTTTTCGCTGTCGTCAGCTGTTACGATTAACGCTTTACGAGTGATTTCTAAACCTTTTAGTACAGAAGTCATTTCTTTTGTTTTTGGTGCATCAAAAGCTAATCCTTCTAATACTAACAATTCATTTTCCAACACTTTGGAAGATAATGCAGATTTGATAGCTAAGCGACGAACTTTCTTAGGAAGTTTGTAGCTGTAGCTTCTTGGTGTAGGACCGAATACGATACCACCACCACGCCATTGTGGAGAGCGGATAGATCCTTGACGGGCACGGCCGGTACCTTTTTGGCGCCATGGCTTGCGTCCACCACCTGCTACTTCAGAGCGTCCTTTTACTTTTGCATTACCTTGACGTTGAGATGCTCTTTGCATAACGATCGCATCGAACAATACGCTGTTGTTTGGCTCAATACCGAACACAGCATCTGCTAATTCAATTTCACCGACACTCGCGCCAGTTTGATTGTATAATGCTACTTTAGGCATTTGTAGTTCCTCCTTTCCTAAACAATTAGTTTGCTTTTACCGCACTTTTAATTGTGATTAACGCTTTTTTAGGACCAGGTACGTTACCTTTTACTAATAATAGGTTACGCTCTGTGTCTACTTTCACGATCTCAAGGTTCTGGATAGTAATGCGCTCTCCACCCATACGTCCAGGTAATAGTTTACCTTTGAATACACGGTTTGGAGCAACAGGTCCCATAGAACCAGGACGACGGTGATAACGAGAACCGTGAGTCATTGGGCCGCGAGATTGTCCGTGGCGCTTGATTGAGCCTTGGAAACCTTTACCCTTTGAGATTCCTGTTACATCTACTACATCGCCTTCTGCGAAAATATCAACTTTGACTTCCTGACCAACTTCGTAAGTTCCTAAGTCTACTCCATTGATTTCACGAATGAAGCGCTTAGGTGCTGTGTTAGCTTTAGCAACATGTCCTTTTTCAGGCTTGTTCGCTAATTTATCACGCTTGTCAGCAAAACCGATTTGAACTGCTTCATAACCGTCTGTTTCGACAGTTTTAACTTGAAGCACTACGTTTGGAGTAGCTTCGATTACTGTTACAGGGATAAGATCGCCGTTTGCAGCAAAAACTTGAGTCATACCTATCTTTTTTCCTAAGATTCCTTTGGTCATTAGTCACACCTCCTGAATAATTAAGTATTTATTGATTAAAGCTTGATTTCGATGTCCACACCAGATGGAAGATCTAAACGCATTAAGCTATCAACCGTTTGTGGTGTTGGGTTAATGATATCGATTAAGCGCTTATGAGTGCGCATTTCGAATTGCTCACGAGAATCTTTATATTTGTGTACCGCACGTAAGATAGTGTATACAGATCTTTCCGTCGGTAACGGAATAGGACCAGAAACAGTAGCACCTGAACGTTTTGCAGTTTCAACGATCTTCTCAGAAGATTGATCTAGAATTCTGTGATCATAAGCTTTTAAACGAATGCGAATCTTTTCTTTTGCCATTATTTTTCCCTCCTTTTTTCGCCTATATTATTGATAGACATTCTCCGTGAAAATTAACCTGTCACACTCGCCATGGCAAAGCGGCCGGGTGTGCCAGCAACCTTTCACATCATCGCAGTCAAAGACCAACATTACCTATTATACAACTAACTAATAGACAATGCAACTATATTTCAAATAAAATCTCTGAGCACTTTTCATATTATAACGAGAAGTTGTGCTTATTGCAACATGGACTGTAAGAATTATTCATTTCAGTTTTTTCCAGTATGGATGGTCGTTATACATCATCGATTCATTGGGTTTATTTATATAGAGGAAAGTCGTATTTTTCGTCCCTTTTCGATGCAATATTTTGCGTTTCATTTAAAGACCCCTGTTGATTTCCGTTCCAGTGGCTCGCTTTCCGCGGGCGGTCTCGGGAGCCTCCTCGACGCGCTGCTTCCGCAGGAGTCTCGCCACTTGCACTTCAATCAACAAGGGGAGAGTGATAATTCATTAAGTGTCTCTATAAAGGCTGATAATACATTCACTTTCAATATTGAGGTTCTGAAAAGGTAGTGCCCATTGCATTGCTTAGAAATCAAAAGTTCAGCTGCACGGATCTTTTGTTTTACTTACATACATAAAAAAACCGGCACCCCATTGGGATACCGGTTCTTATAAGATCTATTCAGATCAAGAATTACTCTTGGATAGTAGCAACTACGCCAGCGCCTACTGTACGTCCACCTTCACGAATAGAGAACTTAGTTCCTTCTTCGATAGCGATTGGAGCGATAAGTTCAACAGTCATTTCGATGTTGTCGCCAGGCATAACCATTTCTACGCCTTCAGGTAGGTTACAAATACCAGTTACGTCAGTTGTACGGAAGTAGAACTGCGGACGGTAGTTTGTGAAGAATGGAGTGTGACGTCCACCCTCTTCTTTTGATAGTACGTAAACTTCAGCTTTGAATTTTGTGTGTGGAGTGATAGTACCAGGCTTAGCTAATACTTGTCCACGTTGGATGTCGTCACGAGCAACCCCACGAAGAAGTGCACCGATGTTGTCTCCAGCTTCAGCATAGTCAAGAAGCTTACGGAACATTTCTACTCCAGTTACAGTAGTAGATTTAGGCTCTTCAGTTAAACCGATGATCGCGATAGTGTCACCAACTTTAACTTGTCCACGCTCAACACGTCCAGTAGCAACTGTTCCACGTCCAGTGATAGAGAACACGTCCTCAACTGGCATCATGAATGGCTTTTCAGTGTCACGAGCTGGTGTTGGGATGTACTCATCAACTGCAGCCATAAGCTCAACGATTCTTTCTTCCCACTCAGCGTCTCCTTCAAGAGCTTTAAGAGCAGAACCTTTGATTACAGGAACATCGTCTCCAGGGAAATCGTACTCAGAAAGAAGGTCACGAACTTCCATTTCAACTAATTCTAGTAATTCTTCGTCGTCAACCATGTCACATTTGTTTAAGAATACAACTAGGTGAGGTACACCAACTTGACGAGAAAGAAGGATGTGCTCACGAGTTTGTGGCATTGGACCATCAGCAGCAGATACTACTAGGATTCCGCCGTCCATTTGAGCAGCACCAGTGATCATGTTTTTAACATAGTCAGCATGTCCTGGGCAGTCAACGTGTGCATAGTGACGGTTTTCAGTTTCGTACTCAACGTGAGCTGTAGAAATAGTGATTCCACGCTCTCTTTCTTCTGGAGCCGCGTCGATCATGTCATAAGCCATTGCAGCACCTTTACCACTGCGCTTTGCAAGTACAGTTGTGATTGCAGCTGTTAAAGTTGTTTTACCATGGTCAACGTGTCCGATTGTACCGATATTAGCATGCGTTTTGGATCTATCGAATTTCTCTTTACCCATTAGAATATCCTCCTTAGAGTTTCATAAGTTTTTTTATTTTTATATGAGACATTAACAAGTGATGGCCACTTATTAACCTACATACTATTTATAAAACAGAATCAGGTGAAAATCAATTATTCACCTTTATTTTTTTTGATGATTTCTTCAGAAATCGATTTTGGTACTTCTTCGTAGTGATCGAAATGCATTGTGAACACTCCACGTCCTTGTGTGTTAGAACGTAGGGATGTTGCATAACCGAACATTTCAGATAGTGGAACCATTGCGCGAACAACTTGAGCGTTACCGCGAGCTTCCATACCTTCAACGCGTCCACGACGGGAAGTGATACCACCCATGATGTCTCCCATGTATTCTTCCGGAGTTACAACTTCCACTCTCATAACCGGCTCAAGAATTACAGGGCTACATTTTGATACTGCGTTTTTAAGAGCTAGGGAAGCAGCTACTTTAAACGCCATCTCAGAGGAGTCAACATCATGGTAAGAACCGTCAACCAATGCAGCTTTAACATCGATTAGAGGGTAACCAGCAAGTACTCCGTTTTTCATGGAATCTTCAAGACCAGCTTGAACAGCAGGTACGTATTCACGAGGAACTACTCCACCTACGATTTTGTTTTCAAATTCGAAGCCTTTTCCTTCTTCGTTTGGTTCAAACTCGATCCAAACGTGTCCGAATTGACCGCGACCACCGGATTGACGAGCAAATTTACCCTCAACTCTTGCAGATCCACGGAACGTTTCACGGTACGCTACTTGAGGAGCACCAACGTTTGCTTCTACTTTGAATTCACGTCTCATACGATCAACCAGGATATCAAGGTGAAGCTCACCCATACCTGCGATGATTGTTTGTCCAGTTTCCTGGTCTGTATGTGCACGGAAAGTAGGATCTTCCTCTTGAAGTTTTTGAAGCGCAGTAGTCATCTTATCTTGGTCAGCCTTGGATTTAGGCTCAACGGATAATTGGATAACTGGCTCTGGGAACTCCATGGACTCAAGGATTACTTGGTGCTTATCGTCACATAACGTGTCACCAGTAGTAGTGTCCTTTAATCCAACCGCAGCAGCGATGTCTCCAGCATATACAACTGGAATCTCTTCACGGCTGTTTGCGTGCATTTGCAGGATACGTCCAACACGCTCACGCTTACCTTTAGTAGAGTTGATTACGTAAGATCCGGAATTCAGTGAACCTGAGTACACACGGAAGAACGTTAGCTTCCCAACATAAGGGTCAGTCATAACTTTGAACGCTAAAGCAGCAAATGGGCCATTATCGGAAGATTCAAGAGTTACCTCTTCATCGGAATCCGGTAAAGTTCCTTTGATTGCTGGAACGTCCGTTGGAGCTGGTAGGTAGTCAATTACAGCATCAAGCATTAATTGAACACCTTTGTTTTTGAAAGCAGAACCACAGATTACTGGATAGAATTCAACGTCACAAGTACCTCTACGGATAGTCGCTTTTAACTCTTCAGTTGTAAGCTCTTCTCCTTCTAAGTACTTCATCATTAATTCTTCATCTAATTCTGCTACTGCTTCAACTAAGCGTTGACGATACTCGTCTGCTTGGTCTTTGTACTCAGCTGGGATTTCTTTTGCTTCGGAACGAGTACCTAAATCGTCTTCGTAGAAGTAAGCAACCATTTCTACAAGGTCGATGATACCTTCAAACTCATCTTCAGCTCCGATTGGAAGTTGAATTGGATGAGCGTTAGCTTGAAGGCGGTCATGGATTGTACCTACAGAATATAAGAAGTCTGCACCAATCTTGTCCATTTTGTTAACGAACACGATACGTGGTACACCATAAGTTGTCGCTTGGCGCCAAACTGTTTCTGTTTGAGGCTCAACACCGGATTGTGCGTCAAGAACTGCTACCGCACCATCAAGTACACGAAGGGAACGTTCTACTTCAACTGTGAAGTCTACGTGTCCAGGTGTATCGATAATATTTACGCGGTGGCCTTTCCATTGAGCTGTTGTCGCAGCAGATGTGATCGTGATTCCACGCTCTTGCTCCTGCTCCATCCAGTCCATTTGAGATGCACCCTCATGAGTTTCACCGATTTTGTGAATACGTCCTGTGTAGAACAAAACACGCTCAGTTGTAGTTGTTTTACCAGCATCAATGTGGGCCATGATACCGATATTACGTGTCTTATCTAAGGAGAACTCTCTTGCCATATGGTATTTCTCCTTCCTAAGTATCGAGATTTTGTTGTTTATACCTAAAGCTGTTAAGTACTTGTCTTAACAGCTCTAGATAATATGTGATTTTACCAACGGTAGTGAGCAAACGCTTTGTTCGCTTCTGCCATTTTGTGCATATCTTCACGCTTTTTAACTGATGCTCCAGTGTTGTTTGCAGCATCTAGGATTTCGTTAGCTAAACGCTCTTCCATAGTTTTCTCTCCACGAAGACGAGAGTAGTTAACTAGGTAACGTAGTCCAAGAGTAGTACGACGATCTGGGCGCACCTCTACAGGTACTTGATAGTTCGCTCCACCTACACGACGTGCTCTAACTTCAAGAACAGGCATGATGTTTTTCATCGCTTGTTCGAACACTTCCATAGGTTCTTGTCCGGAACGCTCACCAACTAGTTTGAATGCATTATAGATGATAGCTTGAGATTTTCCTCTCTTACCATCGATCATTAATTTGTTTACAAGACGAGTTACTAACTTGGAGTTATATAACGGATCTGGTAATACGTCTCTTTTTGCAACAGGGCCTTTACGTGGCATATTAATATCCTCCTTTCGCATAACTTAATGTTAAGCAATTCGTATTCTATTATTTCTTAGGCGCTTTTGGTCTCTTAGTTCCGTACTTAGAACGACCTTGCATACGGTTGTTAACTCCCGCAGTGTCAAGTGCTCCACGTACGATGTGATAACGTACTCCCGGTAAGTCTTTTACACGACCGCCACGGATTAAAACTACGCTATGCTCTTGTAGGTTGTGACCGATACCAGGGATATAAGCAGTTACCTCAATTTGGTTTGTTAAACGAACACGTGCATATTTACGCAATGCGGAGTTCGGTTTCTTCGGAGTCATTGTACCAACACGAGTACATACACCACGTTTTTGAGGTGAAGACACATCAGTCTGCGCCTTCTTGAAACTGTTATAACCTTTGTTTAAAGCTGGAGATTTAGACTTTACAACTTTGCTTGTACGACCTTTACGTACTAACTGGTTAATAGTAGGCATTTATTTTTCCTCCTTCCTCATGTTTTAAGACCACATATCCAGGTGGTTCATTTTAAGGCAAAAAACAAAGTCTTTGCGAATCTATACTCACAAAAACAGTTTTTATTGAATGATCGCAACAGCCGAGGCACCTACTTCAATCCCGCAAGCCTTCCCGAGTTTTTTCATCGAGTCAACCTTCACGATTGGAATATTGTGTTCCTTTGCAGTCTGGACAACCTTCTGTGTTACTATCACATCGGCATCTTCCGCAATGACAACCTCTTTTACTGTTCCGGATTTCAGCGCCTTCACTGTTTGTTTAGTACCAACAATGAAGGTGTTTGCCTGTATCACTTTTTCATAAGACATTGATATCCTCCAAAGCAACAGGTTATATAAGCACCTTTGCTATAGTACCATCTCTGTTTTTAGATGTCAACCCGTTTCTTGAATAACATTGAAAAGATTGTCGGGTTGCCCCGACAATCTCCCATTTATTCTACCGTTACAGGTTCTTCTTTGCCGACTTCTTTTGTCAGATCGAATTTACGGTAACGGTTCATACCAGTACCAGCTGGAACTAGTTTACCGATGATAACATTCTCTTTCAATCCTAGTAGCTCATCGCGCTTTCCTTTGATTGCAGCGTCTGTTAAGACTCTTGTTGTTTCTTGGAAAGATGCAGCAGACAAGAATGAATCGGTTTCAAGAGATGCCTTGGTAATACCCAGTAGGACCGGACGACCAGTAGCAGGTGTTTTTCCTTCAATCAGCACACGTTCATTTGCATCGGTGAATTGGTGGACATCAAGCAGGGTTCCTGGCAGTACATCCGTATCACCAGCGTCAATGACACGTACTTTACGCAGCATTTGACGTACCATAACCTCAACGTGTTTATCTCCAATTTCTACCCCTTGCATACGGTATACTTTTTGAACTTCAAGCAGTAGATACTCCTGTACAGAAACCATATCTTTTACCTTCAGTAGCTCTTTCGGATCAATGGAACCTTCTGTAAGTTCCTGTCCACGAAGCACTTCGGCATTAACCCCAACCTTTAGGCGGGCAGTATATGGTACTGTGTAGTTTCTCGTTTCCACTTCACCTTGTACAGTGATTTCTTGCTGACGATCTTTTCCTTCGTTGATGGCAGTAACAACACCATCAATTTCAGAGATGACCGCTTGACCTTTCGGATTACGCGCTTCGAATATCTCCTGGATACGCGGTAAACCTTGTGTAATATCGTCTCCTGCAACCCCACCTGTATGGAAA
Organism: Sutcliffiella halmapala; assembly: GCF_050107295.1. GTDB lineage: Bacteria > Bacillota > Bacilli > Bacillales > Bacillaceae_I > Sutcliffiella_A > Sutcliffiella_A halmapala_A. The sequence goes on along the minus strand of NZ_JBNIKR010000016.1, from coordinate 28,308 downwards.
GTACGCATCGTTAACTGAGTTCCAGGCTCACCGATAGATTGGGCAGCGATAATTCCTACAGCTTCTCCCACTTCTACCTCTAAACCAGTTGCCAGATTGCGGCCGTAACATTTCTTACATACACCATGGCGAGTATCACATGTGAATACAGAGCGGATTGTAACATCTTCCACGCCTGCTTCCACGATGACGGTTGCGATATCCTCTGTAATCAAATCGTTTTTCGCTACAAGAACTTCACCAGTTTCCGGATGTTTGACAGCTTTTCTAGCATAACGACCGATTAGACGCTCTTCTAACTTTTCTACTACCTCTGTACCATCTTTTAGAGAAGATATGTGTAACCCACGATCTGTTCCACAATCGATCTCGCGGACGATAACATCTTGTGCAACGTCAACCAGACGACGAGTCAGGTAACCGGAATCGGCAGTTTTCAGTGCTGTATCGGCAAGACCTTTACGCGCACCATGTGTGGAGATAAAGTATTCCAATACCGTCAGACCTTCACGGAAACTTGATTTGATCGGAAGTTCGATGATACGTCCAGACGGGTTGGCCATCAGTCCACGCATACCTGCCAATTGTGTAAAGTTAGATGCGTTACCACGGGCTCCTGAATCACTCATCATGAAGATGTGATTCAATCGTGGCAAGGATTGCATCAGCTTGTTCTGTATAACATCCTTCGCAGCACTCCAGATGGAAATTACGCGATCATAGCGCTCTTCTTCTGTGATAAGTCCGCGGCGGAACTGTTTAAGAACTGTATCTACTTTCGTTTGTGCTTCAACCAAGATTTCTTCTTTCTCTTTAAGAACCACGATGTCAGCTACACCAACCGTAATACCGGCCTTGGTAGAGTATCTGAATCCAAGGTTTTTCATGCGATCAAGCATTTTGGACGTTTCTGTGATTTTGAAACGCTTGAACACTTCAGCGATGATATTCCCTAGGATTTTCTTCTTAAATGGATCGATAAGCTCTTGTTGTTGAATCGCTTCTTTTACATTCGCGCCCTTTTCAACAAAGTATTTGTCCGGAGTGTTAACCTCAAGATTATGCTTTGTCGGTTCGTTGATGTAAGGGAAAGATGGCGGTAAAATCTCATTGAAGATCATTTTCCCGACAGTTGTAATAAGAAGCTTCTGTTTTTGTTCAGGTGTGAAGGTTTCGTTATCCAGGGATCCTGCATGAACCGCAACACGAGTATGCAAGTGAACATAGCCATTTGCATAAGCGATCAACGCTTCGTTTGTATCCTTGAATACCATTCCTTCTCCAACTGCATTTTCACGCTCTAATGTTAAGTAGTAGTTACCAAGTACCATATCCTGTGAAGGAGTAACTACAGGCTTTCCATCCTTAGGGTTAAGGATGTTCTGGGCAGCAAGCATAAGGATGCGTGCCTCAGCCTGAGCTTCAGCAGAAAGTGGAACGTGAACCGCCATTTGGTCACCGTCAAAGTCCGCATTGTATGCAGTACATACTAGTGGATGAAGACGGATTGCACGACCTTCCACAAGTGTAGGTTCAAATGCTTGAATACCTAGTCTGTGAAGGGTTGGTGCGCGGTTCAGTAATACCGGATGCTCTCTGATGACAGATTCCAATACGTCCCAAACCTCTGGCTGTACACGTTCGATCTTGCGTTTCGCACTCTTGATGTTATGCGCAAGGCCACGTTCAACAAGCTCTTTCATTACGAATGGTTTGAATAGCTCAAGCGCCATTTCTTTTGGTAAACCACATTGGTACATTTTCAAGTTAGGCCCTACTACGATAACGGAACGACCAGAATAGTCAACACGTTTACCAAGCAAGTTCTGACGGAAACGTCCTTGTTTCCCTTTCAGCATATGAGAAAGAGATTTCAACGGTCTGTTACCAGGACCCGTTACAGGACGGCCGCGACGGCCATTATCTATTAATGCATCAACAGCTTCTTGCAACATACGTTTTTCGTTTTGAACGATGATGCTAGGAGCACCAAGGTCCAACAAACGTTTTAAACGGTTGTTGCGGTTGATGACACGACGGTAAAGATCGTTCAAGTCGGAAGTAGCGAAACGACCACCATCCAACTGAACCATTGGACGTAATTCAGGAGGAATGACCGGAAGAACATCAAGGATCATCCACGATGGCTCATTTCCGGATCCCCTAAAGGATTCCAATACTTCCAAACGCTTGATTGCTCTTGTACGGCGTTGGCCTTGAGCAGTTTTAAGTTCCTCTTTCAAGGATTCTACATCTTTTTCAAGATCGATGTCATGAAGAAGCTTTTTGATCGCTTCTGCACCCATGGATGCTTGGAAAGTCTGGCCATATTTTTCACGGTAAGCGCGGAACTCTTTTTCGGAAAGAAGCTGTTTCTTCTCTAAAGGAGTATCTCCCGTTTCCGTTACTACATAGGACGCAAAGTAGATTACTTCTTCTAATGCACGCGGGGACATGTCAAGAACAAGTCCCATACGGCTTGGAATACCTTTGAAATACCAGATATGAGATACAGGAGCAGCTAGTTCGATGTGGCCCATGCGTTCACGACGAACCTTCGCTCTTGTTACTTCCACTCCACAGCGGTCACAGACAACGCCCTTGTAACGGACGCGTTTGTATTTACCACAGTGACATTCCCAGTCCTTTGTCGGACCGAAGATACGTTCGCAGAATAGCCCATCTTTTTCCGGCTTTAATGTACGATAGTTGATTGTTTCAGGCTTCTTCACTTCTCCGAAAGACCAAGATCTGATCTTATCCGGAGAAGCTAGGCCTATCTTCATATACTCAAAATTGTTAACATCTAGCAAGGGGCCTACCTCCCTTATAATCTACAGGTTCTACCCAAATGCTTATCTTTAAAGTCCTGTTGGTCATTAGTCTTTAGCGACAGTTTCTTTTACTTCTTCTACTTGCTCTGAATCTAATGAAATTCCTTCTGAAGATTGCTCTTCTTCATCTTCCATGTCTCTCATTTCGATCTCTTTCTCATCGCCGGATAGGATTTTAACATCCATTCCCAAACTTTGAAGTTCTTTGATAAGTACTTTGAAAGATTCAGGAACGCCAGGTTCAGGAACGTTTTCACCTTTTACAATCGCTTCGTACGTTTTCACACGTCCTACCACGTCATCTGATTTAACAGTCAAGATTTCTTGAAGTGTATAAGCGGCACCATAAGCCTCAAGTGCCCATACTTCCATCTCTCCGAAACGCTGTCCACCAAATTGCGCTTTACCGCCAAGTGGCTGCTGTGTAACAAGAGAGTAAGGACCAGTTGAACGGGCATGCAGCTTATCGTCAACCATGTGGGCAAGTTTGATCATGTACATGATCCCGACAGACACACGGTTATCAAACGGCTCACCGGTTCTTCCGTCATAAAGGACAGTTTTTGCATCTCTTGCCATGCCAGCCTCTTCTAAAGTGCTCCAAACATCTTCTTCACGCGCGCCATCAAATACGGCGGAAGCAACGTGGATACCTAGTGTTCTGGCTGCCATACCCAAGTGAAGCTCCAATACCTGACCGATATTCATACGAGAAGGAACCCCTAGTGGGTTTAGCATGATATCAATTGGTGTACCATCCGGCAAGTAAGGCATATCTTCTTCCGGCAAGATACGGGAGATTACCCCTTTGTTACCATGTCGTCCGGCCATTTTATCACCTTCAGAAATTTTACGCTTCTGAACGATGTAAGCACGAACAAGCTGGTTAACGCCTGGTGGCAGTTCGTCTCCGTCTTCACGGTTAAAAACTTTTACATCAAGGACAATACCGCCGCCACCGTGAGGAACTCTCAGTGATGTATCGCGTACTTCCCTTGCTTTCTCTCCGAAGATTGCGTGCAATAGACGTTCTTCCGCCGTAAGTTCCGTTACACCCTTAGGCGTTACTTTCCCTACAAGAAGATCTCCATCTTTCACTTCCGCACCTACTCTGATGATTCCACGATCATCCAAGTTCTTCAGGGCTTCTTCCCCTACGTTTGGAATATCGCGAGTGATTTCTTCTGGTCCAAGCTTAGTGTCACGTGCTTCTGACTCATATTCTTCAATATGAATGGAAGTGTAAACATCGTCTTTAACCAGACGCTCACTCATGATGATTGCATCCTCGTAGTTATAACCATCCCACGTCATGAACCCTACCATTACGTTACGGCCAAGCGCTAGCTCACCTTTTTCCATGGAAGGACCATCCGCAAGGATTTCACCTTTTGTAACTTGGTCGCCAACAGAAACGATTGGACGTTGGTTATAGCAAGTACCTTGGTTGGAACGAATGAATTTTTGCATTCTGTACTTATCAAGGTTTCCTTTAACCTGCTGTCCATCTACTTCTTCCATACGGCGAACCCATACTTCACGGGCTTCTACACGTTCTACAACACCAGGGTATCTACAGATTACTGCTGCACCTGAGTCTCTTGCAGATACGTGCTCCATACCTGTACCAACAATCGGTGATTCCGGTTGCATTAATGGTACAGCTTGACGTTGCATGTTCGCTCCCATAAGCGCACGGTTGGAGTCATCATTCTCCAAGAAAGGAATACACGCTGTCGCAGCGGAAACAACCTGTTTTGGAGATACATCCATATAGTCGATTCTTTCGCTGATAACAACGGTGTTCTCCCCGCGGAAACGGGCAACAACATTTTGATCCAGGAATGTTCCATCTTCCCCTAAGCGAGCATTCGCTTGGGCAACAACATAGTTGTCCTCTTCATCTGCTGTCAAGTAATCAATTTGGTTTGTTACTCTACCACTTTCAGGGTCGACCCTGCGGTAAGGAGTTTCAATGAATCCAAACTTATTTACTTTTGCAAAAGAAGAAAGGGAGTTGATTAATCCGATGTTTGGCCCCTCTGGAGTCTCGATCGGACACATACGCCCATAGTGGGAGTAGTGAACGTCACGCACTTCAAAGCCGGCACGCTCACGCGTTAAACCACCAGGTCCAAGCGCGGATAATCTACGTTTATGTGTTAACTCGGCCAATGGATTGGTTTGATCCATGAACTGAGAAAGCTGTGAGCTACCAAAGAATTCTTTAATGGATGCGATAACAGGACGGATATTGATCAGCTGTTGAGGCGTAATCGTGTTTGTGTCCTGGATGGACATTCTTTCACGAACTACACGTTCCATTCTTGATAAACCGATGCGGAACTGATTTTGAAGAAGCTCTCCAACAGAACGCAAACGACGGTTACCTAAATGGTCGATATCGTCAGTGTCACCGACACCATGTAAAAGGTTGAAGAAATAACTGATAGAAGCGATAATGTCTGCCGGAGCAATATGCTTTACTTTTTCTTCAATAAAGCCATTTCCTAATACCAGGATTTCTTTTTCGCCTTCTGCATCGTTTGGCGCATATATCTTAATAGACTGCATTGGTACTTCGGCATCCACAACACCTGCTGGGTGGAAGGAAGTCAGACCGATACCGTCTTCAATGTTAGGTAGAATGCGATCTAATGTTCTACGATCTAACAGTGTACCCTTTTCAACGATAATTTCCCCTGTTTCAGGGTCCACTAGCGTTTCAGCAATACGCTGGTTGAATAGTCTGTTCTTAATATGAAGCTTTTTATTAATCTTGTATCTTCCAACACTTGCTAAATCATAGCGTTTAGGGTCGAAGAATCTAGATTCCAATAAGCTTTTTGCGTTTTCAACCGTTGGTGGTTCACCAGGGCGTAGACGCTCGTATATTTCTAGTAATGCCTTTTCGCTACTTTCTGTGTTATCCTTATCTAAAGTATTGCGCAGGTACTCGTTTTCGCCCAGAAGATCAATGATTTCCTGGTCGGATCCGAATCCAAGAGCACGCAAAAGAACCGTTACTGGTAGTTTACGAGTACGATCAATACGAACATATACAACATCTTTTGCATCCGTTTCATACTCTAACCATGCACCACGGTTTGGAATCACAGTAGCCGAAAAGCCTTTTTTACCATTTTTATCTACTTTTCCGCTGTAATACACACTTGGAGAACGTACCAATTGTGATACAATAACACGTTCTGCTCCATTAATAACGAATGTTCCTGTATCCGTCATTAACGGAAAATCACCCATAAATACATCCTGGTCTTTAACTTCACCAGTTTCTTTGTTAATGAGACGAACCTTCACACGTAAAGGAGCTGAGTATGTAACATCTCTTTCCTTTGATTCTTCAACGGAATATTTAGGTTCCCCTAAGCTATAGTCGATGAATTCTAACGATAGATTTCCAGTGAAGTCCTCAATAGGAGAAATATCATGAAACATTTCTCTCAAACCCTCATCAAGGAACCATTGATAAGAAGAGGTTTGAATTTCTATTAGATTTGGTAATTCTAATACTTCACTAATGCGAGCATAACTTCTGCGTTGGCGGTGTCGTCCATATTGAACTAGTTGACCTGTCAACTCATTCACCCCTCGTATCAAGCGTTATTAAAGCCAAACAAAAAAATTTTTCAACACAGCAGAAAACTACCATGTTAAAAAAGAAAAATGGTTTCAATACAGAAAACCACATTTTTTTACATTCGCTCTATTGATTTTACTATCTTTTCCAAGCATACTAATTTTATACATGCAATTGACATAAAATTATTATAGCTCAAAAAAATACATATTGGCATTAAACAATGCTACCACAACTAAAATACTACGTCAACCTTTTTTCGATTTAATAATATAGTAGCCTTTTTTCTTCAAAACCACTTCTACTTCTTCAAATAATGACTCCAGCTTCTCCATTGCCGATGGCGCACCTTGCTTTTTTTGGATGACGATCCACAGCTCGCCGCCTGCAGCCAAATGCTCGAATGCTTTCTCCAAAATTTCATGCACCACTTTTTTTCCCGCGCGAATTGGCGGGTTGGAAAGGATTGCTGCATAATCAGCAGAAGTTACCTTTTCATATATGTTGCTAGAAAAGATATTCACATTTTCGATACCGTTTTTTCCGGCATTTTCGTTTGCCAGATCGACAGCTCTCTCATTGATATCTATCATATCTACTTGTCGGTCAGGAAAAGTCTTGGCAAGCGAAAGGCCGATCGGGCCATAACCGCATCCGACATCCAGGATGTTTCCTGGAATTTCAGGTTCCGCAAAAGCTTCAATCAGAATTCTCGACCCGAAGTCCACTTCTTTTTTTGAAAAGACACCAGCATCCGTAATAAAGGAAAGCTTATGGCCTTTCAGTTCGAAATCCCAATGTTGTCTGTTGCTTTCCACGGACGGTTTGTTAGTAAAATAATGATCTGCAGCCATAATCATTCTCCTTGCTCCAAGTAGCTTTGATAAATTTAGTACATTTGAAAAAAACAGTAAGCAAACTACCTATCTTTTGAAGATTCAATAGTTTAAAAAAAGCTCGCTAACGGGTAGCGAGCTTTCTAAGAGCCTGTAATTACTTAACTTCTACAGAAGCTCCAACTTCTTCAAGTTTAGCTTTAACTTCTTCAGCTTCTTCTTTAGCAATACCTTCTTTAAGAGCTTTAGGAGCGTTGTCAACTAATTCTTTAGCTTCTTTCAAACCAAGACCAGTAAGTTCGCGAACTACTTTGATAACCTTGATTTTTTGTCCACCAGCGCTAGCTAGGATTACGTCGAATTCAGTTTGCTCAGCAGCAGCTTCAGCAGCTACACCAGCAGCAGCTACAGGAGCAGCAGCAGTTACACCAAATTCTTCTTCGATTGCTTTTACTAGGTCGTTTAATTCTAAAACAGTCATATTCTTAACCGCTTCAATGATTTGTTCGTGTGTCATTGTTATTTTCCTCCTTAATAATATATGGGTTTTTTGTTTTCTTACTTAACTTGCTAGATGAAAATTAAGCGCCTTGCTCTTCTTTTTGCTCTGCAACTGCTTTTGTAACAAGAGCCAAGTTGCGGATTGGAGCTTGAAGAACGCTAAGCAACATAGAAAGTAGACCTTCGCGGGATGGAAGTTCAGCAAGAGCTTTCACTTCTTCCACTGTAGCTACGTTTCCTTCGATTACACCAGCTTTGATTTCCAATGCTTCATGCTTTTTAGCGAAGTCATTCAAAATTTTAGCAGGAGCTACAACATCTTCAGTAGAGAATGCGATAGCGTTAGGTCCTGTAAGTGCTTCGTTAAGTCCAGTGATCTCAGCTGCTTCTGCCGCACGGCGAGTTAAAGAGTTTTTGTAAACCTTGAACTCAACACCTGCTTCACGAAGTTGTTTACGAAGTTCTGTTACTTCTGATACGTTAAGTCCACGGTAGTCAACTACGATTGTAGAAACAGATCCTTTGAACTTATCAGCGATTTCTCCAACAATTTCCTTCTTCATTTCAACTGCTTTGCTCATCGTTACACCTCCTATATAGTTGGTTACTACTCATACCGACCGGTGTACATAAAGAATGCCTCCACGTAACATGGAGGCAGAAATTTTAGTTTAAAAGCATAAAGCCTTTTATCGTAAAATCTACACCTCGGTAGGGAATTAAGCTCTGATGAGCACCTACTGTCTACGGTACAAACAATATCATTTTATAAACACAACGATTATTATAACCGCGTAGTTAACTTATGTCAATATGTTAGTTTTTTACAGCTGCAACAGTTGAAGTATCAACTTTTACGCCAGGGCCCATTGTAGAAGTAACGGCTACGTTCTTCATGAATGTACCTTTTGCAGCAGCAGGTTTAGCTTTTAGTAAAGTTTCAAAGATAGTACCGAAGTTCTCAACAAGTTTGTTATCTTCAAAAGAGATTTTACCGATTGGAACGTGGATGTTACCGGATTTATCAAGGCGGTATTCAACTTTACCAGCTTTGATTTCGTTAACAGCTTTCGTTACATCAAATGTTACAGTACCAGTTTTAGGGTTTGGCATTAAACCTTTAGGTCCTAATACGCGACCAAGTTTACCAACTTCACCCATCATGTCAGGAGTAGCTACGATAACATCAAAGTCGAACCAGCCTTGGCTGATCTTTTGAATCATATCTGCATCTCCAACGTAGTCAGCTCCAGCAGCTTCCGCTTCTTTCGCTTTCTCGCCTTTAGCAAATACTAAAACCTTTTGAGTTTTACCAGTTCCGTGAGGAAGAACTACTGCTCCACGGATTTGTTGGTCGTTTTTACGAGGGTCAACACCAAGACGGAATGCAACTTCCACAGTAGCGTCGAACTTCGCAGTATTTGTTTTCTTAACTAATTCGATAGCTTCGTTTACAGAGTAAGCCGTTTGACGGTCTACAAGTTTCGCAGCTTCGATGTATTTTTTGCCTCTTTTAGCCATTTTAAATGTCCTCCTTGTGTGGTTTTAGCGGAATAACCTCCCACGAATAAAGGTTGCGGATTGGCAATAGACCGAATCCGCAACCCCGAACAGCAGTTAAATCAATAGCGATTGCGATGGATTAGTCTTCGATGACGATACCCATGCTACGAGCAGTACCTTCAACCATGCGCATTGCAGCTTCTACACTGGCAGCGTTAAGGTCTGGCATTTTCGTTTCCGCAATCTCGCGTACTTTGTCACGCTTAACTGTTGCAACTTTATTACGGTTTGGTTCACCAGAACCAGACTGGATACCAGCTGCTACTTTAAGTAAAACTGCAGCAGGTGGAGTTTTCGTAATAAATGTAAATGAACGGTCTTCAAAAACCGTAATTTCAACAGGGATAATAAGACCAGCTTGGTCCGCTGTACGAGCGTTGAACTCCTTACAGAAACCCATGATGTTAACACCTGCTTGACCTAGTGCTGGTCCAACTGGTGGTGCTGGGTTAGCTTTCGCTGCTGGAATTTGTAGCTTTACCATTTTGATTACTTTTTTAGCCACGAGACACACCTCCTTAAGTCCGTGATGTGGTATCTGGGATTGCTCCCTCCCACTCAACTCATTCTTTATATATTAGATAAAGAATATTTTTTTATTAATAGTCTCTTTTTGAGAGACATACTGACCTTTGAAATAATATCACTTTTACGAAATTATTTCAAGTTTTTTTACATTATAATTTTTCGATCTGTGTAAAGTCAAGCTCCACAGGGGTTTCACGGCCAAACATATTTACAAGAACTTTCACTTTATGCTTATCTTTATCCATCTCAGTGATGTGTCCAGTGAAGTTTGCGAATGGACCTTCTTTTACGCGGACCGTTTCTTTCATTTCAAAATCTACCTCGATCTGTTTCTCCGCCATTCCCATTCTCTTCAGGATGAATTGGATCTCATCATCCAGTAGAGGGGTAGGTTTTGAGCCAGAACCGCTCGAACCTACGAATCCAGTTACACCAGGAGTATTACGCACCACATACCAGGAGTCATCTGTCATGACGATTTCCACAAGTACATAGCCTGGGAATACTTTCTTCTTGGTTACTTTTTTCTTGCCGTTCTTGATATCTGTTTCTTCCTCTTCCGGAACAACAACACGGAAAATCTTGTCCTGCATTCCCATAGACTCTACTCTTTTTTCTAAGTTCGCTTTTACTTTATTCTCGTAACCGGAATAAGTATGAACGACGTACCAGCTTTTTTCCATGTATAAGGACTAACTGTCCGTCCCTCCCCATTAATCTTTATTTTTTGTTGCTTGATTCTTATTCGCATTGCTGCCAACCAACCTCGAATACAAAGTGTACACTCTAAACACCCTGATGATCTCCGTTCCAGGCGACAGCGATCGCGGGGCTGTTCGGGAGCCTCCTCGGCGCTTTGCGCCTGCGGGGTCTCCCGTAACCACTTCGTCCCGCAGGAGTCTCGCGCCTTGCACTCCAATCATCAGGGGAAGCGGGTTAGATTGACATGGCCAACTAATCACAAAAGATAGGCTTACTAGCTACCTATTTTTCTCCAAATGAAAAAACCCGTTGGACGGGTTTTTTTGTAAACAGTATTAATCACATTATACCATGATATAACATGACTTATTCAAGTGCAAAAAGAATAAGTGCGAAATTTATCGTATTACTAGACGAATAAGCTCGGAAATCCCTAGATCTACAACATAGAAGAACACTGCTGCAAAAACAACGGTAGTTACTACTGTGATTGTATAGCGAGTTAATTCCTTACGTTTAGGCCAAGAGACCTTTTTCATTTCACGGTTTACACCACGAAAGAAGTTAGTTAAACGTTGCATCCATGTAACCTCCAACCCCATAAATACTATTATCTATTTTGTCTCCCGATGAACGGTATGAGCATTACAAATCTTACAAAACTTCTTTATTTCCAAACGCTCGCCATTTTGCGACTTCCCTTTTACAGTAGAGTAGTTCCTAGAACCACATTGCGCACAGGCAAGCACCAATTTACTCTGCATTGAGTACACCACCACATACATAGATGTCCATAAAAATGTAACATACCTGTAACATGGATGTCAACGGTTCCAAAAATGGAGTTGGACACTTATTAAAGGGTAATCTCCCTTAATTCTAGGTATCTCTCTAACTTTCTTTTGACCCGCTGCAAAGCATTGTCGATTGACTTCACATGCCGGTTTAAATCTTCTGAAATTTCCTGATAGGATCTTCCATCCAGATAGAGAACTAGCACCTTTCGTTCAAGATCACTCAAAAGCTCTGCCATTTTGACTTCGATATCATCAAATTCCTCTTGGTTAATGATCAGTTCTTCCGGATCCATCACTTTGGCACCTGAAATCACATCCATTAACGTACGATCTGATTCTTCATCATATATAGGCTTGTCCAGTGAAACGTATGAATTAAGTGGAATATGCTTTTGTCTTGTTGCTGTCTTGATCGCTGTAATGATTTGCCTTGTAATGCACAGCTCGGCAAACGCCTTGAAGGAGGTAAGCTTGTCCTCTCTGAAGTCGCGTATTGCCTTGTAGAGGCCTATCATTCCTTCCTGCACAATATCTTCGCGATCTGCACCAATGAGAAAGTAGGATCTAGCTTTCGCTCTTACAAAGTTTTTATACTTGTTGATTAAATAGTCGAGCGCTTCACTATCACCTAAATGTACGTGTTCGACTACCTGTTCATCTTCCATTAATTCCAATACCCTGCTAGTTTTTCTTGGGTCGCTCACTATCACACCTATCCCTCCGACCGAAACAGTAGATAGAAATATTATACAGTAGGCTTAATTTGACCGTCAACCACTCATCGCTTCCCTCTGCGCCATTTTTCAAAAATTGCTGAAAGTTCAGTGTTTAGTTCTATGCGTTTTGAGGGCTTTTCGTTAGTAAAATTTGTTACTTTCTTTTTTATTCGATTTTCTATGGCATTGGTTTCATTCAGTAGCTCACGTGCCGATTTTCTCAGCGCTCCTTGTCCGAAAATTGCCCATTGCTCGGTAAAATCGGACGTGGCAACATGAATCTGTGTGCGAATATCGCTGAGGCTGATTGCCAGTTTCTCTATCCGTTCGTCTGCGGTTTCATTTTCCCGGGTATAGATGACTTCCACACGATGGTTTTTATATTTCGTTTCAATGCCTTGTGATAGGTGGGCATCAAACACCACCATCACCCGATAGCCAGTATATGCCTGGTATTCCGCCATTTTTGAAACAAGGATATCACGTGCCAGAGCAAGATCCTGATCCTTCAATTTTCTCAACTCCGGCCACGCGCCAATGATGTTGTAACCATCTACAAGCAAGATATCCATTTCTTTTTATACTCCTGCCGGCTGTCGTTTGCGGTAAACCTCATACATCAGCAGACTTGCTGCCACGGATGCGTTCAGGGAAGTGACCTTTCCTACCATCGGCAAGGAAACGAGGAAGTCGCATTTATCTCTGAGCAGCCTTGCCATTCCTTTTCCTTCACTTCCGATAATCAGGCCTGTCGGCAAGGTGCCGTCCATGTTTCGGTAATCGACGGTTCCTTTTGCATCGGTCCCAAAAATCCATAATCCCTTTTCCTTCAGCTCGTCCACTGTGCGGGCCAAGTTGGTTACCCTTACCACTGGGACGTGCTCAATGGCACCTGTGGAAGCCTTCGCAACCGTAGCAGTCAACCCAACCGCACGACGCTTCGGAATAATAATCCCATGAGCTCCTACCGCATCCGCAGTTCTCATGATCGACCCCAGATTATGAGGGTCCTCTATTTCATCCAAGATAAGAAAGAATGGTGTTTCATTTCTTTTCTCCGCCAAGTGAAAAAGGTCCTCCAGTTCAGCATAATCATAGGCCGCAACAGATGCCACAACGCCTTGGTGACTCCCCTCAGCCATTTGATCGATTTTCTTTTTTGGTACAAACTGCACCAGTACATTCGCTTCTTTTGCAAGATCAATAATCTGCTGCATGGAGCCCTTTTGTGACCCTTCGGCTATCCAGAGCTTATTGATTTCCCGTTTCGATTTTAACGCTTCAAGCACAGGGTTTCTCCCGATGATAAATTCTTTTGACATCCTCACTCACCTCTTTCTTCATCTACGATTTTAATGCAATCTTTGATGACTTGTTCCATTCTGTCTGTTGATCCCGATAAATATAAAAATCCGATTAATGCCTCAAAAGCAGTGGAGTAGCGATAGGTTTGAACGTCCGTATTTCTCGGTACCGAACCGGATTTCGCATTGCGCCCCCGTCTGATTACCGCTTCCTCTTCCTCGGTGAAAAACTTCGCTTCCGCCAACATGTGCAGCAAGCGTGCCTGCGCTTTAGCAGACACATAGCTTGTTGCAGTGCGATGGAGCTGATTAGGGCGGATCTTCCCAAGCTTCAAGAGATGATGACGAATGTACGTCTCATAAACGGCATCACCCATATAAGCAAGAGCCAGGCTATTTAGTTGCTTTGCATCTACATTGTTGGTACTCATGTATGTGTTACCCTCTTTTCCATCTCGTACCTTGTGCCGTATCCTCTAAGATGATATTTTTTCCCTTCAATTCATCCCGTATTTGATCTGCTAACGCAAAATCACGGTTCTTTCTCGCGTCTATCCGTTTTTGGATCAACGCATCGATGTCTTCGTCCAGCAAATCCGCTTCTTCAGTTAGTGCTACGCCAAGGACACCGAATAGCTCTTCAAACTGTGTGAGGAATGCCTGAAGTACACTAACGGAAGTATTCTTTTCGCTGGCATAAAGATTTGCCTGTTTCGCCATGTCAAACAGGACGGAAATGGCATTGGCTGTATTGAAATCGTCGTCCATCACTTTAATGAACTCCTTCTTCAATGCATCCACCTTTTCGAGCCATTGATTGTCTTCGGTTTCTTCCGTCAGGTTGGCACTGCTCTCCATACGGTGCTTCAAGTTGGTATAGGCGGTTCTTATTCTCTCCAGCCCGTTTTTCGTGCTTTCCAGCAGTTCATCGTTGTAATTGATCGGATGACGATAATGAACAGAAAGCATAAAGAATCGTATCAGTTGTGGATCGTGCTTCTTTATGATGTCATGAACAAGAATGAAGTTGCCAAGGGACTTCGACATTTTCTCGTTATCGATATTAATATACCCATTATGCAGCCAGTATTTCGCAAACGTCTTGCCTGTCAGCGCCTCTGATTGGGCAATCTCATTTTCATGATGGGGGAAGGATAGGTCCTGTCCGCCTGCATGAATATCAATCGTATCGCCAAGATATTTCCGCGCCATGGCAGAGCATTCGATATGCCAGCCCGGACGTCCTTTCCCCCAGGGGCTATCCCAGAAGATTTCCCCTTCCTTCGCCGCTTTCCATAGAACAAAGTCCAATGCATCCTGCTTCTTTTCCCCTACTTCGATACGGGTACCGAGCTGCAGGTCCTCTATCGGCTGATGGGAAAGCTTGCCGTACTCCTTGAATTCCCTGGTTCTGTAATACACATCCCCCCCGGACTCATAGGCAAAGCCCTTTTCAATCAGTGCTTCGATGAATTCTATAATAATATCCATATTCTCCGTCACACGCGGGTGAACGGTTGCCTGCTTGCAGCCCAATGCGGAAACATCCTCATGATAGGCTTCAATAAAACGCTCCGCTATAGTCGGTACATCCACTCCCAGCTCATTCGCCGCCCTGATCAGCTTGTCATCCACATCGGTGAAATTGGATACGTAATTCACCTTATATCCGCGATACTCGAGGTATCTTCTTACAGTATCAAACACAATCGGCGGTCTTGCATTACCTATATGAATATAATTATAAACAGTAGGTCCGCACACATACATTTTCACCTTTCCCTCTTCAAGCGGGACAAATTTCTCCTTTTGGCGGGTTAAGGTATTATAAAGATGAATAGTCATCTGCGTTCTTCCTCTCTTTTAAAAGTTGCAGCTCTTTCTGCAATTCTGCAATCTGCTTTTCCAATGCAATAAAACGGTCCCCGGTCGGGTCAGGCATATTCTGGTGATTGAAATCCTTCTTTACCCTTACCCCATCCTGAATGACTATCTTCCCTGGAATCCCCACTACCGTGGAATTGTTGGGAACGTTCTTTAATACAACCGATCCTGCTCCTATCTTGGAATTCTCTCCAACTGTGATGGAACCTAGTACCTTCGCTCCTGCTGCAATCAAGGCATTATCCAGGATCGTAGGATGTCTTTTCCCTTTTTCTTTTCCCGTTCCTCCCAAGGTGACACCTTGAAAAACAGTCACGTTATTACCGATTTCACAGGTTTCCCCGATTACGACACCCATTCCGTGGTCAATAAAAAAGCGGCGTCCTATCTTGGCTCCCGGATGAATCTCAATTCCTGTGAAAAAGCGGCTTATCTGGGAGATCACTCTTGCCATAAAAAAAAGTTTTTTCCGGAAAAAAGCATGTGCCAGACGGTGAGCCCAGATGGCATGCAATCCTGAATAAGTTAAAATGACTTCAAAGTAATTCCTTGCGGCAGGGTCCTGTTCGAAAATGACATCTATATCTTCTTTCAATGTTCGTAGCATCCCACATTCCTCCTTTCTTTATATAAAAAAAGTCTCTGTGTCAAAAGACACAGAGACGCTGATGGCGTGGTTCCACTCTGTTTAGAGATGCACAAATATGCAATCTCCACTCTTCCTCATAACGGGAGGTGCCCGCTATTACTTAATAAGCGATGAAGCTGTTCAGTAATAGACTCCGAGGTGCATTTCAAAGAATTCATCACATGAATCGTTTTCAGCCGGGGACGATTCTCTCTGGAACGGATGGAGTTTCTTCTACTCTCCTCATCTACATTCAGACACAGACTGATTTTCAGACTGATATAAAGCCTATATTATTTAAGATAGTTCTATCATATTACGTTTTCTTGAAAATGTTAATTAATTAGCTTCTCCAAACGGGCAATAACAGTTTCCTTGCCCAATAGATGGATGGTTTGAGGCAAATCGCGGCCATGGGTCTGACCTGTTGTTGCTACACGGATTGGCATGAACAGTTTTTTCCCTTTATGGCCTGTCGCTTTTTGTACCGCTTTGATGGAAGCCTGGATGGATTCAGCAGAGAATTCCTCCAATGCCGACAGCTCCTCACGGAATGCTGCCACCACTTCCGGTACCTGCTCTTCATCAAGAACAGCCTGTGCTTCTTCGTTATACTCAATGTGAGTTTTAAAGAACATTTCCGTCAATTCCACAATTTCCGCTCCAAAGCTCATCTGCTCCTGATACAGGGAAATCAGCTCTTTTGCCCATTGCTTCTCATCCTCTGTCATCGTTTCACTGAAGCGTCCTGCTTTTATCAGGTGAGGAAGGGAAAGTCCAACCAATGTGTCCAGGTCCAGTTTCTTCAGGTACTGGTTGTTCATCCAAGCTAATTTCTGTGTATCAAACACAGCAGGAGACTTGGACAGTCGGGCTGCATCAAAGATATTGATGAATTCTTCCTTCGAGAAGATTTCGTCCTCCCCAACCGGAGACCAGCCCAGCAAGGCGATATAGTTGAACAGTGTTTCAGGTAGATATCCCAGCTCTTCATACTGCTCAATGAATTGGATGATGGACTCATCACGCTTGCTCAGCTTTTTACGGCTTTCATTCACGATCAATGTCATATGGCCGAATGTCGGAACATCCCAGCCCAAAGCGTTGAAGATCATGATTTGTTTTGGCGTATTGGAAATATGGTCATCTCCACGAAGAACATGGGATATTTTCATCAGGTGATCATCCACGGCCACCGCAAAATTGTAAGTTGGTGTACCATCTTTTTTCACGATAACGAAGTCGCCGATCCCATCAGATTCAAAGGATACTTCCCCTTTTACCATATCGTTGAATTTGACCATTTCACCTTCGGGTACACGAAAACGAATGCTCGGAGCTCTTCCTTCGTTTTCAAAAGCTGTCTGCTCTTCCGCTGTCAGGTTACGATGCTGGCCGGAGTAACGCGGCATTTCCCCACGAGCAATCTGGCCTTCTCTTTCCGCTTCCAGCTCTTCTTCCGTACAGTAGCATTTATAGGCAAGCCCTTTTTCAAGAAGCTCTGTATAGTATTTTTCATAAAGGTCATTTCGCTCCGATTGGCGGTAAGGGCCATATTCCCCACCAACATCGACGCTCTCGTCCCATTCCATGCCAAGCCATTTCAAATATTTCAGCTGGCTTTCTTCTCCGCCTTCGATATTGCGCTTTTTATCCGTATCTTCAATGCGGATAATAAATTGCCCATCCTGGCTGCGGGCGAAAAGATAATTAAATAATGCGGTACGTGCATTTCCTATATGTAAGTGCCCAGTTGGACTTGGGGCATAGCGTACGCGAACTGTCATAGTGAGGTTACCTCCATTTTTCCGTCAGCCGACGAGCTTTTGACGGGGGTATTTTCAAAATCCAAGCATTATTCTACCATAAAAGCAAAGGGAAAGCCTCTATTTCTTTATTAATAAAACAGCTGCCTGAGCTGCAATGCCTTCTTCTCTACCGGTAAATCCGAGCTTTTCGGTGGTGGTGGCTTTGACATTGACCTGTGTGATATCGGCTTCCAATAACTCTGCTATTCTTGCACGCATCGTTTCGATATGCGGGGCCATTTTCGGCTTCTGTGCAATGATTGTACAGTCCACATTGCCAAGAGTATAGCCTTTTTCTTTTACTAACTCCCATACCTGCTGCATTAAAACAGCCGAATCGGCATTTTTAAAAGCGGGGTCCGTATCAGGGAAATGCTTGCCGATATCCCCTTCTCCTACAGCACCGAGGCACGCATCTGAAATGGTATGCAAGAGCACATCCGCATCAGAGTGACCGAGCAGCCCCTTTTCATAAGGGATCGTGATTCCACCCAATATTAACGGTCTTCCTTCTGCAAATTGATGTACATCAAATCCTTGTCCTATTCGAAACATTTGGTTTCTCCTTTATTCCAGGCTATTACACCTTTTGTTTTTTTAATATAGCATTCGCGACAATCAGGTCTTCCGGAGTGGTCAATTTGATATTTTCATAATCACCCTCGACCATATGTACAGGAACACCGATTCGCTCCACCAGGCTTGATTCATCCGTTCCCAGATATTGTTCCTCTTTTGCCTGCTGATGGGCCTTTTGCAGAATAGGAAATTGAAAGGCTTGTGGAGTCTGGATCATCCATAATGCGGCGCGCTCTACCGTCTCCATAATCAGCAAAGCTGAATTGACCTTCTTTATCGTATCTTTGACCGGCACCCCGACAATGGCTGCTCCTTCAAGCTTCGCCTTTTCCACCAATCGGTGAATCACCTCTTGTCTGATAAAAGGCCTTGCCCCATCGTGAACAAGTACAATCTCCGTATTTTCCATACGAAGCAATCCATTGTAGACGCTATCCTGGCGTTCCTTGCCCCCAAGCACTATTTCGCTTACCTTGGCAATCTGGTAGGTGGCCAATAGCTCTTTGAAAATCGGGACCTCTTTTTCATTGATGACAAGTTTAATCTCTTCACACATTGGATCATTCTCAAACACTGTCAATGTATGAATAATAACAGGCTTCCCCTCAAGCTCGATAAACTGCTTGTTTCTGCCTGCCTTCATTCTTTTCCCCTGGCCGGCAGCCAGAACCATCACTTGGTATTTCATCCTAAACTCTCCCATATAATATCTATGCTAAAATAACATCTACCCTCTTAGCAACGCTTGAGAGGGTAGATGTTATTCTTTATTAAAGTGCCGCTCTTTCAAGCTGTTTAGGCTTGGCAAAAATCATCCGTCCGGCAGAAGTCTGAAGCACACTTGTGACAAGGACTTCAATATGTTTGCCGATATAATCACGGCCTTCTTCGACCACGATCATCGTACCGTCATCCAGATAGGCAACTCCTTGATTATGCTCTTTCCCATCCTTAATTACCTGAACCGTCAGCTCTTCACCTGGAAGAACAACAGGCTTTACGGCATTTGCGAGGTCATTGATATTCAGCACCTCAACACTCTGAAGTTCACAAACCTTGTTTAAATTGAAATCATTGGTCACGACGACACCGGATGTAAGCTTTGCCAATTTTACAAGCTTGCTGTCCACTTCCTGTATATCTTCGAAGTTTCCTTCATAAATCTCCACTTTTATTGCCAATTCTTTTTGGATTCTATTAAGTATATCCAATCCACGTCTGCCACGATTTCTTTTAAGCACATCGGATGAATCTGCGATATGCTGCAGCTCCTCCAGAACAAATCGAGGGATCACGATGGTGCCCTCAAGGAACCCAGTTTGGCAGATATCTGCTACTCTTCCATCGATAATAACACTTGTATCCAAGATTTTCAGCTTTTTGGACGAAAGATCCAGCTCTTCCTCATCACCAGCTTTTTTCTTTCCGAATTTACTGGAGATCGAAAACAGGTTAACAAGCTCGTCTCGTTTTTTGAAACCAACTTGAAAGCCGAGATATCCAAGCAAAATAGTGATGAAAATCGGGAATATCACGCTGACAAACGGGATCCGCTCTAATGGAATAACGGCCAGATAGGCGACAATCAAGCCAAAGATGAGACCCAGGCTTCCAAAAAGCACGTCTGTCACCGGCGCTTTTACTAGCGACTCCTCTATCCACTTAATAATTCCGACCACATAATCCACTAACCAAAAAGTAAGGATAAAAAATATGATTGCTCCTAGTATCGCAACAGTATAAGGCTTTGTTAAAAAAGGAATATCTCCTATGTTTAAAAGGGAAAAAAGCTCCGGGATAAAGAATATCCCCAATGTCCCACCAAGGATGACAAAAAATAATTGAACCATGCGCCTTAACATTGCCTCACCTCCCTTTATTCATTATAAACAGTTTCTTCTAAATAAAACGTCCTAACGCTCTTAAATTTACATTTGTTAGAAATTTGACACGTAATTGCAAACAACCTGTCACCATTGTCCGTCCTAAATTTGACGATCGATCAGCAGCTGGTCCTGAATCCGTTTAAGGCCTTCTTTGATTTTCCGGGCCCGCACTTCCCCTATCCCATCCACTTCGTCCAACTCTTCTACGGTTGCAAGCAGGATTTGTTTCATATTTTTAAATCTGCATACCAAGTTTTCTATCACAAGTGGCGGAAGTCTAGGAATCTTATGCAGAATTCGGTAGCCTCTTGAAAGCACGAAGTCATCCGGATTGATGAAGCCTGAATATCCCAGCATCTTCAGAATGACGTTATCATCCAGCAGATCGGTATTGGCAAGTTCCTGCAGTTTTTTCAGAATGACAAAAGCATCCCTATCTTTGTCCACACAATAGTCTTTAATCAGCAGAATCGCTTCTTCCTCTATATGTGCCAAAAGTTCGGTCATCTGCAAACGGATCAATCTTCCCTCTGTACCTAGCTCATTAATATAACTGATAATCTCATTTTTGATGCGGAGAACCATTTCAATACGGTGAATCACCTGCAGCAGCTCGGATAAAGAGACCTGCTCTTCGAACTCGAGTGCCCCAAGATTTGTGATCCCCTGGTCAAGGACAGACTTGTATTTCTCCAAGGTTTGAATTGCTTGGTTCGCCTTAGTAAAAATAACTCCGATGTCACGTAAAGCGTATCGGAAGTCTCCTTTATACAAGGTAATGACATTCCTTCTTTGCGATATCGCAACAACAAGGCACCCTGTTTGCTTGGCCACCCGTTCCGCCGTTCTATGACGCATTCCGGTCTCTGTGGAGATGATGGTCGGGTTGGGAGTCAGCTGTGCATTGGCATACAAAATTTTTGTGCCTTTTTCATTTAATATAATGGCTCCATCCATTTTTGCCAACTCATATACATAGGCAGGACTGAATGGACAGTTGATGGAGAAACCTCCATCCACCATGTCTTTCACCTTGTCATTAAAGCCGACTACCACCAACCCACCTGTCTGCGAGCGGAGAATATTGTTGATCCCCTCTCTGATTGGTGTACCCGGTGCGATAAATTGTAAAGTATCCGCCATCGTTTTTTCGTTCAAACGTAGTTCCTCCATCCCTATCCTCCTAAAACATATTGCAGCGCTTGGTCAATGGTGGCAACGCCGATAACATTGACCTCTTTCGGAACGGTCCATCCTCCAAGATTCTTGGAAGGGATAATGACACGCTTAAACCCTAGTTTCGCAGCCTCCTGCACTCGTTGTTCGATCCGGGAGACCCGCCTGATTTCCCCGGTCAGTCCCACTTCCCCGATCACTACATCCGTAGGTTCGGACGCTTGGTTGCGGAAGCTTGATGCAATACTTACAGCAACAGCCAAATCGATAGCCGGTTCGTCCAGTTTCACTCCACCAGCAACCTTCAAATATGCATCCTGGTTTTGCAGAAGTAGGCCTACCCTTTTTTCCAATACGGCCATGATCAGCGACACGCGATTATGATCGATACCAGTGGCCATCCTTCTCGGATTTCCGTATCCTGTCGGAGAGATCAGGGCCTGTATTTCCACCAGCACGGGTCGTGTTCCCTCCATCGATGCTACAACCGTTGATCCGGCAGCCCCCTTGGAGCGCTCTTCGAGGAATATTTCAGAAGGGTTTTTCACTTCCTCCAACCCTTCCTCCTTCATTTCAAAAATACCAATCTCATTTGTCGAACCAAATCTATTTTTAACAGATCGCAAAATACGATATGTATGATGACGCTCTCCCTCAAAATATAACACAGTATCTACCATATGCTCCAACAGACGTGGCCCGGCAATAGAGCCTTCCTTCGTTACATGCCCTACAATGAATACCGCAATATTCTTCGTTTTGGCAATCCTCATCAGCTCTGCTGTACACTCTCTTACCTGTGATACACTACCCGGTGCAGAGGTAACAGCGGGATGATAGACCGTTTGAATGGAATCAATGACAAGGAGTGTTGGTTGAACGTCATCTATCGCTTTTCCGATCAACTCAAAATCGGTCTCCGATAATACGAACAATTCATCCGCCTGCACGCCCAAGCGGTCCGCTCGAAGCTTCGTCTGCTGTACGGATTCTTCTCCGGAAATATAGAGCACCCGATGCTTTTTCACAGCAAGCTGACAGCACACCTGCAACAGGAGTGTCGACTTCCCGATACCGGGATCGCCTCCGATCAGTACGAGTGAACCTTGTACCAAGCCACCGCCAAGTACCCGATTGCACTCCGCCATATCGGTTTGGATCCGGGCTTCCTTTATGGTCTCCACCTTCGTAATGGATTCCGCTTTTCTCACAAGTGTCGGGGAGGATGTGGTAAATCCACCTCTTCTTGGAGTTTTGGATTCTTCCATTTCCTCGGTCATTTTATTCCATGTGCCACAACCTGGACATTTCCCCATCCATTTGGCAGATTCGTATCCGCACTCCTGACAAATAAATTTCGTCTTACGTTTTGCCATGAAAAAATCCTCTCTCTGTTAAAATACCATTGTTTTCCTCTTTTTATGATACCTTATTTCCTACCGTACAAGCCAATTTTAAGTCGAAGAATTCGCATATACAAGAAAGGAGGCAAAGCTCTGAAAATAAGAGCCTACCTCCACTATAATTTTGGTCCCAAAAACCATGAACATCTTCTTTATTTTACTATTTCCACGTCACGGACAACAAACTCGCCATCTACCACATCCATGACAATTTTCTTGCCTTTTTCAATATTCCCTTTCAACAGCTCTTCAGATAGTTTATCTTCCACATGCTTCTGGATAGCTCGGCGCAAAGGTCTTGCTCCGTATTCCGGATCGTACCCTTCCTCTGAGATCTTCTCCTTCGTAGCATCGGTCAATTCCAATTCGATATCCTGTTCCTTCAGACGCTTCGTCAATTGATCGGACAGAAGTGTCACGATTTCCTTGAGGTGCGTTTTCTCCAGGGAGTGGAATACAATCATCTCATCGACACGGTTCAGGAACTCCGGACGGAAAGCCTTTTTGAGCTCCTCCATCACTTTCCCTTTCATGTCCTTATAGTTCTGATTATCATCCTGTACATTGAATCCAACATACTTGTTGCGTTTTAGTGCGTCCGCTCCAACGTTGGATGTCATAATGACAAGCGTGTTGCGGAAATCGACCGTGCGTCCCTTTGAATCTGTCAAACGGCCATCCTCCAGCACCTGCAGGAGAATGTTGAACACATCCGGATGCGCCTTTTCTATCTCATCCAGCAAAATGACCGAATATGGTTTGCGGCGAACCTTCTCTGTCAATTGTCCACCTTCATCGTATCCTACATATCCAGGAGGGGACCCTACTAAACGGGAAGTGGAGTGCTTCTCCATATACTCGGACATATCAATCCGGATCATCGCATCCTCATCGCCGAAAATGGACTCGGCCAAAGCTCTTGCAAGTTCCGTTTTACCTACCCCGGTAGGTCCAAGGAAGATGAAGGAGCCGATAGGACGTTTAGGGTCTTTCAAACCGGCACGTGCTCGACGCACCGCTTTGGATACTGCTTTCACCGCTTCATCCTGGCCAATGACACGGGAGTGAAGCAGCTGTTCCATGTTCAACAATTTATCTGTTTCGGTCTGGGCAAGCTTGGATACCGGAATTCCAGTCCAGCTGGACACTACCATAGCAATGTCTTCGACTGTCACCTCGGAATTCTCCTGACCCTGCTTTTCCTTCCACGTTTTCTTCGTATCTTCAAGCTGCTCGCGCAAGCGCTGCTCCGTATCACGCAAGGACGCCGCCTTTTCAAATTCCTGGCTTTGGACAGCTGCATCCTTTTCGTTTCGAACGGATTCCAGCTTCACTTCCAGTTCTTTTAGGTTAGGAGGTGTAGTGAATGAACGCAGTCTTACTTTGGAGCCCGCCTCATCGATAAGGTCAATCGCCTTATCCGGAAGGAAGCGGTCCGAAATATAACGATCCGAAAGCTTAACCGCCTGTTCAATCGCTTCATCGGTGATGGACACACGGTGATGCGCTTCATAGCGGTCACGCAGTCCTGTCAGAATCTGAATGGACTCAGCCGCTGTTGGCTCATCCACCTGAATAGGCTGGAAGCGTCGCTCAAGCGCGGCATCCTTTTCGATATATTTACGATACTCATCCAGGGTTGTGGCACCGATACATTGAAGCTCCCCACGAGCAAGCGAAGGTTTCAAAATGTTGGATGCATCAATGGCACCCTCCGCACCGCCTGCTCCAATCAACGTATGAAGCTCATCAATGAATAGAATGATGTTACCTGCCTGGCGGATTTCATCCATCACCTTTTTCAGACGATCCTCGAATTCCCCACGATATTTCGTACCAGCTACCACTGTACCCATATCAAGCGTCATGACACGCTTATCACGAAGAATCTCCGGCACCTCGTTGTTGACAATCTGCTGTGCCAAACCTTCTGCGATAGCCGTCTTCCCTACCCCAGGCTCTCCGATCAGAACCGGGTTATTTTTTGTTCTTCTGCTAAGTACTTCAATTACACGCTGAATTTCCTTTGCTCTTCCGATTACCGGATCTAGGCTGCCTTCTCTTGCAACAGCTGTAAGATCGCGCGCCAGACTATCAAGTGTAGGTGTGTTCACATTTTGGGACGCTCCACCTTGATGGCCTCCTGAAGACTCATTGCTGCCCAATAGCTGAAGCACCTGTTGGCGAGCCTTGTTCAAGCTGACACCAAGATTGTTCAGCACACGTGCCGCCACTCCCTCGCCTTCACGGATCAACCCGAGGAGGATATGCTCTGTCCCTACATAGGAATGTCCCAGCTTACGGGCTTCATCCATGGAAAGCTCAATCACTTTCTTCGCACGTGGTGTGTAGTGCGGTATGGATTGTCCGCTATCTTGTCCACGTCCAATCAAATTCTCCACTTCTTTTTGAATCTTCTCCGGACCAAGGCCAAGAGCAATCAGCGCTTTAGCGGCAATTCCCTCTCCCTCTCTTACCAGACCTAACAGGATATGCTCAGTCCCAATATTATTATGGCTTAAACGAAGTGCCTCTTCCTGTGCTAATGCAAGTACTTTCTGTGCTCTCTCTGTAAATCGACCGAACATCATATATAATCGCCTCCCGAGTAATTTATAATTTTAAACGAAGTCTTTCTCTAATTAAGCTCGCTCTACGAATATCTCGTTCATCTGGTCTTAATGGACCGCCAGCATACTGCTGCAAAAAGCCTGGCTGCGTTAAAATCATCAATTCATTCAAAATGGATCTTGATATATTCTCGATATACCCCAAGTCAATGCCAAGTCGTACATCGGATAAGCATTTTGCCGCTTCTTTCGTTTCCATCACCCGGCTATGCGCCAATATACCATAGGAACGAAAAACTCTGTCTTCTAATTGTATGTTGGAAGTTTTAACTAATGCTTCCCTTGCCGACCTCTCCTGTGCAATTAGTTGCTGCACCACACTAAGCAGGTCATTCACAATATCTTCTTCTGATTTTCCCAGAGTCAGTTGATTCGAGATTTGAAAAATGTTACCCAACGCTTCGCTGCCTTCGCCGTATATCCCTCTCACTACCAGACCCAGTTGATTGATTGCCGGGACAATACGGTTGATTTGCTGAGTCATTACAAGTGCTGGCAAGTGCATCATCACCGATGCCCTCATCCCTGTCCCCACATTGGTCGGGCAGCTGGTTAAGTAACCTCGTTTTTCATCAAAAGCATAATCTATCTTTTCCTCCAACCAATCGTCGAGCCCATTGGCCATCTTTAAAGCTTCTGTCAGTTGCAGCCCAGGAAACAGGCACTGAATACGAATATGATCCTCTTCATTTATCATAATGCTCACTTCTTCATTCGGTGATAGCAAACATGCACCATACGTCGAATGTTCTGCAAGCTGCGGACTGATCAGATGCTTCTCCACCAGGACTCTTTTCTGCAGCGCGTTGAGCTCTTCCATAACAAGAAATTCCAATTCGCCAAGTTCCTGAAAGGTCCGCTCGGAAAAATGTGTTCTCATCGTTTCGACGATTTCCTTTGCTTCCTCATTGCTAGAAACGGTAGGAAACCGCATCTCCTCCAGATTCCTGGCCAGTCTCACTCTGCTGCTAAGCACAATATCTGAATCGGGACCCTCCTGCTTCATCCAGGAACTGACTTCATTATTCAAAAAGTGTTCAAGAGACATTTATTGCTCCTCCTCTCTTTTATCACTTAATTTCTTTTCCAACTCTCTAATCTTATCTCTTATATTCGCTGCGCTTTCGAACTCTTCCTGTAAGATAAGTGCTTTTAATTCTTCTTTTAGCGCATCTATCTCTTTTCGTACATGCATGCTTCCGCCGATCCGCTTGGGGATCTTACCCGCATGTACCGTATTGCCGCTATGAAACCTTTTCAAAATCGGCTGCATCTTATCCTCAAATGTCCGATAGCATTCCGAACAGCCAAACCGTCCAATCTTCGTGAACTGCGGAAATGTCATCTTGCACCGTTCACATTGGAGGACCTTGGTCTCCTTGAACTCCTCCGGCTTTTTGTTCGCAATCAGTTGCTCTGAATTTAACAATCCAGCAATCAGATTATTTAAAGAAAACCCCGATCCACCGGAGAACATGGACATATTTCCCTTTTCCTGTGCGCACTGCTCGCAGATATGCACTTCCGACTTCTCCCCGTTGATAACTTTCGTCACATGCAACGTCGCAGGACGCTCCTTACATTCTTGACACACCATCGTGTTTTCCCCCTTAACGGTACTTAAGAGTAGTAAGCATCGCTTTTAGCATTCTTGCCCGCAGCTCATCTCTCTCAGGCAGCCCTAAATAGATAACAGAACGATCCATCACACTAACCATTATCTTCGCCTCGCGTGCAGAAATTACCTTCTCCTCCACTAATCGAAAAATAACATCCTCTGCACTCGACTGCGAAACACGCACATCTATCAAATTAATAATCTGGTCAATAAGCTGCAAGTGATCATGGGTCTTTATCTTTATGATCCGTATATAACCACCGCCACCGCGCTTACTCTCCACCAGGTATCCTCTTTCAATTGTAAATCTTGTATTTATTACATAATTAATCTGAGAAGGTACACATTCAAACTTATCAGCAATCTCACTCCGTTTTATCTCCGCAGAATTCTCCCTGCTTCGCTCTAAAACCTGCTTTAAATATTGTTCAATGACATCAGATATGTTCCTCATGCTATCCCCCCATCTGACCTTGACTATCTTTGACTATAATTAAAATATATAAGACCACCAAAAAATTTTCAATAAATATCTCTCACAACAACAGAATTCCACTTTTGGACCGTATGTAAACATCAATTGGTCAAATTTGTTCAGAGAAATTGAAATGGCGGTTTGGGAGGCGGCTGTATGTCTGGGGGAAATGATGGTTTGGCGGGAGCGGGGCCTTGTGTGATGATGTGTACCGGGCCTTGGGTGGGGTGGGAGTATTTTATGGTGGTTTGGGGGAGGGAACGTGAGGGTGAGGTATCTGTTAACTTGATTGATTCCTTCATTAACTAGCTTTTGCGCTTGTGAGGGTATCATTCTGCCTAGCACTACTCAGCACCTCCTCCCACCATACTCCTCAAAAGAACAAAAAACAAAACCAACTCCACACACATACCAGTGCCCGGCCCCTCCCTCCACCACCAACCTCTCTCTCCCCAAAATAAAAAAAGAGGGGCCTGGCACTAATAAGTACCATCCCCCACATCACCCCATCCAAATAACAAAAACAAAACCAATTCCCCACCCACACCAGTGCCCGGCCCCTCCCTCCACCACACAACCTCTTTCTCCCCACACAAAAAAAAGAGGGGCCTGGCACTAATAAGTACCATCCCCCACTACACCAATCCAAACAACTAAACCAAAAACAAACACAAAAAAAGACCAGCACCTCATCAGTACTGATCTTTCCCCCAATTTGCCTGGCAACGTCCTACTCTCACAGGGGGACAGCCCCCAACTACCATCGGCGCTGAAGAGCTTAACTTCCGTGTTCGGTATGGGAACGGGTGTGGCCTCTTCGCCATCATTACCAGACATAT
>NZ_JBNIKR010000015.1:0-100570 GCF_050107295.1 Sutcliffiella halmapala | reverse complement strand
AATATTACTGTGTAAATAATAGTTGCCATTCTTACCCCCTATCTGGCAGGAAAAGATTTGAGCTGAGCAAGCCTAAGTTTAATATTCCTCTTTGTTTATGTCATTTCTTTCTTCAACTATCCTGCCCTTTAACTGCATAACTCAAGTTTGACACGGAGCATTACGATAAAGCCTGAAATGACTGGCATTTCAGGCTATTCCCCACTAACATAACACTACAAAGATTAGTGTGACACGTCTACTTTTCCAATACCCTAGGTGGAGCAGTTGTTCCAATTGCTGCAAATGCGGTTTGGGCTTCACCTTGTAGTTTCGTGCGAACGATTTGTTCCTCTCCGTTTGACACTACTAGATTCGCTTTTATTTGGCTGACATCATGCAGAACATCTTTTACACTAGCTTGGCAGCCCATTTCCTTGCCTGATGGAGCGAATTCCAATTGAAGAAGTACAATCAGAAATGGTGTAGATTTAAATTAATTCCTTATTACAGGTAGTGACAGCTTCGCTGGTACTAGCCCTAATCAACGCGAGTAAGGGGATCTATATAGGGGTTTAGACAGTTTTACATTTCGAAATAAGTCACACCTATCCCCCTTTCTTTCTTAAAGTATTTTATTATAGTGCCTTTCTTAACAGTTCCTTTAGAAAGTTTGTAGGTATATAATAAGAACACATATGTTGGAATATAAAGATAGAGGGGTTTTGTAATGAAAGGAAGAGTTACGAAGTTTTTCCAAGATAAAGGTTTTGGATTTATTAAGGATGAGAATGGAGACAGTAGATTCTTTCATGTATCTAACATTAAAGGATATGATGAAATACTAGAAGGATCAATCGTTAGGTATGAACCTGGAGAAAGTAAAAAAGGTTTATTAGCAACTAATGTAATGCTAGTACATAAAAATAAAGATTTCATAACTATCGGTGATACAAATATAAGATTAAAAAACATTAAAAACTATGGCATTACATATGAAACAGAAGTTGAAGTTATAGAAATACCTATAAATTATACTACAGGTCAGAAAGCATTTAATAGAACATTAGGAGTTTTTCAATTTATAGTAGGTCTCACCGAACGGGACGCTGGAATGTCTAGTGATGGTATTAACTCTTTTTCAAAAGGTTATATCCAAGAAATTAAAAGAGATGTTCATTACAAGGTTCTTTATATTACAACCTACCAAGCGGATAATTTTAGGTTCCATGAGAAAGAAGTCAATTTTGATATTGATGAAAAATATAATGAACTAAACGACTACCTTAGTGTTTAAAAATACTAGTTTATGAAAGTACCCCACTAACCTATAAAGGGGTGCTTTCACTTGCTTTTTTTTATCCTTTGTGTAGAAACTAATTCGGACTCCGCTAAATGAATTAAGATTTGATGAATACTCCATTTATCAGGTGCAGGTTTAAATCGAAGCTCCTCTTCAGTGAGACCTTCAGATTTTCGTAACATCTCATATCCTTGACCATACTCTTCAATTAACTCCTTCACATTTGGTCACTCCTTGTATACTTAAATAAATTCTACAACAACAATCTTTTCGAAACATATTATTTCCCCTCTTCTTACTCCAGAAACGCGCCCTATTTGCGGAAGATACGAATTCTCACCTAGTGGTTATTGGACTTTCTTTCTAATTCTTCTACACGACTTTTCAATTCCCCTATTTCCTTATTGCTAGTCCTTTTAGCTTTGTTTTTGAATACTAAAAAAATTATTATTGAAATCATTAACATAATAATTACTAATAGTGGGTTATGTAAAAAAATTTCTATCATCTTGTCCGCTCCTTTATTATGGAATAAGCTATTTCTTTTTAATACCGTATATTACTATTGACACACCAATAATAAGAAAAAGAGGCACATATAAATTGCTAGAGAAACCACTTGCCTCTACCCCAGGGATTTTACCAGTATTTGTCCCAGAGAAAAAACCAGCCTTAATTATACTGGTTGAAATCAAGGAAAATCCACGTTCAAGTGTATACATAAGTCCTGACATAACAATAAATACAATTCCAGTTGTTTTATAAAAGTTCATCTTTTTTAATCACTCTCCAACTTTAATAAAAAGGGTATTACTCTTTATTTTTTCTTCATAACAGGAATGCTGCCCTATTGCTTAATACCAATTATTTCAAAACGAGTTAATAAACTCAATCTTTTTTTCGATAATTAAAAAGACACTTACCCCTTTACAGATAAGCGCCATTTAAGCAGAATAATATCTTTTCATTTATCCTTCCCATATGTTTAAACATAACTAAAGCTACTATTACCTTCTTTAGTGTAAGTATGGAGCTTCCAATTTTACTCTTTTTTTACACTGTCCAGTAGCACATATCCAAATATTAATCCAGATATTGTTGAAACATCTAGATGTACTATTTCTAACATAAACGGAAGGTACTTTCCAAGGATAGTAAAAAAAAGAAGAGGAACAAATGCAATATAAAGTGTAGGAAGTCCGACTGTTATTAACTTTACCCAATTTACTGACCATTCTTTATCCTCTTTTATTTCTTTTATCAATCGTGGTAAGCGAAGTAATATTCCTAACAAGATAGGAAATAAAGTTTCGTATATAACTACGGGTAGTATATTATAGTTCCTCTGTGCATCTTCCTTTAAATGAAATTGATACCTTAAACCAAGATAGTAAATAAACCCGATAAGTACTGTCCAGAAAAAATACTTAATAAATTTTCTCATCCAAAACCTCCTG
Organism: Sutcliffiella halmapala; assembly: GCF_050107295.1. GTDB lineage: Bacteria > Bacillota > Bacilli > Bacillales > Bacillaceae_I > Sutcliffiella_A > Sutcliffiella_A halmapala_A. Next base: position 97,831 of record NZ_JBNIKR010000015.1, on the reverse strand, counting down.
TATTTTATTGGACATTTAATTTAATGAAGCTAAATAAGATCACTTATACACTATACGGTATTTAATTCATAAAGTTTCGCTTTATATTTCATAAAATAAACGAATTTCTCTAAAGCTCGCTGGCTCATCATGACTTTTCAACTATCTGGCCATAAAATGAAAAATGAGCACTAATCCTTGTTCTATGATAGCGCCCGTTTCTTGAATAAATAAAAATTATGTTAGTGGTATTCATATTTGCTGTTTTAGTAAAACTGTTTCTATTCAGCTTTCATCCAAAACGAATTTAAAAATATAGCCTGAAACCCTATTTTCAACATGTTATTATGACTTGCCGAACCGAACTCCACATCTGTATATATCTTTGTTAATCCCATTTCTTTAGCAGCCTGTATTCGATGATGTAGCAATGCTTTTTGAACTCCTTTTCCCCTATGTGAAGGGAATGTAAAATCATTTGCTATATAACCTTTCTCTCCTCGAATAAAGAGTGATCCCATTCCTATTGCTTCCTCACCTATATATGCTATGTAATTTTGAAAGTTAGGCTGAAAAAAATATTCTGCTTTTCTTTTGACTAGTTCTTTCTCTAATTCCATTTCATTCGAAAGTGCTATGAGACGAAGGAATTCTACTACATTTTCCCCAGTTACTTTTACCAGCTCGATTTCTCCATTTTCATAATTATCAAAATGAGGCTCTATCTCTAAAAATAGAAGTTGTTCAGCACAATAAAACCCTTTATTCATTAATATTTGAGCTACTTCTATATTTATATTATTTGGAATCATATCAAAACAGGGAGTTATTTGTTCAGAATCGTAAATATCTAAAATTTCATCTATTTTATCAATATCATTTATCCCAAATCCCTTAATACGATTGTAATATATTGAACTTGGTGATTTTGAGTCAATAAGTATTGTACAATCACCCACTTTTTTGACTTTAAGGTTTTTATCAACGAGAGAAAGTGCTCTTTTTGAGTTAAAAGCAGTTAGTGCCAATTCCATTTCATTAATATTATCTACTTCCAACAATACATTTTGTTTAAAAAAAGATGTCATAGTATCCACTCCAATATAAAAAATCAATAAAACCTTTTATTACTTGGATTATTAAAACATATTGTAATATAGGTTACTCAAAACCTTATTCTATAACATGGCCCAAAATTAGACGCCTTTATTCAAGAAAGGCGCCCGATAGTTGAAGATTGTAAATCAAAGTTATCATACTTTATTTAAGAACTCTTGAACTTCTTTTGGAGATTTTATAATCAAAACTTTTTTATCTTTAGACGATTGTTCTAGCATTTTTAGAATTCCCGGTCTTTTAGTTTTTGGATAGTCCCATATCCATTTTAAAAAATCTAAGTCAAATCTTTCTTCGCAACCTTTTCCCATATCTGGTCTTATTTTATTTCGGTATTGCAACATTCTTTTAAAAGCTCGGTATACACAAATTGTTCTGTGAATATCAAGAAAAATTATTGTATCTGCTGCATTTAGCCTAATATCCATTGTGCCACCATAGTTTCCATCAATAATCCATTTTTTCCCTTTCACTAAATCATTTTGAATTTTACTTTGCTCCTCCTTTGGAACACCTACCCAGTTAGGTTTCCAAAATAAGGCATCAAGATGATATACTTTTATTTCTAACTTCTCACCTAATTGCCTTGCCAGTGTGGATTTCCCCGATCCACCAGACCCGATAAGTATAATCTTTTTCATAAAGCACCTCTCGAATTATTCCTTTTTAATACACCTTTCCCAAACGTCAATAAGACCAAAAAAAATGGACTGCTGATACAGTCCACCTTTGTTCATTTCTTGCTCCAATTTAACGGAATAAAGAAAAAGGTGTAGATTAGCAGTTCCCAAGATACCTTTTACCTTAACACTCAATATCTTTCGACTATTTTGTTCTCTGTTCCATTTAGAATTCTATTTATGTTTTGTCGATGAAGAACGATTATTGATATACATATTAATAGTGATAGTGCAATGATAATTTCACTTTCAAATTTTAGACTATATATGAATAATGATATACTGGCCAACATCGAACTCAGTGATACATACTTAGTAATTAACAAAGATAACACAAACACAACAAAACCAACAAGAACACCTAATGGAGTCAAAAATAAGAAAACTCCAGTTGCTGTCGCAACAGCTTTTCCACCTTTAAAACTAGCAAATACAGAAAATATGTGACCTACTATGGCTAATAAACCACATACAATTGGATTAACCGTGGAGCTAAGTATTAGTGGAAGTGAACAAGCAAGCGTACCTTTTAATATATCAGCAATTGCAACAATTACTCCTGCTTTAATGCCTAAAACTCTATAAGCATTAGTTGCACCAAGATTTCCACTACCATAATTACGAATATCTTTCTTATAAAACACTTTACCGATTATTAAAGCAAATGAAATTGAGCCTATTAAGTAACTTAAAATCAGAGTTAGAATGTTCAAATTAGGTATTATCTCCTCTCTTAGTTTGTTATTATAAGAATTTTTATTTTTTATATATTATTTCCTGCAATCCTTCTTGCATTAAACTGCATATTGCTTAATTCCAATTATTTCATAATCTAAAAATTCCTTCAATAAAAAATTTCCTTAGCCAACATAAAAACGAGCGCTTATCCTTTGTTCCAGGAAAGCGCCCTATCGTTGAATACTAGTATGGACTTTAAAAAGTTTAGGAACCAACATTTTCATTAGATGAAACTGGAACATCGATAAATTTAAAATAAGGAAATGCAATTCCAAGAATAGCTGCAGAAGATATTAATACACCGATTAAAATGAATAAAGGTCTTATTCCCCAAAGTTCACTAACCACGCCTCCAACAAGTACACCAAGAGGCATCACTCCTCTTATAATCACTAATCGAACGGAAAAAACTTTTCCCATCAGATGATTCGGAACGGTTTGTTGGTTTATCGTTGTATTATGCACATTGAAGAATGACATGGCAATACCCGCAATAATCTCAACAAAGATAGCCAAATATATGTTACTAATGATCCCTAGAGATACATATGTTAAGCCCCCTATGACCAGAGCTCCTAACATGATTTTTCTTCTGCTTTTATATTTAACCTTACCTACGAAAAGTGATCCTATTACATACCCCAAAGGAAACCCAGCCATAAATAATCCATAGTCATTGTAGTTACCATCTAACTCATCAATAATAAATGGTAAGTTAATAACCATTGTAACTCCAACACCAAATTGAACAAAGCCCAGGAATATGCCTAACCAGACGATTCTTCGACCTTTAAAGAAAAACTTTATACCATCCGTAAATTGCTCTAACCATGTAGATCGAATATCTTTTTTAGTTCGATGTTCTTTTAACCATAATAGAAAGGATCCACTTAAAGTCAACGAAGCAATAACAAATAACAATGTTAACTTAATTCCGATGTACTCAATAACAATTCCGCCTGATACAGGAGCTAAAAACATCATGAGTCGTGAAGTACCATCTATATATGCATTTGCTGTGCTTAATTGCTCTCCTGAAACTATGGTAGGGGTGATGGCCTGACTCGCTGGCACATATAATGGAGCCAGTAATCCAATGATAATCTGAACAGCATAGATATGCCATGGCTCTAAGTTTCCACTCGTTAGCGATAGAAGAGGAACTAAAAATATGACCGCCCTTGTCCACTGTGAGGCAATCATGATCCACTTTCTACTCCATTTATCGATAAACGGGCCGCTCACGAGCTGGAGAATGATTGAAGGAATAAAGTAGAGCAACCACATACTGCCCAGAGCTAATTTTGAGCCTGTCATATCATATATCAAGATGGAATTACAATACGTTCCAAATGCCCCTGCTAGTTCTGATATTGCTGTTCCTAACCACAATGATACAAACCCACGGTTTTTTAATACATTCTTCTTCATAAGTCACCGCTTTTCCCATAGAATACGTAACATTATTTATTCAAATAAAGTTCTAACTCTTTGGGTAATGAATTTATAGATGTGTCTCTTAACCTGTATTTGGATGACTTGATTTCAACCAACGTGGCAGCTCTTAGGATTTTCAGATGATGATGGACCGTTGATTTTCCTAATTCAAGCTTTTCAGTAATCTCTTGTAACGTGTAATCACGCTCATATAACAGCTTAATCATTCTTAACCTAACCTCATCTCCAAGTGCTTTGTGTTTTTGGATTAAAAAATAATTTGGTAGGTATTTATCGTCAGGACTAATACTCTCATTAGAAACAGGGTAATAAAAAACCTTCGTTTCTTCTATATAAGATTCGATATTCCACGGTCGATAAGTTAGCTGTGGGATGAGTAATACCTTTTGTACATTGGGTTCAGGAATGTAATTGATCCCTCCTGTTGCCCAACCAACAAATTCTTCAGCATTCATTTTTTTCTTCATCACGTCTTTGTTTTCAAAATCACTTTTCAAGATAACTTCTAATTCTTTTGAAACGGGAAGGATAACCATTTCATACCATCTTGAAATGACACCTATAAGATGATTTTTAAGATCCGTAACATCAACTTTGCTTATGAATTCGATGTAGTCAGGAAAGAAGATGCTCTCGCTTGTTAATTCCTTTAACACTTGTATAGATTCTACGTTCCCTTGAGCTACACGTTTTCTAATTTCTTGAGTATTCTTCCCAATGTATGGGAAGCAAATAAACCTCATCTCTTCTTCAGAAAGACATTTAATATATGCAATGAATACATTCAAATCATGGGAAGCACTTTTGTTACTATGTAATAGTTGAAGCAAACACTTCCAAGTATTGTTTTTCTCTACATAGTTAAGCTCCACTGACAATTCTTTTGGCATCGTTTCCAGTTGCCGTTCAAATTCCCTTTTCTTCTCTAACGTTTCAAAAAGACGAGAATTTGTAATTGCTGCTATACCTAAAGCACTTTCCCATAATAAAGAATAATCTAGGTGGACTTGGTATGTATCTCTATTTTTACCACCAATATTTAGTACGTTCATGGGTCACCTCCATAATTAATTTTCCATATTACCATTCTATATTTCAGAAATAAAATATTCAATAATTTTAGAATATAAAATTCTAAAATTATTGAATATCATTAGCCAACTATCCAAATTGTAAAATGAGAGATACTATTTCTTCTCATCTGAACGTTAAAGTAAAGCCTAAGAATCTTTCTTATATATTTTAATGTAAATATCCAATTTTCTTTAAAGTCGTTATTCCACAATCTGGCCCGTTTGCTGAATAAGAAATAGATTATTAAGAACCAACCAGCTTCAAATTACAAAGGAATGAAGATTAAGAAAAAACCTTCATTCAACAAAATAAATAGCAGGTCTAATTCCTATTCTGCAATTAGACCTGCTATTTTCTTACTACCCAATCCCGCCTATACCTTCTTCACAAACTCCGATTTCAGCTTCATTGCGCCGAAGCCGTCGATTTTGCAGTCGATGTCATGATCTCCTTCAACGAGGCGGATGCTTTTTACTTTTGTTCCGATCTTCAATACAGAAGAACTTCCTTTTACTTTCAGGTCCTTGATCACTGTAACGGAATCCCCGTCCTGGAGGACATTGCCGTTGGCGTCCCTTACCACTTTTTCCTCTTCGCTTGTATCTGCTTCCAGCGTCCACTCATGGGCACATTCCGGGCAGACCAGCATATTTCCATCCTCATATGTATATTCAGACCCGCAATTCGGGCAATTTGGCAATTTTGACATGTTTCTATCTCTCCATTCTGCTTTTCAGTAAAACTCTATTTTCTATAGTGGCATAGTCACATTTGAATGACAAGTTTACTAATCCAAAAAAGATGCCCCATCCATCTGGGACACCTTCATGTTTGCGGTAGAATGATATCCACAACCGCTCCGCCGCTTTCATTATTTCTAATACTCATTTTCCCATTATGAATAGTCTCCACTATCCGCTTACAGACCATGATCCCTAGTCCATTGCCATCTTCTTTTGTAGTAAGGAAAGGCTGTCCCACCCTCTGCAGGATATGCTCGGGGAATCCGTCCCCATCATCCATAAAACGGATCAACACACTCTCTGGATTAAGTGATTCGACCGATATGTCTAGCTTTCCATTGTGTCTCACTGCTTCCACGCTGTTTTTCACCAGGTTGATAAATACCTGCTTGAGCTGATTTCCATCACAATAGATAGGCTTAATTTCTTTAAATTTATGAGTGATTTCAATATTTTTGCTGATGGCAAAGCTTGATAAGAGCACCCCGATTTCTTTTACAAGCTCACGGACATCATACCAATCCTTCGCCTGTACTGTCGGTCTCGACAGAACGAGAAATTCGTTTGTAATCTGGTCAATTCTCTCAATCTCTTTTAACATGATGGCTGGATAGGTGTCACTGTATCTATTTTCCTGAACAAGCTGAATGAAACCCTTCAATGTGGTGAGCGGATTTTTTATCTCATGCGCCACACCCGCTGCCAAATGCCCGATGATGGAGAGCTTTTCTGCATTTTGAATATAGGACTCCGTCTTTTTATATTCCGTGATATCATGGAGTTGTATCAGAGTTCCTTCCTGGAATGGGAAAAAGTTAACAAGGCAGGTTCTATTTTCTGTTTCATTCTGGAGAATAATCTTGTAATCTTGTATTTCTTCACCATTTTTTTCATATCTTTCATGAACCTCTCCAAGCTGCTCCATATCCCTGATGGAAGAGTAGTTTTGATGAGGTATCTTGTCCAGGATGGTTTTCGCTTTTGGATTTACTTTTACTATATTTCCACTTTCATCGAGGACGATGTAGCCGGTTTTGGATTGTTCCAGGATCATCTGGTTCATTTCATCAAGATAGCGGTTCTGTTCGCGCAGGTCCAATTCCCGTTCAATGGAATCTACCACGGTTTCCAATGAAGCCATGATCATCGGGTTCGCTATATGCAGGAATGTCATCATGGAAATGGTGCCTATTACTTTTTTCTGAAGAAACAGCGGGACACTGTAGCAGGCTGTCAGATGGAGAAAATGATAGTAGTGATCTTCCCCTATCACCTGTACCGGCATCTGAAGCTCCAGTGCGGCCAAAATGGAATTTACCCCTGCCTTCTCTTCCGTAAATTGGACCCCCTTTTGCAGTCCAATTTGATTGACCACCGTATCCTCGAGACTTTCATCTCCCATATATTCAATAATATTCCCTTTATCATCTGTCACTGCAACCAATAAGGGAATTCCCTTGCTTTTTCCTAAAAATTTATCCATAAACAATCTTATTATATGTAATCTTTCTTTATATTCACCTTGTATTCTGGCAAGCTCCTCATTGGACATCCTTGTAAAGGCAGGAATTACATTTGGATCTAACTTATACTCAAGGCATCTTTCCCGCACCTTCGCTATATAATTATCCAACATGTCTATCAACCCTCTTGACTTTAATTTACTTTATATGTAAAAAGTATACCCTAGTGTGGCTGTATGTGCACGAAGTTCTAGGTTGGATACGGATACCAAACAAGAAAGCCAAAGAATAGATCTCTGGCTCGTTCTACAGTTTCCTATTAATTAACCCAGTACATCCGTAATGCCATCCATATTTGCCGTTATCCACTCGACGGCAACATCCAAGCTTGCAAATTCCTGCACTTCAAATGTCACTTCGTCCTGCAGAAGCCATACATCCTTATCTTCATGATTGATGCCGCCAATCGACCAGTGCAGCAGGCTGTATGGGTGATTATTATTCAGGAAGGATGCCCATGTCTTGGATTGGGCGGCATTCTTCAAGGAGTTGATTTTGCCTTCGACACTCATTTCGTTCCCTCCACTACGAGTAGTGACATGCGTGGGTTCAAAATCTGGCTTGGACACTTCAGCATGTATGTATTCGCACTGTCTACGAAATCGACTGTCATATCCTCATCGAAGAAAAGCAGCTTTGACTTTTCCATCAACAACGGCCCGATATTGGTCTCCAATGCGACATCGTCGTCCTCTTTCTCCGGTGTGATCCATAATGCGGAGACTCCGCTGACAACACATCCACATCCATCTGTATCATATTTAAGCTTCAACCATTTGCCTTCCTGGTTTTCAAGCTTTGCTTTTACTCGTTCTGCTGCTCTTTCAGTAAACGTCACTTTCACGTTTCATGCCTCCAACTGTTTCAATGTTAGCCTGATTGTACCATATTTTACCCGATTGTATAACCAGAAGGCATTTGGAAAGGGTGGTAGGGGTACAAGTTCTTGTTGTCAAATTGGGTAATTGTAGGTACGATACTAATATCTGAATATGAAGGAGGGTTTTACCAATGTCAAAAGTGACGATTAAAGTACTGGATAACGGAGGATTCCGTGTAACCGGGGATGTGGAGCTGATTGATGCAGAAGGCAACAAATTCCCGGACAAGCCTGCATTCACGCTTTGCCGCTGCGGGCTTTCCAAAAAGCTTCCGTATTGTGACGCTTCCCATAAAGGGAATTTCGAGTCCTGTGTGAGGGCTGAGCAAGTATTGAACGACTGATACGGTTCAGCCTATCATGTACATAAAAGAGTATGGGCCTTTACGGTTCCATACTCTTTTTTGGTGGCATGAACCCTTCTGGACTAAGGATCAGCTTCCCGGGTGGAAACACCTCATTCAGTTTGTCCCAGACGCGCCTCTGAACATTTCCCTTATACCACTCTTCCTTCTCCGATCCGTCAAACCGCTCATCGATTTTCAACCGATTTGTCCGCTCTCCTCCGCTTCCATCACCAGTAAAATCATCAACACAAATGCGGTCCACCAGGCCTTTAAGCTTTTGTGGGAACTTATCCGAAAAAGGCAAGGCCGGGGCTACGGCTGCCTGTACCGGGATGCCGGCCTCACGCAATTCCTTTAACGCCTTCAACCTGGCGGGAATGGGCGGTGCTGCGGGGGAAAAGCGTTTCCGCACCTCCTCGAGATCGGTCTCCACGGTAATGCTGACCATCACTTTGTCCCCAAGCTTTTCCAACAAATCAATATCCCTTGTCACCATGGGACTTCTTGTCTGTACGAACAGAAAGTCAGGTGGGATTTCCGTCATCACTTCAAGTAAGGTTCGCGTAATTTGCTCCCTGTGCTCGATTGGCTGATATGGATCTGTGCTCGATGACATGAAGATGATTACCTGCTTTCCTTTTTTCCGAAGCAGCAGCAACTCCTTCTTCAGCTTTTCTGCCACCCCTTTTTTTACATCCACCCAGGTTCCCCACTCCTGTTTCCGGAACAATCCGACCGGACTCTGCCTGACGTAGCAATAGGAGCACCCGAAGGCACAGCCGATATATGGATTCAATGAATGGGTATAGCCCTCGAGAAATCCGCTTGTCGGAGTGAGGATTTTTTGTGGTGTCTTTTCTGTCACATCTATTTTCATGTTCTCACTCCCAATCGATATCAATATTTTTCTCTTGTTGTTTCCAACTTTTTCTTTATACTAATAAGTATTACAGTCCAAAGGGGAAGATATAATTGAAACTTAAAGTGTTAAAACCTATTTTTGCGGAATCCGCCAGCAGCCTTGTCAATACAACAAGCTCTTATCCTGGCACGGTACTATTCAAAAAGGAGCATTGGGTAGTGGATGCGAAAAGCCTGCTTGGTGTGCTTGCTCTTGCGCTTCAGCCCGGCCAAGAGGTCGAAGTCACTTACGATGAGGGTGACGACGTGTTTGCAGCGATTTTGGAGCTTGGCTATTTCGAACAGATATAAAAAAGGAATAAGTCAGACGCATCCTCGTGCAGTCTGACCGTCCTTCATTGGCATCCTTCCCCTTCATCGGGAAGGATGTTCTTTTTTAGGAGATATCCAAAATATTGTCCAGGATCAGATAGCTCGCCTCACCAAACTTATCCACTACATGCAAACGGCGCTGATGGGCATCCAGATGATGTACCGCTCCTACGAACAGATGGTATCTTCTCTTTTCATAATAGGTGATGGTTACTTCCTTACCCGTTTCCATCGCTTCGCAAAACAGCTCATTCATTTCTTCGAGCCGCTGTTCGTCGAGTTCCGGTTTTGTTTCATATAGATCTTCCTTCGTCCAGTCCCGCAACAGCTTCACATGCTCCGGCAGCATCATGGACGTCCATTTGATGGTTCCTCGATCACGTATTGCCATACTCGGTGCACCTCCTTTATGCTTTATGTCCGCCAACCAGTCTGCTGCGATGCTTCGCCGTTCCTGCATTTGTATAGGAAACCGCCCGGAGCAGTGCATTCGATCCATGCTTTCCACGTATGCGATCCATCACGTAGCCGAGCTGTCTTTTCTTTGGCCGCTCCAGTTCGAACAGGCTGAGCTGCATCTCGCTGTCGTCGACGATGTTGGAGATGGAGACGGCTATTTTCCTTACCGTCTTATGCTCGTAATTCTCTTCGAATAATTCCAAGCAGGTGTTGTAAAGGTCCATCGTGATATTGGTTGCCCGCTCCATCGTCCGGGAACGATAGAAGCCTCCACCAAGTTCGTCGCGGCTGTAGCCGATGCCAAGGCTGATCGTCCGACCGGCTTTCCGGTGATGACGCGTCCTTCTTGCCACCTCCTCGCAAATTTCCAGAAGGACATGCTTCACTTCCTCTGGGTCGGTGTAGTCGCGCATCAGGATCTGGCTTTTCCCGAAGCTGATCTGCCCTTGGATGATGGGTGCGCCGAGCTCTGACAGATCGACGCCCCATGCATGATGATAAAGCTGATTACCCATGATCCCGAATTTCTTCTCCAGCAGCTCGAGCGGGTAGTTTGCAAGCTGCCCGACGTTGAAAATCCCCATGCGGTTGAGTGTTTTTTCCACCCTTGAGCCGATTCCCCACATTTCACGCAATGGCGAAAGGGGCCATAGCTTCGTTTTTACATCGTCATAGGTCCATTCGGCAATGCCCTTCTTTTTCGCTTCAAGATCCAGGCAGAGTTTGGACATCAGCATATTCGGTCCGATCCCGATGGCACATGGCAGCTGAAATTCCCGCTCCATGTCTTCTTTTATTTTCTGTGCAATGATGGTGGCGTCCCCCCAAAGGCCTTCCACTCCGTCCACCTGCAGAAAGCTCTCATCGACACTGTACGTGTGGATCGCATCCTTTGGTGCATAGCGGTTGAAAAGACGGGTTATTTCGGTGGAGATGCGAAGATAAGTCGCCATCTGAGGATTGACCACATGAATACGTGGATCATTGGGTATCTCGAATCTTCGTGAGCCTGTTTTGATTCCGAATTCCTTTTTCAGCATCGGGGAAGCGGCCAGGACGACACTCCCCTGTCTCTCTGTATCTCCGACTACCGCCAAATAGCAGGAGAGCGGATCGAGCCCCATCATGACAGCCGAGCAGCTGGCATAGAAGCTCTTCATATCTACGCAAAGAATCTTGTTGTTTGGCATCTGGCTGTAATCCATTTTAGGGTCACACCTCTCTAAAACAGAATATACGTTCGTATTAGTAGTATATACCCAATAATAAGCGAATATACGTTCGGTTTCAATGGTAAATTCCAGTACTTTTCCGACATTTTTCGACGACAGGCTCTTATTTTAAGCACAAATCCTTTATACTAAAGGAATAACGGGGTGAAAACGTGGAAAATAAATTATTGCGCAAGATGATCAGAAATTGTTTCATTCAGTACCAGCATGACCTAGAATCGGTGCCCCTGAGTGAAGAGGATTATATAAGGATGACAACTGAAATTACGGAGATTTTACGGATGGATGACGCTTCTTCTGATGTGTTTGAAGTCGTCAATGATGTGGTGTATGAATATTTGAGCCAATGAAAAAAGCTTGAGACCGGACTCTCAAGCTTTGACTTTTATGACAGCCTCAGCTGCCTTTATGCTATCGATCAACCAGACAGGGGCATCTGGGTGCCCGATGATTTCCTCTGAGGTGAGCCAGTATACCGCCTCCACCTCATCCGGACTTTTGACAAATGCCTCTTCCCCCTCCAACAGCTCGCAAAGATACACGATATCGATTACCTCGCTGCCATCGTCCAGTATGAAGGAAGTGTTTCTCACATAGATCATCTCGTCCTTCACCTTTACCCCAACCTCTTCAAACATTTCCCTTTGGACGGTTCTCTCCAGAATATTGGCAGAGAAGCCTTCCGGATCGACCGTACCGCCGACAAGTGATAACAATCCTCCTGCGTGGCCCTCTTTTTTACTCCGCTCTATCACCAGCCACTTGCCACCCCGGAATACCGCGCCTTCCACATTCACATGAAACATGCGAAACCCTCCCTTCAAACCTCTTTTTTCATCAGTATTTTCCGGTACATCCCGTTCATCATCACAGGTTTGTCATCTACAATCTTCAAGCTCCTGTTAAACTTTTCATACAATTTTTCAAAATTCAACCCGATATCCGTTCCAAGCAGTTGAACGAACGGCCTGATGACTCGTTTGCCAAAAGCGAGCTTTCTATGTTTGGGGGCAAACTTGTCAAACACAATCAGGCTGCCGTTCTGCTTTAAAACCCGCTCCATCTCTTGAAAGCATTTTTCCGCATCAGGAACAACAGAGAGAATGAGGCTCGCAACAACATAATCAAAGGAATGACCGGGAAATGTCATGTTCTGCGCATCCATCTCCAAAAATTCGATGCGGGAATTTTTGAACTTAGATTTCGCCTTCTCTAACATATCTGGAGAAAAGTCAATAGCCGTGATATCCAGACTTGCATGGGGAATCAGTTCCAGATCCGCTCCGGTACCCACACCAACAAACAAAATCTTTTGACACTTTTCAAAAGGCAGCTCCTGAAAGATTTCCCTGCGTGCCTGCAGGAAAGAGCCCGAGTTGAAGAGCTTATCATACACAGGCGCCCAGATTTTATATATTACTTTGTTCCAAGGATTGTTCATTGTTCCCCACACTCCCGAATGCCTTGTTAATATGTATGATTCCTTTATCCACCGACGTTTCCACATACCCGACTATCTGCTCAAGGGTGAAAACCTTCAATGTTGCTTGAAGGTCAACGGATGGATAGTGCATATCCCTTTTTACATAAGGGAGGAAATCGAGCACGTCTTTAATGGTCACTTCCTCTAAATCAACCATTGCGGCACAGTGTTGTTCCATTTCCTTCAACACTTCAACATCCAGTCCGTAATAATCCAACAGCTTCGCATTCAGCAGGCGAAAGTCCTCATGATAAAGCCTGAGGATATCCGGATCATGTTCCATCCTGTTTTTCAGCCATGGCAGATAAAATCCCTTCAGCCATAGGTCATCCGCGATCAGATGCGTATAGTAGCCAAGAATATAATCCTTTTGCGGCAACGTACGATATTTATCCAGAAATCCGTTGTAATCGATCATCCTGGAATAGTCCTGAACATCTCCGCCGTAGAAGTGGGAAAGGTCCTTGGGAGAGACGGCATCCGCTGCAATTCCCCCTAAAAGGAAACCAGGCCTGTTCAGAGCGGGGAAATTTTCAGCGATTCTATTGGCAATGATGAGGTGCATGATTCGAGAGCCCATTTGCCCACCCTTTCTTTAATGGAATAATTATGAAAATTATAACATTTTTTGAAGAGTTAGGGAAAAAAATAAGGAAAATTGGATTTAACATTAAGGATAAAGAGAACCACCTTAAAAACGGCTTACTATTCCAGCATAAATTGTATTTCCGAACGAAATAGTCAAGATATTCAGACAATAAAATGGAATAATTATGGTATTATTTAAATAGATGGAATTCGGTTGATAATCTCAGAAATGTGACCGAGAGAATATTACATAAAGGGGAGAGAATTTTGGAGAGAGAAAGATTAGCAGCAGTGTATATGTTATGGGCACTGATAGTCATAATCGAGCTATGGTGGTTACATAGTGTATCTATCGGAACAAACGACACGGCTCACCTTACATTTGTGGTGACAATAATTGTCTCTACTCTTGTAATGGGTGCAGTAGGGTTAAATTTGCTTGGAAAGTCAAAGGGATAAAAAATAATGGAAGTTGGATTTACATAGCCTATTCCCAAATACTATTACTTGTTATTGAACAAATAATGTAAACGCAGGGTTTTAAAAAACCCTGCGTTTTCTGATGCAAAAATGGTAGTTTTTCTTTTACTCTTCTATAAAAGGCCTCTCACGCAAATGTTGCGTCTGCTCTCTCAATACATAGGAAAAGTGGTCATAGTTAACCCACTTCAATGGAACTTGAAGCTGCAGCGCATTTTCTTTATTGAAGATCTCGATTTGCTTCTTGTTGTATTTCACCTTTTTTATATCCTGAATGCGGATCACTTTCGAGTCTTTTCCTTTATTCACAATCAGCTCCTGTCCCACGATGGAAATCTTGCTGCGCTTGATTTTCCACATTTCATAGGCTGTCAGAAGCAGGCCAAGCCCAGTAAATCCGATAGAAATGTACACCTCATCATCTACCCCATTTAACAACACTCTCACCCAATGCGAAATGAGAATGGCGTAGAAGAACCACAAGCCTTTTGACAATTTCGGGGCACTTTCATAATGGATTTCTTCATGGTATTTCTGACTCATCTCTTCCCGTCTTGAAAAGAAATCCTGCTTATGCCCCTCCAGGGATTTGGAATCGAGCTCCACGAAATCCGTATATGTCCCTTCCCAGACATGCGCAGTATCATCCCCGTCCTCTAGAGAATAGCCGCCGACCCAAGCCACATAGTCGGCGCCGGACTCCTTGAAGCTCATCAGATAATATCGCACCGGCTGTTTGTATTGATTTTCAGTTTCTATCGTATCCTGCATTTGAATCTCTTCCGGAAATTTGTTCATCAACCTACCTTCTTCATCCCTCAGATAGACAAGATAAGTGAAGAGTTTCGCTTTTGCCAATAGGGGCTGCTTCTTTTCCTTGATCGGATAAAGGTGTTCCTTGTTGCTTGATTTCAGATCCCAATAAAGGCCTTCCGCACTTTCAAGATTGCTCGCAAGTTCATCCAAAAGGTCCTTTTCGACTTCCATATTCTTTTCGATACATACATGAAGCACCCTTGCGCGGATGACAGGGTCCTTGTAATCCAGCGCTTCCTTTAAATACACTTCCGCTTCTTTAGAGTAATAATAATTCATCAGACCGATCAGCATGCTCATATGGTAACGGAAGGTAAAATAGCTTTCCTTCCAAGTGGTGTAAACAAATTTGGCATGATAATCCTTGTCGTAGGAAAGGTACTCATCCCTCAGTTTTTCATAGTCTGCATGAAGCAATGGAAGCACTTCTTCTTTCCTGTAGCCCCATTCCAGATCGGATTCATTGATGGCAGAGATAAATTCATACATCGAAAATTTATAATGAGGAGAATGAATCTTTTCAAAAGTGCGCTCCACTACATCCCGCACAAAGACTGGATATCGGGTGAGCTGATCAACAGGAAGCTGGACATCCTCGTTTTTTATCAATGCAACAAGCTTTTCTTCCATTTCATAAAATAGTTCCTCATCCTCGGTCGCTAAAAATAATTCCATCACCCTCACTTTTGCATCCGAGGGCAGACGGTCAAAGTACTTCAATAATTGTTCCATCACCTCAGGCATGGGATAATCGCACACGAAATCAATCAGATAATAGGAAGGATTGTCCCACCCATCAACAGACTCAGGAAAAGTGCCGGCAGCCAGTACCACCAATTCCTTTAACAGGTCGACCCTGATTTCCAGATCCTTTTCCACCTTACATTCATACAAAGTGCCAAGTGCTTCAAAACGCTTTCCGGGATCCTCGCTCTTAAGGCGTTTCATCATACTTCTTATCTTCAATTCGTTCATGTCTTCACCTTTTTATATAGAATTTTTCAGACATTACTAAGTTTCATGCATCCCATTAAATCAAGCAAATAATCCCTATCCTCCGGAAAAGAAAGCTTCAATCCCGTCAATTCCTCTGCACTTTTCCAGGCAATTTCATGGATAAGATTGTCTGGGTCCTGAATCTGCTGCGTTCCTCCGACCACTCTCACTTCAAAATATTGGACCTCCACGTCGATACCGTATGTAGTTCCTTGCTTCACTTTTAATGGGGTCACCACTTCCACTTCATACCCCGTTTCTTCCCGGATCTCTCTCACACAGCATTCTTCAAAGCTTTCCTGTTTCTCCAATCCGCCAGATGGCACCGTCCATACCTTCTCTTCGTCAGGCTTTCCCTGCAGGACCATCAGAATCTCCTTATGTTCATTGATGCAGACACCTGCTGAACCGTACCATTTTTGCATGTTGAACACCTCTCTTCAATGGTGAATAAAAAGACCTCTCCCAATAACGTTTGCAGAAACCGGTTTGCGGCCCAATTCCCTTGACCCTTGACCATACAGAAAGCTGGCCGATGTGATGTATTTCATGTGCCAAGGTATGGCGCATCACTTCTCCCCAAGTATATTCAGCCACTCTGCCATCCCGCTCAGGAAGGTGTAATAGCTTGTGTTCCATATTGTTGTCCCATTTCTCCACAAACTGCTGCACTTCCTGGCGAAAGGAAGCATCCAATTCAAGTACCTGCTGCAAACTGTTGTAGCTCTCAAACTTTTCGATAAAGTCGGGTTTCCCCTGTAAGATCCTGATCCAACTCCATTCCACATCAGCAATATGAAAAAGGGTATGCAGAATACTACCCACTCCACCAGTCCGCTCCTTCAACAGCTCAGCTTCCTCCACTTCTTCACACCAGCGGTACCACTCTTCCCGAACCATCCAGTTGTACTTGAACAACATCTCCATGCTTATCCCTCCCAAATAATGCTTACAGACTATATTCCTTAAACAAGGAAAAAATCCCTTTTTATTTGTGGCTATTTTCTGGTGGCAATTGAGTGAAACGGTGTCGTGCAAAATAGTTCGGCATCAACTTTGCCTTATTTGGCACGAACTCTGATGACTTTGGCACGAACTTTCAGCTGTTTGGCATCAACTCCCCGTAGTTTCGCACGAACTCAGCTACAATCAAAAAATAAAAAAGCACTTCCTATAGCGGAAGCGCCATTTCATAGCAATTTTTAATAGGAAATCCTTTTCAATGAGCATTTACCCGCTTCATCCTGTAATTCTGGCGCAAAATAGCTGAGCTTTTTGATAAAATAACAGGTTTCTGGAAAATGATGCTCCAGAAATCTTAGTGTGGAATCGTTAAGCAGCTTATTTCCTTTGAATTTATGCACCATGGTGGAAATATACCGGCTCATTTCAAGGGTCGTCTGTCCGACCTCGTTGGCGAATTCCCTCTGCCTTGCAAAACCGGGCTCTTTGAACCGCAGATATCCTTTTAAAATTCGATTTTGTACCATAAAGCCCTGATAAATTCCAATATAGGCCTCTGTTTGCCGTCTAGTAGCAATTTCGATAGGGTCAAGCAAATCCTCGAAAAGCAATGCATGACCCAATTGATCTTCGAGCCACAAATCCATCAGATTTACCAATGGAAGAGGCTCGGGCTCTTTTCCCTGAACCAAATGGCTTAAGATCCGTAGATACTCTTGGTTCTCTGCCAACGTACCATTTAAATAGGTAGGAGATAAATTAAGATTCACTTGGTTATCTATTCTAAGAGCTTGCAACTTTCCCTCAAAATCAAAATAACCCTTCGCTACCGGCCAGACCCTCTGAGAGAAGTAAACCATGTTCTCATCTGAGTGGTTAGCGGACTTAGGAATATTCCCCAACATATTATTGAGCTCACCGAACCAATTGATATACTGCTGAGCTGTTTTCACATATTCCACTTCTGTGGGTGAAAGATGGTCCCTAATAAAATAAGCATGGTCTTGTAAGATTCCCAACCAAAAAAAATGCTCTTCCCATACCGAAATCGTATAGTTTTGCAAAATCTCCTCCCCCTCCATTTCCTATACTTTATATGTACGACAGGAATTTGGGTAGTAGAAATGATTTATCGTATTTTAATAAAAATACCTGCACATAACTTGCTAAAGATTAGGAAAAATATACGTATCATGAATCATAAAGGGTGTTTCCAGATGAGGAATTCAAAATTTTTAATACTATTACTGACCATTTTACCTTGGCTCACTGCCCCGTTTATCGGAAAGTCATCATTTAAACGGTTTCTTCCGGGAACCATATTCATGTGTTTATATCTAACTGCAGAGGGGATTGTAGCCGAAAGGAAAAAATGGTGGTGGTTCCCTTTTGCAATAAGACCGAATGTCTTGGGGGAAATGCCGCTGATTTTAGGTCCTTTCTTTGTTGGATCACTCTGGATATTGAAATACACCTTTGGAAATTTCAAGCTATATACGAAGGTGAATATTGTGATAGATGCTATTTTCACCTACTTTATGCTCGATTGGTTCAAAAAGATTGGATATGTAACTCTTGTGAGATTCTCCAAGTTTCAGTTATCTCTCCTATTTTTGGTTAAGTCAATTTCGATGTATGGATTTCAGGTTATATATGAAAAGTACTCACCGCCCCCACACGCTCCATGTTCAGACAAAGAAACCATAAAATGAGGAGCATTCCTTATTTTGTTCGTGAAATCAAATAGAAAAGGAGGAGAGAATAATTTGAGAGCGCTTATAGCATTTCTGATGATTTTCTTTATTTGTGCAGGAATTGGTCCATCAATTTATACGGAAGAGATCGCTTATGCCAATACCAAATTAGAAGTTCCCCCTTACGCTAAGTGGGGGAAAATTGCCATGCAAAAAACTAAGGAGAAGTATCCAAATGCAGATATCATTGACTACCTTCATGTGGGCAGAAAGAAAGGGGAGCAGACCTCAGTTGAAACTTTCCGTCTCTGGTTAAAAGAAGATCAAAAAGAATTTGGTGTAAAAGTCGATATTGAGTTTGCAAATGATACGGAACGAGTGATAAAGATTTCAATTAACGAAATACCCGCATAACACTAAAATTGCGACCAAAAGGTTATTCTCTTTCAATTTTAAAATAATACTACAGCACTTCTATTACGCAAACTTCATCCCCCTTTACCTTTACATACCATCCTTCAAATCCTGAAAAAGATTACAGTTGAAAAACCTATAGGTCATAATTTCCTTTAAATCACACATCCTAATATGCAACCAATCTTGAAAAGGAGGATGACAGTTGAAGAAGCGTCCTGTTCTATTGCTATGGGTCATGGTGATTATTTCTTTGCTCACACTTCCTTTTCTTGGGTGGAAGCACTTTAAGCGATTTTTGCCAGCAACCATTTTTATGTCTATTGTGATTTCCTTGGAGAGTATCCTAGCGGAAAAGCTTAAATGGTGGGAGATCTATAAGAAAATACCGCCGTATTTCATTAATGAATTTGCTTTTATCGTAGGGCCTTTTTTCGCAGGGTCGTTGTGGATCTTACGTTTGACCTATGGAAGGTTCGGACTGTTCTTCCTATTGAATGCAGTAGTGGATGCATTGTTTGTCTATCCATTTTATTTCTGGTTCAAAAATATTGGTATCTTTGCCCTGAAGAAAATGAAAAATTCCCAACTATACCTTCTATTCTTGATAAAAGCAGTCCTCATGTACGGCTTTCAATCATTATGGGAAAAGAGCATGAAAAACAGCTCGCATTAAACAAAAATGCGAGCTGCTTTATATTTCTTAGAGTTGAACTTCCACTTCGACTGGTTCACTGTCCTCAAAAAGATTTTTTAGTGTAACCTTATACTGGCTGTCGTCCATCTCTTCAACCGCTTCCACATGCCATGGATCACCGGATTTGACTTCCCCTAACGCTTTTTCAATGGCCGCCTGCTCGTTCCCATCCTGACCTGCATCCACTACCACTTTCAAAGCACCGGACTGGGCCGGGAAGGATTCCGCTACAATTCCGGTATTCCAGACGGTAACCTTCATTCCCACCTTCAAATCGGCAGCCTTCAACCCCTTGCCCTCTGTGTCCTCGACCTTTGTACTCTCTTCCAGGGTGTACATCGTTGCGGACACACCTGAGCTGTTCGCGTGGGAACCGGTCACCAGGATACGGATGTTGCCTTCATCTGAAATGGAAATGATATGGCCAGTCAGATCCTCCACTGCCTCTTCATCTTCCATGTTATCTGTTGGAGGTGCAGTGTCTGACCCTGAACCGTTTTGATTGCCGTTATTGTCATTAGCCGTTCCGCATCCGAACAATAGAAGGAAGCAACTCAACATTGCAAAAAATTTCAACTTCATCTTTTTCACCTCTTTTTCCTATTTGACGAATTGTCCGAAAAAAGGTTACAAGACTATTTTTGGCGAAATGCCTTCCCGGCAAATTTCTCAACAAGCCCAGGAAACAGTTGATAAAGCTTGCTCCCTATGCTCATCCAGCCAGGAAGATTGATTTCCCGCTTGTTGGTGAACATGGCATCCGCAATCTTTTTTGCAACCATGTCAGGATCGAGCATCCACTTATCGACCTTCTTCTTGTAGTGCCCCGATGTATCGGCAATGTCAAAGAAGTTGGTGCGGATTGGACCTGGATTGACCGCTGTGACATGAATACCAGTATCATGGAGTTCCATCCTCAAACTGTTAGTGAAGCCAAGAACTGCATGCTTGGTTGCAGAGTATACACTGGATTTTGGTGTGGCCAATTTCCCTGCCTGGGATGCAATGTTAATGATATGGCCTCTGTTTTGATTCAGCATCTTAGGTAATACCTTTTTCGTGCAAGCAATCAAACCGAATACGTTCACTTCAAACATTTCACTCATATCGTCGAGTGACAATGCATGCACCTCATCAAAGATACCAAAGCCTGCATTGTTAACCAACACATCGATGGCAGGGATTTGCTCAAGCATTTTTTCAAAAACAGTTTCCACATCCTCCCTGCTCCGTACATCCAGTCGGAAGTAGGGCGCCGAAATTCCGGTATTCATTTTAATTTCATTCGCAGCCTGCTCCAGCTTATTCAACGAACGCGCCAGAAGCACCGGGGTGGCTCCACGTTTGGCAACCTCGAGGGCAAGGGCTTTACCGATACCACCAGACGCTCCGGTAATAACAATATATTTCCCCTTCCATTCCGCCATCAAGACACCCCTTCCTTCGCTTTATATCGATACGGAAGGGAAGCGGCATCCACCTCTATCCGTTCCATCTCCATCAGATAATCCACTTGCCCCAGCGTTTCAGACAACGTCAGTAATAGCTGTTTTTCAAACACTTTCGGGAAAAGGTGCTGGCAGATCTCATAGGCGGTTGCAGGATTTCCTTTTACAAAAGCCTCTACCTTGGCTGCGCGCTTTTCCTGCTGATGCAATCGTTCCTCCAAAAGCTGCTGCACGTCTTGTACTGTTTCCCCGTGGCCAGGAAGCACACGTTTTATCGGCAATTTTAACATTTTTTTAATGGACGATATGTAATCGATCATCGACTTTCTCCGGTCCTTCTCTCCCAAGTATGGCGGCTCGACCAAAGGATTTGGGGAGATATGTGCAAGAATCAGGTCTCCACCAATCATGGTACCGCTCTTTTCGTCATAGAGAACCAAATGACTGCTCGCGTGACCGGGAGTCTCGCAAATACGCCAGTCAGCAAGGCCCTCCAACCTATCCCCTTCTTTGACAAAGGAAGTCAATCCCCTTTGACAAGAAAAACGAAGTGGCTTATCCATGGCCCCGAGAAGGGAATAAAAACGCTCCTCCACTCCCATTTGGGCGAACATCTCTCTATAAAATGCATCATGTGTAGTGAAATAGCGTTGATCCTGCGTCATCCATGGATGAGCTCTTTCATGTCCATAAACGGGAATATTGGCAGGAAGATAATCAAGAAGGCCGACATGATCTGGGTGATGGTGTGTAATCAGTACCTGATCGATGTCCAACACCTTGAGGCCATGCTTTTTAAGCTCATTTTGAAAGACCTCCCATGCTTCCATCGTTCTTACTCCAGCATCCACCAGGGTCACTTTATCTGTAATAATAATGTAAGTATGTACATCTCCAACAGCAAAAGGAGTCGGTATGGTAATCTGTTTTATTTCTTGCTTACAAGAAAGCTGATTCATAGAAATCCCCTTTTTGTTTTGTCCGTTTTATGTAAGGATGGTTTGGTAAAATTATAACAAAATAATTGAACACAACCACCACTGAATACCTATTCACTTAAAGAATGCACTATTTCGGCAAAAAAAGAAAGGGTTAATCTTCATAAATTTTAAAAATATTCCACTTCAATTATTCTTAAATAGCAACATTCTTTTTTTCTTGAATCGTGACAAATATCCCCTTGACTTTCCTTCCATCCCGTTGCATAATGTAAAAAATTATAAAAGATAACGTGACGAATGGGACTAGTAGAAAGAAGAAGGATGCAAGAGATGGAGGTTCACCGGCTGAAAGACCTCCTCATCCCCTGTTCTTTTGAACCTACCCAGGAACAATTAGGCAAACCTAATCGTCCCCCACGATACGGGAATGAAAGCTGGGTTTAACCAACCAATCAAGGTGGTACCGCGGATAAGACCTATCCGTCCTTATTTACTAGGACAGATGGGTCTTTTTCTATTTAAAAAGGAGCGTGGAGGAAATGAAAATTGCTTTTATCGGTGCCGGATCCATGGCTGAGGCCATTGTTGCAGGACTTGTGAAACAGGAAATTTGTGATAGGAAAAATATAGTGGTGACCAACAAGCAGGATAAAAACCGTCTGGAACTGCTCTCATCAAAATATGGAGTAAAAACGACTGAGGACAAAAAATTGGCTGTACAGGATGCGGATGTCATCTTTCTAGCGATGAAACCAAAGGATGCCCGGGATGGAATACTTTCAATCCAGCCGTTTGTTAGTAGCAACCAGCTAATTGTTTCCGTTCTCGCCGGGATATCCAGTGAAGTGATCGAGCAGCTTTTCAAACAGGACTTGAGGGTGATCCGTTCCATGCCGAATACATCCGCAGCAATCGGTTTATCTGCCACAGCCATTGCAAAAGGAAAATTCGCCACAAACGAGGATCTGGAACTTGTGCATTCCATCTTTTCAGCTATCGGATTATGTACGATTGTAGAAGAAGAACAGCTTCATGCAGTCACGGGCGTTTCAGGAAGCGGTCCAGCCTACATCTATTATATTGCAGAGGCGATGGAAAAAGCAGCATTGGCACAAGGACTGGATACAGATGTCGCAAAGAAACTCGTAAGCCAGACGCTGATCGGTGCCGCCCACATGCTGCAGGAGACCAATAAGGATGCCGATGTTCTGCGTGCTGAGGTGACCAGTCCTGGCGGCACCACGCAACACGGAATCTCCCTATTGAATGACCTGAAAGTATCCGAAGCTTTTGAAACCTGCATCGACGGGGCGACCAAGCGCTCCAGGGAAATGGGAGAGGAGATTGCGGAGAAGTTGAGGGAAAGTACATCGAATTGAGCTTGGAAAAGAAAGCAGTGAATTCATAAAGGAATTCACTGCTTTTTAAATAAATATTACTCCCACTCCACTAAATGAATCTTAAATGCATTCCGTTCGATTTCATTTAACACGAGTTCTTCATTTTCCAGTATCAATTCTTTGATGTTCTCATCAGACAATTCTTCTTTATTAAGTTGCATAAATGAAGCTGTTAATCCCTCTTCCCATTGTTCTTTCCAAACTTCATCAAAATAACTGGAATAAGAGAGGAATGGAGGTATGTTAGTATCGTAATCCACTATTCCTGCAAACCTGTTGAACATCCTCTGAAGTGTATCTGTATCAATTTCATTCGAAGTATAACTAAGTTCCACTTTTATTAAGTCATTTCCCAGCGTCCTAAACTCATACAGGATGGTTTCATTTAACGGACTATCATTAAATACAAATAGCTCCTCATCCATGGTAATCAGCAAGTCATTCCTATTTTCTATCTCGATAATTTCTCCCTCTCCGCTAATTATAATATCGTTCTCCATTAGTCCGACAGATTTATAGGTTTGATGAATGGTATTCAAAGATAAAAAACTCGCAATGAAAATTCCTATTGGGATTAACCATCTACTATAAGGGATTTTAAAAGTATTCTCTATTTTAATACCAATAAAAATGAAAGAAGAAATAACTAAAAACAATAATCCGAAATCAAATACGGTTTTTATCCATTCTGGGACAAATATTGTCACTAATAGCACCTCAATTAAATAGACCGGAAAGTTAGATGAGCTACTTTTCTTTATATACTTAAGCCTAATTCAATCTTTACATCAATTACTTTATACCCCAATGATCGGTACAACGGAATTGCCTTCTCATTTTCACCAAAGACACCAAGAGTCGCTTCCGTTTTCCCTTTGTCCTTAAGGAACTTAAGAGCTTCTGTTATGACTGCCTTCGCTACGCCTTTTCTTCGCCAATCTGGCAAAACAAAAATGTTCTCTGTTGCCCCGCGATTTTCACCCAATCCCCAAGTCATGCAACTGCCGACAACCTGGTCTCCCTCAAAAGCGGTAAACGTATCCCATTCGGATCCTGATTTCGTCCATCTGAGATGATTGAGGCTCCAGGAAACGCCATTTTCATCCCCGTCCCCTTCCGCTTTTAGATACTGTTGTTCTTCTGCCTCCGTCTTCATTTTCCAGTTTTTTATTCTGATATTTTCAGGAAGTGGCGCATCAGGAATCGGTTCAGTCAAATCTCTTTTCATGATGATATGATTTCTAGAAACGACGAACCCGTTTGAGAGATAGAAATCCATTTCCTCAAAATCGTCGGAGTCGATATTGTGGCTTACTACTACTTTTTTATGAGGATATAAATCTCTCATTTCTTGTGCTTTGTTCAACAGATGCTGCAATAGTTCCTCTAGGCAGGCTTCTACCCCTGCAAAATGCTCGTTTATCTCGAGCTCCAGATTTATTTTATGTATGAAATCGGGATCATTGTCGCTATCTTCAATCTTGCACCATGTTTGATCTGGAACCACATGGCCAAAAGCATAGATTTCCCCTTCAGAATTTACAGCACAATAAATATTTTCCGGTTTAAAGTCTTTGTTGAATCGATAATAGAGCATGGATAAGAAGTTGATGGAACCTATTTTTTCCGCATCCTTTTCTAGATAATTTCTAATTTGATAATCCATTGTCTTCCCCATTGAATTGTCCTCCCAGACTGCATACGAATAAATTGAATATTATGAACTATTTTAACATAATTAACCAATTTGTACATGAAAAAGAATGAAACCTGAGTGATTTCATTCTTTTTCATCAATTATAAACTTCTCACAAAATCAGCCAAAATTGGCGGAAACTCGTCAAATGAAAACTTGATGTTCAGTCTTTCTGTCCACTGATGTGGATCTTTTCCGACTGGTCCCAAATTGAAAACCGGCATCTGCAACTCTTCCATCTCTTGGAACGGCAGCGTATAGGTGGCACCATAGACCGGTATGTTATGCGGCAGACGATTTTTCGCTGTGTAATCCCCTTTTCCGATGAAACTCAAATCACACAATCCCGAGAAATAGCGCTGTTCCACGAATTCAATATTCGCACCTTTTTTCCATTTTGAGATAAAAGCACGTGCATTTCCCATCATCTCGTCATCCTCGGTTACAACCGCTGGGTAATATGGAGGTGCAAAGAATAGGACAATCATCGGCCCAAGCTCTTTGCATAGGGAAGCAACCTCTTCCACCACTTTGATTGACTGTTCACGCTCATCGAGATGGGAGCAAGCTGTGATGACCGACGAAATTCTCAAGTCAACTTCGTGATCCCCATGAATTTCTTTCGCATTTCGCAGCAGCTCCTGATAAGTATAAACGGCAACTTTGACGGAAAGTTCCTTAAATGAAGTAAACTGCTTGTACAGTTCCACTTTATCGAGGGAAAATTGTTCAATATTTGCCGCAGCCTGCTTGGCGATGGACAGCAGGTCATCCTCCCACTCCTCCAATGACTTCTTCATAAAAAGTACATTGTATAAGGTAACCGCTGTATGCGGGATTTGAACAGAATACTCATTTTTAAGATCTTTTTGAATCAGGCTTGTCGGTGGCGGTGTCACTTCCGAGCCTACCTGCTCGCACAGGTCTGCGTTCCACTCCATCAATCTACTGATTTCAGAAACCATCAGATTGGCATTCAGTCCTGAGAGCGGCTCTCCGACATGCGTTTCCTTGCCATAGCAGAAGAAACCTGGCAAGAGCTTTCCTATCGATCCGGAATATAGATAAAGATTGTCATCACCAGGATATTGTTGAAACATCGGTTCGGAATTAACACATGCTTTGAAAGTAATGTCATTCTTCCGAGCAATCTCACTTAGAGCAGGAAGCGCTTGCAGCATCCCCTGGGAGTTGACCTCTTCATCCGGCACTGCCAAAAGCAGCAGATTGACATCCCATTTTTCTGCAACCGCCTTTTCGAGCAATGACATCTGCAGGGCAAGTCCCGCCTTCATATCCATCACACCGCGTCCGAAGAGCCAATCACCTGATTGCAAGTGCTCTCTTGCTTCAATAGGAAGTACCTCCGTATAATTCTCCAATTCCCTGGTCAACTCCACCGGCTGGAATGCCAATTCCTTCAGCACGCCATAGTCCTCTACCCCGACTACGTCGAAATGGCTGACCAGGACGATGGTATCCTTTTTAGAGGAACCCTTTACGAGAGCGGTAACAAAAGATCGTCCGTCCTCCATGCGATGCAGCTCCAGATTGCCAGGCTGCGCTTGAAAATAATCCAGATGGTTCAACTGATAATAAATAAAAGAAGCAAGCCTTTTCTCTTCACCTGATAACGTCACACTTCCGTGTTGGACAAGGGATACCAAAAGATCTGTCAACTGCTCTTTCGACTGCCAGCGCATCTCCCATCCTCCTCTAGTTTGTAGTATTTTGCTCCTATCATACTATTAATTCCTGCAATTGAACACCTATCTTTTGGAGGTCGAAAAAACATTTGATATAATATTTTAGGTACTCGAAATAAATAGGAGGAATGACACATGAAATCAGCTCTTTTTTCACCATATACAGTAAAAGGCATCACCTTAAAAAATCGCATTGTGATGTCCCCTATGTGCATGTATTCCAGTCACAACGAGGATGGGCAAGTGGAAGACTGGCATATGACGCATTATGTGTCACGTGCAGTCGGCCAGGTTGGTCTCATCATGGTCGAGGCCACAGCGGTACAACCGCAAGGACGCATCTCCGCACAGGATCTTGGAATCTGGAGTGACAATCACGTCGCTAGATTCAAAGAATTGAATAGACAATTGAAAGCGCACGGCTCTGCCACTGCCATCCAGCTTGCACATGCTGGCCGCAAAGCAATGGTGGAAGGCGATATCTACGCTCCATCCGCTTTGGCATTTAACGACAAAATGAAAACACCTGTAGAAATGACGCAGGAGGATATTAAAGAAACAGTGGAGGCATTTGTGGCAGGTGCAACACGTGCGAAGGAAGCCGGCTTTGATATCATCGAGCTTCATGGTGCTCATGGATATTTGATCAATGAATTTTTATCCCCTCTGACCAATAAACGTGAAGACGCTTATGGCGGGAGTACAGAAAACCGCTATCGTTTCCTTCGTGAAATTATTGAGGCAGTCAATACAGTTTGGAATGGCCCATTATTTGTGAGAGTCAGTGCAAATGACTATCATCCTGATGGCCTGACAGCGGAAGACTATGTCATGTATGCATCCTGGATGAAAGAGCAGGGCGTCGACTTAGTGGATGTGAGCTCCGGTGCTGTTGTACCTGCTCCGATTGATGTTTACCCTGGCTATCAGGTAGGATTCGCCGAAACAATCAAGTCTGGTGCCGGCATTGATACTGGTGCAGTCGGCCTGATCACAAGCGGCCTGCAAGCGGAGGAAATCCTGCGAAACGGCCGTGCCAATCTGATTTTCGTGGCGCGCGAACTCCTGCGTGACCCATATTGGCCAAGAACTGCTGCGAAAGAGCTTGGTGTGGAGATTGAAGCACCGAAGCAGTATGATCGTGGTTGGTAAGATTTTGGCGGGGGCCTGACCCCCGCTACTTTAAAGTGTTAAAGTTTGGAGCTCTGGCTGCGCGGTAGGATTGTGCGGTCAGGGTTTTTTTTGATTTTTTGTTGCGGAATTGGCAACGGGTGGTGTTGTGGGGAAAAAGTCGGTTGGTGTCGTTTATTCTTTATCCTGTTCATTTTCGTCGATATATCGATTTTCTAGTTGATATAAGAAAATTTCCGTTGATATCCGCTTTGCCAACCTATTTCCGCCTCCGCTCTCCGCCAAAAAGTAGCTGTCCACACAAAAAATAGGTGTCCCATCACCCAGGACACCCATTCTCACCATTATTTTATTTCAACCACATCAAAATCCCCGACAACTTTCACCCTAGGAAAGATATCACGAGCCTCTTTTTCCAGCATCAGCACTTCATCCTTCTGATACCTTGCACTGATATGAGTCAGCAAAAGCTGCCCGACTCCGGCATCCTGTGCCACTTTCGCCGCTTGGACAGTCGTGGAATGGAAATATTCGTGCGCCAACTGTTCATCGCCAGCGGCAAAAGTCGCCTCATGAACAAGCACATCCGCTTCCACTGCCAACTCAACCGACACTTCATTGTACCTAGTGTCTCCAAGAATCGTGACAACTTTTCCTTTTTTAGGTGGACCGATAAAATCTGGCCCATGAAAGACGCGGCCATCTGCTAATTCGATGGATTTTCCTTCTTTCAACTGCTGATAATGCGGTCCCGCAGGTATTCCTGACTCTTTTACTTTATCCATCAATAACGCCCCAGACAGCTCCTTCTGCTCAATGCGGAACCCATACGAAGGAATGCCATGGACCAACTTCTTCCCAATAACCTTGTACTCCTCTTCCTCGAGGATCAGCCCTTCCTCATCAAACTCAACAACATTCAATGGATATTTCACATGGGTCATACTTACGGACAAGGAAATATCTATATAATTCTTTATCCCCTTTGGTCCGTAAAGCGTTAATGGTGTATCACCACCTTGGAATGATCTGCTGCTAAGTAAACCGGGCAAGCCAAAAATGTGATCGCCATGCAAATGGGTAATAAAAATTTTCGATATCTTTCTTGGTTTTAACGATGTATGTAAAATTTGATGCTGCGTGGCTTCCCCGCAATCAAACAGCCAGAGCGAACTTTCCTTATCATCTATATGTAGGGCCATGGATGACACGTTACGGTGCTTGGCCGGAACTCCAGACCCGGTTCCTAAAAAAGTAATTTTCACCTTCAACCTCTCCTTCTTCCTCCATTATACTCAAATTGTAAAAAAAGCATAAGGGGATGGAAGCGGGCGCTCTTTGTAGTACAATGAAAATAGAACGGATAAAGGAGCGAATCACTTGGAACAAATTACAACCATTGTTTTTGATCTAGACGGAACTTTATACGAAGACACACATCATTTTGGTTATTATGCCGAGCTATTGAAAAACAGGCTGCCTTTAGAAACACAGGAACAGTTTGAAAAAGACTATACGGCAGTTGGCAAAGGAGAACACACGCTGAAAATCGGCAGGGTATATGATGCAAAAAAAGACCTCGTCCTTGCTCATCACCATGGTGAAGTAAATCAAGGCTGGAAATGGGACGGAGAGATTGTACCCTCTCACGAGATAAAGGAACTTTACCCTGATCCGCTGCAATTCGATCTATTGGACATGCTAAGTATCGGCGATCTGTGGTGGGTACCGGTTGCCATCGCAAAGCACCATGGCTTATCAAGCGAAGATGCATATAAGGCCTTCCTTCAAACCCGTGAGCATATGATGACTGATGACTTTGAACTGATGCCTTTGAAGGAATTTGCAGACGTATTGGAAAAGCTTCATGAAAAATATACCCTGATTCTTATGACCAACAGCCCACAGACGGATAGTGACATCATTATCAAAAAATTAGGCTTCACTTCTTTTTTCCATGATAAAATCTTTGAGGCAAACAAGCCTATACATACAGCTGAAACATTGACACGCATTTCCGAGAAATGGGACGTACCATTCGACAGAATGCTGAGCATCGGTGACAACTACGTCAATGAAATACTTCCTGCATCTCTTTTAGGATGCTCCACCATTTGCATCGATCCATACGATATACAAGAAAATAGCGTGGCTGACCTGACTGTTCACAACCTGACAGAATTATCGGTTAAGCTTGAAGAACTACTGCTGAATAACACCGTAAATTAACGGTGTTATTTTTTTTGCAAAAATACTTGCAATACGAACAAATGTTCCTTATAATTAAAAACAGAACAAACGTTCTAATAACTTATGAGGTGATAAAAATGAAAACCATCCAAAATTCCTTCTACCTATTCCTAAAATTATTGGCAGTTGCCGGCTTTGGCATCCTCTTCTATTTTGTAATTACAGACAAGACAAGCAATGCACCAATGCTGATGCTTAGCCTTCTTACCTCCCTCTGTCTGATTGCGATTCCCGGGATGAAGAATGTACTGAACGAAAATGAGGAAACCAGTCATGAATCATAAGAAAGCCGATACCATTTCCTACTATTTATCATTGGAAATCGCAAGAAAAATGATCGATCAGAAGGTCACCAACGACCTGGATATTATCTCCTCCATCGTCAATGTATGCAAAGAGGATGTTATCTCCTATTTAAAAAAGCCAAACCATAATGGTTCAGCTTGATTGAGAAAAACATAAAAATGACCATACCCACCTTTAGCAAACGCTTTACGTTGCTTGATTGTGGCATTCAGGTGGGTTGAAATTTCTTCAGTAGTTATTCATTTGTATCTTCTTTGTCCTCCGTGTTCTCTGTATCTTCCAGCCCTTCCGCATCCTCTTCTTCTGTCGGGACAAAAATAGGGACCATGCCACCATTGGAAGAACCATTGCTGTTTCCTCCACCATGATGATAGTATTGCGGAACTTTTCCTGTAACAAAAATATCTCCTATTTTTACTACGTTGCTTATCTCAATCGGAGGTTCAATCAATGGAATGATTACGTTCATTTTCACGTTCACTCTCACAAAAAGTTCCAAATGGGTATTATTTATTCCAGTTTCAATGACCCTTGTTTCCACGTCAGATATCACATCTCCCATGATTTCAAATTTCACAGGAATTTTCGGTCCAAGGTTCGAGAATAGAGTTGCTCCCGTCGCCATTCCGAGCGGAACATCATATACTATGCCATGCTGTTTTTTTGACTCTTCATAATTGATATTTATATCATTTTTAAATGATTCCAGATCCTCCAGGTTCCCTTCTTCGACCAAATCAAGATACCTTTGCACCCGCATAGTTGCTTCCGAAGTAACACGATTGGAGATTTGAGAATTAAAACTGAATGTCAGCTGACCTTCCGAGTATTCTTTCACGATAATAAGCTGATCCATATCTATTCCGTCCGTTATTTTCTTTGAAATAGCATCATTTATTGCCTGTGAAGCTATCTGTCTTGCTTTTGTATGTGCGATACTTTGTAAATTCGGCTCCAGATTGTTATTAATGATGATCATACTGAAGACGGTCAGAAAGATAAAAAAAACAAAAGTGATAAGAAACACATATCGTAAAGGCAGAGGTCCTCTTTTAATAAGTGAAGTCCGACGCATTTTTCTCATGGCAAAAATCCTCCTTCCCTAATATATATATAGGAGTAGGACAGATTATTAGCTATTTTTCATGGGACAACCCAAAGATAATTAAAAAAGTCCTATACACCCTGATGAGGGTATACAGGACAAATTTATTCAAGGAAATCTTTCTGGAAGCTCGTAGTAAGTTTTGCTGTTGAACTTGACTGTACCGTATTTTTATTTTTAATTCCTCTTTTGATAATACCTTTTCCGAATTTATCTTCCAACTCTTGCAAAGTTTTGTGAAGAGGCTCATGCTTGGCATCCTCTTGAAAAGTGAACAAATCCAATTGTTTCACCGATTGGTCCTTCTCCACCATGTCTTGTGCCGTAATTCCCAGCAATCGAACAGGATCGCCGTTCCAGTGTTTTTTCAGCAGAAATCGTGCGGCTTCCATAATATGCTCCACCGATTCAATGGGATTAGCCAGCTTCCTGCTTCTCGTCACCGTATGATTTATCCCATATCTGATAACCAGCTGTACATTATGACTGAGCACTGACTTCCTCTTCATACGAGCACTAACCGAATTAGCCAGATTCTCCAACACCTTCTCAATCACTTGTTCATCATCCGTATCTGCAGGTAACGTCGTGGAGTTACCAATACTTTTGAACTCTGAAACAGAATCTGGGTCGACGGGTCGATTGTCTTCCCCATTGGCCCGTTTCTTCAATCTTTCACCGTTGATGCCAAGCAGGTGCTTTAACTGATAGTCATTTCCCTCTGTAAGTTCACCAATCGTTGTTATTTGAATGGTCTTTAGCTTTTCAGCTGTTTTTGCGCCAACACCATGCATCTCACCTACCGGCATAGGCCATAATTTTGTGGAAAGCTCTCTTTTCCGCAAAACTGTTATTCCCATCGGCTTTTTCATATCAGAAGCCATTTTGGCCAAAAATTTATTTGGGGCTATTCCGATACTGCAAGGCAATAAAAGCTCCTTCTTCAATCTTTGCTGAATTTCTTCAGCAATTTGAATGGGAGTCAAGGATAGCGTGCAGTCCGTCACATCCATATACCCCTCATCAATGGAAACAGGTTCAACAAGATCCGTATAGGTTCTTAAAAGTGCAAACATCGCCTGTGAGCTTTTCCGGTAACGTTCAAAATTAGGCTTCCGTACAATTAACTGTGGACACTTTTGTTTTGCTTCCCAAAGTGGCATCGTTGTTTTCACACCAAATGCTCTTGCCTCATAGCTGCAGGTGACAACTATGCCTTTTCGCTCCTCCACATTTCCGGCAATTGCCAAAGGTTTGCCCCTGAGAGTAGGATCATATGCCATCTCTACTGAAGCATAAAAGCTGTTCATATCTACATGAAAAATAATCCGACCGCTTCTTTTCATCCAAACCATCCTAATTTTTTGTTACTCTTATTATAAGAAATATCCATCGATAAACAAAGAAAGAGACCTTCACTTACGTAAGATCTCCTTCAAGCAAAAGCTACTTACTCTTGAGCTGCCAGATGCTTTTCCATTTCTTCCTTGATTTCATCCATTTCACGAAGTCCGTCTACTAATTTTCCAGGTTCAATCACCGCAATTAAGCGTTTATCCAAATTGACCATCCCGCTTATATAATTAGATCCGTTTGCTGCTATGAGACTTAAAGGTTTTATTGTTTCCTTTTGTACATCGAGTATTTCCTTTGCATCCTCCACCAGTAGGGCTACAGAAAGATCCGTAGTTTGAACAACAATTACTCTGGACTTATCCGTCAATTCCGTTTGATCACGAAACAGAATCTGCCTTGTATCCAATACTGGGATCAGTTCGTCTCTAACCTTCATTAACCCTTTCATATAGGCGGGCATTTGAGGGATTGGAGTAAACTTATCCAATTTTTCAATCGAGACCACGTATTCTACTGACACACCATACTCTTCTTGATTAGCTTGAAAGATTACCAGTTTTTTAGATTCCATGACTTTTCTCCTAATAGGCTTTTCTTTCATTATAATGGAAGCATGAAAAAAAAGCTTGGCAATTTCACCAAGCTTTCCCAAAAGGCTATTATTTTGCAACTTCCTTCATAATGCTTACCACAAGTTCTGTTGTCTTCACTAATTCTTCAATCGGCATTCTTTCATTGGTAGTGTGAATTTCTTCATAACCGATGGCCAAGTTTACTGTCGGAACACCGAATCCAGCGATTACATTTGCATCACTTCCGCCGCCGCTAGTTTGTAATTCAGGAGTTCTTCCGATAGCGGAAACTGCACGTTTCGCCACCTCCACTACATGATCTCCATCAGCAAATTTGAAGCCTGGATACATTACTTCAATCGTCACTTCAGCTCGGCCGCCCATGTCAGCTGCCACAGATTCGAATGCTTCTTTCATCTTTGCAACTTGCGCTTCCATTTTTTCAGGTACAAGAGAACGAGCTTCGGCTAAGATATTTACACGGTCACATACGATATTTGTTGGACCGCCCCCTTCAAAGCGTCCAATATTAGCAGTCGTTTCCTCGTCAATACGACCAAGAGGCATCTTGGCAATCGATTTTGCAGCAATCGTAATGGCGGATATGCCTTTTTCAGGAGCAACACCAGCATGTGCAGTTTTTCCGTAAATTGTCGCCTTAACTTTTGCTTGGGTTGGAGCTGCAACAATAATGTTTCCTACTGTTCCGTCACTGTCCAATGCAAAACCAAATTTAGCGGTAACCATGCTCGGATCAAGCGCTTTTGCCCCAACAAGACCTGATTCTTCGCCCGCTGTAATGATGAACTCGATTTTACCATGTTCGATATTGTTTTCTTTCAGGACTTTGATTGCTTCAAGCATTGCAGCTAGACCTGCTTTATCGTCTGCACCAAGAATGGTTGTTCCATCTGTTACGATATAGTTGTCTTCAATGGAAGGCTTGATTCCTTTACCAGGAACCACTGTATCCATGTGCGAAGTGAAGTAGATCGTGTCCACTCCTTCTTTTGTTCCTTCTAACGTACAGATAAGGTTACCTGCACCATGGCCAGTTTCGTTCATTGTGTCATCTTCCACCACATGTACGCCAAGCGCGGAAAACTTTTCTTTAAGGACTTTGCAGATTTCTGCTTCGAATTTCGTCTCGGAATCAACCTGAACTAGCTCCAGGAATTCTTCCACAAGTCTATCTCTGTTAATCATATGTATGTTCCTCCTACTGCTTATTAAATCCATCCCTATTATAACCTATTTGAAAATATTTTTCCCGTGGAACAGGTCAGACTAGGTCAATTGCCTTGTATCAAACTCCTGGACCGAGCGGCGATGATCATCATAGCTTTCCACATAGGAATTGCTTGTAAACTCTTGAATCGTTTTTCTCCAGAAGGCCTGGGCAGGGTAGTTGTTCTGGATCTGCACCACTTTCCATTTCCCTTCAAAAATGGAAAACAATCGTTGTGCGGCAATTCTCCCAAAACCTTTCCCGTGGTATTTACGCACGACAAAGAATTCCTCGATATAACTTGGTTTCCCATCCTGACCTTCTTCAATCAGGGCAAAGCCTACATACTCTTCTTTATATTTGATGAAAAAAGCATGATATGGACTGTCAGTATCCCAATATTTTTCAAGGTCAAAAGGCTTGTAGCGGCCGTCATTTTCCAGTGTGATTGCTTTCTGATACTGTGTAAACTCATAAATATAAAACTGCATCAAGTTATGTAGGATTGCTTCTTCTACATTCTTCACTTTTATCAGGTCGATCATAGGTTTCCTCTTCTCATGAAAGAAGATAGCAGGAACGGCCTACTATCTCCTCTAGCTTTTTATAGCGGAATATTTCCGTGTTTCTTATATGGTCTGGATTCTTTTTTGTTTCGCAGCATCTCCAGTGATTGAACAAGCTTGATTCTCGTTTCCCTCGGGTCAATGACATCATCAACCATCCCCTGGCTTGCTGCCACATAAGGATTGGCAAACTTTTCACGGTATTCTTCTATCTTCTGTGCTCTTGTCTCTTCCGGATTATCACTTTCGTTTATTTCTCGGGCGAAGATGATATTGGCCGCTCCTTGAGGTCCCATTACAGCAATCTCGGCATTCGGCCAGGCAAAGACAAGGTCTGCACCGATTGATTTACTGTTCAATGCCACGTAAGCACCACCATATGCTTTCCGTAAAATGACTGTAAGCTTCGGTACCGTAGCTTCAGAGTATGCATAAAGAATTTTCGCTCCGTGACGGATGATTCCACCATGCTCCTGCTTCACTCCCGGGAAGAACCCTGTTACATCTTCAAAGGTGATAAGCGGAATATTGAAGCTGTCGCAGAAACGGATAAAACGAGCAGCTTTATCAGAGGAGTCAATATCCAATCCTCCGGCCATCACTTTCGGCTGGTTGCAAACAAGACCAACGACTTCGCCCTTCAGCCTTGCCAAACCGACCACAATATTTTTGGCAAAATCCTTATGCACTTCCATAAAGGAGCCTTCATCCACCACTTGGTTGATGACGATTCTTACATCATAAGGACGGATCGCATCAAACGGAATCGCATCCGCAAGCTCCGCACGATAATCGTCTCCTTCTTCACAGGAGATACGCTCCGGCTTTGTTTCATTATTCTGTGGAAGATAGCTGAGCAGTTTTCGAACCTGGGCCAAAACTTCCTCTTCGGAAGAACTGGAGAAATGGGCGTTCCCGCTAATCGCATTATGTACTTTCGCTCCGCCTAGACCTTCAGAGCTGATTTTCTCCCCTGTCACCGTTTCAATTACTTTTGGACCCGTAATGAACATCTGGCTCGTCTTTTCCACCATGAATACGAAATCCGTTATTGCTGGCGAGTACACCGCTCCACCTGCACATGGTCCCATGATAACCGAGATCTGCGGGATGACTCCTGAATAGATGGAGTTGCGATAAAAGATATGACCATAGCCGTCCAAGGAAAGTACGCCCTCCTGGATTCTTGCACCACCCGAATCATTTAACCCGACGATCGGTGCGCCATTTTTTGCAGCCATGTCCATGACGTTGGCAATTTTTTTAGCATGCATTTCCCCTAATGCCCCACCGAATACCGTAAAGTCCTGGGAGAATAGATAGATCGGCTTCCCATTCACCTTTCCGTATCCAGTAACGACTCCATCTCCGGGACCTTTTTTCCCTTGGAGGCCGAAATCATTGCAGCGGTGTTCAATGAATGGATTCAGTTCAACAAAGGAGCCTTCATCAACCAACAGCTCAATCCGCTCCCTTGCAGTAAGCTTTCCTTTTTCATGCTGCTTATCGATTCGATCATCGCCACCGCCAAGCTCCACCTCGCGACGTTTGTCGTATAGTTCATTTATCTTTTCATAAATATCAATTGTCATGCTGTTTCGCCGCCTTTTCACAAAATTCCACCAGTACCCCATTGCTTGCCTTTGGATGCATGAAAGCGATGTTTGCTCCCCCTGCACCTTTACGGGAAGTTGAATCGATCATCGGAATACCTTTTTCGATCATTTCCTGGATTCGCTCTTCTATATTGTCGACACTCAGTGCCACATGGTGGATCCCTTCCCCACGTTTCTCGATAAATTTAGCTACCGGGCTATCAGGTGAGGTTGGCTCCAAAAGTTCTATTTTACAATTACCTGCTTTGATGAATGCCACCCGAACCCGCTGACTTGCCACATGCTCCACCGCTTCAAATGTGAGCCCCAAAGTTTCTGTATAAAATGGAAGCGCTGTCTCGATGGACGCAACAGCAATCCCAATATGATTAACATCCTTTATCATGCACAATCCCCCTTGTTGTGTGTCCTAACTATGACTCTATATCATTTCGACTTTTTCTGCAAAAATCCTTCAATTATCGTATCTTGAGAAGAGACAAGTTTCCATGTACAATAGAAGAAGCACAAATGAATGAGGAGTGAAAACTCAATGAGCCGCAAAATGCAGAAAGTAGTCGTCTATTTAATGATTGGTGTTATGCTGATTACGACCCTTTTAGCCGGAGCATCCATGTTCTTCTAATAGATATGATTAAACCGAGCCTCCCTTAGGACGGCTCGGTTTTCTTGTTTTCTATCATTCTTCCACTTTTCGAAAAGCCCTTCTGTCGATCCAGAAACGCCTTACCACATTCCCTGACTCTTCCACGAATTGTTCATCTTCCACTCCGCCGTTATGCAGGATCGTTTTTGATGACCCTTCATTTGTGGCATCACAAACGACCAGTACTTTATCTATTCCAAGTTCATCTGTCTTTTTCAAGGAAAGCTCCAAAATCTTTTTGGCATACCCTTTTCTTCTCTCAGAAGGACGAATGCCATACCCGATATGGCCACCAGCATTCATCAAGTGTTCCGTAAGACTATGACGGATGTTGGTGACACCCAGTATTTTATTGTCTTCTTCTCTGACTAGCCAATATGTCGAATCCGGGACCCATCCTTGTGGGAGATTTTTTCCTTGTTCGGCATCCAATAAATCTTGGACCATACGCTTAAAATCAGTTGGGTCTTTACTGACCACCCACGGAATGACTTCTTCCTCGCTTTCCATCCATTCCTTGTAATAGGACAAGTACTCAGCTTCGGATTCTATGGTCGGCTTTAAAAGGTATACATGCTCTTTCATTCGTTTTCCCTCTCCATCTAGTTTTTCTATGTAGTATGTTTACCTAGTATATATTAAGAAAGAAAGAGAAGTAACATAATTTTTAGAATTTATGTCTTGTGGACTCCAACTCATCTAATCAACAGATAATATCTCTTTAAATTCCCCCGCACCATCCTTAGCAAGCCCTCCGAAATTCTCTCTAGCTACATCACTGATTATCGTTGCAGTTCCGTCTTCATTGAACCAGATTTTATATTCAAACAGTCTCTCCGGCATATTTTCATCATACCTATAAAAGAGGGTTAACTGAAAGTCTTCCATTCTCTCCATTTCTGCTTCGACATCTGGCGACCATTGGACTTGTCTAAAGACTTCCCGGATGGAAGACAGCTGTTTCTCATCCACGATTATGAACTCTTCCCTTTTAGTACCTTCCACGATGGGGAAAGCATCCACTCTCGAAAGCATTTGCAAATCTTTTTTATCGGATACCTGATCTGTGCAGCCGATCAGAAACAAAGTCACTAAACTAATTAACAAAAATACTTTTTTCACGGGCAACTCCTTCTCTAATTATTCGCTTGGTATGAAGCCTATTACTTCA
The DNA here is from genome assembly GCF_050107295.1 of Sutcliffiella halmapala. Classification (GTDB taxonomy): domain Bacteria; phylum Bacillota; class Bacilli; order Bacillales; family Bacillaceae_I; genus Sutcliffiella_A; species Sutcliffiella_A halmapala_A. The sequence goes on along the minus strand of NZ_JBNIKR010000015.1, from coordinate 59,100 downwards.
ATTGTAACAGGATCTACCATAATGATAGGTGGACTGATTGTTGCATTTTCTCTTTCTTCAAACTGTACAGACAATACCTTATTCCCATCATACTTTTTGTCCAATAGCTCATAGGATTGATCCCCTACAGTTTCTTTTATTTCTGCAAGATCGCCTTCTTCATTCACCATGTACTCCCACCCATTTTCTATGAGGAACTCCCAGGCTGCATTTCTTACTTCTTTTTTATTATTTATCTCAGTACTCTGGGATATGTTGTTGGAGCAGGAACTTAGAACGATCAGAATAATGGATAGTATTGCATATAACCACTTAATAAAATTCCCCCTTAATAAAATAGACTCTTCAAAAGAGATTTCGTTACAAAAATCCGTTAGAAAAAAGATTATATAAGTAGAATTACTCAGCAAATATGTATATAAAAAACCTAATATCCTCTCGACAAAAACATCAAGGCGAATTCCATTGGGAATTCGCCTGCTAAGTTTATTTATTACAATTTACACCTCTGTGCTTTACCTTAATGCACCCTTCTCCCTCCCCAACTCCTCAAACGTTTTATCCGAATGAACGATCCATATCTTCGTCCCGATTGGGATAAGGTCAAACAATTCTTCCACCATTTCGTTCGGCAGTCTTATACATCCTTGGGTAACATAGCCGCCAATGGAATCGGGGTTGTTGGTGCCATGTACACCGTATGTCCGGCCGTCGGAGTCCTCTGCGTCGAAACCGATCCATCTGGTTCCTAATGGATTCTGCGGGTCCCCACCTGGGATGTCCTTTTTTCGATAGTATGGATTTTTGGCTTTTACGATGATGGTGAACTCTCCCTCAGGTGTAAGCTCGATGGATTTCCCTGTGGCAACGGAGTGGACCTCTTTTAGCTGTTCCTCATGGAAATAGGCAAGTTCGTTGGTCTTTTTGTTTACAATGATATACGGGTCGCCTGGCAGCGGATTTGGTCCGAGTGGCCATATGGGAGAAGTGACGAGTGCGAAAATGAGCGTAAAAATAAACACCTTTCATCCACCTACCTTTTTAATAGTAGTGTGGTTGAAAGGTGTTCATTCCATTCATGAAGAGGCCTTCAATCCGACAAAATCACTTTTTAATATGAGGTATTGCTCCAACTCTTTTGTCAGGTGGACCAATGAGGCCCTCGTTTCAAACTCTTCTCTTGTCTCCGGCAAGGGCATCGCTTGGAACTCTTCATGCATTTCTCTCAGGCGCTGCAGAAACCGGTAAGCGGTATTGCCGGAGTGGATCGAATCTGCCAAGTCTTCGATAAACTCGGCAATCATCTTGGCCTGCTCTACATCGTATTCAATGGTAGAGACGATCGGTAGCATGCGCTCCATCACATCCAATTGCTTTTCACGCATTTTGAAGTAGTAATAGAAATGGTTTTCTTCCCGCTTGAAGTGGTTCTCGACATCACGGAACGCCAAGCTTTTTGCTTCCCGCAGGAGATGTGCAGTCTCCGGTATTTCCTTCCCATCCCACCCGTTATCTCCATGCTTTAAATAATAGGCAAGCTCGGAAAAGACTTTGTAGAAATTCTCTTCAATTTTCAGTTGAAATCTGGTAAGCTCCTTCTCCACGCTTGGCATGTAAGTGTTCATGAAAAGAGCAACCCCTATCCCAATCGAAATGATGCTTAGTTCATTGGCAACAAGCCCTAATGAGTATTTTTCTACGGAATAGACATGAAGGAGCACAACTGAACTGGTTGCGATCCCCTCTGTTATTTTCAGCATGACGGTGACCGGTATGAAGAATAGCAGTAGTAGTCCGATTGAGACTGGATGATAGCCAAGCAGTCCAAAAAAGACAAATCCGAATACCAGGCTCAAAGCGCAGGCGAAAAATCTTGCTGTCGCCACTTTCCATGATTTTCGTTTCGTGTTCTGGATGCAAAGGATGGCAATGATTCCGGCGGATGCATAGAAGTCCAGCTCCAACAACTGGGCGATACTGATGGCAATACCTGTCCCGAGAGCCGTTTTGGCTGTCCGATAGCCAATTTTAAATTTTCTCATGTTTCAAGCTCTCCCGACTTTCGTTTGTTCATTTTCTCACATAGTACTACTATACCAAAAAGATGAGCAAAGGACTCGACAGGTTGCCTGCCAAGTCCGTTATTTTCGTTATTGCTCCTTTAAAAGCTTTTCAAATTCCTCGATCAGCTCTTCATAGCGTTTCATCGTCTCTTCTATCGGTTCCTTCTTGCTCATGTCCACTCCGGCCCGTTCCAAGATTTCTAGCGGTGGCCTGCTTCCACCGGAGGAGAACAATTCTTTCAAGATACGATTCTGCGCCTGCACCCCGTCCTCCTCGAGCTGTTGCGTGAGAGCGGCTGAAGCGGCAAAGCTTGTCGCATATTGATAAGTATAGAAGCTTGAATGGAAAAAATGCGGCACCCTTGCCCATTCCATTGCAATTTCTTTGTCCACATCAACAGCTTTACCGTAATATTTTTCATTCAGATCGAAGTACACCTTTTTCAGTGAATCTGCGTGCAGCACCTGTTCGCCCTGTGCCATTTCATGAATGATCTTTTCAAACTCGGCAAATTGCGTCTGCCGGAACAGGGTGACACGGAAATCCTCGAGATATTGATAGAGGGCATGGAGCTTTTCCTCCTTTGTATTTGCCTCCCTCATCAGCTGCTTGTGCAATAGGTGCTCCTGCAGGGTCGAGGAAACTTCCGCTGTAAAGGTCACATACCTTGCATCATGATAGGGCTGCTTCTTATTGGAAAAGTGTGAATGCATCGCATGTCCCATTTCATGAGCCAAGGTCAGTACATCACTCGGCAGACCCTGATAGTTCAATAATACAAAAGGATGAGCATCGTAGGAGCCAATCTGATAGGCACCTGTCGCTTTACCTTTTGTGCTGTATACATCAACCCAATTTTCCAATAGCCCTTTGGATAATGTGGTTAAATACGTTGCTCCAAGCGGGCTCAATCCTTTTATGACGATTTCCTTCGCTTCTTCATATGGGATTTCCTCATCCGGTGTAAAAGGAGATGGTGCAGAGAGATCATACATATGCAAATCATCAAGCTTTACATATTCCTTTTTCAATGCCAGATATTTATGAAGTAAAGGCAAATGCTCATTTACAGTGTCGATGAGCTGGGTGTAGACTTCCGGATCGACTTCATTGCTGGTGAGATGTGCCTCCAGAGCATTCGGATACTTCCTGGTGCTTGCAAAAAAGTTATTGGCTTTCACGATATTTGCCAGCATCGAAGCGAAGGTGTCCTGATAATTTTCCAGGGTTTTATAGTACGTCTGAAATGCAGCTTTTCGGACTTCGCGGTTTGGGCTCGACATGTACACGCTATATAATGGTGCAGATAATGAATACTCTTTGTCCTGTATAGTAAACGAAGGTAGGACAAGATCCTTGGACATCATCGTAAACAGCTCACTCGGCGCATTCACAATCGGCATCGTCTTGATCAGTAGCTGCTCCATTTCACTAGGCAGTGCGTGCTTTTTTTCCTCATAGGTCTGTTTCAGAAAATATCGGAAAGGAGTTAGCTTTTCGCTTTCCAAGTAGTTGTCCCACTGCTTCTTATCCACTGCCTGAAGCTCATTTGAGAGCCATGCCGTCCGCTCGACCACATACATCATCATCATTTCCGCTTCATTGGAAAGCTCTTGGGCGCTTGAGCTGCTGATATCCACATCCTGGTTCACACGGGCGTACACATACAATTTTTCCACCAATCGATAAAGCTCAAAATACTCCTCCAACAAAGTAACAATCTGCTTATCGGATTGTATCGGTCCCTTTCTTTCCACGAACTGATCAGCAAGCTTTTTCGCTTTTTTCGCATCTTCCTTCCATTTAGCTGAGTCGGAATAAAGGCTTTGGGTTTTCCATTTATATTCTGAAGGAATTTCGTCTCTTGATTTATATGTCTGCCGTTCTGCGAGTGCACTTGTCGTCACAGCAAGCATCAGACTTATTACAATTAGGATGACTCGATTAAATTGTTTCATTTCATTCCCCCACATTCTCTTGATACTTGTTAGTCTTTGTTTTCCATGTTTTTCTATGCAAAAGTTTGTGAATCAGATGGAATGTTTTTCTTTTTCCACTGGAATATTGTGCTAAAATTGTAACAGGTATTTTTAATATTCCGGCTATTCGAAAATGGGGGAAAGTAATGATGAAAATCAGGACAAACAGTATACAAGGCTATAAAGAGAAGACTATACCTTTTACACTTCTAAGCAAGAACGAGGGATCGAGGAGCTTGGCGATTATGCTTCCTGGTGCAGGTTATAGTGTACAGGCACCCCTTTTTCATTATGCAACCGGACTATTTTTGAATCGAGATATAGATGTACTCCAGGTAAATTACCAGTACAATGACACCTTCTATGACTCCTTTACCATGGAGGAAATTACAAAAGCAATCACCAATGATGTACGTGAGGTGATGGACCAAGCCATTAACACCGATGACTATCACACCTTCTATCTTGTTGGGAAGTCCCTTGGTACCATTGCAATGAGTTCCGAGTTAAAAAGAGATGTCTTTCATTCTGCCAATGCCATTTGGCTCACTCCATTACTTCAAAGAAAAGACGTATCGGAAGCGATGATAACTTGTAAAAATAACAGCATTTGTTTTATAGGTGATGCAGACCCATGCTACAAAGAAGATCGATTTAAGGAAGTCAAAGAGAATCCGGTATTCACAACCAGGCTAATATCAGATGTCGATCACGCCTTGCAATACAGGGAAAATGTACTTGGATCAATTGGAGTTTTAAAAAATGTAATCGATACAATAGAACAGTGGGTGGACGGAATATGAATGGGACGGTGAACAAGAAGCTTGCAGTGGAATTGGAGAATTCTGAAATAAATGCGCTGCACTCCAGATTGAGTGCCATTCAGGAAATTGAAGGCAATCCGATGGGAGTGGAGATGAAGAGATTTGGAAATGCCACTGCTTTTTCATGCGAAAATATTCCTGGACCTGCCTTTAATACCGTCAAAGGACTAAACAGCGAGCATGAAGGTTATTTAGAAAAAATTCTTGATTTCTATCGGCAAAAGGAAATTCCTGTACGTTTTGAAGTAACACCTGCACACGCTTCAACTGAATTGCTTCATCAGCTTCATAGATTAGGATTCTACCAGAGTGATTTTCATACCACACTATACATGCCCATCTCGGAAGTATCGGCTTCAGCAGATGATTCGCTATCCATACGCAAAATGGAAAAGCACGAAGCTTACACTTATGCCGACATATATATCCAAGGGTTTAATATGCCTGCTTTCCTTAAAGATGGAGTGGCTCAAAACAATGAAGTGCTATTTGACCATGATCAATGGACCTTCTACCTTGCAAGCGTAGAAGGTGAACCTGCTGGAATTGGGGTTGTGTACATCAAGGACCACATCGCCACTCTTGCAGCAGCGGCTACACTTCCGTCATTCAGGAATAGAGGGATCCAAGGGGCACTGATTCAGCAGCGAATCTATAAAGCGTATAGAGAGGAATGCAATTTGGTGGTCGGCCAGGCGAAATTCGGTTCAGTGAGTCAGAACAATATGGAAAGAGCAGGGTTGCGGATTGCTTATACGAAGGGCATTTGGGTGAAGGGATAAGGAAACAAACTATTATTCATGTAGCTCTGTCAGATTTATGCGAAAACAGCCTCGTAATACAATCAAATATAAAGGGTCGAAATCCGGATAGCTCTGGATCTCGACCTTTCTTTTTTGGTTCAGGCTACATTCAGGTTTGTTGAACTAATTGTTTTGGAATAATGAAAGTTGGGAATTAAGCCAAATAATTTAGACTTATCATGACACTGCTTCCTCTTCCCTCTTCGCTTTCTACTGAGATTTCTCCACCATGCAGCTCCACTATCTTTTTACTGATGGCAAGGCCAAGACCTGTACCTGTTTTTTCAGGATGGGCTTGATAGAACATTTCGGTAACATGCTTCAGTTTTTCTTTTGGTATGCCTATTCCATTGTCTTTTATTTCGATTAGCAACTTGTCTTTTTTTTCATTTAATCGGATGACAACCTTACTATTTTCTATAGAGAATTTAATTGCATTGTCTAGAATGTTTATAAATACCTGTCTAAGTTTATGCTCATCGCCCAAAATCATATATTCCGTTTCTCCGCCGTCCATTTCAATCAGGACGTTCTTTTGTAGAGCTCTGTTTTTCATTTGAAGTGCGACATGGAACAATAGGGAGTTAATATTTAGTACCGTTTGATTTAACGTCATCCTGTCCCCTTGAAGCTTGGAAAAATCAAGGAGCTCTTCCACAAGCAATGTGAGCCTGTTTGCTTCTTTGGAAATGATGTTGACGGCGAGCGCTTTTTCTTCCACTGTGATATCTTCATTAAGAGTTTCGACCCATCCTATGATACTTGTCAAAGGTGTTCTAAGCTCGTGGGAAACAGAGGAAATGAAGTCATGCTTCAACTGGTCGGATTGGACAATTTCATCCGCCATTTTATTGAGTGTACTGGCAAGGGTTTTTAACTCATCCCTGTAAGTCTCATTTATTCGGGTTTTAAAATTCCCATGTGACATCCTTTCGGAAAAATCTATTAATTCCTTTACCGGCATTACGATTGAGTTGGCGAGTCTTTGGCTTATCACAAAGACAATGGCAAGAATTGAAAGGCCGAAAAGCAGGAAGATGCGGTACAGGGAAAACACCTGGTCATCTATCTTCTTAAGGGAAGTATTATATAGCAGCACTCCTACTACTTGTCCCCGTTCTACTAATGGGGCATACACGGACATTGTTCTTTCTTTTCCCCACTTTTCTATTGTGAAGTACGATTCACCTGATATCAATTTTGTTTCGAATGAGACTTTCTTTTCCTTCTCAGGCAAAATACCAGAAGAAGTTGCTATTCGATTTCCATCCAAAGTAAATAAAGATAAATCTATATTATCCATTGTAAAAAGTTCCATAATAACCCTTGCATGTGAATGAAGAGATACCATCTGTTCAGGCTGTGATTGATCATATACATGTACAGATGTTTCTGCATGTCTTATGATTGATTGGGCAACCCCGTGATAATAGAAGCGGTACACGGTGAAGAAAAGAAGTCCTTCGATAAGAACAAGGGTAACAGTGATAAGTACCATATAATGAAGGATTACTCTTCGTTTCATCTTCCATCCTCAACCCAGACATACCCTTTTCCCCAGTAGGTTTGGATAAATGCTGGGTTGGAGGGGATTGGCTCCAACTTTTTCCGCAACCTGCGGATATTTACATCTACCACCTTGATATCTCCTACATAATGTTTCCCCCAAACCTTGTCCAATATATCATCTCTGGATAGAGGGATTGGTGATTTTTCTATTAAGAATTTTATTATTCCATATTCAGTAGGAGTCAACGAAACGGGTTTTTGATTCAAGGAGAGCTCCTCCTTAACGAGATCCAGTGTGAAAGGACCTGAGTGAATAGCTTTTTGCTCTTCTTGCCCTGGTAGTCTCCTCGCAACAGCTTCCATTCTGGCCAGAAGCTCTTTTGGACTGAATGGTTTTGCTATATAATCATCCGCCCCTAGCTTTAGACCCGTTATCTTATCATCTTCCTGTGTTTTTGCAGTTAACATGATAATTCCTGTCGAAGGTTTTTCTTTTTTTATATACCGGCAAAGATGAAGTCCATCTATTCCTGGGAGCATTATATCCAAAAGGGCAAGAAGGGGAGTGTGATGCTTGATAATATCAATTGCCGCTTCCGCTGAAGATGCTTCCAAGACATGATGTCCTGCTCTTTTCACATGAAGAGCAATCAGACTTCTAATGGAGTCTTCATCTTCTACCACAAGTATTTTTGCCATTTTCACATCTCCCCTTTAAGCTTTGATACTAAATGAATAAGATGCTTGTATTGCATGAACCTTTCTTCGTTAGGTATGTAATAAATCATAGTAGGCGTCCTTAAAATAGGAAGCCATCTGCCTCTGTCAAGCGAAGAGACATCAGTGGGGAGCCACCTGATTATTAATAGCTCTTCCTGACTTTTTGTGTTGATGATAGTCAGTCCATCAGGAATATCATTCTTTGAAAAAGTCGTTTTTTGCCTCCACTCGTCTGGAAAATCGATATAAAAGCCATTTTCAAAATCTACATATCTTTCATGAACCAAAAGAAAGCTTCCATTACTTGTCAATTGATAGTAAGCGTGGATCCATGGCATTTCTGCTTGGGGGACGTCCTCCCAGCCGCTAGGTTCATACAACGAACCAACTTCTATGATACCGTCCTCATTCATGTCCTCGGAATAAACAAATCGAGGTTTGTATAATGGGAAATCAACTTCTTCTGTTGCTTTTACCAATCTGTTTTTATTCCATGTGACAATTTGGGTTTGAGCTGAATTCGCGCCTTGAGAGGCATCAAGAAAGATGCCGTCAATTTCCTTATTTATTTTTCCAAGTTTGAGCTCTTCGTAGCCATTTACAAATTCATCTAAGGTAAATTCACTGACCAATTCTAAAGACCATTCCTCTGTCATTTTATACGCAGATAATTTTGCGGACACATTTCTCTCAAAATGCAATGTATATAGCAGAGTGGATTTATCTGAAATAGTACCTGCAATAAATTGGTGGTATTGACCTAACTCCATTAAACTCCACTTGTTATCAGGCGAAAAGCTTATCACAAACAGATGCCGCTGAAATTCTTCAAAGGATTCTGTCGTGACCATCAATTCGTCCACACCATCACCATTCAAGTCTTCCGTCTGAATCATATGGACATCGTAACCTTGCAGTGTGAGCTCACCAGTTTTGCTCCAGTGATTGTCCATATACGAAAACAAATGCATGGAAATATTACCATAATCATTTTCCCTTTGAAAAAAAACAGCTGCATGAATTCTTTCCTTACCAGAGTATAGAAAGGTGATTTTATCTTGCTCCGTCCTTTTGGGGAGTATAGGGACTGTTCTTTCTGGAAGAGACTGTTTTACGATTTCTGATAGCTCCTCCTGTAGCTCCGGTTTTTCCGGGAGCGTAACTAGATTAATGGGGGAGCTGTGGAAATCCATACAGCCTGTCAGCAATAATAGTGTTGAAAGCAAAAGAAATTTGTGCATGAATCTCATCCTTATTGAAATTGTACAGGCTGCATCTCCTCTGTCAGCCCTTTGAAGGTGTAGCCTTTATCAATTAATGTATCTAAAAGTTGCGGTAAATACTCGACAGTAGTGACCAAGTCATGAAGAAGAACAATAGGGGTAATGTCACTTTCCTCTAACTGTCTGATCTGTTGCATTGTTTCATCGACATAATCTTCTCCCCTATAATACCAGTCCATACTATCTACATTCCAATCCCACATTAAATAACCTTCTTTTTCGATCGCCATTATGTATTCAGGGGTCATATGCGGCATGGAACCATATGGGGTACGGATCAGATTGGAGTCTTTTCCTGTAATGTCCCGGATTGCTTTTTGGGTCCTGTTCATTTCATCGAGCACAGATTGCTTGGATGCATAAAATAGGTGTTGATCATGGGTGACACCATGCAATGCCAAGCTATGTCCTTCTTCCATCATTCTCCTTACCAGCTCATCGTTTTTTTTGATCAGCGGTTCCAGCATAAAAAAAGTAGCCGTTGCATCATATTTAGAAAGTACATCCAACAGCGCTTCAGTTGCGTTGTTGGGACCATCATCAAAGGTCAGGAAAATGCTCTTCCCATCCAATTGTAGCTCTTCTTTTGGAGTTACATTTTCTAGTTCTTTCTTGATGGTAGACCCACTCAGAACTTTATGGGGAAATTCAGCCTTTTTTCCAACATGTTTTAAACTGGGTGGCATATCTTTATTGGTTGTAGGCGCTTCAATTTTTCCAGCAGTTTGGCCCAATGGCAAATTGGTTGGAATGAAAAGGATTACTGTCACCATAAGTGCAACGATTACTCTCAACTCCCACTTTTTTACTCTTTTCCTGTTCTTATGTCTACTCATTTCTGCTTCCTCCATACATTTAATCTTGCTTTAAGTGTAAGAGGTTGCTAGTTTGAAAGAGTTACAAAAAGGTTACAATTTCGACAATAATTGCAGATATGGATTCGAACGATATGGGAAGAATAGTTAGTATTTATAACAAAAATGTTGGATTGACCAAGAAAATGGAGAGGGGGGATGGAGTCTTTTATGTGACAGCCATAGGTGGTGTTACTTAGAAATTTTTGGTTGGAACTTATAGAATAATCGGATGATGCGACTGAAAAATTCATGAATGAAAAGCAATTCTTTACGTTTTCCAATTCCATATCTTTTCTCCAAGGGGAATTAGTAAGTTATTCCCCTTATTATTTTGTTAAAGTGATAGGATTTATCTTCATTCTCTCATCTAACCCTTTTTTTCCCGATATAGAGCAGGTGCGAGGAAACTCCAAGTAGATATGGGTCTGTAGCTTTATCTATAAGTAGTTGTAAAAGCTTAAACCGCTCCGACTCTCCCCTATCATTCCAATAGCCCAAGCTTTCTTTGGAGATCATTGCACCGATATTGGAACCGATCAGCTCCATCGTTTCAAACCCATTCACTTCCATGAACGGCTTAATTTCATCTATATTAAAATAGTAGGCACCGGTAAAACGGCCTTCATCGGCATGGTTAAAACAGCCTGAATCGGCATACTCACCAATCGCATCCATTGTGTTATTCGGTTTCCAATTGTGCGGTGCTTGCAAAGACGATAGGATGTGTTTGCTCCTTGGCATGAATGCCACAAATACTACACCGTCCCGTTTTGTAACCCTATGTAACTCTTGTACCGCCTTGATACGGTCCTTCTCATCCTGTAAATGATAGAGTGGGCCAAGCATCAGAGTTGCGTCAAATCGATCCGATTCCAAGTTTGATAGATTTGTTGCATCAGTTGCCTGAAAATCATCAAAAGAACCTCTCAAGCCAAGCTCATCTGCTTTTGATTCCGCTATACCGACCAATCGTGGCGTTAGGTCTGTTAGTGTGAGTCGATATCCCTCTCTGGCCAATTCCATCGAATATTTCCCAGGGCCAGCCCCATTATCTAGTACAGCACCTTCTTTTGGGAGGTACTTCTTGATATAATGCCAGTTTACTTGAAATTCAATGGGCTCCCGTTCCAAGCGGCCCCATTCATCGAATTGATTGTAATAGTTGATAATCTTGCTCATATCGACACCTCTTATCATTATTTTTCCAATGATGAAACATTTGAAAGTTCCAACCCTTCCTTAACAAGCTTCAGAAAGTAATCCTTATGGTCGGGATGGCAGGCAATAAAGTAAGGTGCTTTGCTAGGATCTGTTTGCTCGAACTCATTTCCTTCAAAATCCATGACGATTCCCCCCGCCTCTTTTACCATCAGAATACCGGAATACAGGTCATCCCCTTCCGAGTTGTAGAGTATGATTCCATCGAGATCCCCCTTTGCAAGCATGCACCATTGTAACGTCGGTGCCCAGAGTCTCATCATTCTCTTGCAATTCACATCTATGTAATTTCTTAGTCGTACCGCTCTTTCTTCATTATGGACTTTGTGTCCTTGAATCCAGCCTACAATGGACCTATTAGGATTTTCCTTTTTCTTGATGCTTAGAGGTTTTCCGTTGCAGAATGCGCCCTCTTTGATGGAGGCAACATAGAGTCGGTCCACCATCGGCTCATAGATGACACCGAATACTGGTTCGTTTTGAAAAAGCAGCGTGATGGAAGCAGAAAACACTGGCAGCCCTATTGCAAAGTTATTCGTTCCATCCAACGGGTCGATTTGCCAATACCAATCACTTGCCACACCGTTATCACCTGCTTCTTCACTTTGTATTCGATGATCAGAAAACACCCGGCTTATTTCCTTTAAAATAATCTCTTCCGCTAAATAATCAACCTCTGTCACCAAATCCCCGAATTCATCCTTTTCTTCCATTTGTGCAACCTGATCGAATCGCTCCTTCGCAATGGTACCCGCTTCGACAATGACTTTGGTAGCAACTTTCTTGGCAAGCTCTAAAATATCCTTCATAAATGACCCTCCATTATTTATTTGCATTAGGTTGATAGATGTCTTTTCTTACCCTAAACCTCTCCTAATGAAATTTGCAGAAACAGGCTTAAACCCCATCTCTCTTGCCCAGACGGAAAGCTGCCCAATATGGTGGATTTCGTGTGCAATGACATGAAGTAGAATCTCAGCTTTCGAATAAGTATCTTTGTTCCAAGCAACCTGAATACGTTCATCTGACGAAGACTCGGAATAGCTTTCCTGAAAGATTAGGATTTCCTGTCTGTATTCCTCAGACAATTCCATCACTTTATCAAGCGTTTGATATTCCTCAAAAGGTACGACTAGATCTTCTTTACCTTGAATACCGCAGATCCAGCTGTACTCCACGTCGATGATATGAAAGAAAGTATGGAGAATACTTCCCACTCCGCCCTTCCGGTTTTTTAACAGCTCCTCATTCGATAATTGCTTGCACCATTCGAACCATTCATCTCTGACCTGCCAGTTATATTGGAAAAATTTCAACATATGCCATGCACTCCTTGCTAGCTTTTATTTTCATAGTATTCCAACTGTTCTAACATATCAAGAGCTTCAAATTGAGGAATAAAGAAGTTCTATAGTAAATAGTACCTAATTTGTGGTAACATAGTATAAAATCTGAATATTAAGATATCGTTTTAAGCATATACTTATGCATAGGTAGGTGAGAGAGATTGAAAGTTAACAAGAAATTGCATTTATTCGGCTTTTTTATTCTTTCGTTTTTTCTATTGGAACTGCTGTTCAGAATAATCATGGATGCCCATAATGTATCCCCTATCGGCCAGGGGTTATGGATATCCTTCTTATTTTCTTTTTCCTTAGGATTGGTGTTCCTGGCAGTAGGCTCGATCTTTCATAGCAAGCTTAATTTTATATTAAGTGCAACCTTATTTTCTTTGCTAGGATTTATCTATTCAAGTCAATTAGTCTACCATGATTTCTTCCGGACTTTTTATACCTTTTATTCCGCTGGAAATTCTGCACAGGTCATTGATTTCTGGAGGGAGATCCTTACCGGCATATGGAGCAACCTTATATGGATACTGATATTCTTTCTTCCGATGATTTTGCTCATTATCTTCAGAAATGGCCCTTTCTCTTTTCAAAAATCCAATGCAAAAGTGATTATCAGCTTGTTTGCCATATCTCTATTTCTGCATGGTGGAGGATTGGTGATGGTAGCAAGTGGAGATAGATCTCAAAATACCGCTTACGACCTTTATTTCCACAATAGCTCTCCCGTACTCTCTGTAGAAAAACTGGGGTTGCTTACAAGTATGCGCGTAGATTTAATGAGACTGTTAACTGATTGGTCGCCAGTATTGAAAGAACCGGCTTTAGTTATTACTCCTCCCGTTAAGCAGGAGGAGTTGGATAAACAGACAGAAGAGCTGCCAGGTGAAATTCCTGAACAGTACAATGTGATGGATATTGATTTCGATACCCTAATAGCAGATGAAAAGAATGACACCATAAAAAGAATGCACCAATATTTCTCACAGGTTCCTCCAACCAAGAAGAACGAAAATACTGGTAAGTTCAAAGGCTATAACCTGATATTGATTACCGCGGAAGGCTTCTCACCCTATGGAGTGGATAAGGAAGTTACACCTACCCTACATAAACTCGTGCATGAAGGCTTTCAATTCACTGATTTTTATGTTCCATTATGGGATGTGAGCACTTCTGACGGAGAGTATGTGGCATTAAACGGGTTAATACCGAAAGCGGGAGTCTGGAGTTTTTCCAAATCAGGAAACAATCATGTTCCTTTTGTGATGGGGAATCAATTAGGGAACCTTGGCTATAAAACTGTTGCCTATCATAACCATACTTATTCCTATTACGACCGTCATGTATCACATCCTAATATGGGCTATAGCTATAAGGGAATCGGGAATGGCCTGGATATTAAGGAAACCTGGCCTTCATCCGACTTGGAAATGATGGAGAAGACAACAGGTGACTACATGAAAGATGAACCCTTCCATGCATACTACATGACAGTCAGTGGACACCTTGAATATAATTTTGGCGGTAATCAAATGGCCTACAAAAACAAGGATTTTGTCAGCCACCTGAACCATTCCGACCAGGCAAAAGCTTATATGGCCACCCAGATTGAATTGGACAAGGCGATGGAACATCTACTTTCCCAGCTTGAAAAAGAAGGGGTTGCAGATAACACCTTAATAGCCTTAAGTGCCGACCATTATCCCTACGGACTGGACTATGAGACGATAGATGAGTTCGAAGGCAAGGAAGTGGAACGGAATTTTGATCTATACAAAAGCAACCTGATCATCTATGCAAAAGGAATGGAAGAAACAATCATTACAAAGCCTGTTTCAAGCTTGGATATCCTTCCGACACTCTCCAACCTGATTGGATTGGAGTATGACTCGAGGCTGTTGATGGGCACCGATATCTTTTCCGATTCTGATCCGCTTGTCATTTTCCGTAATAAAAGCTTCATAACGGATAAAGGGAGATATAATGCAGAGACGAAGAAATTCACACCAGTTGCGGGAGAAGAAGTGAATCAATCATACTTGGATCAAATGATAGCCATCGTAGATCAAAAGTTCTATTATTCTGCACAGATATTGGAGAACGACTATTATCGGGTGGTTTTAGGGGATCAACCATAATATCGTTCGACACCGAAAATCAATGATAGGGCTGTATAGAAAGCATTGTTTCATTGAAAAGACAGGCAGGGAAACTCGTAGTTTCCTTGCCTGCTTCCATTTGTGGACTATTGAGTCATTTTCACCATCGAATTCCATTAACCAATGCGACCAGTTCTTCTTTCATCTCTTCTGGTACATTCCAACCCGCCATTTCCACTTTCAAATCGGAAAGTGTGCCATATCCCTTTACAAAGCTGTTAAGCCTGGCAACCAGTGTTGCATCCACAATTTGCTCATGTGTTTCGTAATAGGACATCAATTTTTCCATCGCTTTTGGATAGCGCTTCAGATAATATTTCTGATGCCCTGCTTCCGCGAGGGTAAATCCTTGGTAAGGAGCGATTTCCGTATCAATTTTATATGCCATCAATTTCTCCAGGCTTACTCTCACACGCTCTATCATCTCTTTTTGCTCATAATCATGAAACAAGAGAATAGAAAGATATTGTCGACCTTTGTAGTTCCCGCGGTTTGGATTATGGGACTTCCAAAAGTGCTTTACAATCTCTTCAAAAGCGATTACTTGCGGATCGAAATCGATCTCGAGGCATTCCGTATGATCTGCCATCTGTTTATAGGTCGGATTCTGAATTGTCCCTCCAGCATAGCCGACTCTTGTTCTTATAACTCCAGGTAAATACCCGAACCGGGCATCTGTTCCCCAGAATCAGCCCATCCCGAGTGTTACTGTTGCTAGATTGGGATTGCTCGTAAATGCCATTCTCCCCACTCCTTTCTATTCCATTTTATTAATAAACATGCGGTATAATACACCAATGTACAAGACGTGAACAACTACACCGCCAATCAGGAATGCGGCGAATGAACCAGGGTCCCTCACTCCTGCTGTCATTGCCATTACTGGCCAGAATGGCGGCAAAATTGCTAAAAGCCATTGAAATGAAACAGGCATGAAAAGCAGGAGTATAGGCAAAGTCACACTCACACTTAACACCTTATTCAGGGCCAGACCCTCCACTTTATTGTTGGCAAAATTCGCGAGTATTAATGCAAAGATTGGAGCCTCCAATGCAAACAACAGAGCCAACAGAACACCAGCAATCACCGGAAGTTCTACCAGATCAGCCAATAAGTGAACGGCAAAGAAAAGCAGAAAGGTAAGCACGAATGTGGATCCCATCCGATATCTCATATAACCTGATTTTCGTATGGGGGTTACGGCGTAATAGGCAAGCATCCCTTCGTCCCTGTCATCAAGCAATAGGAATCCTGCCATCATTCCAAGCATGGAGGGAACGGTTAGAAATGCCATAGCAAGAATGGATACATGATAAATCTCCAACGAAAATGAATAGTTCTCCATCAGCCATTTTTCAAGAATAGGAAGAAGAAACCGAATAAATAATGCCAGAATGATGGGGGCAAAAATCCCGACGAGAAGAATGCCATCCCTCCTGATCAATTGAAAATCCGTTTTTGCAAATTGATTGACTCTCATTATTTTTCATCTCCCGCTTTTGCGAGTATAAACTTGTGAAAATCATGCTTGGCCCAGAGGTACAGGATAACAGCCCATAACAGAAGGATGGAAATTCCCAAGAATAACTCCCCTATTTTCAGATCGTGAAAAGTTCCTTCGATTAACAAAAGTCCTGCGTAACTCGGTAGCCATTTGAAAAAAATCGAGTCCCACAATTCAATCAAGCCGACAGCCGGGACAAAGAAAATCATCAATACCAGTGGAGAAGTCAAAAGGAATTGATTGACCGTGTTGACTCTTACCGCAAGCAAGAGTCCGATGAGCGTAAATACAACGGAGCTTAATAGAATACCAACCACAAATGGAATCACATCAAAGTTGGAATGAACCATAAAAAGTATCGCTACACTTGAAAGCAACGAAATAATAGATAAAGAAAGTACTTTGGATATAAGAAATTCTCCAACACTTAAAGGTGTCACAAAAAATGCATCATATACCCCCTGGCTCTTTTCCAACAGTACAATCCCCCCGACAAAAAAAGCACCCAAAAAGGATGGATCGCTGAACACCACTACAATGGTTACAACATCCAAGTAATCGCTTGGAACAAATTTCAGCATCCAAATATAAATAATGGTCATAATCAGATACGCATAATAAAATCCATGCTGAAACTGAAATCGCATATCTGAAACAGTGAGTAGGAGAATCCGTTTCATCTAGCTCAGACCCCTTCCTGTCACTTCAATAAAGATCTCTTCCAGTGACTTCACTTTTGTCGAAATGCTTGCTATGCTATTGGTGCTCAACATGGCCATAAACTCTTTGTTTTCTCCCGCATTTTCCAGAGGAAAGTTCTGTTTCGTCCCTTCCTTTGACTCAACGACGATTCTCTTCTCCCCTCCACTCTCTTTCAACCGCTTGGGAGAATCAATGAGTGCAATTTTCCCGTCCACAATAAAAGCTACACGGTCACAGAGTTCTTCTGCAAGCTGCATATTGTGGGTGGTGAGGATGATGGTCTTTCCTTCTTTTTTCTTCTTGAGAATAATATCCTTCACCTTTTTAGCATTTACTGGATCAAGGCCTGACGTCGGTTCATCCAGAAAGAGAATATCGGGATCATTCAAAAGCGCCCGACAAAAGTTCAGACGCATTTTCATCCCTTTTGAATAGCTGTGAAAGCGATGTTTGGCGTCGTTCTCAAGGTCAACCAGCTTAAGCAGTTCCATCACTGGAATGGTTGGGACGGTATAAAGCCCTTTGAACAGAGCTAAATTTTCATATCCCGAAAGTTTGTGATAAAAATTGGGAAATTCAAAAGCAACCCCAATTCTTTCATAGAAATCCCTGTTTCGTTCTTTCACTTCTGTTCCCATCACCCGGACAGTTCCTTCATAATCCCCGAGAAGACCAATCAAAATCTTCTGCGTCGTACTTTTCCCTGCCCCTGAAGGACCGAGAAAACCGAAGATTTCCCCTTTTTGAACGTCAAAGGTGATGTCCTTAATGGTGTTTACTTCCTTACCTTTGAAACGATACGACAAATTCTTCACTTCAATCATTCGTTTTCCCCCTATTTGAACAAGCGGTCTGCCAAACTTTCCGCCATAAGCTCCATCGTCTCCCAATAAACCTCTTCCCCTATCTCTTTTTGATGCAGTGCCATGAAAATGAAGGAACGGAACGCACCACTCACCACTTCCGGACGTACTGATTCCATCGTTCCTTCCGACTGCCAGAGTTTTACCAGTGGAGTCAAATCCTCTGTATCTTTGTTTATATGCTTCTCCATACGCTCCAGAGGCAGTTTCCTCATCAATCGCTCCATCTCGTTCTGTTGGAATAACTGTTGAATGAATGGGTTTTCTTCAATTGTTTTGATCGAATACAGCAAAAGCTGCATGAATGCTTCAGCTGTCATCGGAGTAGTTATATGGTTAAGAATGGTCGCCTTCAGTTTCTCCTCCTCTTGTTCCAAAATGGTGAAGTATAGTTCTTCTTTGGATGAGTGAAAAAGATAGAAGGTCCCCTGGGCGATTCCCACCGCTTTGGTCAGCTGTGAGATGGATGTCTTTTGCAGCCCGAATCTTTCAAAAAGCTCCTTACCTTTTGACAATAGCTTTTCATGAATGACTTCCTTCTCTTCGTTTGAAAATCCCTTTGACAAATTCTCCGCCTCCATGAACTTATGAATATTTTTATTTTTTATTCATGAAAATTATAACTTTCTCTTCTATAAAAAACAATTAATTTGCACACTGAATGTCTCCTCCATGGAGAGTAAAATCAGAAAAATATCAAACAATAACACCGTATCCACATTTTTCTAAAAAAGGAGAAGATCTTTTGAAAAAAATCATTTTGAAATTAACTATCCTGCTTATGGTCATTCCTATGATTTTTAACTTTGCGAATGCAAAAGCGAATGAGGTCGTAAACCAAAATCAGAAACTAAGCGAATCAGCTGTTCAATTGAAGGGGGATTTAAGAAAGCTCTGGATCGATCATACAATCTGGACTCGAAATTATATTGTAAGTGCACTGGCAGATCTGGAAGATAAGGATAAAGTGTTGGAAAGGCTGCTGAAGAATCAGGAAGACATAGGAAATGCCATAAAACCATTGTATGGGCAGGACGCCGGAGACAAACTGACCTTATTGTTAAAGGATCATATCCTCATTGCCGGCAAAATAGTGGACGCAGCAAAAAAAGGCGATCAGGCCGCTGTTAATAAACACAATAAAGAATGGTATCAGAACGCCGATGACATCGCCAAGTTTCTAAGCCAGGCTAATCCGAACTGGAAGGAACAGGATTTGAAGGATTTGCTTTATATGCATTTGGCCTTGGTTACAGACGATGTTGTAGCAAGAATTAAAAAGGATTGGGATGCGGATATTATCGCTTTTGATAAAGGCGAAGACCATATCATTGTAATGGCTGATGCACTCTCAGATGGCATTATTAAGCAGTTTCCTGATAAGTTCTAAACAAACAAGTGGCCGTCCGAATAGACTTCAAGCTGTCTGTCGGATGGCTTTTTGCTTTTTGGGGGATTACTGGACCGTTGAAGCATTAAATATAGTTTTTGAACAATTTCTTTCTATGGAAATGTACGCTTAAAAAGGAATTAGAAAGCCCCTAATGGACTTCTCATAGATTTTATTGTCATAAAAGCCATAAGAAGGTTACTATTGGACTTTTCATAGGAATATATCCTCAACATGGCCATTAGAACGGCGTTATTGGACTTTTCGTAGGAATTTATCCTCAACTTGGCCATTAAAATGTAATTATCAAAATTCCTAAAGACAGAGGCTGCACAGTAAGCCATAAATAATGACTTTCTGAACAGCCTCTTTTTTACTGCTTATAGCATCTTCTCCAAAAACACCTTTGCACGCTCGGACTTCGGTGCGGTAAAGAATTCCTGCGGAGGGGAGTCCTCCACCAACACGCCATTATCCAAAAATAATACGCGATCGGCCACTTCGCGGGCAAAGCCCATTTCATGGGTCACGATCGCCATGGTCATTCCCGAATGAGCGAGTGCCTTCATAACCTCCAGCACTTCTTTAACCATTTCCGGATCAAGTGCGGAAGTCGGCTCGTCAAACAACATCACTTCCGGATCCATTGCAAGGGCACGGGCAATCGCAACACGCTGCTTCTGTCCGCCGGAAAGTCGGCTTGGGTATTCCTTCGCCTTTTCCAACAGTCCCACTTTTTCAAGCAGGTCCATCGCCTTCGCTTCTGCATCCTTCTTACTAACACCTTTCACGGAAACCGGAGCGTAAGTCAGGTTTTCCAACACGGACTTATGTGGAAAGAGATGAAAGTGCTGAAAGACCATCCCAAGATTTTGACGCACCTTCATGATGTTTGTTTTTTTTCCTGTAACATCTTCACCCTTCACGTAAATATGACCGGATGTCGGTTCCTCCAAAAGATTTAAACAGCGTAGAAATGTTGATTTTCCAGAACCGGATGGGCCGATAATCGCTACTACTTCCCCTTCTTTTATCTGAGTTGATATGTCTTTTAATACTTCCAGCTTGCCAAAGGATTTATGCAAATTATCGACTTTAATCACTGCGTCTCATTCTCCTTTCTATCACTTTTCCAAGAAGTGTAAGAATCATAACAAGTACGTAATAGATCAGACCTGCAAAAATAAATGCCTCCAAGAAAGCATATGTGTTGGATCCAACCATGTAGGAGCGTCTCATTACATCGCTTACCCCGATTACCGTAACAATGGCGGATTCTTTCGTAAGTGTAATGTATTCATTCATAAGTGCGGGCAAAATGTTTTTCAATGCCTGTGGTAAAATGATATCCTTCATCATCTGACCGTAAGGAACGCCAAGAGCCATCGCTGCTTCACGCTGCCCTTTGTCTACAGCAAGGATTCCGGCACGGATTACCTCTGAGATGTAAGCCCCTGAGTTCAGACCGAATGCCAATACTGCTGCTGTTACCGGTTCAAGATTGATGCCAATTGCTTGTGGAAGCCCATAATAGATAATCATCAATTGCAGTACAAGCGGGGTCCCACGGAAAATCGATGTATAAATATCCGCCATAATTGTTAATAGTTTTATTCTACCAATTTTACATAATGCCAAAAGTGTTCCAATAATAAACCCTATAACACCGGCCAAAGCTACCACTTGTAAGGTAACTTTCAATCCTTCAAGTATATATCCAATGGAACCACTTATTGCGCTGAAGTCTAAGAAATCGAAATTCAAGTGCTACCATTCCTCTCTGCTGTATATGCCTCTAATAACAAAATCAAAAGGGTAGCATGTACCCTTTTGATTTATAAGTCTATTATTCTTGGTCTCCGCCGAACCATTTCATGATAAGCTTATCCAATTCGCCGTTTTCTTTCATTTCCCCCAGAACACGGTTGAATTCTGCTGTAAGTTCACTGTCTTTTGGCAAAGCGATGGCAGAACCTTTTTCATCTGTATCGAGATTAAATCCAGTAAGATCGGAATCCTTTTCCATGAAGCCTTTCATGACTGTATCTTCAATGATTGCTGCGTCAATACGTCCAGTTTTTAATTCTTGAATCAATTGAGGAATGCGATCACGGTTTTCTATCTTCTTTAGTTTGATTGTCTTATTGATTTCCTCTGCTTGTTCCAATTGAATGGAACCTAGCTGGGCACCGACCGTTTTTCCTTCTAAATCTTCCACTTTCTCAATCTTGCTATCTTTTAAAGAAACAACCATATGGTGAGCTGTATAATAAACATCTGTAAAATCAACTTGCTCTAAGCGTTCTTCCGTCGGCGTCATACCTGCAAGAATCAAATCGATGTTCCCAGCATCCATTGCAGTGATCAAGCTACCGAAGTCGATATCCTGAACTTTAAGCTCATAACCTAATTCTTCAGTAATCGCTTTTGCTAGATCGATGTCGAAGCCAATTATTTCTTCGCCCTTTTCAGTATCTATGTACTCGAAAGGAGGATAGTCAGCAGAAGTCCCCATAACCAGGACTTTCTTATCACCATTTTCTTCTTCTTTCCCACTGCCGGCTGTTTCGCCGCCATTGTTGGATGTACCGCATGCTGACAACAAACCTACTACTAAAATACTCATCAATGAAACTAAAAACCATTTTTTCACAATAATTTCCCCCTATACTATTTTCAGAAAAGTAAAAATTAATACAATTATGAAACAAACTTACGTTAATTTCAAGTATTATTTGTCTGTATGTTTATTCGAATAAATGTATTTTAACACATGTAAATATTTATGCAATACAGTTAATAAAGATAAATAAAGTTTTTATATTTTTACTATTCTGAAATATATAATAAAAGTAATAGCTTAAGTAATATTTGGTCATGTTATAATAATAAAGACCTAGAAAAAGGAGGTGATAAGTCATGCGTACAGAATCGAATAAATTGGACTTGATCTTGGACAATATAATGGAATTCAAGAAATCCCAAGATGAAATGAAAAATGAACTAATAGGCATGAGCGAAAAGACAACCACTCTTTCTGAACATCAACGACAGATGAATGAGGAAATCGGCGGACTGAACGATAAAACATCCACTCTTTCTAAAAATCAACGACAGATGAATGAGGAGCTCGGTGCACTGAACGAAAAGTCATTCCTTCTATCAGTTGGGCAGCATCAGATAAAAGAAGAGCTCCATTCTTTAACCAACACAACCTACACACTTAGAGAGGAATTCTATTTATTCAGACACGACACAATCGAAAGATTCAATGAAATCAGCTCCACCCTGACTAGAATTGAAGAGGATCAAACAAGTGACATTGAAGCCATTCTCGAGGAAATTTCAGTCAAACTGGATGAGAGGGAGTCGAAGTGATTTTCTATTTAGTTAATTCCGTAAAAAGTGTCCCCGTTTAAACTTCTCTAGTACAACTTGATTCTCACATTCCTATTAAATCTATAAAAAAGTGCAAGGAGCACTTTTTTCAAGTGGTCCTTGCACCAAAATAACATCATTTTCTATGCACTCCATTCTAATTCAATACGTTCTTTCAGCTTCCTTCTTGCACGATGGATTTTAGACTTCACAGCGGATGGATTCATTTGCAAAGCCTTGGCAATTTCCCGCTCTTTTAACCCTTTAAACATTTTAAGCGCCAGCATCCTTTGGTCATCCCCTGAGAAATCTTCCAGCGTTTCTTTTAAGATTTCTTTCAAAAAGCTTACTACTACTTCTTCTTCTACATTCTGACTTGACTCTTTTCCGAGACAGTCCAGCATACATAATTCCATCGTGTATCCTTGTGTCTTTCTCTCACGCCTGATAAAATCTATGGCCGTTCTTGATGCGATGACAGAAAGCCAGGCACCCACTTTCTGCATGTCCTCCAAATCCGCCAGTTTCTTGTATGCTTTTATGAAGGTTTCTTGCACATTATCTTCTGCCAGCTGGCGATCCCGGATAATCGAAAAGCTCACACGAAATAATCGGTCGTAATACTCTTTGTACATAGTGGTGAATTCCATTTAATCCACCACGCTCAGACTGATGGTCACTTTAAATAGATCCCCATCTGTCTCTATCTTCAGGCTGCCTTCATGAAGATCGACGATGGATTTTGCTATTGCAAGACCAAGTCCGGAGCCTTCGGTATGCCTTGAAGTATCTCCTCTTTTGAAACGTTCATATAGCTCTTCACTTTGATCGTTGAGTTCATACTTGGATATGTTTTTTAGCGAGATGTTCACTTTATCCCCCACTCGCTTAATATTGATATACACCCTTGAATTCTCCAATGAATATTTGATGATATTACCGATAAGATTATCAAACACCCTCCATATCTTCTGACCGTCGACCATTGCCAATATTGGTGCTTCCGGTGAGCTGATCCGAAAATGTAGGTTTGATTCCTGCATGGAACTATTGTGTTCTGCAAGTGCCTGCTGGAGTAGCTGGTTGATATCAACCTTCTCCTTCACTAATTCCATATTACCGCTTGCCATTTTGGAGACTTCAAACAAATCATCAATCAACCCTTTGAGACGTTGGGACTTCCGGTCAATAATCTCCAAATAGGCCGTGCGATCTTCCAAAGTCAAATCTTCCTTTTTCAGCAATTCTGTATAAGTAATGATCGAAGTCAGGGGCGTTCTCAAATCATGGCTGACATTGGTAATCAATTCAGTCTTCAAGCGCTCGCTTTTGGCCTGTTCATTTAACGAGACTTTCACCCCTTGATTAAGGACATTTAAATTGGCAGCCATCTTTGACAGCTCCGACTTCCCCTTTATCTCCAAATCCTCTCCTAATCTGCCTGCTGCCATCTCTTCTGTTTTCATACTTATTCGGTTGAAATAGCCTATACCCTTGATCAAATACTTTAGCGCAGGGATACCTACCAGAAACAAAAATAACAAATATAAAATAAAGAATATCGGATGAATCAGGACAATAAAAATTGCAGCACCTGACACAAACACGGTTCCAAGGAGGACCATTGTCTGTATTCCGGTCGACCTGTTTAAAAAGGCTTCTTTCAATCCATTTTTAAAACTGAGATAAATTTCTTTCATTACCCTTAGTACTCTTACCACAACACTGTTGACCCATTCTTTTCTAATCGATACTCCATTTTGATGACTTGCGGCAATGTATCTGATTTGCTGATATAGGATTAAACCGAGAATGGCCCCTAAAACAATACCGAATACAAGCTCCACACTATCTATATTAGACCAGTTATACACTCCATGATTAATGCCGTCATGTACCCAAAATAAGTTGAGAAGGGTGAAAATGCCAGTAATCAGAGTTGCGGCAATGCGAATATCGACCGGTATTTTGTGATAGATATCCTGCCACTTGCCCGTTTTTTTAGGTAATCTGGCAACCTTTAGCATAATAAGCAACCAGATGAGAAATACCGTAACAGCACTAACTCCCAATATCCAAAACAACTTTCTGTTCTCTTCGTAGTTGGTCTTCGCTGTCATGATATCGCTGTTAGGTGAAAGCGTGTTTGGAACCCCGACATCTCCTTTATACCCGTTCATCGCCTCAGATATTGCCTGGTACAACCAATCTTCATTGGGCCATAAGCCCGCAGAGATATACGTTTCACCATCGATGTTGAAGCTGTCACGATATTTCATTCTGTCGTTGGAAAATGCACTTTCTACGCTCTCTTTGTTCAATCCCGTATTCGTATAAAATTCGTTCCCATTTGAAAAATGATAAAGAAACTCATCCTGAAACCTGGAAGGATTTGCTTTATAATCAGCAAGGTTCTCAAAATATTCTTCCACTATTTTTTCTTTTTCAGCAAGAACCTTTTTTTCTACATATTCATCACTATCAAAGTTCTTCCTTATATCATCAAGCTTTGCATCTCGTTCGGCTCTAAGTTCATCCGCATTCTCGTCTGATTTACCATCCTCGGCAAGCTGGATTCTGTCCTCATACTGATAGCGGATATTTGCCAGCTGCTCATCCAAGAAACCATAGCGATGACGATGTTCTTCTATATTCTCCTGTGTGACACTAATGTTCGCTTTCACATCTTCTTCTGGTAAAGTGGCCAATTCCTCCATCGCCAGATAATTCACAAACTCGCTTAATTCATATTGAAATTCTTCCGTGTAAAAATAATTCTCATTATCGTACATGTATGAATTAGATAAAAAGTACAAACTCCCACTGAGTGCACCGGTAAACACCAACGCCATCAAAAAGGCAAATACCCTATTTCTCCATTTTGTAGCCAATCCCCCATACCACCTTTAAATATCTTGGATTTTTTGGATCTATCTCTATCTTCTCTCTGATTTTCCGTATATGTACTGCCACCGTATTTTCAGCATTGTAGCCCGGCTCCTTCCAAACCCGCTCATAAATGTCGTTGATGGAATAAACACGCCCGGCATTACTCATCAGAAGGTCCACTATCTTGTATTCAATCGGTGTCAGCTTCACTGGCTCTCCCTGTACAGCGACCTCTTTTGCCTCTTTATCCAGCGTAAGCCCATTAAGATCGATGACCTTCCTGATTCCTTCAAAAGTACCAAGGCTTACATATCTTCTTAGCTGGGACTTAACCCTTGCCACCAGCTCCATCGGGTTGAATGGCTTCGTCACATAATCGTCCGCTCCAACCTGAAGGCCCAATATCTTATCCGTGTCCTCACTTTTTGCACTCAGAATGATAATTGGAATATTCTTTTCCTCCCGAATCCTATATGTTGCAGAAATTCCATCGAGGCGCGGCATCATCACATCCAGTAGAATGAGATGCACCTGGTTTTCATGCAGCATCTCGAGCGCTTCCACTCCATCTTTTGCCTTCAGAACACGGACCCCTTCGTTCTTCAAGTATATCTCTATCGCATCCCGAATCTCTTTTTCATCATCCACAACCAAAACTGTATACGTCTCCATCTCTCACCCTTCTCCCACTTTCCTTCATTCCATAAACCAATAATACTTTGCAAATCTTAACAACAAATAATCTATTTTCTTAAGAATTTCTTAAGGTTGGCAGTTTTTTTTATTATACCGTTTAAATGGACTACCTAGGCAGCCCATAAAAAAAGACACCCAGATAATCTAAGTGTCCATGAGTTTGGCTATTCCACTTCCTCGTAATAAATCCCGTCTTGAGCCTTGATCACTAATTCTTGCGGAACCTTCAAATATAGAATGGGAGCTGAATGAGTGCTGCCAAACCCATCGTCTTCCAGCCAGCTTTCATTTGTGAACTGGGAGTAGACGAACTCCTTTTTGATCATTTTCAGCTCGAGTTTCAGCATTGGCGGCGGCATGATTGTTAAAGTGCCATTTTGAAGCATTACAGAGGGAGAATGAACCTCTTTGGAAAGATCAAAATCATTCACTGTCAAATAGCTTGCATATAGGGTGGATTCCACTCGATTTTCCAAGCTGCTATCCCGCTCTACAATGATGGAGAAGTAGTACTCGGGGGAAGAGACTGCAAGTTGCAACTCATTTCCATCAATAGGATGACTGGTTCTATTTCTCACATGCTTCGGATCCACGTTCTTTTTTTCCAGGAGATCTTCGTATAATGTTTCCCAACTGCCATCAGCTAAGGGAATACTTTCAACAGATTGATATTTCTTATCAGGAAGGACATAAAATATAGCAGTCACTACTAGTAATAATGCAATGTAGCCAGCCAAAATCTTCATGCTTCTGGTTGAAGATTTTATAAAGTAAGGCTTTTTAACAAATTGTACGATAAGGAAAACGGTGCCCAATAATAGCAAAGGTAGCAGAATGTTCATGACCTAACCTCCGATCTACCATAGATAATCGCTGATATATACAATAATGTAGCTGCTGTAATAACTACTTTAATAAAAAACAGGAGAAATGAGGCTTCAGTAAAGTAAAACCCGAGAACGGAAGGGACAATATCGACTCTCCCTATTATTCCACCGAAAAGTAAAAGTCCGAAAAATACGACTGGAAGCACAATTTTCACTAATGGATGCAACTGTACCAGTGTCCCTACAAGGTAGCCAAGTGCAGCAAAAAGGAGCATGTATAGAAAAGTCGCTAAAACGCCTTTTATTATGTCACTTGGTGAGGTTTGCAAAGTGGAGAAATACATCACTTCTGTACTTGGCAGGAAATAGAGCATCACTTTTAATAAAAAAGTAGATAATAGTGAAGTAATCGCCCCAAGTAAACTGATAGTCCCCAAAAAAGCGAAATTGGAAAGATCGCCACTTAATCGATTCGTGACGAAGGTGAAGTCATCGTTCCGATATGCCTTCGTCGTGACGAGGATCGAAGAGATGAAGCCCCAGAGAATCGTCAGCGCCACTACGATATCCACTGAATAATATTTTATATCGATACTGAAAGACTCACTCGATGTACCGTAGGAATTCATCGCACTAAACGCAAATAGTAATGCAATTGCCTGCAGGACCATCAGAGAGGTATATACACCGGAGTAAGCCTTCAATTTATAGAGAAATTGCTTTTTGACCACTTCCCCGAGCGTTACCTTATTTAAAGACATCATCGATTCCCCCTTTGGCCTTATCTGTCAAATACACACAGGCATCGCTTGCTGAAACCGGTGTGATCGCTAGCTCATAACGTGCAGCCTCTGATATGCCATAATCCTTCTTTACCACGACATATTTGCTGTCTGGACTTAAATTTTTTGTATAGAGCACATCTCTATCAAGCAGCCATTCATCCAAGACACTTGCTTTCCCGGAAACACCCACTGCGTATTCCTTCATGTCTTCCATCGAAATGTGCAAAAGGACTTTCCCTTGATCGATTAGCAGTACATCTTCCAGCAGATCCTCTATTTCGTCAAGATGATGACTCGATATAATGATGGCTCTAGGAAACGCCAAGTAGTCTTTTAGCAACGCACGATAAAAGTCTTTCCGGACTGCTGCATCCATCCCAGTTGTCGGTTCATCGAATATGGTCAATGGACATCTCGAAGCTAGCCCTATTATCATGTTAAACGTATTTTTCTTCCCTTTTGAAAGGGTGTCATGCGACTGCTTAGGATGGAAAGAGAAATATTCAAACAAACGTCTCGCAAGCTCCCCATTCCAGTTGGCATAGAATCTTCCCGTCTCCTCCAGGATCTCCCCAAGGTTTAGTGCAGTAGGAAAGCTCATGAAATCATCCACAAAAATGGTATTGGCAGAAACAGTCAGGCTATTGAAAGGACGTTCATCCCAGACCTGTATTTCACCGGATGTTTCTTTATAAAAGCCGGCAATCAATTTTAGAAGTGTTGTTTTCCCAACACCGTTTCTCCCTATCAATCCTGTAATCTTGTTTTCTTCCAAGCTGAAGGTTAGGCCTTCAAGCACTTTGGTATGGCCATATTCTTTTCTAAGACCTCTGCATTCAACTATTTTCATGGCCGCTCCCCCTTCCCTAATTTACGAATCATTGTGACCAGTTCCTCTTCATCCACATGAAGACGCGCGGCTTCCTCCACCAATTCCATGACCAGCCTCTTTAACGTATGGTCCTTTCTTTTCCGTAAAATAATCTCTTTCGCCCCCTGATTGACAAACATCCCAAGACCCCTTTTCTTGTATAAGACATTTTCATCCACCAAAATATTTAAACCTTTTGCAGCTGTTGCGGGATTGATGTTGAATATCTCCGCCAGCTGATATTGCGAGTGAACTTTTTGATCCGTTTCAAAGCTTCCATTCAATATTTCTGCTTCCAGCCATTCTGCAATCTGTACATAAATAGGTTTTGATCCATCCGCGTTTAAAATCAACTTCGCACCTCCTCTAACATAGTGCATTACTGTTGTAATGTAGTATATAATAATCACCATAATAAAACAACTAATTTTAGCCTATTTTTGTAAATTTTCTGAAACAGGCAATATCCGACAGGCTACTTTTTATATAATGACGAAGTTCTCCTTAAGAAAATTGACAACTTTTTCATTCTCCTATACGTTTACTTTAGGCCTAAACACTGCCTGCTTCTTCAAATAATATTTCAGTGTGGAGTGTGAAAAATGGATACACCCCAAGAAATCATTCAAGTGCAGAATCTAGTGAAAAAATACGGTGATTTTACCGCAGTAAACGGCATTGAGTTTTCTGTTCGAAAAGGGGAAGTTTTTGGCCTATTAGGTCCTAACGGTGCAGGCAAATCTACGACCTTGGAAATGCTCGTCGGACTTCGTAAGCCGGATGTGGGAACCGCCATTGTCGGCGGGTTCAATATTAAGTCAGAGTTGAAGAAAGTAAAAGAAGTTATTGGAGTACAGCTGCAGTCGACCACTTTATTCGAGTTACTGACCGTAACAGAGATATTAAAGATGTATGCCAGCTTTTATCCCAAAAATGTGGATATTCCTGAGCTTATCGAGGATATGCAGTTAACGGACAAAGCGAAGAGCCGGATCAAGGGCTTATCAGGCGGGCAGAAACAGCGTTTGGCCATTGCTCTCGCACTTGTACACGATCCGTGGATCCTGTTTCTGGATGAACCGACAACCGGCCTGGATCCTCAAGCAAGAAGAACCCTCTGGGATATTGTGCTCCGTTTAAAGGAACGTGGAAAAACAGTTGTACTTACCACACACTATATGGATGAAGCGCATGTTCTTTGTGACCGCATTGCCATCATGGACCAGGGACGGCTCATCGCTTTGGATACTCCTTCCCTGCTGGTCAAACGGCTGCAGTCCGACAGTGCTGTTGAATTTCGCTTCCCAGACCTTGCGGAACAAGTCTCTTTCGAACAGTTGAATGGAGTAAAACAAGTTGGAAAACAAAATGATACATATGTACTTTATACGGATGACATTCAAAAAACCTTAACAGCCTTAATACAATTTGCTGCTGAGAAAGAGCTTGAATTAATGGACCTTCAAACCAGGACTGCAACCCTGGAGGATGTCTTTATTCACATGACAGGAAGGAGATTGCGAGAAGGATGAGAGCATACTGGCAATTAACACTCGGGCAATTACGGATTTTCCTTCGCAATCGCCAAGTTCTGTTTTGGACACTTGCTTTTCCTATTTTCCTAATGGTGATGCTTGGCTCGTTCCTGGGTAATGGGAGAGAGATAAGTGTATCACTTGCTGTGGTTGATGAAGACCAATCAAATGAGTCCAAGGAGCTTATTGATATTTTCAAGGATTACAAGGCACTTAATATGACAATGATAAGCGGCCGCGATGAAGCATTTGACGTGTTAAAAGAGGGAGAATTGAATCTGGTGGTTGTTATTCCGGATGGATATGGGAAATTCCTGGCGGAAGCACCTTTGGATACTCAGCCATTTTCATTGCCATTATTTTACGATGAAACAAATATGGCCGTATCACAGATCGGTATCCAGCTTGTAAACAGTACAGTCGATTCGATCAGCAAGGAGATGGTGCAATATTCGCCGCTTCTCGAAACGAAGGCGGAAGGTATTGAAGCATTAAATCTACAATACATTGACTTTCTGGTTCCTGGGATTGTCGCCATGATGATTATGAGCAACAATATGAACGGGGTTGCAGGTCAAATCGCATCCTGGAGAGAACGGGGTATTCTACGAAGAATGCAAGGAACCACATTGAAGGCGTCCACTTTTATCGCAGCGCAAATTACCGCGCGCCTTTTATTGAACGGTTTCCAGGCAATGATCGTCCTTTTGGTAGCCCAGCTCGTCTTTGATGTAGAAGTAAGAGGATCCTGGTTTACCTTAATAAGCTTTGTCATTCTTGGAACTCTAGCATTTATGGCCATAGGCTTTATCATCGCAGGTATTGCAAAGACTCCGGAAAGTGCAGCACCTATTGCAGGTTTCCTGTCTTTTCCGTTGCTATTTTTGGGAGGGGTTTTCTTCCCGATTAGTGATATGCCTGAGTTCCTGCAACCGATAGTGAACGTTATACCGATCTCCCATCTTAGCCATGCATTGAGAGAAACCATGAATGTCGGGGCATCATTTCTGTCATTGGGTACCGAAGCGCTCATTCTTGGTTGTTGGCTGGTTGGAGCTTTCATCGTAGCAAGCTATTCTTTTAAATGGGAATAAAAAATAGAGAATAAAGAGGAGAAATATATGAAAACACAAAACTACGATAATCACGTAAGAATGCATCCGCTTTATCATTATGTGCTATCATTACTGGTCATTGCTTCGCTTATTACAGCCATCGTGAATGTGGTGCTTTCCCTCCAATCAGGTGAAAATATATGGTCAGCCCTTGCAATTTTACTGATGGCTGCAGCTTTAATCCTGACATTTATCCTGTTGCGCATCTACCCTTTACGTGCCCAGGACAGAGCTATTAGAGCAGAAGAAAATTTACGTCATTTTATCTTAACCGGTAAACCATTCGATTCCCGCTTGGGCATGGGTCAAATTGTGGCACTCCGCTTTGCATCGGATGCAGAATTCCCAGAGCTTTGCATGGCAGCTGCGGATGAAGATTTGTCATCAAAGGAAATCAAAAAAAGGATCGTGAACTGGCGGGCAGATCATAATAGAATCTAAGTGAACCAGTTGAAAGAACAAGGCTCATCCCATTGGACCGGGATGAGCCTATTTACTGTCCTATTCATTTTTCATATCATCATATATTTTCTTCAATAGAACCTCATCTGGATCCTGACTGAGCTCCCACATCATGGCACCACCAAGACCCATTTCTTTGATGAAGGCCGTTTTATGACCGATGGATTCCTCATCATCATAGCTGACTACGGTTGTTCCATCAAAAAGCAATGGTACTTTGGAATCTTCTATCCATACACGTGAGAAACCATTCTGATTCACGTAATCAGAAGCAATCTTAGCGTAACTGAGGGACGTTCCCCCACCGCTAAATGACTTGTATAAGCCGCTATTGCCTGTATCATCTACCTGCTTGAAAACTCTTCCGTAAAAAGGAAGACCCATGACAAGCTTTTCAGGCGGAACACCACCATTAATATAGGTTTGCACCCCGTCCCCGACACTCCATTCGCCATGAAACCCACTCGCTGGATCAGGGTGTAGCGGTGCATTCAATCCTGATAAAGGATCCCATTCTCCATGGATATCATAGGTCATCAGCTGGATATAGTCGAGATAAGGATGAATTTCCGTGAGCTCAAGGTTGGCAGCATGAGCTTTACTAGCTCCTGCCGCAATGGTTAACAGGTATTCCTTGCCATCCTTCTCAGACTGCTCGTCCAACGTTTCACGGATCTTTTTTAGCAATAGAGTATAGTTCCTTTTATCTTCGGGGCGGTTTGTGTTATCCGCTTCCCCACCGCCAACAGGGTACTCCCAATCAAGGTCTACGCCATCAAATCCGTAGTCCAATAGGAATTGGCGTACACTCTCTGCAAATCTGGCTCGCGACTCCTCTGTAAGTGCCGCATCCGAGAAATTCTCCGACCATGTCCAGCCTCCGACAGAAATCAGCGTTTTGAGGTGAGGGTGCTTTTCCTTCAGTTTGTTCAGTTGTAGGAAGTTTGTTTTATCAGTCGCGGAATCCCCTACCGCAATCTTGCCGTCCCTTGTAATGTTAGCAAAAGCATAGTTGATATGCGTTAGCTTGCTCGCATCGATATCCGCCACCTCGTATCCGGAATAGGCAGCCCATCCCGCGTAATAGCCTACGAGTTTGGCAGATACCGGTTCCGGATTCTTGACCATCACTTTTTTGATCACTTCCGTCTTCTGATTCGAATTATCATAGGCAATAACCTTCAGGATTTGTTCCCCATCAGGCACCCAACTTTTGGTAGCCCAGTTTATCGTGTAAGGCTCTGAAGTCACAGTGCCAATCAGGTATTCGCCGTTGTTGCTGTAAAATTCCACCTTGCTGATGTCTTGATCATCCGTTGCATTCACGGAAAGTTTGACATCTCCACTAACGGAATTCTCTTCTGTTGAATCGGACTCAGTTGTAATCTCACTTACTTGCGGCGGCTCATCTACTATCTTTTTTTCTATGGCAGTTACGCTGCTTGTATTCGGGGAGTCAATCTCCGGATTATCAGTCGTTAATACGATAACGACACTGACTATTAATATAGTAACCAGTAAAATACCGATCCATTTCATGCTGTTATGTTTTTTCCTTCTACGCTGCATTACGATTCTATATCCTCCTGTTCCCATACTTATCTATCATTGTAATATGGAGATACATCGGGAAGTAGCGGTAAATATTAGCACAGTTATTTTATGGTTTATGAACAGGGATCAATATCTCAAAATGGGGATCATTCAGGTCACGATTCACCGGATACCATTCATGCTTAATTGGCAGGTCGTCATAATAATCTACATCAGATTCCTTGAAAGGGATATAATCATTTTGCTGCTTAAACCACTGATAGATCTTGGTGTAGGTATGGCCTATATCCTGACCTTTCTCATGAGACACCTTCAGATAGGTCATTTCTGGCACACGAATGGCGACCATTCCATCAGGTACTTCCTGTTGCTCCTGCACGCGAAAGACGGAATAGTGTACAAATCCATCTGGACGTAGATGGTAGGATAGTCCATACTGAACTTCCGGCTCCACTGCATAGGCCAATTCACCAACCCGGTTACTCATCTGAACAATAACTTCTTTTAAGTTACTTACCTCGGTGTACGGGCCATCCCACTTTAACCCGATTGCCTTATAGGCAGGGAGTGTTATTAATTCGTATTGAAGTTTTTCCATATTGAATCTTCCTTTCTCTAAAAAAGTTCTCACAAAAAGAATCGCTCCATCAAACCAAATGGGAGCAGAAGTATGTATAAAATAATGACCACTACAGTTCCACTCAGTATGAGAATGGATTGTTTAGGCTCAGAGGAATACTTCCAATGAAAATAGGCATTTCCCAGATCGAGAGTGATAAGAAATATGAGCAATCCCAACATATAATTGGTAAAAGTGTATCCATGTTCAAATGAATACATGTTGAAAGCAATGATGAAAATTAATCCAGCAAATCTGAGAGACAGGTCGACTTTTTTATGTGTTTCATTGACAAAGTTATAGGAAAAAACACTCTTTTTCTTTTCGATTTTGAAGATCTTCCTGACGGCAATTTGCACAGAAATTACTAGAAGAAATATCACAAGGAATAACATGAGTAGCTTGAATAAAAACATCTGATTTCTCCTCCTGCCTTCTATTTGATGCGCTCCTTAACTATGCCGTTCTTACAGGTGAGATAAGATGAAAGTTTAAGTCTGAACCCACCGATTGTAGCAGTAACGGGTTCATCGAGCCACTATAACTTAGCTGTACCTCTTCCTCCTCTATCGCTTTCAGGGCATCCATCAAAAAATTCCCATCAATGGCAACGGATAGCTCGCTCTCCCCTTGCAAATTGATAATGCCTTGGACCTCTTGAATTCCCCCAAACTCAGTGGAAGAGGAACAAATTCTAAGTTTCAAATCTCTGGTGACTTCCAATATAACTTTGTTATATTCAATAACACTGCCAAATAAAGAAGCACGGTCAATACCTTTCTGAAGCATTTTTTTGTTCAATGTGAGGATGGTTCTTGTCTCTGTCGGTATCAAACTCTCTACATTTGGATAGTTCCCTTCAATCAGGCGGGAAAAAAGAGTAATAGAAATGAACTGAAAGATAATGTGATGCTTGGATATGTATAGCTTTAATATCTCATTATCTACCCCAGTCAGCCTACTTAATTCGTTGAGTGCTGAAAAGGGTACAACACAGGAAACTGATTCTTTAGTATCCACAGTCCCTCTGCTGAAAGCCAATCTATGGGAATTGGTTGCCGTACAAGAGAATCGTCCATTTTCCAATGCAAGATGAACACCTGTTAGGACTGGTCTTGTATCACTTTTGGACACAGCAAATAGGGTCTGTTTCACCATTCTTTGAAAAACGGTGTTGGGTATCCTTATTTCCTGGGAATCATCTAATTTCGGAGGGATTGGAAAATCATTAAAATCAAACCCATTCAGGTTGGCATCTATTCCATTGGATAATATCTTGATCTTGTTTAAATGGTCTACTTTAATATGTATGTCTCCTGGCAGCCTTTTTACGATTTGCACCAAATATTTAGCAGATACAACAATACTCCCTGAACAGAGAATATAAAGCCGATGACTTTGTTCGTTGCAGATTGGAATCACCTTTTGAATGGTAAGGTCCGAGTTAGTTGCTAGTAACGTAATATTCTCGCTCTCTGCTGTTATCTTAATACCTGAAAGAATGGGATTCATCGTCCTTGATGATACAGCTTTACTGACATCTTGAATTGCTTGAAGGAATAATTCCCGTTCAATAAAAAACTCCACTTTATAACCTCGCCATCTAATGTATTCGTCAAGTTAATGGATATTTATGTGTTCCGATAGATTATTGAATGTATTTATCCTTTATGATATTCACATGGTGAATCCCGTGACCAGCGATAATATATGCAATTGCCTGGGCTGTAAGAGGAAGTTCATTTGCTGTACCACTTCTAAGCCATGCATGTTCCGGCATTCCATGTAATAAACTTAAGGTTGACTTTCTGACTGCTTGAAACTCTTCCACTAATTCAGAAAGCGGTCTTTCAGTAAAATCACCCTCCAATGCATAATCCACTTCGCTGAAACCTGCAAGAGGCGTCTGATCTCCCCTGGCAATCCGAAGCAGTCTATAACTCATTATCCGTTCCGTATCCATCATATGGCCAACGACCTCTTTTACCGTCCACTTTCCGCTTGCATATGCAATGTTGCCCTGTTCTTCCGATAGACCAGAAAAAAGGGTAACCGCTTCTTTTAATTGATCTTCAAGTATCTCCAACAGATTTCCTGCGGGTACTAACTTTATATAGTTGTTGTAATATGAAGGATATTCATTTTCTTCAGGACGCTTCAGCATGCTCTTTACTCCATTCTCTTATTCATTTTTGACTCTATTATCATCGCCACAACAAATATGATTCCTACAACAGTTAAAGCTATAAAAAGGCTTGAATCTACCCAGATGATGTCAAAGAAAAAGCGGTTAATTAGTTTCAAGCTAACTAATACAAAAATGATGTTCATTAACACCTTTTGAATGTTTAATTGCTTACTTGCATCTTCAAAAAATATGCCCATGGGCCACCTTCAATCAAATAATTTATCCTTTGCCTTCACCAGTTTTTCATAGTCCAGTTCACCTGTATGCCTGCCAACTATCACACCATCTTCATCAATGAAAAAAGTTGCAGGCATGTCCAATACTTCGTAATAACGAAATAATCCTTCCTTATCGAAGAGGATGGGAAAAGTAAAACCTCCAGTAGCCACATATTTTTCCACTACACTTTGATTTACTTCATTGCTTGTGATGTTCACGGCTAAAACATCTACCTCATCTTTATAATCCTCATAAAATCTTTGGATCTCCGGCATTTCCTTTTTGCATGGAGGACACCATGTAGTCCAGAAGTTTATGATTACTGGTTTTCCTAGGGAGTCTGATAAACGGACTTTGTTTCCTCCCATAGACTCCACCTTAAAATCAACAGCTTTTTCTCCATTTGCACTAGCTGGTTTTAATTCCTCCTCTTTGAAAAACTGCTGGTAGACGGCAGTTCCAATTAATAGTGTCAGTATGATAAATGCGATTGATTTTCTCATTTATTCACCTTCTTATAAGCCTTTTTTAATACATCATCATCAGTCCATATTGGAAAATTCCACAACCTCAATCTGATTTCCAAATGGATCTTCCAGGACAAAGAAACGTCCAGGTGGACACGGCTGTGGTTCATCAAACAGGATGACAGCTCCTTTTTCTTTTAAACTGGCAAAATCCTTCTCGATATCATGTGATAGAATGCCAAGAAGCACCGATGAATGTGCTTCTTTTCTAATAGAGTCCGCTTTTTCAAGGACAATCGGGACACTTTCATGTACCAGACTGACAATATTTTCTCCATATTGTTTGGAAACCTTAAAGTCCAACACTTCTGTATAAAATCTAACGGCGTCCTGCATATTCTCTACTTTTATCGTTATCACACAAACTTTGTTCAGCATAATCATTCCTCCTACAAGTTTTTTAACAAATTCTCTAATTCTAGTAAGTTATCACCCAACCACACCATCTCCTCAGCAAATCGAACAGGCGGGCCTTTGAAGTCATCCATATCCGCTTCGATCCACCAGGTGCTTTCCATATACCATAGTAAGGAAAGGGCTTTTTTTAGATATCCATTACCAACTTCCCGCTCCTCTTTGTATCCCTTCATAAATACAGTTGCGCTTGATACCTTCAAACTATTATTACTCAAACAACCGGATATAACTGCTCTAGCAACATCAAGCTGTGGATAGTCGTATTTTAGTCGGTCGAAGTCCAGAATGGCCGATACCTCATTTTCATGGAACAGAATATTATCCATGAAAAGGTCTCTATGTGCCCATCCTGTATCATGCAAAGTGAAGTCTTCCAGATCAATTGATTTCGTAAGCTCTATTTGTCTTTTAATAATAGGAATAATGGATTGTTTTCCTTTGCATTGCGCATGATTATTAACCGAATGCCAATAATTTATTCTGTCTTCTACAACTGGAGCGATGAACTCTGGTACCTTCTTCTTAGGAATGCTCCCATCATTTAATACACGATGCATCCTTCCAGTAGCTTTTCCGAGGTGGTACATCTGTAATTCGGTGGCAGTACCAGGTTGCAAAATGCTTCCCTTACAGAACTCCATGGCCATAAACCGTTCCCCGTTACCAGTTTGCAGCATATATTGGTCATCAATCGGGAATAGCTTCGGGCACGGGATATCATGGCGGTAGAGTTTTTCCTGTTGGGTATATGCGAAATGCAGCTCCTTTTCGCTATACTTTCGAAATCTTTCCTTGTTAAATTGTTTGATTAATAAAACCCCTTTATTTGTCTTAATCCGCCACTTCAGATTGAGCCAGCCGCGATAGATTGGAGCTGCTTCCATCACTTCCACTCCGTAAACCCGTTGACAGGTTTCGATTATATCTTCCAGAATCTCTTCTTGAACATTTATCATTTTGAAAACCGCCTATAATCTAATAATCTCTTTGATCCTGTTCCATAAAAGCATTTCCTCTACCTCTATAAAAATCTTCTTTTTCAGTAGAAACTTCTGTTACGAGCTTATTTAGTGCAATTCCGAACTCCACAAAGGCATGACCTTGGGCCGTCAAAACTTTCCCAGCCGAAACTACTGATTGATAGGAAAAAAGCTCCTCTTCAAAACAGTCAAGAAAGATTCTTTGTTCTTTGGCAAGCGTTACAGTATACGGATTGATTTTCAGCAGGCCAGCCTTCGCCAACACGAATACTCCACTGCAGATGGCTGCAGTTACTTTATTGAATGCACCAAACTTCCCCACCAGTTCAAATAGTGCATCAGCATCCGCAATAGGCCTAAGATCCCCGCCAGGTATAATCAACAGGTCAAACTCCATAGGGTCCACTTCATCAAGAGACATATCTGGCATCGTCATCAATCCTGCTTCAGATCTGCATGGATTTTTTTTAACGGAAAAGGTGTATAACTCATGCGAATTCCTTAGCATCGAAATCGCAGGCGCAATTTCAAATTCACAAAATCCATCAAAAATAAATAAGAGTGCCTTTTTTCTCATTGTATTTTCCATGTTCTAGGGTTTCCTGCATTTAATGATTAAAGTAGTAGGAACCATAGTAGCCTTCTCATAGGAATACCAACGGTTAGAATGCCTCTCCCTATCCTTTTCCGTCAGTCGGACATCCTCTACAATTCGTTCGATATGGAAACCTTGATCAATTAACGTATTAATATATGCACTTACTTTGACCTGCTGCATCATGGCAGGGATTTTCCATGCCTCATGATCGTAGGAGCCCTCTTCATGGTAGGACTGGTCCATGATCAATGCTCTTTCTTTCAATCTGACTCTGCTATATAGTGGATGTTCCCAGCTGAAAATGAAACTACCGCCTGATTTTAGGTAACGGTACACATTTTCCACCGTTTTGGCTAAATCCGTTGTCCAACCGATCGCAAAAATGGAATACACGATATCAAAATACCCTTCACGTAATCCTGGGTTCTCTTCCATCGAGGATTCAAAGAGCTTTACTTTTGAGTGACTGTCGTACAAAAGCTTTCTCGCCGCATCAATCTGATTCGTGGATAAGTCCAATCCCCATAGCTCCTTTGCCTTTCGTTCGCCCATATATTTTAGCGAATGCCCGCTGCCACAGCCGATGTCCAATACATTCAAACCTGCAACTTCGCCGAATAGATTCAATTCATCTTCCAAAGGCGCCAACGGACCATACTCCGGGAGGGGATTCCTTCCATAGAAGTTTTCCGCTACCTCCTCCCAGCTTCTTTTATTTATCGCAATCATATCTGTATCCATTCGCCGAACTTCCAATACCTTTATAAGAACATATATTCTCTATTTGTGATGGATTCCCTGCAAAAATTTGTATTTTTCTCAAAAAAATATCAGAGCAAAATTACTCTGATATCTTATAATGCACTATTAAAAATAAGATGAATTCTCTTCAACCCTTAACTAAAGCTGCTCTCAACGTATTATTCCCAGATTCCAGATAACCTTTTAAACAGGTTAGCATATAAACCCATCCTTCTTTGTTATCAACTATGTTCCTTATCAGATTGTCGTCATTGTCATTAAATCCTTCCTCGACAACTTCCACAATGGTTGCATTATCCAATGCATGAAGCGAAATCGTAACAAGATGTTCTTCCTCATTTGACCCCCACCGAAAAACAATTTTCTTGTTATCCTTGATTTCAATTATATTAATATCACCTTGTGCATCGTATTCCTCATATCTTAATGTGACAGTTTTACCTTGTTCCCATCTTTCAGAACTTGAAGAAAACCAGTAGTTTCCAATCTTTGAAGGGTCAACGAAGGCTTCAAATACTACATTAACAGGTCTAAATATCTTCATTTTTGTAACGTTTTTCATAATAAATTTCTCCCTTTCCATTTTAAAATACTGGAATCAGTTTATTAATCTCCTACCTCTATTCCAATTGGCCACAGTTGTTATTTATTCCTGCTTAGTTCGATGATTGCCGTCACATTTTTCCGACTTATCATAAGGTCTATCCCTCACAAGAGAATCATAGATTATAGAAAGGTTCCGCTTTTGGACCATCAGAAACCATAGGAAATAGGGGAGAAGCAAATGTTCGTTGTATCTTTTTACGAAGAAAGAAATCAACTGTTAAATCAATTGCGAAAAAATGTTCCATCGATAGGCGACGATTTAGTCATTAAAGGGCGAAAAGCGAAAGTGTCCAATGTGACCCATGTGGATGAAAAAAATGTCCACGTTCATGTCATATTGGAAAAAGTGAACAAGAAACAACTTGTCGTTGACAATTCAAAAAAGAAGAAAAGATAGACTCCTTTCTTCTATACAAAGAACGCATCTGTATGAATTCATAAACAGATGCGTTTTTTATTTTCATTTATTCGCGCCATATTTCCTATTTTCCGAAGAATGTATGCATTGTAGCATTATTAATGTTTTAATAATGATGGGATACAATACATATCAGGATGGTGATAGCATGACTTATGAAATAGATAGCATTTTAATAACGGAAGATCAATTGAAGCAAAAAGTGAAACAGATTGGGGCGCAGATGCAGCAGGATTTCCAGGATGAACCCTTTGTGCTCATCATTGTGTTGAAAGGTGCTTATGTATTTGCAGCAGACCTGATTCGCGAGCTCCAAGGAACTGTTACCGTTGATTTTGTGGCTGCATCAAGCTATGGAAACCAAACGGAAACTACAGGAAAAGTACGACTTTTAAAGGACATTGATGTTAATATAACTGGCAAACATGTCGTCCTTGTCGAGGACATCATCGATTCCGGCTTGACGCTAAGCTTTTTAAAAGAGCACTTCCAGCTGCACAAACCGAAGTCTATGAAGATTTGTACTTTGCTGGACAAGCCTGAGCGTCGAAAGGTAGATCTAA
This sequence comes from Sutcliffiella halmapala, assembly GCF_050107295.1. GTDB lineage: Bacteria > Bacillota > Bacilli > Bacillales > Bacillaceae_I > Sutcliffiella_A > Sutcliffiella_A halmapala_A. The sequence goes on along the minus strand of NZ_JBNIKR010000015.1, from coordinate 17,867 downwards.
TAGCCGATTATGTAGGATTTGTCATTCCTGATACATTCATAGTCGGGTACGGCATCGACTATGCGGAAAAGTATCGAAACCTGCCATACATAGCGACTGTAAAGGAAGCTTAAGGCTGACATTGTCTGCCTTATGCTATTCTTTTGAAATCAAAAGCAGAATTATTTTACATACTCTCTACAAATTCTTTTCTTTCGGATAATACACGATCCAATTCCCTATTTTTCTGACCGACATGTACTCGTAAATCGGAAAGGATGCGACCGATATCAGTCTGCTGTCTTCTGGTATTTTCCAATGATATGGTGATTTTGTCCTGCACAAGCATGTCCATGATGATTCCATCAAAGAAATAATCGGAGAATTTCAGCAATCCTGATACCTCCAGTTCCATGGTCGCAGTCTGATTCAAGTCCAGGAGTTCCTTCTGAAACTTCCTCATCAAGTATTGCGCCTCATGGACGTGCCCGCTCGAATCATCCATATGGCCATGCTTTAGCGCGGTTGTAAGAAGTCCTCCCCCAATCATATCAACAGTTCCCCAGCCTTTTGCCTTTTCCAGTGAGTCAATAGCACGTTTTAATGCATCATTGACTTGATTACCGGCATGGATCGCCTCGTTCAGTTCTTTTTGCAGTGCTTTAACATCGGCTTCTTTTTCATACGATTCATAAAGAAATGTGGAAGTTCGGGAATTGCTCTCTTTCAAATATTGCTCCTTTGTTGCAAAAAGCTCTTCATAATCCTTTTCCACATTACCAGCATGATTCAGTTTATCTACAAGGTCGTTGATGAGATCCATTACTTCCTTTTTGGCAAGCAGCGCTTCTTCGAGCCTAAGCTGAACCGCTGCCACTTCTTTCTTCTCTTCCTCCAACCTTTTGTCCGCTGTGCCCCGCAATGTCAGGAAGAACTTCGTCACGCTGAACCCTTCCAGACGCTCTACATCCTTCTGCTCCAATTCCAATGTGTTTTCTAAATTCAGCACAGTTTCCTCTAGATCAGCAAGCTCCATCCTATAGTGTTTAAGCTGATTGTCCCACTTCTCTTTTTTCCTTATCTCGGCTTTCAGTAAAATCAGACCTTCGTTTATGTCTTTTAGCATATACAATTCCCCCTATTTTTTCGTTATCTTTACCTTTCTATCATCACATAAAAAACGACATCCCAAAATATACGAGCACACACATAATGGACCCGACCAAAATCGGACCGACCCTTAATGTCATTTTCTCGTGTTTAGGCTGATAACTGCCTGCCAGCGAGTCAAATACTGCAACCTGTGAATTTTTCGAGAAGACATCACCTGTTGAACCTAGGATGAATGCAAGCAGTACAAATGAGACGGAGCCAAAAAACATCGTGCTCAGCAGATTAAAGTCTAAGAAAAACGAGATGCCAAAAAGGATTCCAAGCTCAATAGCCAAGACCACCAAAACACTAATAAGATACTTTTTCATTTTCTATTTGCCCCCTAACCTTTTCATCATAATATAGGTATACGATGGGAATTGCAGGAAGTTTCAGATAATTTGATAAAAAATAAACCGCAGCTATTTTTCAGCTGCGGTTCAGTAGGTCTTATTACATTTCTTCACAATGCTCGTCGAAGTATCCTTGAAGCTTGTTGATTACGGACATTGGTGCATGCCCTTCGATTTCGTGTCTTTCTACCATCGTGATGATTTTTCCGTCTTTTAATAGTGCAAAAGACGGGGAGGATGGCGGATAGCCTTCGAAATATTCACGTGCTTTTTCTGTAGCCTCTTTGTCTTGTCCAGCAAATACCGTTACAAGGTTTGTCGGGCGATTATCGTAATGGACAGCATGTGTCGCTGCTGGTCTTGCGATACCACCTGCACAACCACAGACGGAGTTCACCATCACAAGTGTTGTACCCTTGCGCGCAAATGCCTCTTCCACATCTTCTACTGTTCTTAATTGTTCGTAGCCAGCTGCATCCATCTCTTCTCTGGCCTGACGGACTACATCATTCATAAATAAATTGAAATCCATGTTCATGTTGTATCACCTCTTATTTTACTAATCCTATCATACCAATTTTTTTCGAATAAATAAAATAAAAAGCAAGTTTAATCTTAGGATGAACGGGTATTATAAAAGTAACATCTAGATATCCATACCCCTATACTCCCTAGATGAAGGAAAGTGATGACCCACTTTCCTTTTTTTATTGTTCTTTTTTATAGATCTCCATCAACTGATTGACCGCAGCAGACACCGATATCTTGTCCTCTCGGATCTTTTTCTCCATCACCGGAAGCTGCTTCTTCACTTCATCGTTTTGGAAAAACATCATCTCGAGCTGACTTTTTACCGAGGTATATAGCCATGTCTTCTTCTGCTCGTTCCTTCTTTTATCAAATTCTCTTGATGCTTTTGTTGTTTCCAGAAATTCATTGATGGTCTTCCACGTATGGTCTATCCCGATCTCATAGAGCGCAGAACAGGTAAAAGCCTTTGTCTCCCAGCTCTCTGTTGCTGGCTGAAGAAAATGCAAGATCTGCTTGTACTCTTCTGCCGTCTTCTTGGCTTTGGCTGCATTCTCGCCATCCGCTTTATTGACCACAATCGCATCGACAAGTTCCATGATGCCTTTCTTCATTCCTTGAAGCTCATCCCCCGCTCCTGTTAATACAAGCAAAAGGAAAAAATCGACCATGTCCCTGACAATCGCTTCACTCTGTCCCACCCCAACGGTTTCCACAAGGATGACATCATAACCGGCCGCTTCACAGAGGAGAATGCTCTCCCGTGTTTTGCGATGCACGCCACCGAGTGTCCCACTTGATGGGGAAGGACGAATGAAGGCCTGCGGGTGTCTTGCAAGCTGCTCCATTCTTGTTTTATCACCAAGAATACTACCTCCTGTACGCGAACTGCTCGGATCGACAGCCAGGACTGCCACCTTTTTGCCGAGGCTGCACAAGTACAGGCCAAAAACTTCAATGAAGGTACTTTTCCCGGCACCTGGCACACCGCTGATCCCAATCCGGACAGACTTGCCTGTATCAGGCATAAGCTGCCCAAGTATGTCTTGGCTTTTGCTGAAATGGCGTGCTGCATTGCTTTCCACGAGCGTAATCGCCTGGGCAAGGTCCGAACGGATACCGGCTTTCACTCCTGAGACGATTTCCTCGGTGCTACGTTCCTGTTTACGGAGCACTTTTTTCTTTTCTTTAGTCATTGGAGGCTTCCACATCCTCGTAGCCAAGGCGGTCGTAAATTTCCTCTAGGACCTTTTCCGCTGCGCGAGGAATAACTGTTCCCGGTCCAAAAATAGCGGAAGCTCCTTTGTTGTAGAGGAATTCATAATCCTGAAATGGGATGACCCCGCCAATGACAACAATAATGTCTTCACGGTTCAATTTTTTCAATTCTTCCACAAGCTGCGGCAATAATGTCTTATGTCCGGCAGCAAGCGAGCTGAATCCGATCACATGCACATCATTTTCCACTGCCTGTAATGCCGTTTCCTCGGGTGTTTGGAAAAGCGGCCCGATATCGACGTCAAAGCCCAGATCGGCAAATGCTGTCGCGATGACTTTCGCCCCTCTGTCATGGCCGTCCTGCCCCATCTTGGCGATCATGATCCTCGGTCTTCTTCCCTCTAATTCGTAAAATTCCTCAATTTTATCCTTCACGATTTTCATCTCTTCCTCATTGGAAAATTCGCTGCTGTACACCCCGCTGATCGAACGGATGACCGCACGATGACGGTTTGCCACCTTTTCTATCGCATCCGAGATCTCTCCAAGGCTTGCCCGCACTCTTGCGGCATTCACGGCCAGCTCCAACAGATTACCGTACCCGGTCTGCGCTGCATGAGTCAAAGCCTCCAAAGCTTCTTGAACTTTTGCATCATCACGATTTTCCCGCAGGTTCTGCAATCGTTCTAACTGCTTTTTGCGGACCTCTTCATTGTTGATATCGAGCACTTCTATTTCTCTATCCTCTTTATCCAAGCGGAACTTGTTCACGCCGATGATTGCTTCTTTGCCGGAATCGATTTTTGCTTGTCGGCGTGCCGATGCTTCCTCGATTCTCATTTTTGGAAGACCGGTTTCGATTGCCTTTGCCATTCCGCCCAGTTCCTCTATTTCTTCGATATGCTTCCAGGCCTTTTCAATTAATTCATTCGTCAGTGACTCCACATAATAGGATCCAGCCCATGGATCGATGACTTTTGTAATATCCGTTTCCTCCTGCAGGTAGAGCTGCGTATTACGGGCAATACGTGCTGAAAAGTCCGTCGGCAGGGCAATCGCTTCGTCCAATGCGTTAGTATGCAAAGATTGTGTATGACCGTTCGCAGCTGCAAGTGCCTCGATGCATGTACGTGTCACGTTATTGAAAGGATCCTGCTCGGTCAAGCTCCAGCCGGATGTCTGGGAGTGTGTCCGCAGTGCCATCGACTTTTCATTTTTCGGGCCGAATTCCTTCATCATTTTTGCCCAGATGAAGCGCGCTGCACGCATCTTGGCCACTTCCATGAAGAAGTTCATGCCGATTGCCCAGAAGAATGACAGCCTTGGTGCAAATGCATCGATGTCAATCCCTGCCTCAAGACCAGTCCGTACATACTCAAGACCATCTGCAAGCGTATAAGCAAGCTCGATATCCGCCGGCGCCCCCGCCTCCTGCATATGATATCCCGAAATACTGATACTATTGAACTTCGGCATATGCTTGGAGGTGTAGGCAAAGATATCCCCGATGATCCGCATCGACATCTCTGGTGGATAAATATACGTATTACGCACCATATATTCTTTTAAAATATCATTTTGGATCGTACCGGAAAGCTTTTCCTGGCTGACACCCTGTTCCTCTGCCGTTACGATGTAAAAGGCCATGATCGGCAGAACCGCCCCGTTCATTGTCATCGAGACCGACATCTTATCAAGCGGAATTTCATCAAAAAGAATCTTCATATCCAGAATGGAATCGATGGCCACTCCCGCTTTCCCGACATCCCCGACTACCCTCGGGTGATCTGAGTCATAGCCGCGATGGGTTGCAAGATCGAATGCTACTGAAAGTCCTTTTTGACCCATTTCCAAGTTGCGTCGGTAAAAGGCATTGCTCTCTTCCGCTGTAGAAAACCCGGCATACTGCCGAATCGTCCAAGGACGGTTCACATACATCGTCGGGTAAGGGCCACGCAGGTAAGGCGCGATACCAGGTAAAGTGCCAAGGTGATCGGCACCTTTCGTATCTTCTGCCGTATAATGTGCTTTCAGCTTGATCTTTTCATTCGTTTCATAAAATAGATCTTCTATCGTGTCTTTGTGCAGAGCTTCAGTTTCAGCTCCACCAATAGTCTTGTTTAACGGTCTTGTAGTAAAATCAGGCTTCATTTGGCGTCAACCCCATTTCTTGGTGAATCACAGTCAGCTGCTCATAGCAGTTAGATTTCATATGAATAAAGTCGGTTACCCCTAAATTTTTCAGATTGGCTTGACGCTCGATATCCGGTAATCCTGCAAGGAGGATTTTGACAGGATGGTTTTGGAGGAGGCTTAAAACATCATCCAACATGGTTCCATACGTGTCATCACTGCCGCAAACGCATATATAATCCGTCTTTGGTCCTTGCGCAAGCCAAGCATCCAATTCTTCAATGGTAGAAAAACTAGGACTTACAATGGTTGATAATCCCCCAACATGGAAAAAGCCTGCAGCAAAATCCGTTCTTGGTTTATGGAAGGCAAGACTGCCAAGATTGATCAGGGTGATTGCCGGTTTCTCACCGGACTTTTCGGCATATTTTTTTGCTTGATAACGGAGGGTTTCAAATGGCTGTGAAAGCGTGATTGGTGAGATCGGTTCCACTTCCATCAATGCACTTTCTGATGGTGCGGTAATATGATTCTGTTCTATATTGGAAAGCTCTTCGGCTAAGTTCGCATACATATTCGTTCCGACCAGCACCTTTTTTCTGCTCTCCACATCTTTTAAACGATTCTCACGGACCTGCTTTATTTTTTCTTGAAGAAAACCTGCTTGTAATGCATCTACAATTCCTCCAAGCCCTTCGATTTCCTGGAATAGCTTCCATGCCTCATCAGCCAGCTGATGGGTAAGCTTTTCCACATAATAAGAGCCTGCAGCAGGATCTACCACTTTTGAGAGAAAGCTTTCTTCTTTTAAAATATAGTGTGTGTTCCTTGCTATTCTTCTTGAGAAAACATCCGGACCTTGCTGATAGCTGTCAATATTGATGCTCTCCGCTCCCCCGATTGCAGCGGAAAAAGCTTCGGTTGTCGTGCGAAGCATATTGACATATGGATCAAGATTCGACTTGGTGAATACCGAAGTGGTCGCATGCAAGGTCATTTTCTGTGCCTCTTCATCACCGCCAAATGCTTCTACGATGTTGGCCCATAAAAGCCTTGCCGCACGCAGCTTGGAAACCTCCATAAAGAAGTCGCTGCCGACCGGGAAACTGAAGGCCATTTCTGATGCCGCTTCCTGAACTGTTGCGCCTCTCTCCATCAACGCATTCAAATAAGTAACGGCAGTTGCCATCGTTGCTGCCAGTTCCTCCACTGAACTTGCACCGCCATTATGATAAGGTGCAGCTTGTATCCAAATCGACTTTACCTTTGTTCCACTTTGTTTTTCCCACTCCAAATTGGCTTTCATTTCATCCAAGAGCTGTTCCAAAGGCTGACTAAGACCACCGGCTGTGACCAATTCGCCGATTGGATCTACTCCAATAATTCCATGTACATGCGTCATGTCAATGCTACTGTCTTTTAAAAGATTCATAAATGCAGTCGCACTCGAACCGGTGTAAACTTGTAGCTGAACCTGCTCGACAGGCACATCTTTCAATAGTGTTTCCAGCGCTTCATGGCTTTTTATCTCCAATGCCTTTGAGTTTACCGCTGGTTTTACAGTGAAGTGGATCGCCTGCAATCCATTTTGCAACTCTTGAAGAAGCTGATTGTTCATTTCCTCCCATGATGTTCCAGGGTACAACTGTTGACTTACTGACCAGTCGGCATTCCCGTTTTTATCGATGGGATTGGTTCCCTCTAGATCCACTTCTGTATAAATCGGCTTTCTTGTTATTCCTTCATATGTAAGGCTATTCAGTTTTGAAACAGGCTTTCCCTTTAATGCTTTTTCAGCCTGGGCTGTCCATTCCTCCAACGTCATTTTCGGGAAACTATTATTCTTCATTTTATCTAACTGACTCATTTTTCATCCCCTCGTTCCCTATGCTGCGTAACCGCTTACATGTCATTCTAATCAAAATAGTTCTTATATTTATTTTAATATAGTTATAGAGGTTCGGCAAACTATTCAGAGATCAAATCCAAGGAGTGTTTTTTTCTGAAAATGGGTAAATGATTGAAATAACGCGATATGGAGGGTGAAAATATGAAAGGGATCAATGAGAAGGTTGCAATTATCACCGGAGCTTCTTCAGGAATGGGCAGGGCAAGTGCAATCAGTCTTGCGAAAAGCGGGGTCAGGGTGGCACTCTTTGACTTAAAAGAAGATGGGGCAAATGAAGTCAAACAGGAAATCGAACAACTAGATGGCCATGCAATGGTGGTGACAGTGGATGTTTCCGATCCGAATGAAACGGAAAAAGCTTTCGAGCAAGTGCTCTCCCACTGGGGTCGGCTTGATATTATATTCGCCAATGCCGGTATCAATGGAAAAATTGCTCCGATTGAAGACTTGAGTGCCGAGGATTGGGATAATACGCTGCATACAAATTTGAAGAGCACCTTCTTAACCGTTAAATTCGCCATACCCCATATGAAAGAGCATGGCGGAAGCATCATCATTACCAGCTCGATCAATGGATCAAGGACTTTCCGCGGCTTCGGCATGTCCGCGTACAGCTCCTCCAAAGCCGGACAGGTTGCATTCGGAAAAATGGCTGCCCTTGAACTGGCGAAATATCATATCCGGGTCAACGTCATTTGCCCTGGTGCAATCGAAACCAACATCGACAAAAACACTTTTCCCGATGAAGAAAACCTCGGGAAAATAGAAATCCCAATCGAATATCCGGAGGGCTCCCACCCATTGGAGAAAAAGCCGGGAACACCGGAACAGGTTGCAGATCTTGTATCGTTTTTGGCGTCCGATGCTTCAAGTCATATTACGGGTAGTCAGATTTTTATTGATGGGGCGGAATCTTTGTTGTAGTTTTATAGCGACCTGATTATCATTGTAGAAATATGGTTGTTCCGAAATGGATATAAAAAAACATGCTGGAAAAAGTGTCATTTCTCCCGCATGTTTTTTTCTCTAATTATACAAAAGTACCCAAAAGAAATTGAACTCTATCTCTTAAGAGATGAAGAAGAAATTATTCGATTTCCTCAATTTTAGAAACGGGAACATCAATTTTTGATCCTAATACATCATCTGAATCCAACGAAAAATCAGCAATAGCTTCAAACTCATAAGTACCTGGATTTAATTTAAGTTTTTCTATTACTTCAAAATTTACTCTGTGAGGCTCATTCCGAATTAGTGTTGTTGTTAATAATGGTTGTTCCATACCTCCTACATATTCATAGTCCCCATCTTGTTGATAAACATTAAAGAAAAAAACACTTTCACCATGATATATAACTTTTTCAGCTTCTTCTCCGATATAAGTAATAGTTGCATAAACAATAAGGTCTTTTTCACCATTTTCAACATTTATTGATACTTTGAAATCATCCACTTGCTTAGATTCATTGGTGATTTTTGTTTCACCACTTACATTTTCTTCACTGTTCTTACTTGTTCCACAGCCAAATATTCCGAAAACAAAAATTAAAAAAACTGATTGAACAACAAATAACCGTCGCAACGTTTCTACCCCCTTTTACGATTAGACGGAAATCTTAATCAGTTTGTTTCACTCTTATTCCTCTATCCGGCCCGTTATCCTCATACCAATTATTTCAATCCTGAGAAACTTATTAGATAAAATTTCTCTAAAAAAGCTTACCTTGTTCTGGATAAGCCACCTTTAACGGAACAATCGGTACAGTTCAATAGTCTTGAATTGCGCACGCTTGTTGACATGCCCGCCATTACCATTACAAACTTATGTAAAGAACTAATTGACATGTGTAATATAGATGTTATATAAAAATAGTTATGAAATACTAAACCAATTTAATAAAGAGAGCAGGAAGAATGTAATATGTGGAACGATTTTAAAAAATTCGCTTTAAAAGGAAACGTCTTAGATCTAGCAATCGGAGTTATTATTGGTGCTGCATTTGGCAAAATCGTTACTTCATTAGTAAATGATATCATCATGCCTATGATCGGATTAATAATGGGCGGTGTTGATTTGTCGGATTTGCACCTGAAAGTTGGAGATGCTGTCTTGGCATACGGTAACTTCATCCAAACAGTACTAGACTTTATAATCGTAGGCTTTTCTATTTTTATGTTTATTAAATTATTTAACCGTTTAAAAAAGAAAGAGGAGAAAGTGATTACAGAACCACCGAAGCCTACAAAAGAAGAAGAGCTGCTTACAGAAATTCGTGACTTATTAAAAAAATAGCTTTGTTAATGCATTTTGTTAAATTTGGGTGTCCTAGCTGTTGATTGGAGCGATAGGTGAAGACTCCTTCGGGAGTTTGCGCTTTTATGGAGGCAGCCAACCACAAATTCTAATTTTTTGCTTGACCAATCATTCGAGGTAATCCCTGCACCTAAGGATTTTTAATAGTAATAATATAAAGCCAAAATTTACAAATGTGGTTTGGCTCTTTTCATAGCTACCATAAGTATAAATAAACACGCTCAGCCCAAATAACAAATTTTTCAAAAACAGATAATATACTCAAATCTTTTTTTCGATAACTTAAAAGACACTTATCTCCTATTTTAAGGACATATTTACAGCTTCCATAGCATGTATGTAGGTTGTGTCAAAAAGAGGAACATCAGAATCTTGCGGTTTTACCAATAATCCAATTTCTGTACAGCCTAATATAATCCCTTTAGCTCCAGAATCGATTAAACCTTGGATAACTTTTTTATAATAATCCCTTGATTTTTGATGAATCTTTCCTAAACACAACTCTTCGTAAATAACCTTATTTACAATCTCTCTTTCACTGTCATTTGGGACAATAACTTGTATACCGTTAGACTTCAAACGTGATTTATAAAAATCTTGCTCCATTGTGTACCTTGTGCCTAATAACCCAACAGAATTAATTCCTTTCTCTTTAATTTGGGCTGCGGTTGCATCTGCGATATGCAAAAGGGGGACATTAGTTTTCGACTGGATGTCACCTATAACTTTGTGCATTGTATTAGTACAAATGACAATAAAGTCAGCTCCCCCCTTTTCCAAAGCATGCGCAGCATTACCTAACTCTTCACCAGCCTTTTCCCAGGCGCCTTCTGATTGGTAGCGTTCAATTTCATGAAAATTCACACTATACAAAAGACATTTTGCTGAATGTAATCCCCCTAATCTTCTATTAACCTCTTCATTGATAATCCGGTAATATTCAGCAGACGATTCCCAACTCATACCGCCAATAAGGCCAATAACCTTCATTTTCACCTCTCCTCTCCATTATCCGTTTTTATCTTTATGATTAGCTTCGATTAATCAATAATCAATTCCTTTTTTATTCACTAAAAATGACCCTATACAAAAAGACGCGCACTCGAAAAACGCACGCTACAATGAAAAAAGAGCGCTGATCCTTGTTCTAGGATCGCTCCCGATGGAATAAAGGTTATGCTCTGTTACTTATCATAAAATTTTTATATAACCAACTAATAGCATCCTTCAAGTCATTAGCTATGTAGTCTATATTGATGTCTTTTAATTTTTCACAGTGTTCATCAAGTGACGATTCTCCTGCCCCCGTCCTAACCAAAATTTTAATGCATCCTACTTTAGCGGCTGCAACAATATCACTCCAACGGTCCCCGATTACAACGCAGTTTTCGAGAGTTAAGTTATAGGTTTGCTGAGCCTCCATTAACATTCCTGTATTTGGCTTCCTACAAGAGCATCCCTCATTGTGACTGTGTGGACACATGTATATATCATCAAAACCAAACCCTCTTAGCTCCTTTTTAAAGTCTTCCTCTTTCGCTAATCCCCTTGATATTCCAGGTTGATTTGTAAAAGAAAATATTTTTATCTTGTCTCTTTTTAATCTGGCTATTTCCAAGGCTGAATAAGGGAAAAGTTCAAATTCTCCTGGGTAATGAACTGTTTCATCACCACCAATTGTTCCATCTCTATCTAAAAAGATTGCTTCTATTTGGTTCACATAAACTTCCCCTGTCTTTATATATTCTTATTCTTATTTTCTCTATTCCGCAATCCTGTCCGATTAACTTATACCAATTATTTCAAATCAAGACTATTTACTCAATAAATATAAAGAAGAGAAGCTTACCTTGTTCCAGATAAGCTCCCGATTACGGAGTAAAATTGAAGTATAAATTTCACACCATACTTACTCCTTAATATGAATTTTTCATTAACTCTTGAATTTTGATTCTTAATTTCTCTTTAATCTCTCCATGGTTTTCATCCGTATATTTATACTTTGGATCGCTCCATTTTTCACTAGAATATTGCCAAACAGGATATGGGATTCTTTCTTTAGGTTCCCAATTATATCGGGGAAAAACATGTGCGTGTAAGTAAGCATCTGTGTTGCCATAAATGGAATAGTTTATTCTTCTAGGTTTACAAACTTCCAATATGGCTTCTCCAATCAAACTCATATCTAACAAATAGTCACTACGTTCTTTCACATTAAGTTCTTCTAGTGACCCAAATGGCTTTATGGGTAATAATACAGTATAACCAGGTAAGAATTGGGTGTCTCCAATAGCTGCAAAACCGCTCTTCATTCTTACTATAACCATTGGGTTTTCCCCTCTATGTGCTGATGTAATCCTATCTTTTTTCCACTCTTCATTAAGATTTGTTATCATCTTCTTCATCTTTATAAAAGGTCTCCTTCATTCATTAGTGTAAAGCTGTCCTGTTGTTCATACCATCTTGGTCTAATTAATTCAAAGTCCTTATGATCTTCTAATATAGTATGTAATCTATCAATCATTTCACTTATTTGATCAGGTGCAAATCGTAGTGACCACACCACTGATGAAAAGATAACCATGGCAGCATAAACAGAATATAGCACCCAAAAACCGTCTGGGACTTCGTTATTAAAATAACCTTTGATTTGACCGATGGAAAAGGGTACACTCAATTCTCTTTGAAATAAAGCTACTTTTACAAAATCGTGTATAGGGTCTCCCCAATCAAAGTTATCAAAGTCTATTACCCCGGCATATGTATTGTTAAATATTATAATGTTGCCTAGGTGAAAATCATCGTGCTGAAATTGATTGGGACGCTCTTTTAGCAAATACTTATTCTCTTCAATAAAACTTATAATTTTATCGTCATTTTTAATCCTTATTCCGCAAGCTTTATAAGCATCTAGGTATCGATAATGCTTCTTCATCGCTCGCTCATACCAAGGTGTGATTGACAAAGGGGCTTCAATTTCATGCATTCTAGCTAGTTCCTTACCAGCATATACACCTATCACGTATTGTTCTTTGTCTGTAAGGTTAGGTAATGCTTCTTTTACATCAACACCATCAATATAGGAATAAAAAGCATAATAAATATTTAATTCTGTAAGTATGCCCTTTTGAATTGGCTGAGGAGATTGAACATTGTTTTCTTGTATGTGTTTCAACAGTTGAAACTCAATCTTCTTCTTTTCATACCCGTTGATATTCCCTATCTTTAATAAGTACTTTTTGTCTTCAAAATAAACTATGTATTTCTCATCTAGAGAATATCCTTTAGATAACTTTTCAATTCTATTAGCGCTTTGTAAGAAAGCTATTCTCTCTTGAAGAGTATGTAGAACGTCCTTCATAGTTAACCTCCAATTTAATGAACTCCTGTCCACTTATACAAAGTACTCAACATCCCCTTCCATGTTCTACGTTTCTATGAGTACCTTCCTTCAACAAATCCCTTACAATCTTAGCATATAAAAGTGCATACCATTATTTAACTCTTAAAAAAATCCGTGTTCTTTTTTCTAAGTTCGAAGCTTCCTAAAAATGTAAAGTAAGCGCCAATTCTTGTTCCAGAATGGCGCCCTTTTGCGGAATAACCACCAATCCTTATTTGTCATTCGTATTATGTAATGAGCTCTCGTTCTTCGTTAGCTTAACGAAGAGGCCTTGATTTTTTCTTGTTTGAGATTATTATTTGCTTTTCATTTTTAGACAAAATCCAGTCTGCAACCAATCGCTGCTTCTTTTTTCAACCCGTCTTGTCCTCTCTTCATATCAGTCTATGAACGGGGCGGGAAGGCTGCCATAAAGAAAGAACGGAAGCCGCGTTTTCCGCGCAGCTTCCGTCCCGATCTTCCGGACAACTAACTCAAATACCGATTTCGGATGACCCCCATGTGATGAATCTCGTGTCCTGCGATGCCGTACGCGAGGGCACGAGCCGTAATGCTTGCGTTGTTGGCTGTGCCTTTGCGGGACCACCCCTCCGCCGGTAACCCGTGCAGCAGTGTGATCGTCGATTGCCGTACGGCCCGGTAGTCTTCGGCCAATTGCGCGGTTGTCCAGCTTCCGAAAGGAGGCATGAACAATTCCTGGTCGAAACCGGACAGAGGCGTCTGGTCCCCTCTTGAGAACCGGAGCAGGCGGTAGGTCATGACGCGTTCTCCGTCTGCGATGTGGCCCACGACTTCTTTCAGCGTCCATTTTCCTTCCGCATACCGATACGTGCCATGGCTTTCGGTCAACGATGCCAGCAGCTCGGTCATTTGCTTTTCCTGGGCGAGCAGAATGTCGATGATGTTGCCATCCGGCACCAACCGGATATACTCTCCGAAGTCCCCGGCATATTCTTCTTCTGACGGTCTTTGATTCATGCGTAATCACCTCTCTATGGAGTTATAGAAATTTAAAATGCTCTTTCCAATGCTCTACCGCGATTTTTTTGCGAATTTCGTAATTTCGGCATGTATAATGAATTCGCGAAAGGATAAAACTTTCCTTCCAATAATTGAGTGTAAGCAACCACTTAGTTGTCGGTGGCCACGCTAAACTGCCCTTTAACTTAATAATAATCATCTCAATTTTTCATAATTTCCTCAATAAGTTATTCAATATAATGGCCCTAAAATGAAAAATGAGCGCTGATCCTTGTTCCAGGATCGCGCCCGTTAGCTGAAGAAGGAATATGACTTAGATAATACTCTCCCTTTTAAAGTCAATTAAATCAGGGTCTAATTCTTCAAGTTTATCTTCAAATTCTTCCCAGCCATTTTGTCTAATAAATTCTGCTTCTTTTGAAGTAATTGGAATCAACCAAACCATTATTATTGTTTTTTTATCATTTACTTTAAAAGCATCAAAAGAATCTGGAAAGTAACCTGGAATGGTAACATAAAGGGCTTCAAAATTTGAATCATCAAATATTGGTCCATAGGGTCCAATGACATCTCCTCTTAAGAATGCAGTTCCAGAATCTAAAGAAGTCTGGCTAACCTGTGCCAATAATGCAGGTAAGTTTATATTTCCAATATTGGAGTAAGAAACGAAAATTAGTTCTTGCCAAATTTGTTTTCCAGAAACATTGGAAGTCAATGGAACTTTACTTAAACCTAAAGTAGAAACTGTTTTAGTATCAGAAAAAGGACCTTTACTGTATTTTGCAACTTGAACTGGAAGCCGTTCTCCCCTATCATCTTCAGTCCAACCACACTCAATTGGACCTAGATGAATATCTAAAAACTGTATAAATTTATCCATTTGACCACCTTTATCATACGAACTTTACTAATGATTTTATATATGTAACTCGAATCCCTTCTTCAACTATCCTGCCCTATTCTTAAGTATGGAAAGATTGCGTACCTATATAGCTATCGCTCCACGTTCTTAAAAAAAAAAACTAATCCGCACGCGTATGTTTAATTTTTCTTGCACTATAGAAACACCAAATGGAAATGAATATGAAAATAAAAATATATATATTTTCAAAAAGGAATGGCGAACTTGGACTGCTTGTATATGAGTTTTCATTAACATTTACACCTACATAAACAATTGCACTCCTAAGTCGCTCTAATGTGTAAACTAATCCACTTGCCAAAACAAATATCCATCCTAATATCATATAAGTATGGTACTTCAAGTTTATCCCCCATTTTTAAATTATTATTTCCCGTTTACCTAACACCAATTATTTCATAATCTAAAAATTCCTACAATAAGTTATTCCACTGACAAAATAAAAATAAGCGCTAATCCTTGTTCCTGGATCGCGCCCGATTATGGAAGATCACTAAAGCTTTCTTGGTTATTTTAATAAGAAAAATAATCTAACACCCAAGAATGGGTGTTAATCATCACTCGAAAACCATTTCTAAAATTTCTTCAACCCATTCAGGATTCTCTTCAATCCCAAGTTTTTCACATAAACTCTTATGAGTTTTTATAAATTCGGGTATTATACTTCTAATTACGCTCATTATCACTTTTGGTTCTCTATTGCTATGCCATTTTGCGAGTAGCGATAATTGCCAACCTTGCAATTTACTTCTTTCACCTTCTAGTTTTGCCCAGTCTCCGAATGTATTAGGTTGTATTCCTTCATCCATATACCAAGCTGTTATCATTGACAACCGTAAATTATCTAGACAATGTAGAGCATAGTAAATTTCTTTTCTCATTACTCTTCGATAAGCTTCGTGAACATAAGCAAAAAATTTCGTTCTCCAAAGCTCTACTTCTTGAGTAGTAGGGATATAGGATAAACTCATTGATTTTGCTAATACATTGCTCATTAACCCAGTAGTATCGTGAACAATTTTAATTTTTTGAAGCCAAGTTGATGGCTGAATATCTCTGGTCTTATAATAAAAGGTATCAACCTTAATAAAAGTATCATAGTGAGCAATACTATAAGTTGTCCAAGGGAAATCTTCGAAAAATAGAACTTTACCCCAATTCTTAGACCTCTGTTTTTTGTTCAATCTATATTCTTCAAATACTTCATCTTTGATAACTATACGAAGGTCAATATCAGAATATAAGTCTGTATTTTGATTGCCTAATGAACCTCCATAAAAAACAGCTAAAACATTTTCATCACTTAGTAAATCTTGTTCAATTGATACCAATAAATTTTGACGATGTTTCGGAATTTCTAAATCTCTTTCTCTATGTTTAGTTTCTAATCCCACACATTGCTTTACCCACTCCTAAAATTAAAATACTTTTGATTATTAAATTCGTTAATAATCAAGAAATACCTCCTCCCATTTACAGCACTTTAATTAATCAAAAATAATTTAATTTTTGTTAATTATTAAAATCACTTAATCAAGATAATGGCCCTAAAGTGAAAAATGAGCGCTGATCCTTGTTCCAGGATCGCGCCCGATTATGGAAGATCATATATTTTCTTATTGAAAATAAGAACCCGTTAGCACTATAAGAAATGAGGATTCCTACTTTTAAAGAACCACACTTGTTTATAGACAATATTTTCTCAAATGTAAATTTCATTATTCTTAAGTGCCTTTGATACCCATTCCCCAAAACCCATCCAATTAGAATTCTGTTCAGGTTTTTCTTTACGCAACTTTTTATATATCTCCAATGAAAATGGCATTCCATTATTTTGGGTATTTAAATATTGAATACATTCATCATTTGTTCGTAAATTTAGAGCTTGTGTTAAATAGGCTTCGGCTCCAACCACAAAAAATTCTTCTGGTCCACTGTGCCAATTATTTATAATATCTAAGTAACTTTGATTGAATGTTTCGCTTTTTAAGCGTAATTTTTCTTGTTCAATTTGTGCTATTTCTGAACCTGGAAACCCGTGAATTGTCTCGTGAATACAAATGCAAGCAATCTGTTTTGGTAAAGGCATATAACCTGGTGGTCCTTGATGTGTTACCATACCTTGTTTTGATAGTTGGAAAGCTATGGGTTTAATATATGTGGCCAAATAAACTTGATATGATTTCGATGGTAAATCGGTTCCTAAAAATGTTGAGAGCGTGGTACGAAGATTATGATATGAAATTAATGATGACATCGCCCCATTTAATTGATCCGCAACATTTAGTATTGATGGTTTAATATTTCGTCTCCAATTTTCATCTATATCAGATTCTTTTATATGAACAAAGCAATCTAATAAAAGTTCTCTTTTCTCTGATACATTAGCAGCGAGTTGTTTTATGTATTCTTCTTTTATATCAATATTGTTAATTAATTGATTGAAGTCTTGTAGGGACTTAATAACATCATCTAGAGATTTCACACTAAAATAAGATAGTAATTTACAAAGCCCCGACATTGAAAAAAATGAAACTACCTGATCTATTAATTTTAATCCAGCGTCTCCAAGTCTAGGACTATAATGTTCTCTAACACCTTGATAGTGTCTATTGTAAAAATCATTATTTGAAATAGCATTTAAAAATAAGACCATATCGAATGCTTCATTTGGTTGAATAGACCATTCTGTAGTAGTATGTGTAGCAGTCATTACTCTTCACCCCTTATACTTCTTTAATTCTCCAACGAGCTAATAAACCCCTTCAGTGATTATATGGTATCAATTCATATATTTTATTATTTTTAAATGAAGGAGGATTGCAGTAATCCTCCTTATTCAACATAAGCTCCCTTTAATGGAAGATCGAACTTGAAAAACCATGCTGCATAGATATTCAAGAAAAGCACCCGTTACTTTAAGTGTATTTATTCGTACTCAAATAGATTAAAGATGGATATTAAATAACGCATTA
>NZ_JBNIKR010000014.1:0-109598 GCF_050107295.1 Sutcliffiella halmapala | reverse complement strand
TAATAGTCTGGTGGCGATAGCGAAGAGGTCACACCCGTTCCCATACCGAACACGGAAGTTAAGCTCTTCAGCGCCAATGGTAGTTGGGGGCTGTCCCCCTGTGAGAGTAGGACGTTGCCAGGCTAGAATCGTTCCACCATAGCTCAGCGGTAGAGCATTCGGCTGTTAACCGAAGGGTCGTAGGTTCGAATCCTACTGGTGGAGCCATGCTTCCATAGCTCAGCAGGTAGAGCACTTCCATGGTAAGGAAGAGGTCACCGGTTCGAATCCGGTTGGAAGCTTAGAGAATATTATATAGGCCCGTTGGTCAAGCGGTTAAGACACCGCCCTTTCACGGCGGTAACACGGGTTCGAATCCCGTACGGGTCACTTAAGTTTTTTCGCGCTAGCGAAAATAACTTACCATAATCACGATAGTGAAAATAACTTTCCATACAATGGAGGATTAGCTCAGCTGGGAGAGCATCTGCCTTACAAGCAGAGGGTCGGCGGTTCGATCCCGTCATCCTCCACCATGATTTTTTCACGCAGTGAAAATAATCAACCATTATTTCACATAGTGAAAATAATTTCATATCCCTTGGAGGGGTAGCGAAGTGGCTAAACGCGGCGGACTGTAAATCCGCTCCTTCGGGTTCGGCAGTTCGAATCTGCCCCCCTCCACCATTTAACTTCGAAATGTAGATTCCGAAGTTTTTGTTTGAAAAGCAGTATAAACTTTCATGTATTAGAAATAATAATTGAAGTTAGGAAATACTCTTTTCGGGTAATGACTACATAGAAGGCATTTTAATATGAAATGCCATTTCATTAATGGGCTATAGCCAAGCGGTAAGGCATCGCACTTTGACTGCGACATGCGTTGGTTCGAATCCAGCTAGCCCAGCCAACGTGCCATTAGCTCAGTCGGTAGAGCATCTGACTTTTAATCAGAGGGTCGAAGGTTCGAGTCCTTCATGGCACATATATTTTCACCAGATGCAGAAGTATTCCTGATACTTCTGTTTGTTTTAGGGGCCTTAGCTCAGCTGGGAGAGCGCCTGCTTTGCACGCAGGAGGTCAGCGGTTCGATCCCGCTAGGCTCCACCAATCTTCAATAGAATACATACCATAAATCAAACCTTAGATTCCTTAGCGGATCTAAGGTTTTTTGTATTTCGCTGCTCTTACCAAACGAAATTAAGAATTTAACAATTCTAAACTGCATATATATTCAAATTTATGTCGAGTTGAGTCATAGACCCTTTTCACTATACAATAAATGTAATAGGGAAGGCTTTTTCGCATAGATTGTAGCTTTTCGTATTGATTGATACCCCGTATTGCACGTATCATCGTGCTCTTTTCCTGAGAGATGAAAGATAGAGGGTTAGCAAAATTTACGATAAAGAGGTAAAAAATCCAATTGCCGATTTTTTACTAGCAGCGAAAAGCAACAATTTTTATGAAAAGAGCTTTGGGAAAAGGGAGGACACTGTTCATGAAAAAGAATATCAGTATAATTGGGGTGCCTATGGACTTAGGGCAAACACGTCGTGGAGTGGATATGGGTCCTAGCGCCATTCGTTACGCAGGAATAGTAGAAAGGTTGGAACAGATTAACCTTGAAATTGAAGATTTAGGAGATATAGAGATAGGATCCAGAGAAAGAACGTCTTCCGGTGACAGTAACCTGAAGAATTTGAAAGCAGTTGCGGAGGCGAGTGAAACGCTTGCTTCAAGAGTGGACGAAGTCGTCAAACAAGGGAAGTTTCCGTTGGTATTAGGGGGCGACCACAGTATTGCGATTGGGACGATTGCGGGACTTGCAAAGAATTATTCGAACATGGGAGTCATCTGGTACGATGCCCATGGCGATTTAAATACAGGGGAGACCTCTCCATCCGGTAATATTCATGGAATGCCACTTGCGGTCAGCCTAGGTTTGGGAGACCCGGCTTTGACCGGGATAGGCGGTATTGGCACGAAGCTGAAGCCGGAAAATATCGTGATCATTGGAGCTCGCTCTCTGGATGAAGGGGAAAAGGTACTGATTAAGGAAAAAGGAATAAAAGTGTTTACCATGCATGAGATAGATCGTATGGGAATGACGGCTGTCATGGAAGAAGCAATTGCCTACTTAAAGGACAGAACGGACGGGGTGCATCTTTCACTTGATCTCGATGGCCTGGATCCCCATGATGCACCTGGTGTAGGGACACCGGTGATGGGTGGAATCTCCTATCGTGAAAGCCATTTGGCGATGGAGATGCTAGAAGAGGCAAATATCTTAACCTCTGCAGAGTTTGTAGAAGTGAATCCGATCCTTGATGAACGGAATAAAACGGCGTCTGTGGCAGTAGCCTTAATGGGTTCTCTATTTGGCGAAAAGCTTCTTTAGAAACAAAAATAAGCCAGCAACGTTAATTCGTTGCTGGTTTTCGGTTTATTTGAAGGTACAGATATTGATTGATCAGGGAATCAAGCGAGGTGCTTGCATCTATTACTTCCTTTGATTGAAGATGATTGGTGGAGGAAAGACGGATCATTTCTTCTCTTTTTCTCTCAATGGCTTCTTTTAAGTGGACTGCTGCTTGGATGGACATTGGATAGTCACCTCTCTTAATGGGCTGGTAACAGTAATTTTAGTAAATAATACCCTGATTTATCCTTTTTGAAACATTTTTAGTTATTTTTTGTTAAAATATAATTATAGAAATAATGAAACCTTTTTTAGGCTAGGCTCGTAGATAGAGACGACCGCCAGACAACGGGGGAACGGAATGGAAGAACTTATAAAAAAGAGAATCAAGCAGATAAAAAAAGGCGATCAGGATGCGTTTGGTGAAATTGTGGAGATTTTTAAGGACAAGATTTTTCAACTTGTCTATCGGATGACCGGGAATGCGCACGAAGCGGAGGATGTTGCACAGGAGGCGTTTATCCGGGCATATATTAATATCAACAGTTATGATACAAACCGGAAGTTTTCCACATGGCTATATCGGATCGCGACTAATTTGACGATTGATCGAATTCGCAAGAAAAAGCCAGACTATTATTTAGATGCGGAAGTGGCTGGAACGGATGGGCTGACGATGTATTCGCAGGTAGCAGCCGACATTGCGCTGCCCGAGGAAGAAGTGGAAAGCATGGAGTTGCAAGGGGAAATCCAAAAGCAGATACTGAAGCTTCCCGATAAATATCGTTCCGTCATCGTCCTGAAGTATATTGATGAGCTCTCCTTGATTGAGATCAGCGAAATACTTGAAATACCTGTTGGGACTGTAAAAACACGAATACACAGAGGGCGAGAAGCACTGAGGCAGCAATTGCGCCATGTTTAATTCTGGAGGTGTAAAAGAAAATGAAGAAATGTCCGGAACAAATCGTCCAGTATATGCATGAGTATTTAGATGGTGATCTAGAGAAAGACCGAGAAAAGGAGCTAAAAAACCACCTTCAAGAATGTCAGGGTTGTTACCAGCAATTTCATGAATTGGAGAAGGCGATCGCACTTGTACAAAGCACCTCTCATATAACAGCACCTAATGATTTCACGCAGAGAGTGATGAATAGTTTACCGAAAGAGAAGAAAAGAATTGGAATGAACCGCTGGATGAGAACGCATCCGGTTTTTGTGGCAGCAGCGATCTTCTTTGTACTGATGGCTGGGAGCATGTTCGGCGGTTGGCAGGAGGATAAGGTATCTTTCACCAATCAGTCCGGTCTGGTTGTCGAGGATAATACAGTGGTCGTGCCTAAAGGTGAGATCGTCGAGGGGGATGTCGTGGTGAAAAACGGCAATCTCCGTGTCGAAGGGGAAGTGAACGGCAATGTTACTGTCATCAATGGCGAGATCATAAATGGCGAAAACTATCTGGCTTCCGCTGGACAGGTAACAGGTGAAATTGAAGAAATCAACCAGGTCTTTGAATGGATCTGGTTTACCATGAAGGACGGGTTTAAAGAGGTTGTTGGTATTTTTACAGAGTAAGCTAAGGAGATGCTTGAGTGATCAAGCATCTTTTTTGCATGTTTTCTGGTTATATTAACTATAATTGAATTTATGCTATAATGACATAGTTACGGTTTTCGTACTTGATACATAAATCTCGTACTGACAAAGGAAGTGATAGGATGCCTTTTGAGATACCTTTTGGAGATATACCATATTTAGGTTATTTAGCGAATGTGATTGATATATTATTGGTCTGGTTTGTGATTTACAAACTCATCATGGTGATACGCGGTACAAAGGCGGTCCAGCTGTTGAAGGGGATTACGGTCATTGTCGTTGTCAGGATCATCAGTAGCTTTTTGGGGCTGAGCACCCTGCAGTGGCTGATGGACCAGGCGTTGACTTGGGGTTTCCTGGCGGTAATCATCATCTTCCAGCCTGAGCTGCGTCGTGCCCTTGAACAATTGGGGCGTGGGAAATTGTTCTCAAGAAGCGGCATTCCGGATGAGGAAGAGCATGCCAAGATGGTGGAGGCTGTCGTAAAATCAGTGCAGTATATGGCAAAACGCCGTATCGGAGCACTTATCACCATCGAACGGGAAACAGGAATGGGGGATTACATAGAAACAGGGATACCTTTGAATGCAAAGGTTTCATCTGAGCTTCTGATCAATATCTTCATTCCGAATACGCCTCTTCATGATGGAGCGGTCATTCTGCAGAAAAATCAGGTTGCTGCGGCAGCTTGTTATTTGCCTCTATCCGAAAGCCCCTTTATTTCCAAGGAGCTTGGGACAAGACATAGAGCGGCACTCGGAATCAGTGAAGTGACAGATAGTGTCACCGTTATCGTATCAGAAGAAACCGGTGCAATTTCCGTCACGAAAAACGGGGAACTGCACCGCGATTTAGAGCCGGAGATCTTCAGCGACCTGTTGATGAAGGAAATGGATACAAGCTTTAAGACTGCTTCCTCAACACGTTGGCAATGGAGGGTGAAGAAGGATGGATAGATTTATCAGCAATCGATGGATCATGAAGATAATTGCTTTGCTTTTGGCTTTCATGCTATACATGTCCGTGAACATTGATACAACGTCCACCCAGCAGCGGAATAATACTGCTTCTCCTTTTCCGAGTTCACCAAATGTAGATGTGGAAACAGTGACCGATGTTCCGGTTGAGACCTATTATGATCGGGACAATCTCGTCGTTAGCGGGCTTCCGCAAAGCGTGGCAGTGACAATGGAAGGGCCTACCGGTACAGTGAAACCAACTGCACTGCAAAGGGATTTTGAGGTGTATCTGGATTTAAGCGATCTGGAACTTGGAACACACCAAGTGCCCTTACAATGGAGAAATATTTCAGATAAGCTGGATGTGACAGTAGAGCCTGGATTCGCGACCGTTACCATCCAGGAAAAAGTAACCGAGGATTTCCCTGTTGAAGTCGACTTTATTAACAGGGGGCAAATCGAAGAAGGCTATCAGCCGGAACAACCGATTGTGAAACCGAACATCGTGAAGGTGACAGGTTCCCGTGAATTGATTGACAGCATCGCGCTAGTGAAGGCACGAGTCGACCTGAAGGGCGTCAATGAGTCAATCAACCAGCAATCTAAAGTGACGGTATACGACAGCGAAGGGAATACCTTGAATGTGGAGGTCGAGCCGGCTGTCGTGGACGTTAATGTTCCTGTTACCAGTCCTTTTAAAACGGTGCCTTTAAAAATAAACCGCAAAGGCTCGCTGAAGGAAAACCTGAGCATCACCAAGGTGGAAGCAGTACCGGGTGAAGTGACGGTCTACGGGCCAAAAGGTGTAATTGATGGGTTGGAGTACATTGATAACATTGACCTTGATCTTACTGAAATAACAGAAAGCACCACCATTGAAGTGGATGTTCCTGTACCTGACGGGGTAAAGCGTGTGGTTCCGGAAAAAATCAATATTAAGGTAGAGGTAGAAAAGGAAGAGCAAAAAACGTTCACTAATGTACCTATTGAATATATTGGATTACCGGAAGATATGGAGCTTGAAATGGTAGACCCGGAGAGTGGCCAGATGGATCTGACAGTCCGTGGTGCACCAAGTGTGCTCGAAGGCTTGGAAAGCACGGATATGGAAATGTACATTAATGTGACAGACCTTGGAGAAGGTGAGCATGAGCTGCCTCTTGAGATTAACGGTCCGCAAAATGTGTCCTGGGACCTGCCGAAGCGAAACGTGAAAATTAGATTAGTAGAAATTATAGAGTAGGAAAAAGGAGCGATTTACTTATGGGTAAGTATTTTGGAACAGATGGAGTGCGTGGGGTTGCCAACTCGGAACTTACGCCTGAACTGGCATTTAGATTGGGACGTTTTGGAGGGTATGTTCTGACAAAAGATCATTCCCGTCCAAAAGTATTAATTGGCCGCGATACACGAATTTCCGGTCATATGCTTGAAGGAGCGCTAGTTGCAGGACTATTATCCATCGGTGCGGAAGTCATGCGCCTCGGCGTCATTTCCACTCCGGGTGTTGCACATCTCACAAAAGCATTGGGAGCGCAGGCTGGTGTCATGATCTCCGCCTCTCACAACCCGGTACAGGACAACGGGATTAAATTCTTCGGTCCGGATGGCTTTAAATTATCCGATGATCAGGAAGCGGAAATCGAAGCACTCCTTGATGAGGCAACAGATAATCTTCCTCGTCCTGTAGGGGCAGATCTCGGGCAAGTGAACGATTATTTCGAAGGTGGACAAAAGTACCTTCAATTCCTGAAACAATCCGTAGATGAGGATTTCTCTGGCATACATATCGTACTGGACTGTGCGCATGGTGCAACATCTTCCCACGCAACCCACCTTTTTGCAGACCTGGAAGCGGATATTTCCACCATGGGATCTTCTCCGAACGGGTTGAACATCAATGACGGTGTCGGATCCACACATCCGGAGACGCTTGCTGAATTGGTAGTGGAAAAAGGTGCGGATATCGGTCTCGCATTTGATGGAGATGGCGACCGTATCATTGCAGTGGATGAAAAGGGTCAGATCGTCGATGGCGACCAGATCATGTTCATCTGTGCAAAATATTTAAGCGAGCAAGGACGCCTGCGTCATAACACAGTGGTATCCACAGTTATGAGTAATCTTGGCTTCTACAAAGCGCTTGAAGCGGCTGGTGTGGAAACAAAACAGACTGCAGTCGGGGACCGCTATGTTGTAGAAGAGATGAAAAAGGGCAACTACCTTCTAGGTGGTGAGCAGTCCGGACATATCATCTTCCTTGACTACAATACAACAGGTGACGGAATGCTGACAGGACTTCAGCTTGTAAATATCATGAAGCTGACAAAGAAGAGCCTATCCGAGCTAGCAGCGGAGATGACGAAATTCCCGCAGCTTCTTGTTAACGTAAAAGTGTCAGACAAGCACCATGTAACGGAAAACGAGAAAGTGGCTGCTGTGATTGCGGAAGTCGAAGCGGAAATGGAAGGAAACGGCCGTATCCTTGTCCGTCCATCCGGTACGGAGCCTTTGGTTCGTGTCATGGCAGAAGCGCCTACACAAGAACTTTGCAATGAGTATGTAGAGCGGATTGTAGCGGTAGTTCGTGCAGAAATGGGCATCGAATAATATAGACGAGTAACGCGAAAGATATGCATACATCGCACGTAAAACGCGGTGTGTGCATATCTTTTATTATGGTTGTATTATGTTAAAGAATAGAGTCGATTATCAGGGTCACTAGCTGTTGATTGGAGCAATAGGCGAAGACTCTGGCGGGTGTTGCGTTTAGGGGAGACCCCACAGGCGAAGCCGAGGAGGCTCCACAAAATGCCCCGCGGAAAGCGCAGCCTAGTGCGGAAATCAACAGCGGTATTTAATAGGGACATATAATTGCTTCTTTTAACTGGAAGATAATTAACATAATGATTGACGGACTGGCCAAAGGAAGGTAAGATATTATTTGTTGTAACTCAAGAAGGGAAAGGAGCGTAGCGGAAATTTTTTTACCAGAAGCGCCTGAACTAAGCGACGAACGGGTATAGAATGCTTAGTTGACGAGGTGGAGGTTTATCGATGTATCGGCGGATGCCTCCCGGTTGCCAATCACAACCGATTAGAGACAGGTTTAAAGCATAAAGGCAACTTTATGTACAAAGACTTGTACTATGATTGAAAAATAATAAGGCTCTTTTCAAAAAGTTTGTTGCTTTCGTCCGTAAAAAATCGGCTTTTGGATTTTTTACAGCATTTCTCCCCTTAACATTCAAAGGAAAAATATCTGTTAAATGGGAAAAGAGCACGAAAGCAAGGTTTATTACGTGTTTATATTGGATACGTAAAAAGCAACAATGTATGCGAAACAGCCAATAATAATGCAAAAAGGTAATGTGGGGGCAGGACAGTCCCCTTTCTATGGTGTGCTTTCCTGTCCCTGCTACTTTAGGGAGGAAATCAAATTATGTGCGGAATCGTAGGTTATATTGGAACACAAGATACAAAAGAAATTCTTTTAAAAGGCTTGGAGAAGCTGGAGTACCGCGGCTATGACTCAGCTGGAATTGCTGTCATGAACGAAAATGGCGTACACGTATTCAAGGAAAAAGGGCGTATTGCCGATCTTCGTGAAGTAGTGGACGCGAGTGTTGCAGCAACAGTTGGAATCGGTCATACTCGCTGGGCAACTCACGGAGTACCAAGCAAAGTAAATGCCCATCCACACCAAAGTACTTCTGGCCGTTTTACACTTGTGCATAACGGAGTCATCGAGAACTATGCAATCCTTAAACGTGAATATCTTAATGACGTGGAACTTGTTTCCGAAACAGATACAGAAGTAGTCGTTCAGATCATCGAAAAGTTTGCAAACGAAGGACAGCATATCGAAGTTGCCCTGCGCAACACGCTTGCGATCCTGAAAGGTTCTTATGCGATTGCGTTAGTGGACAACGAAGATCCGGAAACCATCTATGTTGGGAAAAACAAGAGCCCATTACTTGTTGGTGTAGGTAAAGGCGACTTTAACGTAGTAGCAAGTGACGCAATGGCGATGATCCAGGTAACCGACCAATTTGTTGAACTGATGGATAAAGAAATGGTAATCGTACGCAAAGAAGCGGTAACGATCAAAAAGTTGAACGGTGAAATTGTAGAGCGCGCTCCATACACAGCAGAATTGGATGCAAGTGATATTGAAAAAGGCACATACCCACATTACATGTTAAAAGAAATCGATGAGCAGCCGTTGGTAATCCGTAAGCTCATCCAAAAATATCAAGATGAGAATGGCACATTAACGATCGATGCGGACATCATCAAAGCAGTGAACCAGTCAGACCGCATCTACATCGTAGCAGCAGGAACAAGCTACCATGCAGGTCTAGTCGGTGCACAGATGATCGAGAAGCTTGCGAAGGTACCTGTTGAAGTGCATGTAGCAAGTGAGTTCAACTACAACATGCCAATCCTATCCGAAAGACCGCTATTCATCTTCATCTCTCAAAGTGGAGAAACAGCGGACAGCCGTGCAGTTCTTGTACAGGTGAAAGAATTAGGATATCCGGCATTGACTGTAACTAACGTACAAGGCTCCACGCTTTCACGTGAAGCAGACTTTACGTTGCTATTGCACGCAGGTCCTGAAATTGCAGTTGCATCTACAAAAGCTTATACAGCTCAGCTGGGTGTACTTTCAATCTTCGCAGCAGTACTTGCTGAGTCAAAAGGCTACAACCTTGAGTTTGACCTTGTCCAAGACCTTGGAATCGTGGCAAACGCGATGGAAGTACTTTGTGATCAGAAAGAAGAACTTGAAGACATTGCACGCAAATTCTTATCTACAACTAGAAACTGCTTCTTCATCGGCCGTACAATGGACTACTATGTTGGCTTAGAAGGTGCATTGAAACTAAAAGAGATCTCCTACATCCAAGCGGAAGGCTTCGCTGGAGGAGAATTGAAACATGGAACCATCGCCCTGATCGAAGAAGGTACACCAGTTATCGCGATCTCTACACAAGAACACGTAGACCTAAGCATCCGCGGTAACGTCAAAGAGGTAGTAGCACGCGGTGCCAACCCTTGTATCATCTCCATGAAAGGCATGGAAACAGAAGAAGATAGCTTCGTTGTACCAACAGTAAACGAATTGCTGTCTCCATTAGTATCTGTTATTCCGTTGCAATTGATTTCCTACTATGCAGCTCTTCACAGAGATTGTGATGTTGATAAGCCACGTAACCTTGCGAAGAGTGTTACGGTAGAATAATAATTAAAAAAGACTCAACCAGTTTTGTTAACAGATAATAAAGTTGTTTAAAAAATAATAAAGTTGTTTAAAAACAATAAAGTTGTTTAAATATGGAAGTTTAACATCCGTTCGCTTATAATTATAATAAGCGAACGGATGTTTTTGTTTTGGAGGGAAATGATGGCTAATACTAAGCAAAGGTTAAACAAAAGAAGAAAAGCTTTAAATGAAATTCGCAATTTAGTAGATAATGCAGCCCATTTATTAATTATTCATTACTCGTGTGAGAGTTTCTATGACATTAAAGATGGTCGAACACCTAGAATTACTTCTATAGCTGTTAGGTATTTTAATACTGGACAAACTGAAACTTTTTCTATCCATAAGGTTGCAGAGAAGAAAGGCTATTTATCAGAAATTGAAAGTCACTATGATGAACTTGAAAAAATTATGTTAGGTGAATTTTATAAATTTGTTAAAACTCATTTGAACTACAACTGGGTTCATTGGAATATGAGGGATATTAACTATGGATTTCAAGCTATAGATCATAGATTTAGTGTATTAGGTGGAAAACCAACTTCAATACCTGATTCTCAGAAATTTGATTTAGCAAGAAAACTAATGGATATATATGCAGATTACGCAGATCACCCTCGACTTGAAAAGTTGATAGAACTAAATAATATTACTAAAAAAGATTTTTTAAGCGGTGCAGAAGAGGCAAAAGCTTTTGAAGAATTAAAGTACGTCGAATTACATCGCTCAACACTTAGAAAAGTGGATATCTTTCACTCAATACTTGAACGAGTTATTGATAAGAGTCTAAAAACAAAAAGTAAATGGCATCATATTTATGGATTTACACCACAAGGGATATTCGAATCTATAAAAGATCATTGGATATTTGCGTTAATTTCTTTAGCAGTAGGAGCAGCTTTATCAGCAGTCCTAGGCATTGTATTTCTAGATTTTTTCTAAATGGGGGGAGCATATGCCAAGACGTCAAATTGGTTGGACTGAAGCAAAAATCTCTCGGTATATCAAGGAAGGTAGAGGGAAAGGAGAACTTGCTCTTTACAAGCCTTGGTTAATGATTCAAGACGTTCCATCTACAGGGCGCGTTCATCGCTTTATAGGATGGAAAACTTCACGTGAGCATCATTTATTATCAGATTTAGAGTTTAATTACCTTTGCTTTTGTGATTGGGCAGATAATGTAATAGATATCCGTGAGCAATTTCCTTTAGATCGAGAGGTAACTTTACAGGTGGCAGACGATTTAGGTATAAAACATCCTACCGATTCTAAAACAAATACACCTATTGTAATGACTACTGACTTTTTCCTAACCGTACGTGAGGGTTCTTCAGTGGTCTATAAAGCTAGAACTCTTAAGCTAGAAAAAGACCTCAATGACGAAAGAGTTATCGAAAAATTCGAAATAGAGAAGTGCTATTGGGAAGGACAAGGTATTGATTGGGCAATAGTAACGGAAAAAGAGATGCCGCAAACTTTACTTAGCAATTTAAAGTTTTTACGAGATGCCTATTTTGTTGATGAAGGAGAAAAAATAGATTTGCTTATGAACGAGTGGCATAGCTTCAACGGTGCATTACTTAAAAATTTACAAGCATTCGATGAAAAACATAACTTTGAAATGGGAACGGCAATTAGTTTATACAAACATGCGTTAGCAAAGAAGTTATTAAAAGTTGATATGAATCAAAAAATCGACTTAAAGGAAGATGTCGGTAACATCTTCCTTATGAGTTACTTTGATGTTAACAAGAGGTGGGCTTAATGAATTTTTATGTGAATGAAATCTTACAAGATTATCAGCAAGAAAGTTTATATAGAATTCTTTGGCTAGATCCAGGCAATTCAATTATGTATTTTTTAGAGCTTAACAACCCAAAAGCATTTCCTGAAAAGAAGTTAGTTTCTGAAATGACGGATTTAATCATAATAGGAGATTGGAGAAAGGTTATCGATAACTCCTATGACATCATTGTATCTAACGATTATGAAAGTAAGCATTATGAAACGAGAGATGCTGCATGGGCAATTATTCAAGATATCGTAAAAAAAGAGCCAGCTATCTATGAAAGATCTTTTCGAACAAAGTTAATAAAAGAAGTGCAAGAGAAGCATGATGTAACATATCCAACCGTCCGCAAGTATTTATATAAATATTGGTCTAGAGGAAAAACGGTAGATGCCTTATTACCAGATTATAAAAATTCAGGTGCAAAAGGTAAGGAACGAAAAGCTGGTGAAACGAAGCGAGGGAGACCTCCTGTTTATGGGGTTAAGGGTATAAATGTAGATGAAGCAACAAAGAAGATTTTTAGATTAGCAATTGAAAAATACTACCTAACTTCTAAGCAAAATAGTTTAACAGCAGCATATAAGTTTATGTTGAAGGAATTTTATGCAGAGAACATATATTACGAAAACGGTGTTGAGAAGGTGCTGTTAAAGGACGAAGATGCTATTCCGACATTTACACAATTTAAATACTGGTATCAGAAGGAATACGATGCTCCAGAAGTGTTAACAGCGCGAAAAGGTGGAAAGCGTTTCAATAAAGATCATCGTGCGGTATTAAATACGTCTCTATCAGAAGTATTCGGACCAGGCTCTCGTTATCAAATTGATGCAACAATTGCTGATGTTTATTTAGTCTCTGAAGTAAATCGAAATTGGATTATTGGACGCCCTGTTGTTTATTTAGTAATGGACGTTTTTAGCAGAATGGCAGTCGGTATGTATGTAGGGTTAGAGGGTCCATCATGGGCTGGAGCTATGATGGCATTAACAAATGTTGTTGCTAATAAAAAGACCTATTGTGCAGAGTTTGGCATTGAAATAAATGAAGATGATTGGTCAAGTCGCCATCTACCAGAAATTTTGTTAGCAGATAAAGGTGAATTTGAAGGATACAATGTTGAACGACTGGTAAAAGCATTTAATTTACATGTTGAAAATGCAGCTTCATATCGAGCAGATTGGAAAGGTATCGTTGAAAAGCAATTTGATTTAATTCAAAAGAAAGTGAAGCCATTACTTCCCGGTTATATTGACGTGGATTTTCAAGAGCGCGGAGCAAAGGATTATCGTTTAGATGCAAAACTTACGTTGAAGGAATTTACACATATTTTAATTAAGCAGATTCTACAATATAATACGAAACATTACTTAAAATCATACGTGAGAGATAGAGATTTAGTTGCCGATGATGTTCAACCTATTCCTATAGAGCTATGGCGTTGGGGTATTCAAAATCGTACAGGGAAGCTACGAGTTTTTTCTGAAAAACTAGTGAAGCTACAGCTACTACCGAGAGGCAAAGCTACTGTAAATCATAAA
Source organism: Sutcliffiella halmapala (assembly GCF_050107295.1). Classification (GTDB taxonomy): domain Bacteria; phylum Bacillota; class Bacilli; order Bacillales; family Bacillaceae_I; genus Sutcliffiella_A; species Sutcliffiella_A halmapala_A. Next base: position 96,040 of record NZ_JBNIKR010000014.1, on the reverse strand, counting down.
GGTATTCAGTTTAAAGGGATTTCTTATAGCAGTGATAAAGCGATTAAAGAAAACTGGTTTGAAAATGCACGAATGAAAGGCTCATGGAAAGTAGAGTTAGCTTATGATCCGAGAAATATGAGCCATGTTTTTGTAATAGATGAATCAATAGGTTATTTTGAAGAATGTCATATGTTAGAAGTCTCTAAAAGATATGAGGGTTTAAGTTTAGATGAAATAACATATTGGAGACAGCAAGAAAAACGAATTGAGCAAGGGCAAAATCACAAGCAGCTTCAAAAAGAGATAGATTATATTGCCGATGTTGAAGCAATTATCAAGCAAGCTGAAAAAGAGAAAAAAGCTCAACAGGATACAACATTAAGTAAAGCCGAACAAGTAGGGGCTATTCGAGATAATCGGAAAGCTGAAAAAGATAGACAGCGTAAAGTTGAATCTAAGCCAATTATTGAAAAACAAGTAGAATCTACAGAGGTCATTCCATTTCCTCAAACGGTTGCTGAAACAGACTTTAAGCGACCTAATGTGCGAGAATTTTTAAAGCGTAGAAAGGAAGATAAGAATGAGTGAACAATCAAACTTCCGAAATATCACGCCGGCCGTATATAAAGAGCAAGAAGTAATTGATTTCAGAGGGAATCCGTTAATTGAAGCATTACCGCCTATTCTTTCACCAGAAGAAGCATATGATAAATTAAGCTATTATCCACCTTATGAGGAACATGAGGTGAGTTTGCCAACCCACATACGTTATCATGCGATTCCTCGTATCAATAAGTTTTTTCAACCCGTTATGCAACACTTGGATTTAGAACAACGATTTTCAAGGTTACTTCGTCATGGATATGTTAGCAGAAATCCTAGATTACCAGATTACAATCGTGCATTAAATGGATCTCAAGATATTCGCTCAACAGCGTCGAGTATGACCTTAATGGGCTTTTCAGGTATAGGTAAAACAACAGCTATAGAACGTATTTTGTCGCTTTATCCGCAAGTAATCTTGCACGAACATCCGTTAAATTTAATGCAAGTTGTATGGATTAAGCTTAACTGTCCGCATGATGGTTCATTAAAATCGTTATGCTTAGATTTCTTCTTAAAAATGGATCACCTTCTTGGGACGAATTATTATGAGAAGTTTGGCAGTCGCCGAAATTCCATTAGCTCTATGGTAACTAGAATGGGTCAGATTGCTAGGTTACATTGTATCGGAGCGATCATCATTGATGAAATTCAGCATTTATTAGCTACAAGAGATAATAATTCGGAGAAGATGATGAACTTCTTCGTTACGTTAATTAATGAGGTTGGTGTACCTGTAATATTAATTGGAACGATGAGAGCAAAAGCAGTATTACAACAAGATTTTCGTCAAGCGCGTAGAGGTAGTGGACAAGGCGATATGGTTTGGCAGCAAATGAAAAAGGATGACGATTGGGATTTATTGATTGAAAGTCTATGGGAGTATCAATGGATTCAAAATAGAAAAGATTTGACGGATGAATTAAATCAAACTTTGTATGACGAAAGCCAAGGGATAGTAGATATTGCAGTTAAACTGTTTGCATTAGCACAGGGTAGAGCTATTGAAACAGGTGCAGAGGTTATTACTGTAGCAGCCATTAAACAAGTAGCAAAAGATGATTTAAAGCTCGTACAACCTATGTTGAATGCGTTAAGAGATGGACGAACATCAGAATTGGAAAAGTATGCTGATATTATGCCGATGGATATTGAAGAATATTTGGTATTAAGGCAATCTAAAGTCGATTTAAGAGCAACTATTCAGAAGAAAAAAGAGTTACAAGCTCAAAAACGTCATGAAAAGCAATCTACTTATGTAGAGACTATTATGAGTTCGTTAATAGCATTAGGAATCGATGTTGAAATAGCGCAAAAAGCAGTAACAAAGACAATAAATGAACATGGAGATATAGATTTATCTTCACAAATGAAAATGGCTATTACTGTAGCAGAAGAATTAAATATGCCAAAAGAAAAAGTAGCCAAGAAACAAAAAGGAACGTTATTGAAAATCGTAGAACAAGCAAAGAAAAATAAACAATCAAACTATGAAGCATTGAAGGAAGCGGGGTATGTAAAGTCGCCATTGGATGAATTTGCGATTTAGGAGGTAGAAAAAATATGCTCAGTTACTTCCCAGAACTCTATCCAGATGAATTGTTGTATAGTTGGTTTGCACGTTATCATGACCATTCTAGTAATGAAAGTCCAAAACAAACAATGCAAGAATTATTCGGAAATATAAGTTCGGTAGCTGTAGTCGACCTGCCTAATAATTTAAATAGATTTTATGAAAGAATCGCTCATTTTAATCCTCCAAAAATAAATGATTTGATTAGTAATCATACTTTATATCATTACTACACATTTTTTCAAACAAATGATATGAAGAAAAGAGCAATGGATTATCTAAAGTACGGTGGCAAGCCGGGGGCAATTCATATGTTCCTAGGCATTGCTGCATCCACAATAAAAGAGTGGCAGTATCTTCGCTTTTGTCCTAGTTGTGCAAAGCAAGATAAAGAAAAGTATGGCGAAGCTTATTGGCATATTAGCCATCAATTACCGAAAGTACATCACTGTCATATACATCAAGAGTTACTTAACAATTCAACTATTGAATTACGCAACCCACATAAACATGAATTTATTTCAGCTGAAAGAGCTGATTTAACATCACCACATTTAATTAATTTATATTCACCAAAGACTGAACAACATTTGAAGAGACATTCAGAGGAAAGCATTAATTTAATAAATCTTGAAGAAACAATTGAAACAGAAGCATTATCAGCTATTTATAAATATTTAATGCAAATTAACGGATACGCTAATCACTTAGGGAAAGTCCATCAACAATATTTTTCACAGCAATTCAAAAGATATTACGGTGAAGAATTTCTAACATTATTAGGCTGTGATTTTGATGAACATTCAGATACGACATGGATAAGAAGTATTGTTAGAAAGCATCGTAAAGCATTTCATCCTGTACAACACCTATTGCTATCGGACTTTTTAAACATATCTATAGAAGATTTAGAACAATTTAAGGGACAGCGATATGAGCCGTTTGGACAAACACCGCATTATTGTTTAAATCCAACAGCTAATCATTATAAAAAGCGTGTAATAACAGATTTAACGATTACAACTTGTACAGATACAAGAAAGCCTGTTGGGACATTTAGTTGCGACTGTGGATTTATTTATTCGCGGCGCGGGCCAGATAAGGATGAAAAAGATGCGTTTAAGATAGGAAGAATCAAAGTATATGGAGATGTATGGCTATCGAAAGTAAAACAATTAGTTGCTAGTGGGTTAAGTTATTATCGTATCGCACAAATTTTAGATTGTGATTATGCAACAGTGAGGAAGTATGTTCAGCAACAGAAGATTAATAACTTAGAGACTAAATCATTAGCATTCGATTTAAAAAATGAAAAGGAAATTGAATGGATCAATCTACTTAGTAAATACCCTAGCTTCGCAATTACTCAGCTAAGAAAAGAAGCTCCAGCGTTATATGCTTGGCACTACCGAAACAACAAAGATTGGTTAAAAGAACATTCTTCAAAGATAGTTGTAAAAGCAACTTCAAATAATCGAGTAGATTGGGAAAAACGAGATTTAGAAGTATTGGTTCAGGTAAAGCGAGCTGTTGAAGAATTATATGCCACTGAAAAGCCGGTGTATGTAAATAAAAGTAGAGTAGGAAAAATGATTGGGCAATTGTCACTGATAGAGAAGCTATTAGATAAATTACCAAAGACAAAAACGTATCTGGATAAAAATTTAGAAACGCGTGAGCAATATCAAATTCATCGTATTAAATGGGCTTGTAAGAAGCTTTATATAGAAAATGAAGAGCATATAGTAGAGTGGAAAGTTCGACGTTTAGCAGGGCTTAGAGAAGATTTACAGATAACAGTCGAAACGGCTCTAAGAAATGAAATTAGACTTTATCAAATAGGAGAAATGTAGATTGAAACTAAGACCATGGACATTTGATAGGGATGAAGAGATCGTTTTGAAGTGGATAGGTAATGTAAAAATAACTGAGGGACAATGGCGAATTAGAGCTGCTTTTGAATTTAATAGTCAAATTGAAATTTTAGAATTTCCTATTGCGGCCTTGCCATTACTGAAGGTAGGGGCGTTTTATAAAGATGGTGAAATATTAGAATCTAGTACGACGGGGATTATTTATGATGTGAAAATTCCTGAGTTAAATCAATGTAAGGTCATTAATTCATTAGATGCATGTAAAGAAGTTAATTACTTTTTACATGCTAAACAAGAACTTATGAGCCAGTTAGTATTTGAATTTACTGTGGAAGGTAAAACATATTACCTTCCACAATTTGAATTTATTCGTGCTGTGTTTACTGTTAATAAAATGATAACTAACGCTATGATGCAACCGAATGGTTTGGAATGGTTAGTAAAGGATTCAAGGTTAAATTATACGAAAGCTTATTTAGAGTTAGATGATGACATTTCTAATAACATTGCAAAAGATGAGGATTTTATTCGTTATTTTGCATGGTTATATTTTAGCCCAGAAATCAAAGCTACATTTGAATCTATTTATACACTACTTTCATTTAAAGTAAATAATAATGAAGAGTTGAAACTAAAAGTAAGGCTCCCGGATATCTTAAATACACATATTCAATTTAGAGGAATACAAAAAGGTGATAAGTATTTGATTTTACAATGGTTAGGTTCTGATATGGAAGGGACTACCTTTACAGATATCGAAGTTAAACATAAAGCTTTTAAGAAAAGGATAGATGCACCAGGTGAACGTAAATATCGAAAATCACTTAAAGAGGATGCAGTTGAAAATATATTAAGTAATGATCCTACTAAGCGTTCTAAGCAGGATGCAAATCAACCAATAGAAGATTTACAAAGTACGCATTTTCAATTTGGGATTATTGCAAACGTACATAAAGTGTATGGTGATACTCAAGAAGTGAATCAAGGTGATATCTATATATCGAACGAAGGACAAGGTGGCGGCATTCAAAAACAGCAACAAATAGTAGGACTTGATGAATCAGTTTATGGAGGAACTATTCAACCAATTGATTTTAAGACGTTAGAGGTTACGAAGGATATTAGAGGACAAGGATTAGAGAAGTTTATAAAGATGATTCAATTGTTGGCTAAAGATGCTTACAAATATCAAGTTGCAATGAATTTAGTTTATTTGCCATTAGGAAGGAAATTTTCGTTTATAAATGAAAGTTTAAGAAGATGTGCTTGTGTTGTTAAAGTGAAAAATCGATTAACAAATAAATTTCAATATGTAATTGAGATATCCACTCCTGACGGCAAGTTACTATCGACATTGATTATCTATCAATCTAATTTTGATGAGAGTGCATTAAAAAAATTATTAATGAATTTAGTAACAAGTAGTGGCTCATGGAATAAAGAGATTTTAAAAAATTTAGATTGTGAAAAGTTAAAACACACAAGCAATAATTATATTAATTGGAAAAGCAAGTTAGAAATGAAGCTCAAATAAAAAAGGAAGTGATTAAATGTATATTTCTCAAATAGAAATTACAAATTTCAGGAATTTCAAAAATTCTATTTTTAAGTTTAAGCCAGGAGTAAACACTTTAATTGGAGAGAATAGTTCTGGTAAGTCCAATGCATTATATGCAATTCGGTTACTTTTAGATGAAAATTTACCGATTAATGCTACAAAGCTTTTAGAAACGGATTTTAATCAAAATTTACATAAATGGAAAGGACATTGGATAGTTTTAAAACTTACTTTTAAAGATTTAGATGCTAGTGAAGCAGTAAGTTTTGTGGCTCATCATTCACAAGATATAAGAAGTGATGAGGAATCGATAGGTACATATGCTTTATACTACCGTCCAAATAAATTAGTAAGAAAAAGATTGTATGAATTTACAAAACAAATTGAAGAGAGTCAAGAAAATGGTGAGGATAAGAAAGAAATAAAAAACAACCTAGAAATTTTTTTAAAGGAAATTACGTTAAACGATTACGAAAGTGTATTTACGTGTAGGGTAAATGCAGATTTTAATGATGAGCAACAATATAAAGCCTTGGTTGGAGATTTTGAACAGGGAATTTTCCCAAATCCTGAAGAGGATAATAATCTTACTCTTGGAAATATCTCACCACACATTACATTGATAAAAAGAGAAGTTTCATGTACTTTCGTTAAAGCATTAAGAAATGTTATAGCTGAGTTAAAGCAAAAGAAGAGTAGCCCTTTACTACAACTGTTACGAGGAACGACTAAAGATATTGAAATTATAGAAGCACAAAAGATAAAAAAGCAAGTACAGGATTTGAATAATGATATAAGTGAATTGGATGAAATAGATTCATTAACAAACAAAATAAAAACTTCATTAAATAGAACTTTAGGATATACATATTCACCTAATGTAAGTATTAAATCTGAATTACCAGAAGAAGTTGAAACATTGCTTCAATCATTAACTTTATGGGTTGGAGATGATTCTAGCAGCAACCAAGGAAAATTAGATGATTTGAGTTTAGGTGGTGCGAATCTAATTTATATTACCTTAAAATTATTAGAGTATGAATTTTATCAAGATCAAGAAGAAAAAGCAGCACATTTTTTATTAATTGAGGAACCAGAGGCACATATTCATACACATGTTCAAAAAACCTTGTTTGAGAAATATCATTTCGAAAATACACAAGTAATTATAACTACACATTCAACTCATATTTCTTCTGCAAGTAAGGTAGATTCTATGAATATTTTAATAAAAGAAAAAGGTTATACCAAAGTTTGTCAGCCGAGTAACGGCTTAGATACGTTTACTTGTAAAAGAATTGAAAGGTACTTAGATGCAACAAGATCAAACTTATTATTTGCTAAAGGAGTTTTATTAGTTGAAGGTGATGCGGAGCTTATATTAATTCCCGCAATGTTTAAAGCAGTTTTTGGTCTTAATCTTGATGAAATAGGAATAAGTGTAATAAACATGAGTAGTACTGTGTTTGAACATGTTGCAAGTTTATTCGATGACTTAAGAATTCAAAGAAAATGTGCTATTATTACAGATTTTGATGAAGCAATAGAGATGTTACCAGAGAATCCGGCTGATGATACTAAAGAGCAAAAGAAAATGAGAGATTCACAAACAGCAGGTCAAGAAAGAGCGGAGATTCTGAATGAAAGGTATCAAGGTAACCCTTGGGTAAATGTTTTTTATGCACCACATACATTTGAAATTGATTTTGCGTTAAATTCAAACACGTATGAAATAAAATCAATTTTACCTGTAATTTATAAGCGCCAATCTGATATTGAAAATTCAAAAGCTAAGCTAAGTTCAAAAGATGAAGTACTTGTAGGTAAAGAAGCACTTAGACTAGCTAATAAGGAAGGTAAAGGGTGGTTCGCTTTATTAGTTGCTGAAGCACTTAGTTATGAAACTTTTATTCCAGAGTATATTTTAAATGCAATAGCATTTACCTCTGAACATATAACAAAGGAACATTTAAGAGCAATGGCGCAGTATCGAATTAGAAAAATGTATACTAAACTCCAAGGTGATCTTGATGAAATGACCTTCGATGAATTAATGGATATGTTAAGTCGAGACAGTGCAGATGAACGAGAAGATGATTTAGTTATATTAGTGAAACTTTTAGGAGTTGAATTAGCAGAACATGTATATTAATTTAAATCCTTTACAACAAGCCGCAATAGATGAAGAAGAAAATGCACTTGTACTAGCTTGTCCAGGTAGTGGGAAAACTCGAGTATTAACATTGAAAATTGCGAATGAACTTGAGAAATTAAAGAAAAGGACTGAAAGAATTGCAGCATTAACATTTACTAATAGAGCCGCTGATGAAATTGATAGACGAATAAATTCTATGGGAATAGATATATCTCATTTATGGACAGGTACTATCCATTCATTTTGTTTACAATGGATTATTAAACCATATGGAGTTTATTTGCCGGAACTTCAAAAGGATTTTTCTATCTTAGATGAATTTAAGACACAAAATTTAAAAGATACTTTTAAACATGAATTTGATATACCTTTATACAACGATTTTATCACCAGAAGAGACAGACATGGGAATTATGTAAATGTAGAACAAACATTTAATGAAGCTGCTGAAGCATACCATAAATTTATATTAGAAAATAAATTAATAGATTTTGATTTGATCTTATATTTTTCTTATTCTTTAATTGAAAAATACCCCAATATTTCAATTAATCTTTCGAAAATTTTTAAATATTTTTTTATTGATGAATTTCAGGATACTCAAGATCTCCAATATGCAATTGTTGGGAAGATAATTAAAGCATCCAAGGGACAATGTAGAATTTTCTTAGTTGGGGATTCAGATCAAGCAATATTTAAATCCTTGGGAGGTGTTGTAAAATCCCCTGTGGAAATAACCCAAGAAATTGGGGGATACAGTGTAAAGCAATTGGGATTGAGTGATAATTATAGGTCGACGCAACGTGTAATAGATTTATATAGTAATTTTCAAAGTACAGGTTTAGTAATAGAATCGTTGGCAGATTATTGTGATGAAGACGGGATCATTTCATTTGATAGAACTACCCATAAAGATAATTTGATAGATAAGATAACAGAAATTGTAAAAGTGGAAATTTCAAAGGGAGTCCCACCTAATGAAATTTGTATCTTAGCACCTCAATGGAGTTTTCTATCTTTTATAGCTAGAAAGTTGAAATCAAATTTACCAGATATAGACTTCGATGCCCCAGGGCTAACTCTTTTACCACGTAATCGAGATAACTTTTGGTTTAAATTAGCAAGAATTATTTTAATAACTAAAGAGCCAAGTAAGTACTTAGTAAGGATGAAGTGGGCAAAAGAAATTTTAGAAGAGCTAGTTATGGTGAGTGGCATTATTATTGATGTTGACACTGATAACTGTAGGAAATTACTGAAAAAAATAAATTCAATAAATGTAAAAAATGAAGATGCAGTTGAATTTCTAGAAGAGAGTTTTAAGTATGTATTTGAAAAACTCGATTTTGATTATAGCTCAAGTGATTTATTAAAAGAACAATGGGATAATTTTTTTAATGGATTAAGACGTCGTTATGAAAGTTCAGATTTTCGCGATGTACCTAAAGATATAAACTATATGAAAAAGATGTTTAATACAAAAGAAGGAGTCGTTATTAACACTTGTCAAGGTGTTAAAGGAGAAGAATTTCATACAGTTATAGCATTTGGATTGTTAAGAGGATATCTGCCACATTGGAATCAAATAATTGATCAACCGAGGAATAATGAAATAGAAGAATCCAATAAATTATTATATGTTATATGTTCTAGAGCTAAGAAGAATTTATTTTTATTCGCTGAAAGCGGAAGAATGACACGAAATAATCAGCCATATCAAGTGAATAATCAGTTAAGTAGAGTTGATTTTGAATTTAATGTTCTAGCTATTAGAGAGAATGGAGAGAGAGAATTTGTCTATCTTTAAAAAAGCTTATGAATTAATAAACAATGCTCCTCAAGCATTAGATTGGGATACTTATGAAAAAGTAGTGGTAGAAGAATATGAACAATTATTGAAACAGAACGGTAATGAAGAACGAGTTTTTCAAGATTTTTTTGAGAGAAACCCAGCTTTTTTACCTGGAGCTTTTGGTGTATATGGGGAATCAGGTCATTCCCCATACAACAATGCTTTAATTATCCAACCATTATTACAGGGATTGACAAGTAAGATACCTGATTTTTTGTGGATTGCTTCAGATAGTTTAAATATCTATCCGATTTTTATAGAAATAGAAACTCATAATAAAAGATGGTTTAGAAAAAACGGCGTGCCAACAGCAGAATTCACTCAAGCACAAAATCAACTTAGTGATTGGAAAACGTGGTTATCGAATCCCACACATCAAAATCTTTTCTATCAATATTATGATATTGATAAAGAGATAGTCAGTGGTAAAAGTGTAAGACCACAGTATATTTTAATTTATGGATCTAGGAACGAATTTATTGAGAAACCAGAATTGAATCAAAAAAGAGCTCAATTAGTCCGTGAAAATGAAACGTATATGACATTTGATAGGTTATCACCTAATATCAAGGCTAGAAATACTGTAACTTGTAAAGTTAGTAACAGAAAATATACTGCAAAATTTATTTCACCAACTTTTAGGTTAGGTCCAGTCTATGCCGAAGAATTGAGTAAAATAGACAACAAAATAGAGGCGATAAATAATTCCAAAATTGATAAAAAGAGAAAAGAATTTTTAATTTCTAGACTTGAATATTGGGAAGAGTTTGGTCGAAAACAGCCTAGGGGATTAAGAAATTCAGGAGATTGGGAATGAAGAGTTAAATTCTTAAATGAGGAATAATGTATGATTACTCAAAAAATACTTTTAGAAGAAATAGAAGTAACGTTACGAGAACTAAAAGCAGATGATGCAATTTATGAGTTCCCTGAAATAGTAACATTGGGAGAGTTGGCTGAATACATTGTATTTGATGTTTTTTATAAAAAATATAATTCGCTTAATCATAAAACCATAAGTGTATACGAGTTAGCTAAAAAAATTAGCGAGGAAAAGAATATTGATTTTGAAAATGTAAAAAAACAATTATTGAGAGATGTTAAAAAGTTTGGTGAAAGAAAAAATTTAGAATATAGCACGCTAGGAGAAGTCCCTTCTGGAGCGTTTATATATAATGAAAAGGGGGAGGAGGTTCATATTCAAGAGCTGTAGATTCAATACCCTCAGCAATTATTTTTAAAGTAAAGTCATATGAACTTGATGAAGATATTTATGTAGATTTAAAAGATGAGGTTCTATCATAATAATATGAAGAGAATCTTTAAAGAATTAATACGGTATCTTCAAGAGAAAAATGAAGGGAAAAAAGTTAGAATATTAAAAGTAGCTGGAGTATTAACTATGGATTTAGATGATATTGACATTAATTATAAATGAAATTTCGGATTTAAATTAAACAACTTTATTATTTATATAATCTAATAGCTCTCAAAAATGAAACATTTTTAAACAATTTTAAAACCACCTATCAAATTAAGCGATAGGTGGTTATTGCATTTGTAGGCACAAAATTAAACAACTTTATTATCTGTTTTCAAGTTTTGGTTGAGTCTTTTCAATATGGAATAATTAACTCGCGTTCCTCTCAAGCTGTTCACTTTGCGGCTTTTCTTTTATAAAATTCCCCCAAACATACCCTAACACAGCACCTATAATCGCTGGGAAGATCCAGCCTAAGCCTACTTCATATAAAGGAAGGATCGTATTAAAAAGGTTTTCTACAGGCACAATGCTCATACCCGCAGCCTTTAATGCATCAGATATTGCTACGATAGACGTGAAAATCATGCTTCCCTGATACACTTCTTTTCTTCCGTCAAAGAATGAATGTAAGAATGTTAAGGCCATTAAACAGACGACAAATGGATAAATAGCGACTAACACCGGTACGGATACGGCGATTAATTGTGTTAAGCCGACGTTTGCAAATACGGCACTGATTGTGGATAAAAGAATGACAAAAGTTTTGTAAGAAATACTTGGCAATAGCCTATGGAAATAAGAAGAACAAGAAATGATAAGACCGATACTTGTGGTTAAACAAGCGCCAATAACGATCAGGCTTAGTAATAGTCCACCGTAAGCTCCGAAAAAGTGATTAGATGCACCAGATAGCACCGCTCCACCATTTTCTAATAACCCCAGTGCTTCGACACTTGAAGCGCCAATATAAGATAGAGAAGTATAAATGATGGCAAGAAGTCCTGCAGCAATACTGCCTGCTTTTGTTACAGCGATCATAATTTCCTTTTTAGTTGTCGCACCTTTTTCTTTAACGGCGTTGATGACAACAATCCCGAATACAAAGGCAGCAAGGGCATCCATGGTAAGGTATCCTTCTTGAAATCCAGTGAAAAAGGAGCTATCTATATAACTTTCTGTAGGTGCTTGGAAGCTACCGATAGGAAATATAAATGCCGTTGCAATTAAAATTCCTATGAAAATTAATAATAGTGGCGTTAAAACTTTTCCTACAATATCGACTATTTTCGAAGACTTCAAAGAAAAGAATACGGTAACGCCAAAAAATAGAAGGGTAAAGATTAATAGACCAAGGTTACTGCTCTCTTCGGATAAAAATGGTCTAATACCCATTTCAAAGGAAGCAGTCCCCGTTCTTGGGATTGCAAAGAGAGGTCCAATGGCTAGATATAATATAACGGTAAAGATAAGTCCGAAAACGGGATGTACCCTACTTGCTAAAGACTGTAGATCACTTTTCCCCGAATATCCTAACGCTAATACACCGAGTAAAGGTAATCCAACTCCAGTTACAATAAAGCCGGCATTAGCAGACCAAATATTTGTTCCTGCAGATTGACCGAGCATGGCTGGAAAAATTAAATTCCCCGCACCAAAGAATAAAGCAAAAAGCATAAAACCAATAGCTAGTACAAATGAAAATGGCATTCTATTATTCATCTAAAGTCCTCCTGGCGGTCTAGTGATCTAGTTGTTCCTACGTAAATATATAGAAAATTAATTTAACCGAGGTAATATATTGCATAACACAAGATATCACATGCAAAATATTTATGCAATATATTACGTAGATTTGCTACATGCAATATATTGTATTTAAAAGCAGAATACTATACACTTTTAACATATCTAACTTAAAATTCATTAATCTTTTTGTGAAATTTATAAAGGTGGTTGTTCAGAATGCCCATACCTTCAAACTATTCTTCCCCCACTCGTGTTTCTGCAAAAAAGCGCGCCTTTGCTCAAATTCAAGAATGGATTATTGATGGAACGCTTCAACCGAAAGAAAAGCTGAATGATGCGGAACTTGCACAAGCTTTAGGTGTGAGCAGAACGCCTATAAGGGAAGCGCTGCAATTACTTAATGTTCAAGGTTTAGTGGAAATGTTTCCAGGGGTAGGCACTCAGGTCACCTCTGTTAAAAAGGAAGACATAACGAAAATCCTGCCTCCATTAGGGGCTCTGCAGGCCCTGGCCGCTGAACTTGCAACACCCATCATTAGTCAACATACGATTGATGCATTGCGTGAGATAAATGCTACATTCGCTCAAGCCATTAAAAAAGGTGATTTTTATTCGGCTTTAAAGCAGGATGAACAGTTTCATAATATTATTGTAGATAATGCACAAAACCCGTATCTCGCTAATTCAGTGTCAAATCTTCAGGCACATGTTCTGCGTCTCTATTTTTATCAGTCCATCATTCTTACGGATACCTCTATAGAAGAACATGAGAGCATTCTAAAAGCATTTGAGAATCGGGATAAAGAAACAGCTGCTAAAATAGCCCGCACTAATTGGCTGCGTGCGATTGATGAGTATTATGCGGAACATAAAGACAGTGGGGAATAGAAATAATTAAGTACAAACGTTTCTACTTTTAGTGGGGGCGTTTTTTGTTTTTAAAAACAGAAAATCCGGATGAAGGTTCTTAACCCCATCCGAATTTTTTTGCATTATTTTTTCACTTTCACATCATAACGATCTGCATCCATTACTTTCACCCAGGCAGCCACAAAGTCATTCACAAACTTCTCCTGGCTATCGTCTTGCGCGTAAACTTCGACGAGTGCGCGGAGGACGGAGTGGGAACCGAATACGAGATCTACTCTTGAAGCGGTACGGACGAGTTCGCCTGTACGGCGGTCACGTGCTTCGTAGTAGCCTTCACCTTCAACTGGCTTCCACTCAACGCCCATATCAAGTAAAGTCACAAAGAAATCATTTGTGAGCGTACCTACCCGTTCGGTGAAGACGCCGTGTTTGGTATCGCCGTGGTTGGCACCCAGCACACGCAACCCTCCGATAAGAACGGTCATATCTTTTGCAGAAAGGTCCATGAGTTGAGCTTTGTCTACCATGAACTCTTCAGGTTTTAAGGAATAGTCTTTCTTATGGTAGTTGCGGAATGCGTCCGATACAGGCTCTAGCACTTCAAAATTCTCTTCGTCCGTTTGATCCTGAGTGGCATCACCGCGACCTGGAGTAAACGGAACTTTAATATCAAAGCCGGCATCCTTTGCAGCTTTCTCAATGGCTGCACTTCCGCCAAGGACGATTAAATCGGCAAGGCTGATGTTCTTATCTAGGCTCTTCTGTAGGTCTTCTAAGACATTAATGGCCTTTCCAAGCTGTTCTGGCTCGTTTGCTTCCCAGTCCTTTTGTGGGGAAAGACGTACACGGGCACCATTTGCGCCGCCACGCTTGTCTGAATGGCGATAGGTGCTGGCAGAAGCCCAAGCCGTTTTCACAAGCTCGCTAACAGAGAGTCCGCAGTTCAGAAGTTTCCCTTTGAGATCTTCAATTTCAGCATTGGTTAATGTGTAGTCAACCTTTGGAACGGGATCCTGCCAAATGAATTCCTCTTCAGGCACTTCAGGTCCTAAATATCTGTCGCGCGGTCCCATATCACGGTGAAGGAGCTTGAACCATGCACGAGCAAAAGCATTGGCAAACTCGTCCGGATTTTCGTAGAAGCGGCGAGAAATTTTTTCATATTCCGGGTCCATGCGCATCGCCATGTCTGCAGTGGTCATCATCGTTTTCACTTTTTTGGACGAATCGTGGGCGTCTGGTGCCAGGTGATCTTCATCCGGATCAATCGGTGCCCATTGGTAAGCGCCAGCCGGGCTCTTCGTCAGCTCCCATTCATAGCCGAACAGCATTTCAAAATAGCTCATATCCCATTGAGTCGGTGTCGGCGTCCAGGCACCTTCAATTCCACTTGTTATCGTGAAAGCGCCATGTCCGGTTTCGTGTGTGCTTTTCCAACCGAACCCCTGATGTTCAAGGCCTGCTCCTTCAGGCTCTTCTGTCACATGAGATGGATCGCCGGCTCCATGTGCTTTTCCGAAGGTGTGACCGCCGGCAGTGAGTGCCACGGTTTCCTCATCATTCATTCCCATGCGTTTAAAGGTATCACGGATATCGCGGGCACTTGCAACAGGATCAGGCTTTCCGTTCGGACCTTCAGGATTTACGTAGATCAAGCCCATTTGTACGGCAGCAAGCGGATTCTCGAGATCACGCTCGCCGGAATAGCGGTTATCACCGAGCCATTCTTTTTCCGGCCCCCAGTTCACGTCCTCTTCAGGGTGCCAAATATCTTCACGGCCACCGCCAAATCCGATCGTCTTTCCTCCCATGGATTCGATTGCCACATTCCCGGCGAAAACGAGCAGGTCAGCCCAGGAGAGCTTATTTCCATATTTCTTTTTAATTGGCCAAAGCAAGCGACGGGCCTTGTCGAGGTTCCCGTTATCCGGCCAGCTGTTAAGTGGTGCAAAACGCTGGGAGCCGCTTCCCCCGCCCCCGCGACCGTCCACTTGGCGGTATGTACCTGCAGCGTGCCAAGACATACGGATGAAGAACGGGCCGTAATGTCCGTAGTCTGCTGGCCACCAATCCTGGCTGTCTGTCATCAGATTATGCAAGTCCTGCTTCAGGGCAGCATAATCCAGCTTTTGAAATTCCTCTGCATAATTAAAATCTTCCCCAAGTGGGTTTGTCTTCGTGTCATGCTGGTGAAGCACATTCAGATCAAGCTGATTCGGCCACCAGTCCTTGTTTTTCGTTCCTCTAATCGGTTTCTCTGAACCACTTTCACCCGTAAATGGGCACTTTCCAACGTTCTCATTGCTCATACATTTTTCCCCTTTCTGTTTTGAGAAGAGTAAACAGCAAACATTCATGCCTTTCAACGTACGAAACTGCAAATAGAGACAACATCAATTCTTACATTGTAATTATATTAAATAATCATCAAAATAAAAAGAAATATACAGAATATTTTTAATAAATTGCCATGGAATTACAAAAAGTGGTTGAGCTACTACTAATAATAAGATAACTTAAAATTGGGTGTTTATACCATAATAGTTAATGAAGGATTGAAATAAATAGCCCCCAGACTTTTTGTACTGGAGGATATTTTTATTCCTAACCTTATCTTGGTAGGTCAAATGTTTCTGTTTTTTCGTTAAACAAATATTCCTTCCAACATGCTCGGCTAACTTTTGATAAAATCCAAGCGCGTTTTATTGAAAAGCCACCACAAATAAGCTAACGTTTTAGATAGAAACAATATCTGAATGGAGAGAGAGCACATGATGTTAGCTTTGGGGATTTTAAGTGTACTAGTTTTATTGGGTGGGCTGTTTGCCACGATTCAGGTAGCTGGAAAAGGGGATAAAGAATATCAAAATGAAACCAAGGGGAATGTTACCCGCCTTACCCTCATTTATATGGCGCTATTTATAATTATCATTGTCGGCTTTTTCATTTATATAAAATGGATTGTGTGACTCTCATACAACCGCAACACAAAAAGGCCCCTGTTTTTTGAACAGGGGCCTTTCATTCTATAACTTAAATGAACTCTTCAACGACACAATCTCATTAAACACGATTTGGTCCTTAGTTGTATGCTTAGGATCCACATTAAAGTAGCCGTGTCTGAAGAATTGGAACTTGTCTTGAGGTTCGACATCTTTCATGTTTGGTTCCACAAAGCCGTTCATCACTTGAAGGGAGTTCGGGTTGACATGGTCAAGGAAGGATTTTTCCGTTTCCACAGCTGCATCATCATTTGCTTCTACATCTGCTATATCCTTCACTTCCGCTTCTTCCGGCTCTTCATTTAGAAGCAACGGCTCAAACAGGCGGAATTCTGCGGGTACTGCCTGTGATGCTTCGACCCAGTGCAGGGTGCCTTTTACTTTTCGTCCGGTGAAGCCTGTGCCGCTCTTTGTTTCAGGGTCATACGTACAGTGGATTTCCACTACATTGCCGTCTTCATCTTTAATGAAATCCTCGCACTTGATGAAATAAGCATGTTTCAGGCGAACCTCGTTACCAGGGAAGAGGCGGAAATATTTCTTTGGCGGATCTTCCATGAAATCATCCTGCTCGATGTAGATTTCTTTTCCGAATGGAATCTGTCTTGAGCCCATTTCCGGATTTTCCGGGTTGATTTCCGCATCCAGCATTTCCACTTGGCCTTCCGGGTAGTTGGTGATCACCACTTTTAAAGGACGAAGTATTCCCATGGTACGCGGGGCCTTCAGCTTCAAGTCCTCACGAATGAAGAAATCGAGCATTTGAGAATCGACAAAGCCGGACCCTTTGGAAACGCCTGTTTCACGGACGAATGCGCGGATCGCTTCCGGTGTGTAGCCTTTTCGGCGCAGGCCGGAGATTGTCGGCATACGCGGGTCATCCCAGCCATCAACGAAGCCTTCATCGACAAGCTTCTTTAGTTTACGCTTACTCATTACCGCATTTGTAACATTCAAACGGCCGAATTCGATCTGTTGCGGCGAGGCTGTCATTTCCGTCTCTTCCACCACCCAGTTGTAAAGCGGTCGTTGGTCTTCAAACTCAATCGTACAGATGGAATGGGTCACGTCCTCAATTGCATCTTCAATCGGATGAGCGAACGCATACATCGGATAGATGCACCACTTATCTCCCGTATTATGATGTGTTGCGTGAGAAATACGGTAAATGACCGGGTCACGCAAGTTGATGTTTGGGGATTTCATGTCAATTTTTGCACGCAGCACCTTTTCGCCGTTTCCGAATTCACCGTTGCGCATGCGCTCGAAAAGGTCCAGATTCTCTTCGACCGTACGTGTGCGGTAAGGGCTGTCCTTACCAGGCTCTTTTAATGTTCCGCGGTATGAACGGATTTCGTCCGGAGAAAGGTCATCAACATAGGCTTTTCCTTTATTAATGAGTAGGACTGCTCTGTTGTACATTTCCTCAAAGTAATCCGACGCGAAGAATAGCCCGTCCCAATCATATCCAAGCCATTTTACGTCCTCTTTGATCGCTTTAACGTATTCCGTATCTTCTTTTAAAGGATTGGTGTCATCAAAACGCAGATTCGTTTTTCCGTTGAATTCATCTGCAAGATCGAAGTTGATGACGATGCTCTTGGCATGTCCGATATGTAAGTAACCATTCGGCTCCGGCGGGAAGCGGGTGATCACATGGTTCCGTTTACCTGATTCCAGATCCTCTTTTATGATATTTTTAATGAAGTTAGAATGTTCCAAGTTTTTCAACCTTCCTTATTTGGATGTTGGGGAAGCGTTTCACTATTTCCCCCACACTTATGATAGTCAATATTGTAACACAAGATATGGGAGGCGCAAAAGCTTATAAGGAGGCATTCTGTCAACTTCTATCCGAGTTTACCGGCTCTTTCTTCGGGAAAAGGGTATAGCTGAAGCTGTAAAGGAAATCTGCCCCGAGAATCAAAGCCCATATTCTCATTACATTGACTAATTCCTCTGTACGCTCTGCATCTCCTACAAACAGAATCATCCCAAATAAAAAGGCATTTCCGACTATCCAGCCGAGAAGGTGGCGAAACCAGCCATTGCGTTCCTTTTTAGCATGTATAGGTCCGTGGTTGATCTTCTTTTGCGGTTTTGGACCGTTTGAAAATCGGTAGGCAAAGCGTTCATCCGCCCAGCGAATCATTCTTTTCCCGAATGCAACGGTTATTCCGATGTAAATGGCCGCTAACCCGTGGATGGAAGAGGCTTGCTGGCCGTTTTTCAAATCGATGATGGTGGCCACAATCAGGACAAGGTCTATGACTGGGGTACCTGCCAACAGCACGATACCTGTTTTTCTCCATACTAAGATGTATCTCGAAACCAAACCAAGAAGAATAAATACCCAGAATCCAATTTCACATGCAATGATAAGCCAACCGATCATTTCTAACCGCTCCTTTTTAATACAAGTGTATTAAAAAGATAATAACACAACTGTATTAAAAAAGGTAATATGTGGTATAATATATACATGCCTAAAATAGTAGATCATGAAAAACAAAAACAATTAGTTGCAGAAGCAGTATGGAGAATCATCCGAAAGGAAGGGATGGAGGGAGCCACTGTACGAAAGATTGCCGAGGAAGCGGGTGTATCTGCCGGCTCGCTTCGGCATTACTTCGGGTCACAGTCGGAGCTGCTTGCTTTTTCGATGGGCTTTGTTTCGCAAAAGGTGAAAGACAGAATCTCTGGACTTACATTTACTGGTGATTCCATGGAAGATGCACAAAAACTGCTTTATGAATTTTTGCCGCTGGACGAAGAAAAAAGTGCGGAAATGGAGGTGTGGATGGCATTCACAATTAAAGCACTTTCGGATTCCACTCTTAAAGAATTAAGTTCACGAGTCTATGAAGAAATGAAAATGGCCATAACCCTTATCATTGATACCCTGATAGAGAAAAGTCTTGCAAAAGAAGAAATAGATAGGGACGCACAAATCGAAATCCTGTACGCGCTTGTCGACGGCCTTGCACTTCACGGTATCATGCAGCCGAATCAGGTGAATGCAGAGGTGATGAAAAGGAGCATTAATCATTATTTGGGATCGATTTGCCGGTATTAGAAAAAAGGCTATCCTTGATTTCAATTCGATGATCAAGAATCAACCGTTTTGTTTTTCTGCAAAATACCCAAATTTCCGGCAATCAAGTTGTTCAACATGATAAAATGAATAAAAATATAATATGGGGTCAAAGGGGCTTTTGACGATGAATTCAACCAAAACGATAATCGAAAAATTGAATCTTAATAAATATTCCAGCCGTCTTATACTGGAAGCACCGAAGGACTTGGAAGATTTCAAGGAATATGAACATGATGCTTCCATTCAAAAGGATAAGTACGATCTAATTTTTCTCTTTATCTATTCGATGGAGGAGTTCGCCGGCTACATCAAGCTTTTGGCGGAGCGGGAGCTCGTAATGGATAATGGCTATGTCTTTTTTGCCTATCCGAAAAAGAACAATCCGAAATACGAGGATTACATCGAGCGAGACCGTTTTATCGAAGGAGCAAATATGGATGAAGAGGGCTATGTTACTTGGAGCATCCTGAAGTTTTCCAGAATGGTCAGCTTGAATGAGGTATTTACGGTAGTGGGTCTAAAGGCGGCTCCGAAGAAAACAAAAAAGGCAGAGAGCACGAAGAAGAGCCAGTGTGTGGACGACTACATTGTACATATTGATGATATCCGTGCACATCTGAAAAACAATGAGGATATATTAAAGGCATACAATGAACTCACCTACGGTTATCAGAAGGACTGGGCACGCTATGTATACAGTGCCAAACGAAAAGAGACGCAGGAGAAGCGCCTGCTGGAAATGGAAACGATTATTGGGGAAGGTTACAAGTCGATGGATTTGTACCGGAGACAGAGTAAATAATGCTGTACTACAAAAAAAGAGGTGTCCGGAAAGCACAATTTCCGGATACCTCTTTTTTTAATGTGGCAGATTTCCTTGATTCGGCACCGTCGTATAGCTCTGCAGCATTGCATTCATATCCTGCATATTCAGTTGCGGGACCTGATAGTACCCGTGCTTGTTCTGATAGAGGAATATCTCATAGCTCATTTCAATAAAGTTCGGCACGCTGTCGGCAATAACGCGACGCAATACGGGATTGGTCATTTCAAGTGCAGTCATAGCCAGCAGGGTGGCCAAGCCTTTTGTATGGCCGAGCATATAGGCGGATAGGCCATTGTCTGAGAGGTCCTGTACAGACGTGTTTGGCGTTTTCGGCTGTGAGGGCTTAATACCGTATACCACCTGATCATGGTTTTGTGTCATGTTATAAACCTGTGTGGAAACAGATGGCTTCTGGCCGGTGTTAAAGCTTTCAACAATTGTATTGTACATCTGCGTCACGAATGCGGATTGGCGGTGCAGGATATCCTTCAGTTCAGGGTCCTTTGTATGCTGGTCGTACATCTGGTACTGATCGAGCATACTGATGATGCCGGCAATAACCTCATGGGCATCATACAATTCATGGCCACCATGATTGGTGCTGACGCCCATTTGGTTTACCGGCTGGGCAGGGGGCATCTGGTTCTGAGGTTGGCCTTGCTGATTCATTTGATTTTGCATCGTTATTCCCTCCAATAGAAGTTTCATACCAGCTTATCTTGAACCGGCAAAGCATTTTTCATGTAAGTGAAGCTAAAATTAGCCCGTTCTGCCCCTCCGAATGAAGATAAGGTTTGCGAGGACGAAGTTAACCAGCCGCTTTCCCCAATGTTTGTGCCAATAAGCAGACCTCGCAGTGTAGGCAAAAGGCGTAATTGACTTATTATTGTTGATTAAGTCAACTATTTTTTGTATACTAAAAAGAAAGAATATTCATGATAAATGGAGGCGAGAGTGTGAAAAAGCAATATGTGGATAAGGTTAGGAAATTCAACAGGGAGTATGCGAAAGTTCTCGGGCGGATCGATCAGGAAATATACAATCAGCCTTTCTCTCTTACCGAGGCGCGTGTAATTACTGAAATCAGCTCTAGGATTGAATGTACAGCAACGGAGATAAGAGATGATTTGGGGATTGACCGTGGCTATATGAGCAGAATGATTCAGCGTTTGGAGAAAGAACATATCATTTTGAAAAAACAGGCTCCAGAGGATAAACGCCAATTTCTTCTCTACTTGACCGATTACGGGAAGAAAATCTACTCCGAGTTGGTGGAACAAGCATATCAGGGAGTAGAGAGGATGCTTCATATGATTCCAGACAGCGATCTTTCAAGGCTGACAACGTCCATGCAAACGATAGAATCCATTTTATTGAAAAAAGAAACCGTACAGCCTGAAGTGATCATTCGTTCCTATCAAGCTGGTGATATAGGGTATGTCGCCCATCTCCATGGAAAACTCTATAAAAATACTTATAATTTCGGACCGCTCTTTGAATATTATGTGATGAAGGGCCTTTCTGAATTTATGATGGATCATGATGGCGGTGAACTTTGGGTCGCAGAGGTTGATGGAGTAGTAGCTGGCTCTATTGCTATCACTAGATTCGATGAAAAAACAGCTCAGCTTCGTTGGTTTGTCCTTGATGAAAGCTATCACGGATTGGGGATCGGAAAAAAATTGATGGAGACAGCCATAAAGTTCAGCAAGGATCAAGAGTATCATAGGATATTCCTGTGGACGGTCAATATTTTGAATGCAGCACGCCACCTGTACGGAAAATATGGGTTTGTCCTGACAGAGGAAAAGGAGAATGATCAGTGGACCGGCTCACGATTGGTGGAGGAGCGCTGGGATGTAGAGCTTTCATAGACTTGAAAAGGGGATGGGAAAATGAAAGAAAGGTACCCGATCGGTATTTTTGAATGGGATGCAGAGCCAGATAAAGAGAAACTGGAATTGTGGATCAAGGAAATAGAGGATGCACCACAGCAACTGAGAAAAGCGGTTGCTGAGCTAAGCGATCAACAGTTGGACACTGCCTACCGCTCTGGAGGATGGACGGTCCGTCAGGTGGTACATCACCTTCCCGACAGCCATCTGAACAGCTATATCCGATTCAAGCTTGCACTTACAGAAGAAAATCCGACAATCAAGCCTTATCAGGAGGATAGATGGGCGGAACTGACAGACTCTAGGCTGCCTATTGATGTCTCCTTGCAGCTCTTGGATGCATTACATGAAAGGTGGGTGGCCTTATTGCGTAGGCTAGATGAGAAAGATTTGGCGAGAACTTTCTATCACCCTGATTCCGGCGAGATGAACCTCGCTAGGAGCATTGGACTTTACGCCTGGCACGGCAAGCATCATCTTGCACATATAACGGAACTTCGAAGACGCAGAAACTGGTAATCAGAAATACTCCAATTTTGTCGACAAATAAAAGAAGAGCGCTATTCCGATTCATGTTACATTAAAAGTAGTGGGAGGAAATGGAAGACGTGGAGAATCTCAAAAAGCTATTATTGGCAGTTGCGTTGATAGGGCAGGTTGTGGGAATCGTGCTGCTATTCTTTAGTGTGCTGCTTGCAGTGATTTTTTACATATTATACGGAATAGCCATTGTTGCGCTCTTTATTGTGTTGATCATGGAGCGGGACAAGGAAAAAGAGGAGGATGACAAGAATGATTATAGTGACTACTGAATCGGTACCCGGCAAGGAAATCAAAGAATTGAAGGGATTTGTACGGGGGAATACCGTCCAGTCCAAGCATATCGGCAAGGACCTGCTCGCAGGCTTGAAAACTATCGTTGGCGGAGAGATCAAAGAATATACGGAAATGATGACAGAAGCACGCCAGAAGGCAATTGCCAGAATGGTCGAGGATGCAAAATCCAAAGATGCGAACGCCATTATCTGTGTCCGCCTAGAGACGTCCAGTATCATGGCAAATGCATCTGAGATAATAGCTTATGGAACAGCGGTTGTGGTGGAATAGTAGTTAGGGGAAGACCAGAAATTTTTCTGGTCTTTTCATTTTTTCAGATAGTTTACCGTTCTTTTGCTAGGGTAAAGCTAGAAGTAAAGACGAACCCTAGGGGAGAACAAATGAAATGAAAGAATCTAATCTATATTCGAAACGCAATCTATTGTCGGGGATTTTATTCGGCATCGGACTAGTGGCTTTTTTGGATGAGGCCATTTTCCATCAACTGCTGCATTGGCATCATTTCTACGATAAATCGACTACCGATATTGGCCTTGTCTCTGATGGAATATTTCATGCTTTCAGTTGGTTTGCGACCGTTGGTGGCTTGTTTTTATTCGCCGACCTTCGCAGGCGCCATGCCCTATGGGTGAAACGGTGGATGGGAGGTGTGCTGCTTGGAGCGGGTGGTTTCCAATTTTATGATGGAACGATACAGCACAAGTTGATGAGGATCCACCAGATTCGCTACGTTGAAAATGTTCTGATCTATGATTTGATATGGCTTGTTATCGCGGTTGTCCTGGCTATTGCTGGTGCTATTTTAACCGTTCGCACACGAGCGGAGAACACTTCGGAGGGAACGTCTGCCTATGAACATGGATGAGCATCATCATCATGTAAATGGTGATTCCATCAATCAAATATCAGAAATGGTCCCACAGCTGATTCTGGCTTTCCCTTTTGTGGTGATCCTCATTCTTTATGGAGTTGGCGTCCTTCTGTCAAACCGCCACTATAAAAGATGGCCGATCTACCGGACGGTTTTATTTTTTATTGGCGCCATGCTGGCAATCCTGACCGTGCTTGGCCCTGTTGCAGATCGCGCGCACAATGATTTTACTGCCCATATGCTGGGCCATCTACTTCTTGGGATGCTTGCTCCACTGCTGATGGCATTAGCAACCCCGATGACACTTTTGCTTAGGACCATATCAGTCAGAGGAGCAAGGGGGCTCACCGGTATATTGAAAAGCAGATTTGGACTCATCCTAAGTGATCCTGTTACGGCCACCCTATTAAATGTTGGCGGCCTGTGGGTTCTCTATACGACTGACTTGTACGAATTGATGCATCAGAATATGTTTCTTCATATAGTAATCCATCTTCATGTCTTTCTAGCAGGCTATCTTTTCACCATTTCAATAATCTATATAGATCCAGCACCACATAGAAGAAGTTTTATCTACCGTTCCATCATTCTATTAACTGCTTTGGCAGCCCACGGTATCCTGTCGAAATTCATCTACGCGAATCCACCAGTGGGAGTGCCGAAGGACCAGGCAGAATCCGGTGCGATGCTCATGTATTATGGGGGTGATGCTGTGGACCTTATTTTAATAGTCTTCCTCTGTTTACATTGGTATAACGCGACACGGCCAAGGGAAACTTTTGCAATGGCGGGAAAATAACAATAAAGCTAGGGGAATTCTCCTGGCTTTATTATTGAAAGGAACAAGTAAGCAAGGATACTGATTATTGCTCCCCGTTCACCAGCTTCAAAGTCCGATACTTTTCCTCTTTCTCGTGTCCCCCTTAAAGTCCTTGATAATCATACCAACTCTATAATGGGTAGGTCTAGAGTAACCATTTTGCCCAATTTATTTAAGTAGGAGGTCAGAAATATTGTTGGAAAAGGGAAAAAGAGACACCCCAGGAAGACTATTGCCTCCATATGGAATGCCTCTTATTTCTATGAATCTACTATTTTACCACTTTTACAATCTTCGCATCCTTGCTTTCCACACCAGTATTGGAAAGCGAGGTCACGCCATACGTGTACTGCTTGCCTTCTTCAACTGTGCTGTCTACAAAAGTGGTAACACCTTCTGCTGAATAGACGACATCCACGATATTCGCTGGATTGTTGTAATCCCCCTCTTGAAGCCCGTCGAAACGGTAGATGACATATTTTCTTGCATCGGAATGCTTTTTATCATCAATGGTCAGGGTGATACCTTCTTCGGTCTTTTCCGCTATTACCGTGTTCGGCTTCTTAGGAAGCTCCTCGCCATTCCATGCTGTAGCAGGTACAAGTGCAGGCTCCGTATAGATTTCATTGGTGAGAATGTCTGCGTAGCCTAGATTGTTTTTAATGATTTGTCTTAAGGAGAAATGCATCTGTCCTTGTGTGTTCACGTCCTGGCGGTTGTCCAGGATCTGTCCAGGAAGCTCGTTTGGATTATGCCAATTCTGATCGAAGTTGTCGCCAACCTTATAATCCGCTGTTCCAATATACAGGTTCACAGGATGGTTATTTGCATATTCCTCGACCTCGTTGCTCCACCAGTCAAGCAGGATGGAGTAGTCGGCTGCTGCAAATCCGCGAGACCAATAAATCTGAGGGGTGATATAGTCGATGCTACCGTCCTTGATCCATTGTCTTGTATCGGCATAAAGGTCATCATAGTTTGTTTGTCCAGCCGTGGTGTTGCTTCCAGTCGGGTCCATCGCGATATTTCTCCATACTCCGAACGGGGAGATACCGAACTGCACCCAGCTCTTTGTGTCCTTGATGGTGGAGTTGATCGCTGCAACTAGAGTATTGACGTTATCGCGTCTCCAGTCATCGATGTTATCAAATCCGCGCGGGTCCGCCTCGAATTGTGCTCTGTCTGGGAATTCCTCTCCTGCTCTGCGATATGGATAAAAGTAATCGTCCATATGCACCGCTTCAATGTCGTAATTGCTTACAAGCTCTTCCACAGTATCAAGCAGATAGTTTTGTACTTCCTGGATACCAGGGTTCAAGTAATATTGGAAACCATATTTTACAATCCACTCCGGATGCTCCTTTGCGACACTGTCGGGTGACAGGCTGTCCAATGTTTCAAACGGCATGGTCACACGGTATGGATTTACCCAAGCGTGCACTTCGATCCCGCGTGCATGGGATTCATCAATCATGATCTGAAGCGGGTCATAGCCAGGATCCGTTCCCTGTGCCTTGCCGGTCACATACTTGGACCAAGGATCAATTTCAGACGGATAAAATGCATCTGCGGTAGGTTTGACCTGATAGATGATCGTGTTGAAATTCTTACCCTTAAGGAAATCAAGTGTCTGCTCAACCCAAGCGGTATAATCCGCTTCATTCATGCCAGCTTTTACGTCGATGTTCTGAACGGTGGCAATCCATGCTGCCCTCATCTCATGTTTAGGTTGGTAAGCCATTTCTGCACTCCCTTTCGCGGTAAAAAGAGGGAGAGTGAAGGAAAACAATAATGCCGTAATCATTATGTACTTACATGCTTGTCCAAATTTCATGTGTAGCCCCTCGCTTTCTAATTTTGTTTTAGTAAACGCTTACAAAACTGTTGAAATAATATTTCAGTAAATGACAGAAAAGTTGAAATATTATTTCTGTTATTATTATAAAAGTAATGACAAAAATGGTATATAGAGCCAAAGGAGCAAAATACTGAATATTCAAACTTGTGTTTCTTAGTAGTTTTGATGCAGGTGCATAGTCATTTGGGACTAATTCGAGATTCGAAATAATTTATTTAAAAAACCTATTTACCTTTACGCTACGTCAAGGTGTATAGTGAAATTGTCAGGAGGTGAGCACATGGAATATACCGTGCAGAAACTAGCAAAAATGGCAGGGGTTACGGGTCGAACCTTGCGCTATTATGATGAAATTGGGATTCTTAAGCCGGCAAGAATCAATTCATCCGGATACCGCATATACGGTCAAAAGGAAGTGGACCGCCTGCAGCAAATCCTTTTTTACAGGGAGCTGGAGGTGGATCTTTTGAGCATCAAGAAAATCATGACCTCTCCGACCTTTGACCCAGCGCATGCATTGAAAGAGCACCGTGAAAAACTTCTGACAAAACGGGAGCAATTGAATCTACTGATCGCTAATGTTGATAAAACTTTGGCCGCACAGGAAGGGAGAGTCACAATGAGTGATAAAGAAAAATTTGAAGCATTCAAGCAGAAGCAGATAGATGAAAATGAAAAGAAATATGGCAAGGAAATCCGTGAGAAGTACGGGGAAGAGGCTGTCGAAAAATCCAATGCAAAATTCAAAGGCATGAGTAAGGATCAGCATGCTGAAGGGGAGAGACTCGGGCAAGAGATCCTGGATGTCCTGGAGGAGGCGATGCAGATGGGCGATCCTGCTGGAGATCTCGGACAAAAAGCGGCTGCGCTGCATCACAAGTGGCTGGGTCTATATTGGGACAGCTACTCCAAGGAGGCGCATGCAGGGTTGGCTCAGATGTATGTGGATGATGAGCGATTCACTGCTTACTATGACAAGAAAAAACCTGGTAGCGCAGCGTTTTTACGGGATGCGGTGTTTGTTTATACGGGAATGGAGAAGGACTGAGGTAATAGTGTGGCAGGCGGCGCGTAATGTGCTGCCTGTTTTTTTGAGGAAAAGGGAAGTGTGAGAATGCAGGCGGATTGCGTGAGGATCAGACGGATTTACGTGAGAATCCGGGGCAGTTACGTGAGGATAGAACGGAGTTACATGAAAATAAGTCCGAGTAGAGTGAGAATAGGGTAAAACCCATCACACATAATCATCAATTTTAAAGGTTTCCCACCCAAAAATAAAGAAATAATAAAATAATAGTTGACCCTGTGGTGTACCCCACGGTTTATGATAGGAGGGGGAGGGAAGGAATGTATAAGGTCAGTGAGTTTTCGGAGATGACGGGGCTGAGCAAGGAGACGCTCCGGTATTATGCAGAGGTGAAATTGCTCGAGCCCGCCTACATCGACCCGAAGAATAATTATCGTTATTACGATGATGGCAGCTTTTTTCTGGCAGTTCTTTTGGGGAAGTTGAGGCGGTTCGGTTTTACGATACAGGAAATGATTTCAGTGATGGAGGACGAGTCCTTCGCTCACTTGGAAGAGTTGATTCAGCAAAAGAAAAATAACATACAGATGCAGATGGAGGACCTTCAATTGAAATTAGAAGAGATTGAGGAGTTCCTGGAATCTGGGAAGGAGGAAAAGGAATGATTCAGTGGAAAGAGGAGCGGGTGATCCCGGTCGATATTGAAAAGCTATGGGAGTTGTTTTTGGATAAAAATATCACGAAAACGATGCCGAAAGTGGAAGAGCATATTTTGATTGAGAAGACAGAAGGTGAAGTCGGAGCGAAGCATCAGCAGAAATATCGCGAGGGTAAAAGGGTGGAAACGTATATAGTAGAGACCCTAGCCTATGAGGACCAAGAAGACAAAAAGCTCAAGCAGATCAGCTTCACCCTCGGAAAAGCGTTTGAAATCAACCTGACCTTTGAGCTGCAAAAAGTCGACGAAACGAACACAAGGTTCATTTATTCCGGCTACAATAAAGGGGTGAATTTTGTCGGACGGGCCATGCTGAAGCTTGGAAGTGAGAAAGCAAACAATAAGGTCGTGCAGGAATACATGGATAGGGTGGAAGCAGAAGCGATGAAACTGTAATAAAAGAAAGAGCTATTGGCCAACTGGGCGATAGCTCTTTTGCGCTATAGATAATAGATTAATTTGATATCCGTTGAAGCAATTTACTTATCAGAAAGAACACTCCACCCATCCCAAGGTACACCCACCATTCCAAGTCAAGGTTTGGCCCGAAGTCAGGAGCGAGCCAGGTAACCAGCATAATAAAGGCCATTCCCGCAGCTCCAAAAAGTCCGGCCTTCCAGTATGCACTGCGCTTTTCTTTTTTCTCTTTGAATAGAGTGGAACGCAAAAGCTTGAAAATGACATTGACACCAAGACCGGAAAACATGATGACTGCCACAGCAAGAATCATCATATTACCAAGGGAGATTGCATCCCGAACCTCAACAAATCTTGGCAAAATCAAATGAATCAACCCAAGGATGAGACCGAACCAGGCTAAGGAGCTTGCAACCTGGGAAAGAATGAAAGGGATGGCCTTGCGTTTCTTCTCGCTTGGAAGGCCTGATATCAGTTCTTCCGCATAAGCCTTAGGGTCGTCGCCGAAAAGGATGGATGCGGATTTTCCTTCCTGCTGAGCTATCAAGAGATGATCAAGTAGCTCAAGCAACAGCTCTTCTCCTTCGCGTTCTGCAATTCGGAGGTCTGTTCGGATGTACAGTAAGAAGTCTTCATACAGCTTTAGATTTTCTTTGTTCAAAAGCTCTCGTTTTTCATTGTTTTCCTCAATATAGGATTTAGTAGTGTTTGTTTTAAGCATCGTTTTCCCCTCTTTGCAGTAGTTTGCTTACTGGCCCCGCAATCAACATCCATTCGTTAGCTATTCTGTCGAGCTCTTCTTTTCCGCTGTCTGTCAGATAGTAGTATTTTCTGTTGGGACCGGATGCGGAAGGCTGCATTTCCCCTCGTATGAAGCCGTTTTTCTGCAGCCTGAGCAGAACAGGGTAGATGGTCCCCTCGCTGATATCCGGCAGCCCGACTTTCTGGAGTCTCTGTGATAGCTCGTATCCATATACGGCCTGCTCCTCGACGATGGACATCACACATGCATCCAAAATCCCTTTTAATAGCTGGCTTCTTGCTGCCATATTTTCACCTCATCATTGGTACTTTGTTATGCAAGGTAGCTGCGTAAAAAAATTCGGTAAATTGCAAGGTACTACCCTGCATGTATCAGCTACCTTGCATTGCCTGATACCATTATTATATGCGGAGCTATCTTGTAATGCAAGGTATAAATGGAAAAATATATATTTTTAGAGCGGGTATGGTGTCAGTAGGAAATTCCGCAATCTTTGCGAAAAAGTTCTAACGATACGGAATGAGATACAGAGGTAGTGATATTTACAGGAGTTTGGGGAAGAAAAAGAGCCTATTCATTCAGGCTCCTTCTAAAGATGAGATTATGAAGCCATCCCTCTACAAGCATCGGCACATCTGAAGCAAGTCTCTGCACACTTCTGGCAGTGATCATGATCATGCTGCTTGCATTCATTCCCGCACGCTTCACAGATTTCCGCGCAAAGCTGGCAGATCTGACTGACAAAAGGGCTGTTGGTCTGCATCGCTTTCACTGCAAGGCTGCATATATCCGCACACTCCCGGTCCAAGCGGATACAGCCTGCCATCATTTTTACATCGTCTTCATTCAAGCAAGCATCAAAACAGGAATTACATGCTTCCAGACATTCCAGGCATGCTTGGATACATGCTTCGTATTGTTCTTTGCTCATCAAAAATCTCTCCTTTGTTAGTTGCTTTCCTAATACCTCTACCCCTCACCAATCAGATAAAACGTACTTTTTACAATAGATTGGAAAAAGAAACCCTGACATGCATGTCCAATATGCGTACCGAATAAAGTGAAGTAAGGAGGGATAACGTGGACGGTTTTTTTCTATATATACTTTTTTCCATCTGTATGTTTATCGTGATGGTCCTAGTCTTTTCAATAAAAGAGAAAGGAAGAATGGGGTCGATGCAGCGGATGGTGCTGGCGATGGGGTCAGCTATGTCCATTGGGCTGACGATTGGAGTGCTTGCTGGTGCCGTTTTTAAAGGTAATTTATTTGAATCGACCATTATTTCCATGCTGCTCGGAGTAACGGCCGGCATACTTTGTGGTGCCTTTTTCGGTTTGCTCGCGACAGTGGAGGGGGCAATGTCCGGGCTGATGGGCGGAATGATGGGAGCGATGCTTGGGGAGATGCTCGCCGTTTCTGAAGCTGCGACGATGCTGATGGTACTCCTGATGTTGTGTTGCTGTTCAATAATGTTGGGTTTCGTTCTGCGTTCGGAAAAAGAAAAAGTAAAGGTGGCGTGGATATGGAAGCCGATCGTGGCTCTGCTTCTTTTTGGAGGATATTTGGTTTACGGATTACACTTAAGTGATGACATAGGGAAGAGGCCTGCATCAGAAGAGAATCATCATCATTAAACGCTTAAACAAACGTTGATTAAGACTGTGGCAGGACTCTCCCTTCTTTTTGTAGAAATATGTCTATAGGGAAAAGGAAAATAAAGGAGGCGTTAGAATGGGACAACCTATTATTCATACATATGAAGAAGCCGTGGACGTAATAAATGAGTGGGGATTACTGCCGCTTGCACGACTGTTTGAAGATTATCCTTCCTTAGGTGGGGTGACGGAAAAAGAGAATTGGTACACGGATACAGCGCAAGATCCATGGAAATGGCGCACCCGATTCGCTGCAGAGGGAGTGGCTGCCTACGGGAAGTTCATGAAAAAGAAGGCAGTGTTTATCTCAAGGGGGCTTTTGCCTTTGATGGTGGCGACGCTTGGCAGTAGCCGATCGGTAAAGGATAGATATGAATCTGGTAACATCTCAAAGGAAGCGCTGATTCTAAATTCCATCATTTCAGAAGAGGAAGGAATCGATACAAGGGTGCTGCGGGTGAAGGCGGGCATGAAGGACAAGGAGAAAAAGAAGGCATTTGATCAGGCTTTATTGGAGCTGCAGGGAAGCCTGGATATTGTGGTGTCAGGTACAAAGGAAAAGCATGATGGGAATGGTGAGAAGAACGGCTGGAGCAGCACGTCCTATGAAACGATGGGTGCATGGATGAAGAAGCACAATATTGAAGTGCTGAAGATGGAAAAGGAAGCGGCAAAGCGGGAACTTGAAGAACACTTTTCCAACAGAGCCAGCGACCAGGCGATGAAAAAAATAAAGAGGGCGATCGGTTAATCAAACGTTTGTTTAAAAGGGGAGAATAGAGATGGTTATAGGTGAATCCTATGCGTAGCATCCTTTTATGGGCGAAGCTTGCATTCATCTGTACGTGCTTGCTGCTTATCCCGATCTATCAAACTCTTTCCCAAGAGACATTACCTGCTTATCTCGTTATAGCCGGGGCTTTTCTGGCAATCTATTTCACTTTGCCATTATGGAAATGGAGATGGGCCGCCTATGCGCTTGGCAGCTCATTGCTTGCGGTTTTGCAGATATTTGTTCTGGAGCCTTCCGCTTTCCTCCCTTGGCTCCTCTTCTATTTTTTAATCGTAGATGGCATGGTTGCGAGATCCAAAATAAGTGGCCTGCTTGCGGTTCTGCTTCCTTTTTCAACAGTGTTTTTCCATTTGGATCAGCCTGATCTGGGCCTATTTCATGCGATGTTGAGCTTGCTTTTAATAGGGCTGGGGGCTCTTTTACAAGCCTATTATAGTGATAACGAAAAAATAGATAAAGAGTGGAAGGCCCTCTTGGTGGAATACCGCTTATTGAAAAGACAGGTGGCGGAGAACGAGGAAGTGGCAAGGGTCGAGGAGCGGAACCGGATTGCGAGGGATATTCATGATTCGGTCGGGCACCAGCTGACGGCGCTGATGATGCAGCTTGCTGTGGCGGAGCAGTCTGCCAAGGAGTCGGAGGATGTGAGCGGAATTCTTGCACAGTCCAAGCAGTTGGCTAGGGAAAGCCTGGACGGTATGAGAAAAGCGGTGAAGGCATTGCAGGGTGAAGAGGAGAAGGGGATTGCGTCTGTGATTCACCTGATCCGTAAGCTTGAGGCGGAAAGCCGGATGCGGGTCCAGCTGACAACCAAAACTGGCGTGCTGTCTGTTCCGCTGACAAATGAACAGAATATTGCCATCTACCGGTTTGTCCAGGAAGGATTGACCAATGCGATGCGGCATGGGAGCTCGCGGGAAATTGCCGTGACATTGGAGATTATCGGGGAGCATAGCCTTCAGATTGCTGTCGTGAATAAAATCGATGGACCGCTTCAAATTGTGGAAGGTTTCGGGATCAAGAATATGCGCAAACGATTGGAGGCGCTCCAAGGCCGGATAGTGCGTGTAGTCACAGATGGGGATTTTACGATCAAAGGGATTTTTCCTCTGAAGGGGGATACATAAATGATACATATTTTACTGGCAGAGGATCAGGCGCTTGTCAGACAAGGCATCAAAATGATGATCGAGCAGCACGCCGATTTCAAAGTGGCTGCAGAGGCTGCAAATGGCAAGGAAGCTGTGGAGGCGTTTGACAAGCATGTCATCGATTTGGTGCTGATGGATGTAAGGATGCCGGGGATGACGGGAATCGAGGCGACCAAGCGGATAAAAAGCAGAAATCCTCATGCGAAAATCCTTATTCTTACCACGTTTGCGGATGAAGAGTATGCGATGGAGGCACTGAAGCTTGGGGCAATGGGCTATCTGTTGAAGGATGCGGATGCGGCGAGCTTGATAGCTTCGATTGAAAGCGTGCTGGATGGTGGGATTTCCATTGATGCTTCGGTTGCAGGAAAAGTGGTGCCAAGGTTGATCAGGCCAAAGGTGCCGCAGGAGGACTTGACGCAACTGACAAGTCGGGAGCGCTCGATCCTGCAGCTGGTCGGAGATGGGAAGAACAATCAGGAAATAGCGGAAATGCTGCATCTATCGATAGGAACCGTGAAAAATCATGTGACCGTCATTTTGCAGAAGCTCGGGTTACGAGATCGGACCCAGCTGGCCATTTATGCGATTCGTAATGGATTGGTATGATGGGTGTCTCGTGTACGGTTGGCGGCTCATATGGGAACACCGGAGTGTAGTGTGATGTGTTGCACTCCGGTGTTTTTTTGCGCTTGATACTTTGTGCATCGGCGTTGAATTAGGCGTGGTTATTGGAAGGAAATGTAAAGTTGATCGATTGGTAGAGGTTTTGGATCGATTATGCAACGTTTTGGACCGATAACTTCCATTTTTGGATCGATAAATGCACCATTTGGACAGATTAATGCTTGTTTTGGACCGATTCCCGCGCACCCGCCGCCGCAGTAAAAAGAAAACCCCTGATTACCTGCTTCCATCAAGCCCAAAACAAACAATTACATAAAAAATGACTTAAGTCACCCCCGCAAGCAGCATCTAATGACTTTTTACAGGTTAGCACGCCATCAGCCGATAGTAAGATAAGAGTATCAAAGGGGGCTATCAGATGTTAGAAGCGATCAATTTAACAAAAACCTTTAAAAACACGCAGGCGGTCAAGGGCGTGAACTTATATTTGGAAAAAGGCGAGACGGTGGGACTGCTTGGCCCGAATGGAGCAGGAAAATCGACGACAATCTCGATGTTGTCGTCCCTGGTTAAGCCGACGACAGGGGATGTGCTGCTCAAAGGGGAAAGTGTGAAAGAGCAGCCGAAGCATTTGCGGGAGATACTTGGTGTGGTGCCGCAGGATATTGCGGTTTTTCCGGACCTGACGGCAAGGGAGAATATGGAGTTTTTCGGGAAGGTATATAAGCTACCTAAGCGGGAGCTAAAGAATCGGATAGAAGAGGTGCTGACACTTGTCGGCCTGGAGCATCGCCAAAAGGAGCTTGTCAAAAACTTTTCCGGCGGGATGAAAAGAAGGCTGAATATTGCCGTTGCCCTGTTGCATGAACCGGAGCTGCTCATTATGGATGAACCGACGGTGGGAATCGACCCGCAGTCACGCAACTACATCCTAGAGACAGTCAAAAAACTGAATGAGGAAAAAGGCATTACCGTGCTTTATACCAGTCATTACATGGAAGAGGTGGAGTTCCTCTGCAGACGGCTGTACATCATGGACCGCGGGGAAGTGATTGCTTCCGGGTCGAATGAGGAAGTGAAGAATATCCTCTCCTCCGAGCACTCGATTGAAGTCGAGGTGGAAGTGGTGAAGGAGAATTTCCTTCAGAGGCTGCAGGCGCACCCGGCCATATCGAGGGTCACCACGACGGAACATAAAGTCATCCTGCTTGCTCCAAAGGAAATCAATCTGCTTGAGGACGTATTTTCGATAGCGAACCAAAGCGGAACCACCTTAAAAGGGATACAGATCCAGGCTCCATCGCTCGAGGACGTGTTTCTTCATCTGACAGGCAGAACATTAAGGGATTAGGAGGGATGGACAATGCTGTTAGCTTTTATTAAAAAAGACCTCCTGCATCTATTAAGGGATAAAAAAGAAGTGTTGATCCTGGTGGCGATGCCGTTTATCCTGATCACGATCCTCGGCTTTGCACTTGGAGGGGTGACGAACCAAGAAACGAAGCTTGATATTGCGGTGGCTGTGGTGGACCAGGGGGATGTAGCTGAAGATCTTCAGCTGCTCGGGGAATGGATGACCGGTCAGAACATACCGGAAGCGGCGCAAATGCAGATAAAAGAGGCGGCGAAGCAGTCGTCGCTGCCGGAGATTCTGGTAGATAAGGTCATGAAAGAGGAACTGACGGAGCTTTTGAGCGTCACGAAAGAAAAATCGCTCTCCGAAACACTCGAGAAGGAGAAATATGCGGCCGTGCTGTCTTTTCCAAAAAATTATCGCTATGAAATGTGGAAGAGGCAATTTTTCGATGCCGAAGAAGAAGCAAACAGAGAGTTTGAGCTTTTTCTGAATGAGGAACGTGGCCTGGAAGCAAATGTGATTTCCGACCTGATAGAAAATTTCACTAGTCAGATGCGCTTGTTTACGGCGCTGAATAAGGATGCGCAAATGTCAGGTCAAATTCCGCCTGATTTTGCAACTTTTGCGGAGGAAATCCAAGGTGAAAAGGTTACCTTGGATGGGAAAGAGCCTATAGGTTCCTTCGATTATTTTGCGGTAGGGATGAGTGTGATGTTTGCTCTGTATGTCGTCTCCTTTGTTGCAGGTTATGCTTATCATGAAAAGAGGACCTTTGTGTATGATCGGATCTTGTTGGCAAACGCGCCCCCATGGTTGTATGGGGCAAGTAAATGGATTTCTGCGGTACTCGTAGTATTTTTTCAGCTTTGTGTGCTTTTTGGTTTGAGTGCACTCTTGTATAAGGTTTATTGGCCGAACGTGGCTCATTTTCTGCTGATTACGCTTTTGTTCAGCTGTGTGATCGGCTCGTTCGCGGTCCTGATCACGGCCCTGAACTATCGTTTTGAAACAGAGCGGATCTCCACCATGTTTTCAGGTTTTCTAGTCAGCATCCTTGCTTTTTTGGGAGGCAGTTTCATCCCGTGGCATGATGTATCGGAAGTTATGTGGAAAATAGGGTCTTACACACCAAATGGTGCTGCACTGCAGGGTTACCTTCAAGCTATGCAAGGTGCAACACTTGGAGATCTCATGAACCCGCTCCTCACTTTAGGTGTGACTGCAGTACTGTTATTGGTTCTTGCAGTGTCCCTGTTCCCGAAAAGGAGGTTAGGATAAATGCGCTCGATACTATGGCTTCATATTCGCCATCTTCTGCGTCAGCCATTCGCGGTACTTGGGATGATCGTATTGACAGTGATATTTGCGGTGGCAACCGGCCAGGTTAATCGGACCTCTGTAATGGAAGTCCCGGTTTTTACGGAAAATCTCTCCCAAGAGGAGGCAAACTCACTCTTGGAGGAATTAAATAAAGAGGAAAGCATGGTTTTCCAACTAGAAGACCAGAAGCAATTGGTGGAAAAAATAGAACGAAATGCAATAGACATGGCCGTTCAATTGGAAGAGGGGGAGTATACCATCTATACTGCCGCAGAATCAGCGAACATCTCGATTGTGGAGGCACATGTCAGGAATGTTTTGCAAACAGAAGCGGTGTTGAAAGAGACTTCAGTGGCGTTTGAAAAAAGTGTAGGGGAGTTAAAGGAGCTGGTCGCTTCCAATAAGGATCTCTATGCGGTGAGCACGAAGTCCTTCCAGGAGGATGATTTTATCTATGATTCTTCCATTCAGTCCTTATTCGGATTTTCCCTGTTCTTCGTCATCTTTACGGTTTCTTTTACCGTAAGCACAATCTTACAGCAAAAACAGAATGGATTGTGGAACAGGTTGATTCTTTCCCCGCTTTCCAAGTCACAGATTTATTTGGGGCATCTCGCATTCAGTTTCCTGCTGGGGTATGCGCAGCTTGTTCTGATTTACACTTTCTTTGAATTTGTAATAGGAGTGGATTTGTACGGAGGCTATCCGTTTGTACTGATTGCGGTGATACCTTATCTGTTTGCGCTTGTGTCATTGGGAGTATTGATCAGTGGGCTCGTGACCAACCCCCGCCAGCTCGATGCCATCATTCCGCTTATCGCCGTCAGCATGGCGATGATCGGGGGAGCCTATTGGCCGCTGGAGATTGTACAATCCGAGATACTGATCACCCTGTCCAAACTTGTCCCGATCAAGTACGGGATGGATATGCTGAAAGGCGCGACCATCCTGGATTGGTCCTTGGGTCAATTCCTTCTTCCTGCATCGGTGCTGTTCTGCATGGGAGTGCTGTTCATGGGGATAGGGCTGAATCTGATGGAGCGGAGGGCGGATTGATTTTGATGATAAAGGCAGTGGATTTTGCACTGCCTTTTTTTCTGGGGAAGAGTGCCATGCTAGGCGTGTTGATTCCATTGTTCTATCAGCAAAGCCCTCCTCAAACCAAAACAATCAATGCACACCCTGACTCGGATCCCACGCTTCCTGCTGCTTCCTGATATGGACAATCTGCCCGATATGGTAGGCGTTATGGATGGTAAGCTGGGTGATGTCCCCGACCCATTTGTTCAGTGCTGCCTCATCACAGTTCTCAAGGGCTCGGCTCCAATCTGAAAGGATGGTGTTCATGCGGTCGACAGCTGTTTTCCAATCGGTTTCTATTGGTTGAAAAGTATAATCGTTCGTGTGGACTCCTTTTGGAATGTCTTCTCCCTGTAATCGTAAGAGGTATCTTTCGTTGTAGTAGTTTAAGTGATTGACAATCTCCCAGATGGAGTTAGAGGAATCATTCAGTTTCCATGATGCTTGTTCGGTTGATAGGTCTTTGATGGCGTGGTGCAGGGAAACGAACCACGCGTTCTGGTTGTGGCATGCGCTTAACTGCTCGAGAAACACTTCTTTTACATTCATTGTTAAAGCCTCCTCGTTAAAATTCTTATTTTTCTGTACATTTTCAATATAGCATGCTTACAAGAAAAAAGCCTACTGATAAAGTAGTCAGCAGGCATAAGAATTATTGTTTATAATACGTTAAAATATCTTGCCTCCGGATGGGCGAATACAATGGCGGATACCGATGCTTCCGGTTCCATCATGCAACCATCCGTCAGTTCGATGCCAATATCCTCTGGTCCGATCAGCTTGAATAGCTTTTCCTGATCATCCAGATTCGGACAGGCCGGGTAACCAAAAGAGAAGCGCTGGCCCTGGTATTTGGCGGCGAAACGTTCTTTCATGGTGAAGCTTACTGGATCGGGAAAGCCAAAGCGATCGCGCATCTGCTGGTGGACCAGTTCGGCCAGCCCTTCTGCGGTTTCGAGAGCAAGTGCCTGAAGTGCATGACTTTCAAGGAAACGCCCTTCTTTTTTATAGGTGGAAGCGAGCTCCCGTATGCCTCTTCCTGCCGTGACGGCAAAAAGTCCGACATAGTCCATCACGCCGCTATCCGTTGATCTTACATAATCGGATAAGCAAAGGTAGGGCTCTTTTTCTTGTCTCGGAAATTCAAATCTCTCGATAATCTGAGTATGATCCTCCGGATGATAGATCAGGAGGGTATTGTCATCCGACTGGGCCGGGAAAAATTGATAGACTGCTGCAGGAGTGATCAGCTCTTTCTGCTTCGCTTCCGACAGGAGCTGATCGACTACGGCCTTCACCTGAAGGGTGCGTTCGTCCTTTTCTGCGATCAGGTTGGCGATTTTCCCTTTTACCCCAAGATGATGCCCGATCAGCATCTGCATATTGATGTACGGCTCCACATGCGAAATCGAATAGTTCCGCAGCAGATGACGCTTCGTATCGCTAGGCTCAAAGACGCGGACATCCCGGGAGACCTTGGAGCGAACCTTCACTGCTGTTGCAACGGACCCCTGTTCAGCTGGAATGGAAGGAACGTCGACTAGTTTGCTTTTCTTCTCCTGGTGAGCCTGGGTCAGCTCTGCAAGTTCTTCAGGAGATCGGAGTTGGTTGGCAAGAGAGAGGCCATTCATCGCGTCTTTGGCGTATAGTACCAGCCCTTCGTACTCTTTGGAAATTTTATTGTCAGTGAATTTCCGAGAAAGAGCGGCGCCTCCTACCATGATCGGGGTCGAGATACCGGCCTGCTTCATGTCATGGGCAGTGATGACCATTTGCTGTGCCGATTTTACGAGCAATCCGGATAGGCCGACAATGTCCGGCTTCTCTTTTTGAATCGCCTGGATGAGATCATTCGGTGTTACTTTGATTCCAAGGTCCACTACATCAAAACCGTTATTGCTCAAAATGATGTCGACGAGGTTTTTTCCGATATCATGCACATCCCCTTTGACTGTAGCCAACAGGATCTTCCCTTTGGAGGAGGAGGCATCATTCTTCTCCATATGCGGCTCAAGATAAGCAACGGAAGCTTTCATGACTTCTGCACTTTGTAGTACCTCTGCGACGATCAACTGGTTGTCATTGAAGAGGCGTCCTACTTCCTTCATCCCGTTCATCAAAGGTCCGTTGATGATATCAAGTGGAGTTGGGTAGGCGGAAAGGGCAAGCTCCAGGTCCGGAAGCAGTCCTTCCTTTGTTCCTTCCACCACATAATAGGCAAGGCGTTCTTCAAGCGGCATGTCGGGAAGGGTGGACTTCACTTCCTTCTTTTTGCCCCGGTAGAAGTCCGTGAATTCTGCTAACGCTTCGTCCGTTGTCGCAAAGAGCAATCTTTCTGCCATGGCGACTTCCTCTTTTGGAATCGAGGCAAAACGCTCGAGCTTTTCTGTGTTCACGAGCGCATAGTCCAGTCCTGCCTGTGTACAGTGGTAGAGATACACGGCATTCAGCACCTCGCGTCCGACAGGTGGAAGACCGAACGACACATTACTGATGCCAAGGACGGTCAAGCATTGCGGGAAGTGCTCCTTGATGAGGCGGATTCCTTCGACTGTTGCATTGGCAGAGCCGATATACTGCTCATCCCCAGTCCCGACAGGAAAGACGAGTGGGTCGAATATCAGGTCTGTCGGGGAGACCTTGTACTTTTTCACCAAAAGGTCATAGGAGCGCTTGGCGATCTCGAGCTTACGTGCGGACGTTACCCCCATGCCCTCTTCATCGATCGTTCCGACCACGAGCGCTGCACCATATTTATGGACAAGCGGGATCACCGCTTCAAA
Source organism: Sutcliffiella halmapala (assembly GCF_050107295.1). GTDB lineage: Bacteria > Bacillota > Bacilli > Bacillales > Bacillaceae_I > Sutcliffiella_A > Sutcliffiella_A halmapala_A. The sequence continues at coordinate 55,665 of NZ_JBNIKR010000014.1, read as the reverse complement.
GCGCTCTTCGCCGTCTTCAAGATTGATCGAGTTGATGATGGCTTTCCCCTGGGAGTATTTCAACGCCGCTTCAATGACAGCCTCGTCTGTGGAGTCGATGACAAGCGGCACTTTGACCTTCTTTACAACCTCCTGTACAAAAGCGGTCATATCCTCGAGCTCATCGCGGTCCGGGTCAGCGAGACAAATATCGATGACGTGTGCGCCGCCTTTTACCTGAGCCCGTGCAACTTCTGCAGCTTCTTCGTATTTCTTTTCTGCAATCAATCTCTTAAACTTGCGGGAGCCGATGACGTTCGTTCTTTCGCCGACCATGATCGGTCTAAGGGTCGGATCGTCATAGATAAAGGACTCAATCCCGGAAACACGGTGATTCGACGGAGCTTCCACCTGGCGCGGCTGATAGTCCTTCATCTTTTCCGAAATGGCCCGGATATGGTCAGGGGTCGTCCCGCAGCAACCACCAACGATGTTCAGCCACCCTTGCTCTGCAAACCCTGCAAGCTTGGCAGCAAGCGATTGCGGTGTTTCATGGTAGTGGCCTTCTTCATCCGGCAGCCCAGCATTCGGATAACAGCTGACCGCGCTTGTTGATAGACTGGATAGTGTGCGGATGTGATCCTGCATGAATTCTGGTCCAGTCGCACAGTTCAACCCGACTGCAAGAGGTTTCATATGCTCAACGGAAATGTAGAAGGCATCAATCGCCTGGCCGGCAAGGGTGGTTCCCATCGGTTCGATTGTGCCCGATATGATGATGGGAAGTGTCCGGCCTGTAGCTTCAAAGGCCTGTTGAATGCCAAGGAACGCACATTTTACATTAAGCAGATCCTGGCTTGTTTCTATTAAAAGACAGTCGGATCCACCGTCAATCAGGCCTCTTGCTTGCTCCTCGAAGGATTTGGTAAGTGCGTCAAATGTGGTCCCGCCTGTAACGCTCAGCGTTTTCGTTGTCGGACCGATGGATCCCGCAACAAACCTTGGCCATTCTTCTGTAGAAATCTGGTCAGCCGCTTTCTTGGCAATTTCAGCACCCAATCTATTAATCTCATAGGCGTGTGCACCGAGAACATATTCATCAAGTACAAGGTCGGTCCCACCGAATGTATTGGTCTCGATGATATCCGCTCCGGCTTTTAAATATTCGAGATGGATGGTTTCGATGACATCCGGGGCCGTGATATTCAAATACTCATTACAGCCCTCATAATCCTCGCCACCGAAATCATCGGCCGTCAGGCTTGCCTGCTGCAGCATCGTTCCCATGGCGCCGTCCATGATGAGGATCTTCTGTTTCATTTGCTGCTCTAAAAGTGTGAGTGGTTTAGACATTTTGTATCCTCCTTGATGAATGGAACGGTCCATATTTTTTTGCGTAGGTGGCAAGCTCCACCGTCAGCTCGTATCGCATGAATGGAGTGATGAGATAGATGCCGTTGAAAAGCTCCAGTGCTGCATCGAGCAATCCTTTTGCAATCGTCAATCCTTCCTGGATCGCCTGTTTCGGATCATCCTTATGCTTGCCCATGATTTCCAGAATGCCCTTGGTCAGCTTGATGCCGGGAACCTCATGATGAAGGAAATTGGCGTTCTGGCTGCTGGTCAGTGGCATGATGCCGATATAGATCGGTGCATCGATATGTCTTGTTGCGTGATAGACCTCCAAAAGCTTCTCTTCCGAAAAGACAGGCTGGCTGATGAAGTAATCCGCACCGCTTTCGATTTTCTTTTCCAACCGCTCCACGGCTTTGTCGATGACCCGGACGTTCGGATTGAAGGCTGCTCCGACAGAAAAGCTCGTGCGCTCGCCAAGGTCCTTCCCGGAAAGGGAAATCCCCTGATTGAACTGTTTAATCATATTGATCAGGCCGAACGATGTCACATCATACACCGAGGACGCCCCAGGGAAGTCGCCGACCTTGGTCGGGTCGCCGGTTACAGCCAGTACATCATGGATTCCTAGTTGGTGCAAGCCCATCAGATGGGATTGGAGGCCGATCAGGTTGCGGTCACGACAGGTAATGTGAATGAGCGGGCGCAAGCCAATTTCCGACTTGACGATGGATCCGAGCGCCGTATTGCAGACGCGAGGGGAGGCCAAGGAATTATCAGCCAAAGTGATGGCATCGATTCCTGCATCCTTGAGTGCCTGGGCACCCTGCATGAAGCGGTCCGTATTCAGCTTTCTTGGTGGATCGAGCTCCACGATGATCGACTGCTCCTTTTTCGCCTTTTCAAAAAGAGGAGGGGCTGTCTTTTTGGCCGGTGGGGTGACAAAGGTTATTCTTTCCCTTGTTTTCACCCTTTTTTCTCTTACAGGCGCTGCGTCTTTCAGTGCACTGGAAAATGCCTCGATATGTGCAGGCGTCGTCCCGCAGCAGCCACCAAGGAGCCGCACGCCCTGATCGCGGAAGGAGAGGGCAGCCTCGGTGAAGTAATCCGCATCACTTTCATAGTGCAGTTTCCCATCCACATAAGACGGCAAGCTGGCATTCGGATAAGCGGAAAGGTAGGCGTGCTTTGGAATGGCGACCTCCTCGAGTGTGGAGAGCATATGATATGGCCCAAGCCGGCAATTGAGCCCGACGATATCCGCTCCAAGCGTTTCAAGTCGAATGAGTGCTTCCGAGATGGGCACACGGTTTTGCATGAACCCGACCTCCTGCAAAGAAACCTGGGAGATGATAGGAAGCGTCGTCTCTTTTCTTGCGATGGAAAGGACGGTCTCGAGCTCCTCGAGGTCATAAAAGGTTTCAAGGAGAATGCCATCGACTCCTTCAAGCAGCAGGCAGTAGAGCTGCTCCCGGAAGGTGCGCTTGATTTCTTCGATCGGCGTCGCCTGGGGCTTGATGCCCCGGATCCCGCCGATTGTCCCTACCACAAACGCATCGTGCTTCGTGACCGCCTTTCTTGCCAATCGTACAGCCGCACCATTGATTTCCTTCACCTGATCCTGCAGACCGTAGCGCTCGAGCTTGTGATAGTTGGCTGCATACGTATTGGTCTGAATGATATTGGCTCCTGCATTCAGATAGGCCTGATGGATGTTGTAGATCTGGTTGGGCTGGGAGAGGTTCAATTCCTCAAAACAGCAATCCGAGCCGTAGGAATAGAGGAGGGTTCCCATGGCACCGTCCGCGATCAATATTTTATCCTCTCGTAAGCTATCCAAGATTCCCATGGTAAACCCTCCCGTTGACATTTGCTTTTAATACGCTTGTTGCTTGCAATGCTTTTTCAAAATCATCAATCAGGTCCTGCTCATCCTCGAGTCCAACTGATAGACGGAGAAGAGCGTTGGAAATACCTCGTTTCGCTCTTTCCGCTTCAGGCATGGCGGCATGGGACATTTTTGCAGGATAGGAAAGAATCGATTCCACAGCTCCGAGACTTACGGCGAAAACCGGGATTTCCACGTTGGAGACGAAGGTTCGAAGGGCTTCTTCATTTTCCAATTCAAAGGAAAGAACGGCGCCTGCGCTCTTGACCTGTCGGTGCTGCAGCCCACAGCCTTTATGGGAGACGAGCCCAGGGTAGTAGACCTTTTTTATGAGCGGGTGCTTTTCCAGGTACGCCGCGATCTTGCTTGCCGATTTCACCGATTGCTCCATCCGGACATGTAGGGTTTTCAAACCACGTAGGACAAGCCACGCATCCTGTACCCCAAGGATGGCGCCGAATGAATTTTGCAGAAAGCCGAGTTTCTTGGCCAACTCCTCATCCCGTGCAACGGCAAGCCCCGCCACGACATCACTATGGCCAGATAGGAATTTCGTTGCGCTGTGGAGCACAAGGTCTGCGCCAAGAGTGAGCGGCTTCTGAAGCGCCGGTGTCAAAAAGGTGTTGTCGACGAAGGTCCATGCACCATTGGATTTTGCAAGCTTTGCAACCGCCTCGATATCCGTCACTTTCAGGAGCGGATTGGAAGGGGTCTCGACGTATATGACCTTCGTGTTTTGCTGAATGGCGGCTTCCACATTTTTCAGATCAGTCATATCGACAAACGTAAATTGAATGCCGTAGCGTGAGAGTACCTCGGATACCATGCGATAGGTTCCGCCGTACACATCCTCTGAAATCAGGACATGGTCCCCTTGCGACAGGAGCAAAAAAGCAGTGGAGATTGCTGCCATCCCGGAGGAAAATGCAAAACCCCTCGTTCCTTCTTCCAGATGGGCAATCGTATCTTCAAGTGCCTCGCGGGTCGGATTCGCGGAGCGTCCGTAATCGTATTTGCCGAACTGGTCGACATCAAACTGATGAAAAGTGGACGCGTGCTGGATAGGTACACTCACCGCGCCAGTCACAGGATCGACCTTATGCTTGTTGTGCAGGAGCTTCGTTTGGAAGGAATGGCTCACGACAGCACCTCCTTTGAAATGGATGAAGTCTTTGCGGCTTGCCCGAATGCACCGTTCAGGTCGTGGATCAGGTCATCACTATCTTCAATACCGACTGAAAAGCGAAGCAGACGGTTGCATACTCCCGTGCTTAATCGGATTTCCTCTGGGATATCGGCATGCGTCTGTGTGGCAGGGTAGGTGATGAAGCTTTCCACACCCCCCAAGCTTTCAGCGAAGGTAATGAGATTTAGATTCTGAAGGAAGGGGTTCACCAATAATTCTTCTTTGATGCGGAAGGAAAGCATCCCTCCTTTTCCGGGATAGAGTACATCGGTAACAGCCCCGTGCTGTTTCAGGTATTCGGCAATCTTGGTTGCGTTTTTTTGATGCCGTTCCATCCGGAGGGCGAGCGTCTTCATGCCGCGGATGAGCAGCCAGGAATCGAACGGGCTGAGTACGGCGCCAGCCGCATTGTGGTAAAGAGCAAGCGATTCACATAGCTCTCGGCCCTTGGCCACAATCAGTCCTGCAAGCACATCGTTATGGCCACCAAGATACTTGGTTGCACTATGCACCACAATATCTGCGCCAAGCTCGATTGGCTTTAAAAGAATGGAAGTATAAAACGTATTGTCACAGATCAATAGCAGTCCATGCGCTTTCGATAAGCGGGCAACTGCCTCTATATCCGTTTCCACCATCAGGGGATTGGTAGGGGATTCTACAAAAATGGCTTTTGTCTGCGGGGTGATTGCCTCTTCAATGCAAGATAGATCACTTGTATCCACATACTTGCAACACAGCCCCCATTTTTTATAGCCTTCTTCAAACAAACGATATGTCCCACCGTATAGGTCCTTGCAGACAATCAGCTCATCGCCGGATTGGAAAAGGGAAAGTACGGTCAGGATTGCTGCCATACCGGAGCTGCACGCATAGCCCTGGTCGCCATGCTCAAGGTCCGCGATTGCCTGCTCGAGCAATTGACGGGTCGGGTTTCCGGTACGCACATAATCATAGCCGGATGACTGGCCGATTCCTTCATGACGGTAAGCGGTCGAGAAATAGACCGGGGGATTCACGGTGCCGGTGGCCTTTTCACTGCGATTGCCAATTTGCGCTAGCTTCGTTTCTGTTTTATACATAAAAATATCCTCCTCTATGGTAAGTGGACAACATTCATAACCAGAGAGGAGGACAGGGACTTTTTTAGGGAAAATAAAAAAGCCTTCTGTAAGAAGAAGACTTTTGCAAAAAAGTTCATTCTTCTCATCTGTACAGGTTTTTAAATGAAAACCTGCTGGAATTAGCACCTTTTCAGTCGTCTGTAAGACGCTGCTGGTTGCTGAGGTGTCTACGGGCCATTTCCCTCGACCTCTCTGGATAAGAAAGTTCACTATGAAATTTACGAATCATTTTGATTATTTAACTAATTTACAACAGGTGGGAGTGGAATGCAATGGTTTTTTCTCGATTAAATTATTTTTATGCTGGGGGTGGGGGGAATAGACTTGATTTGTTTGGTGATGACTTCCCGAAAATAAACTGCCACCATTTTCAATGCTTCAACCTTTTCCAAAAAGGGAACATACAAATTGTCATAAAAAGGTCAATCTCGAAACGGGCAAATTGAAGTGTGATGCATTATAATGAGTATAGTATGTGAAGAGTTTCACGTACTCTCAAATATTAAATTAAACCATTTAACATATACGCCAATCTAAAAGGAGAAGTGGCAAAGGATGAAGGATCTCAAATCGATTGCAAAGGCACAACGGAATACTAGGGCGGTGCTGATTATTCTGGCTGTCCTGTCGGGGTTCACTGTCATCGGGCAGGCTTACTTTTTCGTAACGATAGTTGATCGCATATTCCTGAAGGGACATACATTCCAGGAAATCATCCCATTCCTCGGTGGACTCTTGGCGGTCATGGGGGCAAGGGCCTTGCTCACCTATCTGAACGGGCTGGCAGGAGTGAAGATGGCTTCCAAGGTGAAGCGGGATTTCCGCTATGCACTTTTAAATAAATTTTCCAAAAGCCCTATTCTTGCATCCTTAAAGGGTCAGTCCGGGGAGAAAGTGAGCGTGATGATGGATGCGGTGGATGAGATAGATCCCTATTTCAGTCGCTATATCCCGCAGATGATTCAGTCATCCGTTGTGCCGATCATGATACTGATTGCGATTTTCACGCAGCATATGAATTCGGGATGGATCATTCTTGTGACAGCACCATTCATCCCGATTTTTATGATTGTGGTGGGACTGAAAACGAAAAAGAAATCCGAGGAGCAGATGGATAAGCTAGCGGCATTTTCAGGGAAGTTTCTCGATACGCTGCAAGGCTTGACGACCTTGAAGCTTTTTGGACAGTCTCGTATTCAGAAGGACGTCATCCGTGATAGCAGTCTATCTTTCCGAGAAGCGACGATGGAAGTGCTGAAGATTGCGTTTCTTTCTTCACTAATGCTTGAGCTGATTTCAATGCTTGCGATTGGACTTATCGCATTGGAAATCGGTCTGCAGATGGTCGTGTTTAAAAATATTACATTCTTTCCGGCATTCTTTGTGCTGGTGCTTGCACCGGAATTCTACTTGTACCTGAAGGATCTTGGTAGTGCGTTCCATACAGGGCGCGGTAGCATGGGAGCGGCGAAAAAGGTGACAGACGAGCTTGCGGTGGAGGAGGAGCCGATTGATTGGGGAAGCGAAGAGTTGGCCAATTCAGAAATGCCGCCGGTCATCGAACTGAAAAACATCAGTTTCAGGTATGCGCCAACCGGCTTCACCATGAAAAACATACAAACTCAAATCCCTGCTTATGGACAAATCGCCATCGTCGGACGAAGCGGAGCGGGGAAATCCACCCTGCTTAATCTGATAGCAGGTCTGATCCGTCCGACAGAAGGGGAAGTGCTTCTGAACGGGCAGCCGTTATATTCTTACAGGGAATCCGAATGGTTCGATCAGCTCAGCTACATCTCACAGAATCCGTATCTTTTTTCCGGAACGATTGCCGAAAACATCGCCATTGGTGGAAAAGCGGACGCCACTCGCGAGGAAATAGAAGAGGCGGCAGAAAAAGCGGGCATTCTTCCACTGATCCAATCACTGGAGCATGGATTCGATACAAAAATCGGGGAAGCGGGAAGAGGACTTTCAGGTGGCGAAAAGCAGCGGCTTGCCTTGGCGAGGGCTTTCCTGAAGAGGCCGAATATCATTCTTTTCGATGAACCCACGACAGGGCTGGATCTGCAGACAGAACGAATTTTGCAAAGGTCGATGGAGGAATTGGCGAAGACGTCGACTGTCATTACAGTGGCGCATCGTCTTCACACCATCAGAAAAGCGGATAAGATTCTCCTGCTGGATGGTGGAGAGCTTATCGCAGAGGGAACACATGAAGAGCTTATCAGCACGGTTCCCGCCTATCAGGATATGGTGTCCGTACAGCAGGGAGGAGGAGCGGAATGAAGGATTTAGCGATAGTGATAAAGCTGATGATGGTGGAGAAGAAGGATATTTTCCTTTCTATCTTGCTTGGATTCACGGCAGGAATTGCGGCGGTGGGGCTTTTCGCATCAAGCGGATACTTGATCTCCAAGGCGGCGCTCATGCCGCCGATCTACGCGCTGACCGTCATGATTGCCCTCTTGAAGCTGTTTGGATTTGCTCGTGCGCTTAGCCGATATGGGGAAAGGTATTTCTCCCATCGTGCGACTTTTACGATTCTTAGTAACTTGCGGGTTTCTTTTTATGAAAAGCTGGAGCCGCTTGCCCCGGGGATCTTTCAAAAATACCGGAGCGGCGACCTGCTTTCAAGAATCGTCGGGGATGTGGAAAGCCTGCAGAACTTCTTTTTGCGCGTCTTCTATCCGCCGATCGTGCTGGTCATCGTATTCCTGAGTACGATATTCTTTCTCTCGTTCTATTCAGTTTACATTGCACTCGTGATTTTCTTAGGGCTACTTTTAACAGGATTGGTAGTTCCGGCAATTTTCGCGTGGAAGCAGCGCAAGGTACTAAGCAGGGTGCGGGAGGAGCGGGGCGAGCTTTCGACAGAAGTAACGGAGCTGCTGTACGGCTTCCGTGATTTGAAAATTTACCAGAAGCTCGCTGGGAAAGAGGAGCAGCTTGTGAAGGCGGCCGACTCCTATTTGAAGGAGCAGGAGCGCGAAGGTGTGCAGGCGATGTTCAACCAATCCGTAAATTCCTTTGCTTCACTTTTTGTATCCTGGATGGTGCTGGCGCTTGGGGCATTTTTAGTCGTGGAAGGCGATTTGAACGGTTTGTTCCTTGCGATGCTCGTGATGATTTCGTTGACCGTCTTTGAAAATGCCACCCCGATGGCGGTTTTCCCGAACCATCTGGAGGACAGCCGCAGGGCGGCAACGAGATTGTATTCAGTGGTGAAGGACGAGAACAAGAAAGAAGTCACTCATTCTGTTGCCACGCTGCCAATCGGTAAGGCAGTGGATGTGGAGCTGGAGAAAGTCAGCTTTACTTTTCCCGACGAGCCACGGGTTACATTAAATGAAATTAGCTTGAGCTTGCCTGCCGGAACCAAAACGGCGATTGTCGGCCCGAGCGGTTCTGGTAAATCGACCGTTCTGCAGCTGCTCTTGAAAATCCAGGAGGCGGACTCCGGTTCGGTTCGCATCGGCGGTATCCCGATTGCACAGGTGGTACAGGAAAAACTTTGGGAGAGTACGAATGTCGTGCTGCAGGAGAACCACTTTTTCTATGGCAGCATTAGGGATAATCTGAAGCTTGCAGGGGAGGAGCTGGAGGACATGGCATTGCTGTCAGCTCTAGCGAAAGTTCGACTCGACCACTTCTCGTTGGATGATAGGGTGCTAGAAAAAGGCGAAAACCTTTCAGGAGGCGAAAAGCAGCGCTTGGCCATTGCCCGTGCGATGCTGAAGGGTGGCCGGTTATGGCTCTTGGATGAGCCGACCTCGTCTGTCGATGTGTTGACGGAAAAAGCGATTTTTGACCATCTATTTGAACAGGCGAAGGAGGATACACTCGTTCTGGTGAGCCACCGTTTGACCGGTTTGGAAAAGATGGACCAAATCATCGTGATGGAGCAAGGTCGGTTCGTGGAAATGGGAAGCTTTGCCGAGTTGATGGAAAGTAAAGGGTACTTTTATGAAATGAAACAGATTGAGAAGAGCGTGTTTATGTGATTTTTGTGGAGATCGCCCTTGTTATGAGTGGGGCGGTCTCTTTTTGCGTTGTTCACCTCTTGTAGTGTCCGGCGTTGTATTCCTAGAAAGAGTCGTTGACGACAGTTGATAGGAAGTAGTATATTAGGAATGATTGAAAATCATTATCATTAGTGTCCCGAAGAAAATAATACTAGAATGTGAGATTTACAGGTACAATATAGAAAAATACTACATAGAAAAAAGGAGGGAAAAGCGTGTTGCGACGTTTTTTTTCTTACTATAAGCCATATAAATGGCTATTTATCCTCGATTTTTCCTGCGCGGTTCTTGTTGGGCTGCTCGAGCTTGCTTTTCCACTCGCGGTCAATCAGGTAATCGACCGACTTTTGCCGGAATCGAACTGGACGCTCATTCTCTGGGCCTGCCTTGGATTGATGGCGATATATGCAATCAATACCGGCCTGCATTTTGTGGTCACCTATTGGGGTCATATGCTTGGGATCAATATTGAGACCGATATGCGCCGCAAGCTTTTTCAGCATATGCAAAAGCTTAGCTTCAGTTATTATGACAACAACAAAACTGGACATTCCATCTCCCGGCTGACAAAGGACCTTGAGGAAATCGGCGAGGTGGCGCATCATGGACCGGAGGATGTGTTCGTCGCCGTGATGACCTTGATCGGGTCGTTTGTGCTCATGCTCTCCATCAACTGGAAGCTCGCGATTCTATCATTTTTGGTCATTCCATTATTGATGGTGCTTGCCATTCATTTTAATAAAAAAATGACCCGCACCTTCCGCCGGATGTTCGGGGATGTGGCGGAAATCAATGCAAGGGTGGAGGACAGCATCGGTGGGATCCGTGTCGTGCAGGCTTTTGCCAATGAAAAGCATGAGCAGAAGCAATTTGCCGTCAACAATGAAAACTACCGAAATACGAAACTTGCATCCTATAAAATCATGGCACAGAACGTGACGGCCAACTATATGTTGATGCGTCTTGTTACGTTGTTCACCCTGCTGTTCGGTACGTTCTTCGTCATTCGTGGAGATTTGACGTACGGGGAGTTTGTAGCGTTTATTTTACTATCAAATGTTTTAATGGGGCCAATCCAGAAGATCAATGCCGTTATCGAAAGCTATCCAAAAGGGATTGCGGGCTTCAAGCGTTATGTGGAAATTCTGGATACTGAACCGGATATTGCCGATGCACCAGGAGCTGTTTCTGCAGAGCTTGATGGGGAGATTCATTACCGGAATGTTTCGTTCGGTTATGAGGGAACGGAGCGGGTATTGAAGAATATCAACTTGAACATCCGTGCAGGGGAGACGGTGGCGTTTGTCGGGCCATCTGGTGCGGGTAAAACGACGCTGTGCAGTCTGCTGCCACGGTTCTATGAGCTTGAGGAAGGAAGCATTCTGGTTGATGGTTATGACACGCGCGAGCTGACACTCGAGTCTTTGCGAAGCCAGATCGGGATCGTGCAGCAGGATGTATTTTTATTTTCTGGCACTGTGCGTGAAAATATTGCTTACGGCAAGCTCGATGCCACTGATGAGGAAATCATGGAAGCAGCCCGCCGCTCGCAATTGGATGAGTTCATTGCCTCGCAGCCTCATGGTCTAGATACCGTCATTGGGGAGCGTGGCGTGAAGCTATCCGGCGGGCAGAAGCAGCGTCTGGCCATCTCGCGTATTTTCCTTAAGAATCCGCCTATCCTTATTTTGGATGAAGCGACCTCTGCGCTGGATACAGAGACAGAACGCGCCATTCAGGGGGCTTTGAATGAGCTTTCCAAAGACCGTACAACGTTAGTGATTGCCCACCGCCTGGCAACCATCAAGAATGCCGACCGGATCATGGTAGTGACGAAGGAAGGGATCGCAGAGCAAGGTTGTCATGAGGAGTTGCTCGAAGCGGAAGGGATCTACAGTAGGCTCCATGCTGCTCAGTTCGGGTGATCGGAACACACACTTAAACGTCGAATGCGTTTCGAAAATATGCCTCCGGGGAATGTAAGAGATAACAACAACTATTACATTTCTAGGAGGAATTATAGATGAGAAAAACAATTTTAGGTGTATACGATTCGGAATTGGAAACGAAGAATGTGGTAGAAGGCCTGATCGTCCATGGCTATGCGGCAAATGAGATTTCAGTAGTGTCCCAGCATAAAATGAACAGCTCCGATTTTCCGGAGGGCACCATTGTTGAGATGGTAACAACGGAGCCTGAGGATGATTCCATCATGGATAAGATAAAGCACGCCATTATCCCGGATGAAGCCCAAGAAACAGAAGGTGTCGGAAATCGCCTGCTTGAACTGGGGGTATCCGACCGGGAGGCGCCAATGTATGCAACAGATATCGAGAACGGCAGAATTGTCGTACTGGTGGATGAAGCGAATCATAGAGGAAAACCGGTAGAGAGCACAAAGCCGATTCCCGTTATGGAGGAGCAGACTGAACCCTCCTATCAAGTAGATCCATTGGAAGAGCATGCTAACCCGAAGGAGCATAATCCATTCACCGGAATCGATGAAGAAACAAAGACCGTCCGTGCCAAAAGGGAAGCGGACATGCTGAAGCAGGCGGATTTATATAAGCTATAAGAAGGGTGCTTACACTTTTTCGGTGTAGGCGCTTTTTCTTTTGGGGGCGGGGTGATGCGTGCTGAGGCGATTCAGGTGTGGTTCGGATGTAATTTGGGAGGGATGCGATGTAAAGTCAACGAAATTTTTCCTTTAATTGGAAAGACGACCGATAACGTGTCATTTTGGATCGATAGATAGGTGGAATGGACCGATTAGGGCATGTTTTGGATCGATAATTGGACATTTTGGATCGATTATTGCTGCTTTTGGATCGATTCGCAAAATTCAGCCCCCGAACGCCCACGATCAATCCCCATTTCATAAGCACACCCCAGCGCCAGCGCAACAATGATCTATATACCAAAATAGCTAAATTTAAACAAACGTTTGATTAAACGACAATATAAATACAGTCGCCCCAACGCTTGCAGCCTATTGTCGAAATATGAACTTTTTAAAATGTTATATAAAAATAAAGAGGGGTCAGGCCCCCTCAAATTTCGACAAATCTTTCACTGCCGGCCCTTCGATGACTTGGCCTTTGTAGTTGAAGCGGGAGGCGTGGCAGGGGCAGTCCCAGGACCGTTCGGCGTTGTTCCATTCGACGTCGCAGCCCATGTGGGTGCAGGTTGGTTGGATGAGGTGGCAATGTCCGGTGGTGTCCTTATAGGCGCCTACTTTTTTTCCGCCAATCTTCACCAGTGCGCCTTCGTCCGAGCCAAGGTCTTCAAGCAGGCGATCCTGGCGTTTGGCTTTTCCTTTTAGAAGCTCTTTGGCAACATTGGCGTTCTCTTTTACAAAACTTTTGATGGAGGCGGGCTTCCATTCGCTTCTGCCCGGATCAAACAGCTCCTTGAAGGGGTTTACCTGATGAAGGATCAAGTCCTTCAGAAGCAGAGCGGCTGCTGTTCCGTTAGTCATGCCCCATTTCGCATAGCCGGTTGAAACCAGCACGCTATCGTTGTCGGTATGCATTTGTCCGATATACGGGATTTTGTCGAGCGTAAAGATGTCCTGCGAGGACCACCGATAAGGGATATCAATAATACCGCCGAAATAGCGATCGCCGAAATCAGCCAGTTTTTCATAGTTCTGTAGGGTTTCTTGCTTACTTTGGCCGACAGGGTGTCCTTCCCCGCCAAGCAGAAGGAGCTTTCCACCTTCAGGACTAGAGGAATAGCGAATAGAGCGTGATGGTTTGTCTGCACTAAGATACATACCATCGGGAATCTCGGAACGAACCCGAACCGCCAGCGCATAGGAACGTTCCACATGCAATCTGGAAAAATAGAGCCCATCAAAGTCATTAAACGGAAAATGGGAGCTGACAATAACGTGTGTACTTTTAATCTGATGGCCCTCTTTCGTCTTCACAACCGGATGTTTTTCTTTTCCGATTTCCACTGCCCGTGTCTGTTCATATACCTTTCCTCCGAGCCGTAGGAATTCAGCCAACAGACCCTGAAGGTATTTGACGGGGTGGAACTGTGCCTGATCTCTCATCACTATGGCATTCTTCCACTCGAATGGAAGAGCAACATCATCACTTGCGGCATAACCACCATTCAGCCCGAGTCGTTCATATGCTTCTGCTTCCTTTTCAATTTCATTTTCTGTGCTAAAGGAAGAGGCGTAAACATAGGCACTCTGAGAAGTCAGTTCACAATCGATACTTAATTCATTGGAGGTTTTTCTGATAAAAGAAAGGGCATCTTGATTTGCGTTGTAATATTTTTTTGCGGCATCCTCGCCAACCGTCCGGATCAGTTCGTTGTATATCAACCCATGCTGGGAAGAAATTTTGGCGGTTGTATAACCGGTTGTTCCATCGATTACTTTGCCTGCATCCAGGAGTACAACCTGAATTCCTTCTTTTGCAAGTAGATAGGCGGATGTAATCCCAGTGATTCCTGCCCCGACAATCGTGACATCTGTAGTGATATCCTCTTTTAAAGGTTGGAAAGAGGAGAGGGGAGGGTATGCTCTCCATAAGGAATTACTGAATTTAGGTATTTTCACATTTACATCTTTCATTTTCGGCCTCCTTAAAACTGTTATATATGACAAGTACCCTCCACACCTCGAATCAATCCTACATCTGAAAACATATCAGTTTGGTTGGTAAAATAAGTAAATCATTTGATGGTTCATATAGACACAATCTGCTTCCTGTGTCGCCCACCCACAAAAAGCAAGCGGGATCATCCCGCTTGCCAATTCCCGCTATATTCTACTCCAAAATCCGATTTGACTTGTTCCCATTCCCATTGTTCTTCAACAACACCTTCAATCCAGAACCCATGTCAGAAGCAAGCACGAAATTCTTGTCCACGAATACGCCCCAGACGTTCTCACTTTCCGGTGTGTAGCGGCCGATTTCGGTCAGCTCGGATGGATTGGTGATGTCAACGGCAATCACTCTACCCGCATAATAGCTGAGGTAAAGTTTTTCGACAATTATCGACGAAGTATATCTAAGTAAAACCATTTGCAGGATAAAAGTTTTGTTTTTCTAGCCCGTTTTCCATGAATCATAGTAACAATTCAGTTAGTATGATAGTAGAAACGAATAAAAGGGTGGAGAGTGTTGGAGAAAATCGAGCTGAGTTATCGTTTTAAGCCAAGAGATGGGAAAGAGGGGCTAAGAAACCTTCCCCGTGCAAGACTCACTGAAAAGCTGATGTTTATCATCATGCCGCTGGTGGTGGTTTTTACATCCATTTATTCCGGAATGAGCGATCCCATTGGATTAATATTATTATTAATAATTGGGTCCGTGATTTTCTTTGGAATTTTTTACGGAATTATTTTCATTGGATTATCGGCAATGGGTCACATCTTTTACAAGAAGACATTTACTGATCCTTCAAAAAAGATCAGGATCACGTATCATATTGGAGACGACTATTTTATAGCCGGCAAAGAAAATCTCCAAATTCCGATTGATAAAAATTTGAAGCTTGTAACGACAAAACGCAATCATCTGCTTTACTTTGGAAAAATGATGAAAGCGAAGATCCTGATCATCCCGAAGAAATACGAAGAGGACAAACGATACCAGGAGCAGGTTGTCATTTTTATCAATGAAGTAAAGAAGCAACTAGCAACTTAAAAATATAGTATTTCACATACTCTTTTGAAAATCTCCCACATTTAATGTAAAATTCAAAGAGGAAAAGCTATCATGGAATCTGCGGATAGCTCTATTAAAAAGATAACGATGCAAGGAGAATATACCATGTCAAAAGTATTTGTATTAGGACATAAAAACCCGGACACAGATTCCATCTGTTCCGCTATTGCGTATGCAGAACTGAAAAAGCAGTTGGGAATGGACGCTGAACCTGTTCGCCTTGGAGAATTGAATGGGGAAACGGAATATGCCCTAAAGCATTTCAATACGGTAGTGCCCCGTCTGATCGAGACAGCAGCAAACGAAGTGCAGGAAGTTATTCTTGTAGACCACAACGAATTCCAACAAAGCGTGAGCGACATTAATCAGGTTCGAGTGCTGGAGGTTATCGACCACCACCGTATTGCAAACTTTGAAACAAGCGACCCGTTGTACTATCGCGCGGAGCCGGTTGGATGTACGGCTACTATTCTTAACAAGCTTTATAAAGAGAACAACGTGGAAATCACGAAAGAGGTTGCAGGTTTGATGCTTTCTGCCATCATCTCAGATTCCTTGCTATTCAAATCCCCGACATGCACAGAGCAGGACGTGCAAGCTGCAAATGAACTTGCAGCCATTGCAGGAGTGGATGCGAACAGCTATGGCTTGGACATGCTGAAGGCTGGCGCTGACCTGAGCGATAAAACAGTCGAGCAGCTGATCACACTGGATGCAAAAGAATTCCAAATGGGCGACTATAAAGTGGAGATCGCACAGGTGAACACAGTGGATACGGCAGACGTATTAAAGCTTCAAGAAGAGCTGGAGCTGGCAATCCTTAATACGATCGCGAACAAAGGCTTGGACTTATTTGTATTTGTCGTAACTGATATCCTGACAAATGATTCAGTTGCATTGACTCTTGGTAAAGAGACGGCAGCTGTAGAGAAGGCATACAATGTAACATTGGAAAACAACACAGCACTATTGCGTGGAGTGGTTTCCCGTAAGAAACAGGTTGTTCCGGTATTGACGGACACCTTAACAAAATAACAAAAAAAGCTGGCAGTTATCGGTGAAATCCCGATAGCTGCCAGCTTTTCTTTTTTCCTTTATCTATGGTCGTCTGCGTCCAGCAAATAGATTCCAGACCAGCGCGATAAGTGCTACTACTAAAACGATATGGATTAAGTTACCTGCTACATCAAATGCGAATCCAAGTAACCATAAAATGATTAAAACTGCAAATACGGTCCATAACATATGCGGTTGCCTCCTCAACATTTATTAAAAGCTTATAATTGGTTTTCCCTAAGCCATTTCAAACTAAACGTAGTATTTTCTTCTAAAAGAATAATCAATATGATAGCTGTTTTCTGACTGACTCCACTGGTTTTTTCATATGAAGCCAGTCACCTTGTCCTCATTTTGTGTCTGCGGTCAGACTCGACGTCGTCCTGAAAATAGGTTGAATACAATTGCCAGTAGCGCAAGTACTAGAAGGATATGAATAAGTCCTCCGCCAATTTCCATTGCGAATCCCAAGATCCAAAGTACGATTAATACAGCAAATACGGTCCATAACATAATAAGTTCCTCCTCGATAGTTGTTTTATTGGTAAATTTTTTCAACGTCTACATAGAAGGTAATTCCCCCTGTTTCGAAATGTTAAACAAAAATTTATTTCGGGAAATAGTGTAGGAAGATGGAATCAATTTCAGAAACAAGCAAATATTCATGTTTTAAATCTGTCATAGGTGGAATTCATTTACTAGTGACGAGCCAGCTAGGATGTCACAAAAACATTTGGGAGGTGATTTTCATGAATCAGGCAACCATGAAAGGCAAGTGGAACCAGATGAAAGGCGACGCTAAGAAGAATTGGGGCAATCTCACAGATGATGATCTTCAGCAGGTTGAGGGAGATCACGACAAGCTAGTAGGTAAGATTCAAGAACGGTATGGAAAATCAAAAGAAGAAGCGGAACGCGAAGTGAACGATTGGCACAAAACATACTAAAAATAAGAAAAGAGGAGAGGGTTAAAGTGGCTAACAACAGTAATAACAATAATGATAATAACAACAATAACAGTAACAACAATAGCGGAAACAACAGCAACAGCGGAAACAACAGCAACAGCAGAAACAACAGCAACAGCGGAAACAACAGCAACAGCGGGAACAGCAAAAATAGTGGAAACAGCAGCAACAGCAACAGCGGAAACAACAGCAATAGCGGAAACAACAGCAACAGCGGAAACAACAGCAACAGCGGGAACAACAGTAACAGCGGGAACAACAGTAACAGCGGGAACAACAGCAACAGCGGAAACAGCAGCAACAGCGGAAACAACAGCAACAGCGGAAACAACAGCAACAGCGGAAACAACAGCAACAGCGGAAACAGCAGCAACAGCGGAAACAACAGCAACAGCGGAAACAGCAGTAACAGTGGAAACAACAATAGCAGCTCCACCAACAGTAGCAGTAACAACAGTGATAGCAGCGGTGGAAATATGAGCCGTGAAGAGGCAGGAAGAAAAGGTGGAGAAAAAGTAAAAGAGAAATATGGAACAGAACACTTTGCAGAGATCGGCAAAAAAGGTGGAAACAGTTCCAATGACTCAGATAGCTCCAATGATTCCAATTAAGGTGATAGGTACCCAATTGAAAAAGCAGCCTCCGACAAGGGCTGCTTCTTCCAATTAAATGAAGAGGAAAAGGAGAGAGAAGATATGGCAAAAGAGGATATTACACTACGCCAAACAGAAGGACAGCCGGCACAGGAGCAGAAAAAGCAGCCGGGTGATGAACATAAAATGGTACCTGAACCGATTTTTGATAATCCTACCTATAAAGGGAGTGGGAAGCTAAAAGGAAGAAATGCGATTATCACAGGTGGCGACAGCGGGATTGGCAGGGCGGTTGCCATCGCGTTTGCAAAAGAAGGGGCCAATGTAAGCATCGTGTATTTGGACGAGCATGAGGACGCTAAGGAAACGAAGCGTTTGGTGGAGAACTACGGGACAAGATGTCTACTGTATTCCGGGGACGTCGGGGATAAGAGTTTTTGTACGGATGTAGTAAAGCAGACGGTGGAGGAGCTTGGAGGTCTACATATTCTTGTGAATAATGCCGCTGAGCAGCACTACCAGGAGAAAATCGAGGATATCTCATCCGATCAGCTGACCCGGACCTTCCAGACGAACATCTTTTCCTATTTCTATTTTATCCAGGCGGCCATGCCGTATCTGAAAGAAGGAAGCTCCATTATCAATACGGCTTCCATCGTTGCATATAAAGGACAGCCGGTTTTGATGGATTATGCGGCAACAAAAGGCGCGATTGTAGCGCTGACACGTTCCTTATCCGTCAATATCGTCGGAAGCGGAATCAGAGTCAACGGTGTTGCGCCTGGCCCGATCTGGACGCCTTTAATACCTGCTTCCTTCCCGGGAGACGATGTGGAGGATTTCGGCACCGACTCTCCAATGGGACGTCCAGGACAACCATCAGAGCTCGCACCAGCCTATGTTTACTTGGCTTCGGACGATTCCACCTATGTGTCAGGGCAGATGATTCATGTGAATGGCGGGACAGTCGTGAATGGTTAAATGTAAAAAAGCTCAGGGATCCTGAGCTTTTTTTACTGCTATAAATTTTTGACGTTGCGGTCATGAAGAAGGCTTAATTCGAGGTCGCGCGATAAAATTCTCAGCGCTTCGCCTCCTGCACAACTGTTTCCTTTTTTATTAATCGCAGGGCCGATGATTCCGATGCCCATACGGCCGGGTACGGATCCGACAATACTTCCGGAAACCCCGCTTTTTAGAGGGAAACCGACCTCCACTGCATAGGTACCGGATTCGTTGTACATCCCGGATGTCAGCATAATGGCTTTTACTGTCCGAATATATTCAGGTTGGATAATCTGTTTTTTACGTCCGATCAATCTTCCGTGATTGGATAAAAAACACCCCATTTTCGCAAGGGCCAATGAATTGATTTCGATGGAATTCACTCGATTATACAGGTCCAGTGCATCGTCTGACTCCTGGTTGGACAGAACTCCTGTACTTTCCATGAAATAGGCCAAAGCTTTATTTCGTGCTCCATTTTTACATTCAGCCCGGTAAACTTCCTCGCTCATGTCAATCTTGCTGTCCTCTGTAATTTTTCGCAGGAAATCCAGTACCCTTTCAAAGCGTTCTTCCACCGTACTGCCCTTGATCAAACTTGCAGTCGCAATTGCTCCTGAATTGATCAACGGATTATGAGGCCGGCTTCCTTCATATTCCTCCAAGTGGGAAATGGAATTAAAGAGATCATCTGTCGGTTCCATGCCGACCTTTTGGAAGACAATGTCCTTTCCGAAATCCGCTAACGCCATTAAAAGGAGAATGACTTTTGAAATACTTTGAAAGGAAAAACTGTCCTGGTCCTCCCCCGCTGAATAGATTTCCCCATCGAGCGTAACAATAGTCACCCCGAGATTGGTCAGATGGGACTGATCCAAATCAGGAATATGATCGACCACGCTGCCCCGGGAGGCGAAGGGCCTGGAAGCCTTCACCACTTCTTCTATATATTCATTCGATAGTTTCTTCACTCATTTTCCTCCTCTGATCCTGCTGATTCCTATTACCTTGTATACCCAAAAGATTGCAGAGTATATGCAGCAGAGCAGGGGAGTTATCCAGAAGAACGTATTGTAAAACAAAAAGGAGGCAGGGAAACGTTCTCTTCCCTGCCTCGATACTATTGGAAGCTTTATCAGCCTGCCTTATAGTTTTACTTCTCTAAAATCATTAGCTTTTTGTTCTGTAAGCTGATAAATATATCGATAAAATCTTACAGTAAGGATGGCAAATAATGCGATGATAGCGAGAATAGTAAAGAGAATCCATTCCTGCTTCCAGCTGTTGAACAGGGCGAATACACTTCCGGCGCCATAGAGCAGTCCCAACAGGTAAAGAGCGTTGAATTTTGGTAATAGAACTTGAATGATGCCGAAAACCCCAAAAGCGATGATCCCACCAATGAACAGTTGGATAAGCAATACTAATAGAAATTCCATTTTCTAAAGCCTCCTCTAGTTATGTGAAACTGCTTGTCACCTTACATGATGATTCTGGTGATAGTAGATTCTCCATAAGGAGGGGAGTATCCTGTCAACATTCAATAAATCGTTCCAATAGGCTAGTTTCTTCTGTCACTCACTTGCTTTAAAAGGAAAATTGTACTGTCTTTTAGCAGTATTAAAGTTGGAGAACTCTGCCTGAAACTCATTGTTTCTCACAAACGTCACTTCTTTCCCGTCATTGAAATAGAAGACCATGGTGTGCTTCTCTTCCTCGGTAGGGGGTGAAACAAGAATGACCTCTTTCACTTCCTCCCAGGAATAGGTATGGGTTTTAAAAGAAAATGGTTCTCCCCAGGTGATTTCCTCGGTGCTCAAAGATTTGAAGGAGTAGGTCCCCATCACAAATAAAACTCCGGCCAATACCAATCCAATGCTCGTGAAATAGACTGCCCTTTTAACAAAAAAGGATGAAATGAATAAGCCCAATACCAGCATCAGGGCTGAAATCCCATACATTCCATAGGCGGTCATCGGAGTCTGAAGAAGCCAGACGCTGACATCATCAAACAGGATCCCCTGAAAAATAAAAGGCCCAACAAGTATGTAGAAAGGTGTCAAAATTAAAACGGCGATGGCGCCCATCATATAAAGATGCTTTTTTTCGTAGTTTACCAACGTGATTAATCCCCCTGTACACTAAAAATTGATTTAACTTTCGAAATATTTCAATATAATTATACACCATCTGGTAAAAGATGAGAATTATTTTGTAAGCTCTGTTAAAGACTTGTGAAATTCTTTAAGAATCTAGCTGTTGATTGGAGCAATAGGCGCGAAGACTCCTCGAAAATGCGAGCATTTTCCTCATGCGATGTATCGCTGCCGCAGCCTTCCTTGTCCTGCGAGAGGCAGTGGTAGGTTGGAGACCCCGCAGGGCGCAGCCTGAGGAGGATCCAGCACCGCCCCTTGGGTCGCTGCGCCTAGTGCGGAAATCAACAGCGGTGTTTAAAGAAGTCTTTTTATTAAAGGTTATTGGAGTATAAGTGGAGAATTAAAGATACAGACAAAAAGGGGGTACACCAATTGAATACTTACATTTATGTATTGCGCTTGCCAGAAAGACTTTATCAAGCAGCGAACTGGACAGAAGAAGATGGGAATATCGTATCTGCGCACTTTCAATATCTAAAAGAGAATGTGGAAAAGGGTGTCGTGATCCTGGCTGGCAGAACCGATCAGACAGACGCAACAGGTTTTGGCATTGTCATTTTTCAAGCGGAAAACGAGGAAGCGGCAGAACATTTCAAAAATCATGATCCCGCGGTGCAACAAGGTGTGATGACAGCGGAATTATCACGCTATCGCCTGGCTCTGCTCAATGAACAGTTTTCTCTGGCTGCAAACTAAGTAAAGGCCTGCATCATCGCTATAGGATGACGCAGGCTTTCTTCTAATTATATTCTAGCGAAATGCTGACTTTCCGTTTCAAATGCATTCTCTTCAATCTCAAACCCAAGGTCCTCAATCATCTGATAATCCTGCTGGGAGGCCTGGCCGCTTGTTGTTAAATAGTCACCGACAAATATGGAGTTTGCCATATAAAGTCCAAGGCTTTGCAGAGTGCGCAGATTGTATTCACGTCCCCCTGAGATGCGGATCTCCTTGGTCGGATTGACGAATCGGAACATGGCGAGGATCTTCAGACACTTCAGTGGTGTCAAATCATCGAGATGCTCAAGCTTTGTTCCTTCAATAGGATGAAGGAAATTCACCGGGATAGAATCTACGTGCAGGTCTTTTAAGCTGAACGCCATCTCCACAATATCCTCCAAGGTTTCTCCCATTCCGCAGATGACGCCGGAGCAGGGGGAGATCCCGGCATTCTTCAAGGTTTCGAGTGTCTTGATGCGGTCATCATATTGGTGGGTCGTCGTGATTTCACTGTGATGCCCTTTGCTTGTATTAATATTATGGTTAAAGCGATCCACCCCGGCTTCTTTTAGAAGATGGGCCTGTTCATCATTTACAAGCCCAAGACAGGCACAGATTTTGATGCTTTCAATGTCTTTTTTGATATCCTGAACCGCCGCTACCACCGTGTTGACATCCCGGTTGGTCGGCTTTCTTCCGCTCATCACGATGCAATAGGTGCCGATTTTATTTTTCTTGGCTTCCTTTGCCCCCTCGACAATGACCTGTTTGCTGACAAGAGGATAACTGTCAATTTCCGTATTGGCTTTCATCGATTGGGAGCAGTATCCGCAGTCCTCCGGGCAAAGTCCGCTTTTTGCATTAATAATCAGATTGAGTTTTACTTTGTTGCTATAATAATGTTTTCGGATTTGATAGGCCGCATGAACGAGCTCCAGCACATTTTCATCACTTTCCTCAAGAATCTGAAGTGCTTCATCCGTTGTAAGGGAATAACCACCAATCACTTTTTCCGCAAGCTGTTTCCAAGTCATTTTGTCTCACTCCAATTTCATATGTTAACTAAAATATATTTAAAGTTTACATATGACAGAACAAATAGACAAGGGTTATTTTTAGTTTAAAAAGAAAATTGCAAATTGTCTTGTAAGCGTTTATAATAATTCTTCCGGCTAAAAAAGAACATAAGAGCGTTGCGTACTTTGAAAAATGTAACCCAAGGATTGTACCATGAATGGAGTTTTCTCTAGTTCATGGTTTTTTGCGTCTCCAAAACAAGCAAGGAGTGTGAAGAGGTTGGGAGAAAAAAAGAAGAAGCATCCTGAATTCGATCAGGAAGTCGAACGGCTTTTGTTTACGAAAAAATATATGGACATTGTCATCAAGGCGTCTGAAATGGACGAAGAGTCCTTTCGCTCAAGTTTCAAGGAAGCGCTCGAAGGGATGGACTTCAAGGACAGCAGTTTCAGCTACATGAACATGCTGACCAACGCCAACCTTTTGCAACGCACACAAGAGGAAATTCGCAGCTTAAAGAAAATATACCATAAGCCCTATTTTGCACGAGTCGATTATAAACGAGAGGGAAAAGACCAGGAAGAGGTCCTCTATTTCGGGAAAGCTTCCCTGTTTGATAGGGAAACACAGGATCCCATCATTGTGGACTGGCGTTCTCCTATTGCAAACCTATACTATGACGGCAGACTTGGGGACGTCCAATACGAGGCGGAGGGAGAAGTCTATGATGGCTATCTTTCCTTGAAGCGCCAATACATCATGGAAGAGGGGGAGCTGCAGGAAATCAGGGATGTTGATCTGACAACGACCGATGAGCTTTTGCAGGAATCATTGTCGGGAAGCTCAAGCAACCGTCTGACCGATATTGTATCCACGATCCAGGAAGAGCAGAACCGGATCATTCGCGCGGATCTCAATAAGCCGATCATTGTCCAAGGAGCGGCTGGGAGTGGAAAGACGACGATTGCCCTGCACCGAATCTCCTATTTTATCTACACCTACCAGGAGCATTTTCGTCCGGAGCAGTTGATGATCCTGGCACCGAATAATCTTTTCATAGACTATATCTCCGAGGTTCTCCCGGAGCTCGGGGTGGACCGGATCTTACAGACCACTATTATCGACTATGTGAAGAGCTGTATCGGCAAGAAAATAAAACTTCGATCGCCGTCTGAAAAGCTGATGGGCTTTATCAACCACGAGTATGAGGACCCGGAAATGGTGCAGTGGCTGGCAGGCTTCAAAGGGTCACTGGAGTTTAAAGAGATTATGGATGCCTATCTGGCCGACATCCTGGAGACATTGCTGCCAAAAGAAGACTTCTACCTGACCGGGAAATTCAAGCTCTATACCGCTGAGAGGATGGAGCAGCTGATCAAACGGGAATATACCTACCTCCCCTATTACAGGCGAATCGAAAAGGTGAAGGAAGTCCTGCAGAACTACGTCCGAACCGAGAAGAAAACGCTCATACTCAAAGTGGAAAAGTTCTATGACCACAAGCTGGATAAGGCTCTTTTCAATTCCAACCTTGATCCGGCAAAGCGAAAAAGCTATGTGACAAAAGCGATGGACAAGAAGGATGAGCTCGTGAATGAGATCATGAAGGAATCACGGACGGCTGTGAATGCTTTTATCAGAAAGCTTCCCAAGCACACACTCTTCTATTATTATGAACAACTTGTCACCGACCGGGAGCGGTTTGCGAAATACGCAAAAACGTATCTGGATGACTATCAGATACGTTATTTCATCAAACACCAGATCAACCTACATAAACAGAAAAACTATGAACTCGAAGACTTGGCAGGTCTTCTTTACCTGCAACATAACCTGTTCGGAATCGATAAGGACCTGCGTGCTAGGAATGTGGTAATCGATGAAGCACAGGACTACAGCTATTTCCAATTGGCTGCTTTGAAAAGTGCCCTGGAAACGGACATGTTTACAATAGTGGGGGACCTGGCGCAGGGCATCCATTCCTATCGCGGCATTCAGGACTGGAATAAGGTGAAGGAAGAGATTTTTCCAAGAGCCGCTTACACCACACTCCAGAAAAGCTACCGGACAACGGTGGAAATCATGCAGGCGGCCAATGACATTTTGGCGCTGCTTCCATTTGAGCTGCCTCGCGTGGAGCCGGTGGTAAGGCATGGTGCGAAGCCTGCTTTTGTGGATTGGACAGAAAGTGACGGGGAAATGGTGACTGTGATGGCCCGCGATATTGAGAAGCTATATGCGGAGGGTCGGAAAACGATTGCCATCATTGGGAAAACGGAGAAAGAATGCGGGAAAATCGAGTCGCTTTTCCGAAAGCATACAGGCTTGTCTGTCCAGCTGCTGAAGGAAAATCAAGAAATCAATCAGAAGGACGTCGTCATTGTACATGCACAGCTGGCAAAAGGACTCGAATTCGACGCGGTTCTGCTATGTACACTCGATGAGGTCTATACAGAAACGGAAATCGATGTAAAGCTCTTATATGTTGCCATGACAAGACCTTTGCATCACCTAGGCTTCTATGGAAAGAACCGGTCCGCCTTCCTGCTCGAGCATGTGGGTGCGGGGCTCGTAGATTAAAAAGATTTTTTCTTAAACACAATTCTCAAACTCTACAAATTACAAACACAACAAAGCTCCCTCCACAGCAACGTGGAGGGAGCTTTTCCAGATTTTCGGACGGGGTCTGGCCCCTATCTCTTTCGAAAAAACAGCATACCCACCACCCCTATCGAGAAGAGGGTGAGGATGATTTTTCCTTCGAGGCCCCATTCGAGTACCCGGTAGACGGAGTAGGCTTCAAGGAGGAGAGCTGGGATTTTTCCTATTGTGCTGGCGATGGCAAAGTGTATCAAGTTGATCCTGCTTGTTGCACCGGCCAATGTGACTAGGCCTGATGGTGCGAAAGGAAAAAGACGGAGTCCCAACACCAGCAAAAATGCTCGGTATCCTTCCGTTTCCTGCAAACGGACCAGCCATTTATATCGATCCAGCGCCTTCGGGGAAAATGCCTTCAATCCCTTCCGATAAAGCAGGAAACTGACAACAGCACCAACCGACTCGCCAACAAAGGAAACGAGAGTGCCCATCCAAAACCCGAAAAAGGCAATATTGGCGGCGGTAATAAAAAAGCTTGGAACAAATGCGAGAATGCTGATGATCGTATTGAAGATAATACTAAGTAAAATGGCGAATGGCCCGGCAATTTCCAGCCATTCCAGAACAAATTCTCTCCACATATTTAAACGCTTCCCCAATGACAAATTATTTTAAAAGTAGCTGTGTTAAAGAATAGTTTTGATTTTCAAGGTCGCTAGCTGTTGATTGGAGCAATAGGCGAAGACTCCTGCGGGAGGTAGCGGTTAGTGGAGACACCGCAGGCAAAAGTCGAGGAGGCTCCACAAGCGCCCCGCGGAAAGCGAAGCTTAGTGCGGAAATCAACAGCGGTGTTTAACAGAGCCTGAAATGATAAAACCTTAGGCTTTACATACCGTATAGGGGTATGTTACTTTAATATCGAGAGGAGGTCAACAACCATGGAAAACCTTCCAATAGAACCTATTTTAAATCAAGATCCTGAATCAAGCGAATGTTGCCATATCGCCAATGGGGAGCGGAAAAGCCACCATTCGGAGACAGTCAAGAAAAGCCTGATCTCCCGACTGAACCGTGTAGAGGGTCAAGTCAGAGGAGTGAAGCGCCTTATTGAAGAGGATACGTATTGTGATGATGTGCTTACCCAGATCGCTGCGATCCAATCCGCCTTGAACGGCGTCGGAAAGCTGCTTCTTGAAGGCCATATGAAGTCCTGTGTGGTCGAGAGAATCCAAGAAGGCGACACGGAAGTCATTGATGAACTATTAGTTACTGTAAAACGATTAATGAAATAAACATAGGGGAGAGATGGAGAAATGGAACAAGTAACGTTAAAAGTAAGTGGAATGTCCTGTGGGCATTGTGTAAAAGCGGTAGAAGGTAGTGTCGGTGAATTGACTGGCGTAAACGCTGTGAAAGTGGACCTTGCGTCCGGTACAGTGGCGGTTGAATATAAGAGTGAAGATTTAACACTGGACCAAATCAAAGAAACAATCGACGAAGAAGGCTACGAAGTAGAATAATAACGAGAACAGCGTGCTTTAACCAAAGCGCGTTTTCTTACCAAAAAAATATACCCCATACAGGTATGTGGGAGGTTGAAAGCTATGAGTCAAAAGTCAAAAGAAACCCAGATGCAAATAGTGGGAATGACGTGTGCGGCCTGCTCCACCAGAATTGAGAAGGGCTTGAATAAGCTTCAGGGTGTGGAGAAAGCCAATGTCAATTTGGCGTTGGAAAACGCCTCGGTAATATACAATCCTGACGAAGTGAGTCCCCATGACATCGAGAAAAAAGTCCGGGACTTGGGATATGAAGTGGTAAAGGAAAAAGCAGAATTCCTCATTACCGGAATGACGTGTGCAGCCTGCTCAAGCAGAATCGAAAAGGTTCTTAATAAGCTCGACGGTATCAATGCGGCTACCGTCAATCTGGCGTTGGAAACCGGTACGGTGGAATATAACCCATCCAGGCTTACACCATCCGATATCATTGCAAGAATCGAGAAAGCCGGATATGGTGCAACGGTAAAAGTGGAAAAAAATGAAGGTGCAGAGGATTTCAGGCAGAAAGAGCTGGAGAAACAGCAAGGGAAATTTGTGTTTTCCCTGATTCTCACGATTCCGCTACTCTGGGCGATGGTAAGCCACTTTTCCTTTACTTCGTTCATCTACCTGCCCGATATGCTGATGAACCCGTGGGTGCAGATGGCTTTGGCGACTCCAGTCCAATTTTTCATTGGCTGGCAATTCTATAGGGGGGCATATAAAGCGCTGAAAAACAAAAGTGCGAATATGGATGTGCTGGTAGCGCTAGGAACAAGTGCGGCTTACTTCTACAGCCTTTACTTATCCATCGTATCTATCGGTTCTGGTGCCCATATGGTGGAGCAATATTTTGAGGCAAGTGCAGTAATCATTACGCTCATTATTTTAGGAAAGCTTTTCGAAGTGAGAGCAAAAGGACGTTCCTCGGAAGCGATCAAAAAGCTGATGGGTCTGCAAGCGAAAATCGCGTTGGTAGTTCGCGACGGCAAAGAGATGGAAGTTCCTTTAGAGGAAGTAATGGTTGGGGATATTATATCCGTGAAACCGG
Organism: Sutcliffiella halmapala; assembly: GCF_050107295.1. GTDB lineage: Bacteria > Bacillota > Bacilli > Bacillales > Bacillaceae_I > Sutcliffiella_A > Sutcliffiella_A halmapala_A. The sequence continues at coordinate 27,715 of NZ_JBNIKR010000014.1, read as the reverse complement.
GCGAGAAAATACCGGTGGACGGCGAGATATTGGAAGGGCAATCAGCTGTCGATGAATCGATGCTGACTGGTGAAAGCATTCCTGTCGATAAGCAGATCGGTGATATGGTCTATGGATCGACTATGAATAAAAATGGCTTTCTGAAAATGAAAGCAACAAAGATCGGGCGTGAAACCGCTCTGGCACAAATCATCCGGATTGTGGAACAGGCGCAAGGATCTAAGGCGCCAATTCAGCGCCTTGCAGATAAGATTTCGGGCATTTTTGTTCCGATAGTGGTTGGTATTGCCATACTGACGTTCCTTGTATGGTACTTTATCGTGGATCCCGGAAACTTTGCGGGTGCCTTGGTAAACCTGATTGCTGTTCTTGTTATCGCCTGCCCATGTGCCCTGGGGCTGGCTACGCCAACCTCCATTATGGCCGGTTCCGGTCGCTCGGCTGAACTCGGTATTCTTTTCAAGGGCGGCGAACATTTGGAACAGACACATCGCATCACAACGGTGGTACTTGATAAAACGGGTACAGTCACAAACGGAAAACCAGTTTTGACAGATGTTCTGCTGGTAAACCAAGGGGAAGAAGAGGAAATCCTGCGTTTGGTGGGGACTGCGGAAAAGCAATCCGAACATCCTTTGGCACAAGCGATGGTGGATGGAATAAAGGAAAAAGGAATTGAACTTGGCGATTCCACGGCATTTGAAGCAATTCCGGGGTATGGGATCGAAGCAATTATAAAAGAGAGAAAAGTAGTAGTTGGAACACGCAAGCTAATGAAAAAGCATGACATTGATTTGACCGATGCCGAGACAACGATCCAGGAGCTTGAGTCTGATGGTAAAACGGCAATGATGATTGCGGTGGATGGCGATTATAAAGGAATTATCGCTGTTGCGGACACCATTAAGGAAACTTCTGCTTCTGCGATCAAACGAGTGAAGGATATGGGCTTGGAAGTTGTGATGATGACAGGCGATAATCAACGTACTGCGCAGGCAATTGCTGACCTAGCCGGTGTGGATCGTGTTATCGCAGAGGTCCTGCCTGAGCAGAAAGCCGAAGAAATCAAAAAACTTCAGGCGGAAGGGAAAAAGGTGGCAATGGTAGGTGATGGCATCAATGACGCACCTGCCCTTGTAACGGCAGATATTGGAATGGCCATTGGGACAGGTACGGACGTTGCGATGGAAGCCGCCGATATTACCCTGATGCGCGGTGATCTGAACAGCATTGCCGACGCGATCATGATGAGCAAAAAGACCATCAAGAACATCAAGCAGAACCTTTTCTGGGCATTTGCCTATAACACCATCGGAATCCCGATTGCAGCACTTGGGTTCCTGGCACCTTGGGTAGCGGGGGCCGCTATGGCATTCAGTTCCGTGTCTGTTGTGCTTAATGCACTAAGATTGCAGAAAGTAAAATTATAAGGCTCTTTTCATCAAGTTTGTTGCTTTTGTCCGTAAAAAATCGGCTTTTGGATTTTTTACAGTTATCAGAAATAAAAATTCAAATAAGAAAAAAACGAACAAACCGGAAAAGAGCACGAAGATAAAGTATGTGCGTGTGTATGTTGCATACGTCAAAAGCAACAATGAATGCGAAAACAACAATTTATAAAGAGCAGGTGAAAAGGATGAAAAAGTGGATTTTTTCTGCGGTGATCTATTTATTGATTGTTATAGGAGGCTACACCGCTTATTCCTTTTATGCGGCGGACGAAAGTGCCACCAACAATCATGACGAGCATGAGAAGGAAACAGAGGAGCATGCACATGGGGAAGAAGATGAGGATGCTACTGGTGAAGACGGAGAGCATGGTGGTCATGGAGAACATGATGACAGCGAGTCCGCAAGTGAGGTGAAACCGGAAGTAGTAACGGAAGATGGAGCCATCACTGTTTCCCTCGAAGATCAGGATGGCAACCCGATTGATGAGCTTGACGTAAATCATGAAAAGCTGATGCACCTTATCGTGATCAGTGAAAACCTGGAAAGCTTCCATCATCTGCATCCAGAAAAAAGGAATCCTGGAGTGTTCGAGGTTCAAGCAGATCTGGAAGAAGGCATGTATCAGGCTTTTGTAGATATCAAGCCAACCAATCTGGAGTATAAGGTTGAACCAAAATCGTTGATGATCGGGGAACATGAGACTCATGAAGACGAAGGGGAGCATAAGGATGACCATGCTCATCTTGAAGCAGAAACAAACTGGACGAAAGAACAAGACGGCTATCAAGCTACCTTGAATGTGGAGAGCTTTTCGATGAAAGAAAATGTGGTACTGTCCTTTGACTTGAACGGGGCAAAACCGGAAAACTACCTTGGGGCATTAGGGCATGTGGTCGTAGTGGGTGAAGGGCTCGAGCAATTCATCCACGTCCACCCTGCAAGTGAAACAGAGCCTGTATTCGAAGCGCATTTCACGAAGCCTGGCATGTATAAGCTTTGGGGTGAATTCAAGTTGGACGGCAAGGTATATGCTTTCCCATATGTAATCGAAATCACGGAATAAAGGGGTAGACAAATGACAGAGGAGAAAACGATAAAGCTTGCAGTCAACGGCGGGATTTCTTTTGGCGCGAAGCTGACCAGCAAGCAATTGCTTGTTCTTGCCTCATATATGAAGGAAGAAGATGAACTAGAGCTTACGACATTTCAGCAGCTCTATGTGGATATTCCGGAAAGCAGGCTGGATGAAGCGGTGTTTGCCTTTGAAGGAGCAGGGCTGGAATGCTATCCTGTCGGGAATTATGTGAAAAGCCTGCGCACATGCAACTTCTGTAAAGGGGAATTGGAAGAGGGCATGCCGATTGCGAAGGAACTGAACAGGCGCATTGCAGGAAAGCCTGTTCCCTTTACCTTGAAACCTGCTTACACCGGATGCCCAACCGCATGCGGAGAACCATTGGTCAACGATATCGGTGTGATCAAGCGTCATAATGACCGGTATGACCTGTATGTGGGAGGTAAGGGCAAAGGCTTGGACGCAAAAACGGCAGAGCTTTTTGCCGGGGAAGTAACCGAAGAAGAGCTTTACAACATGGTCGACTTCCTGATAGAAACCTATGCTGCCAATGGCAAGAAACGCGAGCAGTTCGGAAAATTTGTCCGCAGATATGGAATGGAAAGTTTGAAAGAAGAAGTGTTGACAGTATTATGATGATGAAGAAGCAACGTTCTAGCGCAGGAATGCGTGTGGGCGTTGTTTTTTTGTTTGAAAATGTGACTTTTTAACCACCCCTCTCGTCTAACCAAAAAAGGAGGGTTTTATTACCATGCAAAAAAGGGCACTTTATTTTTTCCTCATCATCGTAGCGATGGCTGCATTGTTCGGTTTCATTTACTATAAATATGATCCAACTTCCGTAACTGGTTCAGTGAACAAGAGCAACTGGGATAAGGAAAAAGGACTTCCTACGATCAGTTCCAAAAGAGAGTTGAACAAGATTTTCCAAGATAGAATAGAGAAAATGGAAAAGGGGTTTGGTTTCAATGCAGATGATGCTGCGGAGGAATCCTCTGTTGGAGGTGCAGAAGCCGAGCGCTCCGCCGACAGCAGCAAATCGGAAGGGGACAGCTCATCCTCCGGCCATTCCGATACCAATGTTCAGGTAGAGGGCGTGGATGAAGCGGATATCGTCAAAACGGATGGCGAATACATTTACCAGGCTATTGACGGAAAGCTGAAAATAACAAAAGCAACTCCGGTCGAATCGATAGAAACAATCACAGAAATAAACTATCAGGACTTTTCGCCCTATCAGATGTTCTTGGACGGCAACCAATTGGTAATTCTCGGCCACTATTGGAAAGAAACTTTCGAGCCCCATTCCAAAGAGGGAGCGCGGGACCTTATCATGCCGATGTATGACGCGACGAGAGTGATTGTCTATGATATTACGGATGTGGCAAATCCGAAAGTCCAAAAAACGCTTACCCTCGAAGGAAGCTACGTTTCAAGTAGAAAGATTGAAGAGAAAGTCTATGTAATCGTGAATCAGTATCCAAACTACTGGATGCTTGAAGAAGATCCGGAAATCGATCTCCGCCCTAGACTTTCCGATACAGCAGGGGAGGGAGAATCCGAAGACATGGAGCGCATCGCCTATTCCGACATTCACTACTTTCCGGAGTCCTCAGAGGATAATTTCATGACCATTGCCGCTTTTGACATGACCAAGCCGGATCAGGATGCAACTGTCCTTTCCTATATCGGGAGCGGGCAGCAAATATACATGTCCAAGGAAAATCTCTATGTCGCCGTTCCAACCTACAATCAGAGTGGCCGGATGATGCCTGCTGATGTAAATACAGACATCTATAAATTTTCCGTAAATGGATTGGATGTACAGTACGCGAGCAGCGGAAGCATCCCGGGCTACCTGCTCAATCAGTTTTCCATGGATGAGTACAATGGATACTTCCGAGTCGCTGCAACAGATGGGCAGGCCTGGGATGAAACCTCGCCTTCACGCAACAACTTATTCATCATGGATGGAGACATGAAGGTAATCAGCAGTGTCGAGGACCTGGCAAGAGGGGAACGGATCTATTCAGTCCGTTTTATGGGGGAGAAGGCATATGTCGTCACATTTAAAGAGGTTGACCCGTTATTCGTTTTTGACCTCAGCGATCCTAATGCACCAAAAGTACTGGGAGAACTGAAGATTCCAGGTTTCTCAAACTATCTCCACCCGTATGATGAAAACCATCTGATCGGATTTGGCCACAACACGAAAATAGAAAAAGATCAATTTGGCACAAGGGTCGTTACGGACGGTGTGAAAATCTCGCTGTTTGATGTAAGGGACCCGGCAAACCCCATCGAGATGCATACGGAAGTGATTGGCGGGCAAGCGACCTATTCACCATTAAACTATGATCATAAGGCGCTTTTATTCAACAAGGAAAAAGACATATTCGCCTTTCCGATTGTCATGTACCGAGAAAAAGAAAAGCACGATTACCGCTTCGAATTCGAAGGTGCCCTAGTGTACGGAATCGACCCTGAAAAAGGCTTCACCCTCCACACAAAAATGACACATCAAGACCAAGGAACCCCATACGAAGACTGGGAAAGCACCATACAAAGAGTGTTGTATATAAATGATCACCTTTATGCAGTTTCTCCTAAGAAAATAACCGCTGAGGAAATAACTTGGTAATGGATTTTTAAAACAAGTCTATGTTAGGTGAAAGTATTATTTTATGTATGCTAGCTGTTGATTGGAGCAATAGGCGAAGACTCCTGCGGGAGGCAGCGGTAGGCTTGAGACCCCACAGGGCAAAGCCCGAGGAGGCTCAAGAACCGCCCCGCGGAAAGCGTAGCCTAGTGCGGAAATCAACAGCGGTGGTCAATATGAACGCAACATCCCACAGAAAGAGCGCAAAACCCGCGCTCTTTCTTCAATGTAAAACACAAAAAACCGACCAATTCCAACAAATTTATTTCCCGGGTAAGCAACTTGTCGAATTATATTATAGTAATTAGGTTTGTACTTAACATGCTAGTGGAATGACATTCATATATTAAGAAAAGATTTTTGAGGATTGACGTACTTAAATGATAGATCCAGTTTCGAATTCTTATTTGTAAGTGATATAATAGGAACAACTAATTAAGAAAAAATCTTTTTTCGAAAATAGGCTGCGGTGTTAAAGAATAGTATTGATATCTAAGTTATCTAGCTGTTGATTGGAGCGATAGGCGAAGACTCCGGCGGGTGTTGCGTTTAGTGGAGACCCCACAGGCGAAAGCCGAGGAGGCTCCACAAACGCCCCGCGGAAAGCGCAGCCTAGTGCTGAAATCAACAGCGGTGTTTAACCAGCCTAAAAATATACCGACGACTCGCGCGAGGGGGAGCAACATGAAAACGAAATTGCATTTACTATATGGTGGGAAATCAGCAGAACACCAAGTTTCTCTACAGACTGCTTTGGCAGTGACAAAAGCATTGGATACAGAAAAATTCGACGTTTATCCGTTATACATAACCGAACAAGGTGAATGGCGCAGTGGCAGTCTTCTATCCGGACCAGCGGAAAGTGTTCAGCAGCTTAAATTGGAGGACGGCGGAACAACGATTGCACCTTTGGCATTGCCTTCATCCGAACAGACAGAAGAACAGCAGACGGTTGTATTCCCGTTGTTGCACGGACCCAATGGGGAAGATGGAACTGTTCAAGGAATGCTCGAACTGCTCAACCTTCCATACGTGGGTAATGGCGTATTGGCTTCTTCTGCCGGTATGGATAAAGTCATCATGAAAAACCTATTCGACCAAGCAGGACTTCCTCAAGTAGGTTATGTTCACTTCCTTCGCTCTGAATGGGATAGTGCTGCGGACTCCACTTATGAGAAGGTGGAAAAAGAGCTTGGATTCCCTTGCTTCGTAAAGCCGGCCAACCTGGGTTCCAGTGTTGGGATAAGCAAGGCGAAGAACCGTGAAGAATTGGCAAAAGCATTCCGTGAAGCCTTCGACTATGACCGTAAAATCATTGTGGAGCAAGGACTTGAAGGTGCGCGTGAAATAGAAATCGGCGTTCTCGGAAACGACGAGCCTGAGTGCTCCGTAGTGGGTGAAATTGCCCCTAAAACAGAATTCTACGATTATAAGGCCAAATATGAGGACGGGGATACGGCAATGATCATCCCTGCTGAAATTAGCGATGAGATCTATGAGCAAGTGAAGGAAATGGCGATTACCGCATTCAAGGCGATTGATGGATCCGGATTGGTCCGTGCAGATTTCTTCTTAACAAAGGAAGGAAAGCTGTACATCAATGAAGTGAATACGATGCCTGGGTTTACACCGTTCAGCATGTTCCCTCTTTTATGGCAGCACACGGATGTTCCTTATCCGGAACTGATCAAGAAGCTTGTACAGTACGCACAGGAAAGACATGCGGATAAACAGAAAATCAAACACACATTCTAAGTAGACAGATAGGGGATGACATCGGGGTTTTAAAAATTAAAACGGCCAAGTCAGCCCCTTCTCTATGCAATAAAAATCAGGAGAGTGGACCAATTATGATAAAAAGAACCCTGAAACAAATACAAGAGATGGCAAAAGGTGAAGAGATAGCTTCTGAATATAGGGAGATCATGGTGGAAGGCGTTTCCAAGGATACCCGGGAGGACATGAGCGGCAAATTATATATCCCGATTATTGGAGAAAACTTTAACGGCCACCAATTCGTCCAACAGGCGATTGTGGAAAAAGGTGCGGTCGCTTCACTATGGCAAAAGGATCAGCCGGAGCCTCCGACAGATGTGAACTTGATTTTTGTCGAGGATACGATAGAAGCCCTGCAGCACCTGGCAAGCAGTTACCGCGACCAGATCGGGATGAAGGTTGTGGGGATAACAGGAAGCAATGGGAAGACAACTACAAAGGATATGGTGACTTCCCTACTTCAAACCACTTTCAACGTACATAAGACAGCTGGTAACTATAATAATCATATTGGCCTACCTCTCACCATCCTTTCTATGCAAGAAGACACGGAAGTAGCGGTCCTTGAAATGGGGATGAGCGGCAGAGGGGAAATCGAGCTTCTTTCCCATATAGCCAAGCCTGATGCAGCGATCATTACCAACATCGGGGAATCCCATATGCAGGAACTGGGTTCCAGAGAAGGGATTGCAGAGGCGAAATTGGAGATTGCAGCAGGACTCAAAGTAGGAGGAAAACTGATTATCAATGGAGATGAGCCGCTACTTACAAATAAAGTGTCTGATTTCGATTGTGATGTGATTACTTTCGGTTTAAATGACGAGAATGATTATGTTGCAAAGGATATCGTGCATAAAGGGAATGGAACGCAATTTATAATAGAAGAAACTGCTTACATGATTCCTGTTTTAGGTGCCCATAACGTGACAAATGCCCTAGCTTCGATTGTGGTCGGTGAAATTTTTGGGGTGAATGAAGAAAATAGGAAAAAAGGGTTAGAAAAAGTCTCTCTGACTGCCATGCGTAATGAAGTGGTGGAAACAAGTGGCGGATGGACCGTAATAAATGATGCATATAATGCGAGTCCAACCTCGATGAAAGCCGCGATAGATCTTTTGGGAAGTCTCACAGGATACACAAAGAAAATTGCTGTTCTTGGCGATATGCTGGAGCTTGGCGACCAGGAAATTCTCTTCCACGAGGAAGTGGGCAAGTACGTACAGGACAAAGAGATTGATTTTGTCCTTACCTATGGAATCCTAGGTAAAAGCATAGCTGAAGGGGCTATGGCCGTCCTGGGTTCAGAAAAAGTGAAGTCCTACACCGATAAGAAGGTTCTGATAGGGGATCTGTTGAAAATGTTGCAGCCTCATGATGTGGTAATCGTGAAAGGCTCTCGCGGAATGCGTTTGGAAGAAGTGGTTCAGGGACTGCAATAATTGTGTGGAGTACTAATTTTAGCTGATGATCTCGCAAATAATTTATCGCTTTATGTTTCTGGCTCTATATAAGGGGTAAAACTAAATAGGGAGCTAAAAGATTAAGGGCGTTGGGAATACAAACCGATGTAAATGAAAAAAATAGAAGTAAACGTATTTCCTAACTAACAGCTTCACAAAAAAACGCGTGTATCCAGTGGATTGAAAGCGCAATAAAGGAAAAAACAAGAGCTGCCCGTTTAGGGAAAATGGTGTAAAAGCTTGTGAAAGCAAAGAAAGGGCCTTATGCTTAATAAGAGTGATAAGGTCATCTAAAGTAAGATGGCTTGAAAATGGTACGGTGTTCTTATGGAAAAAGAACAAGAGGAAGAAATGGTTTTCTCCTATAAGTTGGCATTAACGATTATTGCTATTTATTAGCTGAAGTGTTATGATTACAGTTAATGTGTTTAATAATGTCTACTTATAAGGAATTAGGCAGCGTCTGACGTTTGCCTAATTTATTAATTTGTATAGATAAAGGAGTAGGAATAATTTGGCGTTTTTTAAAGATTTAGGTTTATCAGATGATATTATGCAGTCAATCAACAGAATGGGGTTTGAAGAAGCTACCCCTATCCAATCGGAGACAATTCCTGTTGCATTAGAAGGTAAAGACGTAATCGGTCAAGCGCAAACGGGAACAGGGAAGACTATCGCGTTCGGTTTACCATTACTAGAAAATGTAGATGTGAAAAATGAATCCATCCAAGGGATCGTTATCGCCCCAACACGTGAGCTAGCAATTCAAGTAGCTGAGGAAATTTACAAAGCTGCATACCATAAACGTGTTCGTGTACTTTCTGTATTTGGTGGCCAGGACATCTCAAGACAGATTCGTTCATTGAAAAAGAACCCTCACATCGTGGTTGGTACGCCGGGTCGTTTACTTGACCATATCAACCGTAAGACTCTTCGTCTTCAAAATGTGAACACAGTTGTTCTTGATGAAGCGGACGAAATGTTGAACATGGGATTCATCGAGGATATCGAAAAGATCCTAGCTGAAACTCCAGAGAAAAAGCAAACATTACTTTTCTCTGCAACAATGCCGGCACCAATCCGTGCTATCGCTGAGCGTTTCATGACTGAGCCTGTAAGCGTAAAGGTAAAGACGAAGGAAGTAACAGTTTCCAACATCCAACAATACTATGTGGAAGTTCCGGAAAAGAAAAAGTTCGATACGTTGACTCGTCTTCTTGACATTCAATCTCCAGAGCTTGCAATCATCTTCGGTCGTACAAAACGCCGTGTTGATGAGCTATCCGATGCGTTGAATGTGCGTGGATACTCTGCAGAAGGAATCCATGGTGACCTTTCTCAAGCGAAGCGTATGAGTGTTCTACGCAAGTTCAAAGAAGGTTCCATCGATGTACTTGTTGCAACAGACGTAGCTGCTCGTGGACTTGATATCTCAGGTGTAACACACGTATATAACTTTGACATTCCACAGGACCCTGAAAGCTATGTTCACCGTATTGGACGTACAGGTCGTGCTGGTAAGAGCGGGTTGGCGATCACTTTCGTAAGCCCGCGTGAAGTTAGCTACCTGCACCATGTAGAAAAAGTAACAAAACGCAAAATGGATAAAATGAAGGCTCCAACTCTGGATGAAGCGTTGGAAGGCCAACAAAAGATGTCCATGGAAAAATTGACGCAAGCGGTTGAAGCATCAAACCTTGGTTTCTACCGTAATGCAGCAGAGCAATTATTAGAAGAGCATGATGCAATCACATTAGTATCTGCAGCTCTTAAATTGTTCACGAAAGAGCCGGATGAAACGCCAATCCGCTTAACTGAAGAAGCGCCTATGCACTCCAGAAGAGACCGTGGCGGCAACCGTGGCGGTGGAGATCGCAACCGCAGCGGTGGAGACCGTAACCGTGGCGGCGGCCAAGGCGGCAGTAAAGGAAACTGGTCCAAACGTCCAAGCGGCGGATCTGGTTCCAGAGACGCAAGCGCAAAACGTCAAGGATTCAAACGCTCTTCCCGTAAGGAACGCGTATAATAGATGATACAAAGCAGAAGAGGCTTGCCTCTTCTGCTTTTTTTTGGTTTGGGGACAGGTTTCTTGTTCCAGGCGTAAACACCTGGCATGTGCTGCAAAAGAGACAATGGACCTGTCCCCGAAAATTGGGCATGCTAACTTCAAACCGAAACTGAGGAATAAAGAAGGAGTGAAGGTGATGACGCTTGTAAGATTGGGATATGTGGCGATGAGTATGCAGTTGCAGAATGCATCTCCGTCTAAGACGATGACGTTTGCGCAGTTCAGCAAGCTGAAGGACCGGGAAGCGGCGATTGATAAGCTGGAGCGCATTTCGGTCACGAATTTGGAGAACTGTTTGCGTTTATTGAGGCATAATGTAGCGAATGATATAAAGTTTTTTCGTTTCAGCTCGAAGCTTATTCCTTTGGCGAATCATGAAGAGCTGAGTGACTGGAAGTTCATGCGACCGTTGAAGGGGATATTAAATGAAATAGGGGATTACATCGAGGAGCATCCGATGCGGGTGGATTTTCATCCGGACCATTTTGTGCTGCTGAACTCGAAAAACAAAGATATCCTGAACCAGACCATCAAGACGCTGAGTATGCATCGTTCAATCCTTAAAGGAATGAGGGTGCCGACTGAACACCGCTGTGTTTTACATATCGGTGGAGGTTACGAGGACCGTGAGCTTGCGCTCGAGCAATTTATACATAACTGGGCGCTTGTCCCGCAGGCTCTGCAGGAAATGCTGATACTGGAAAATGACGATACCACATTCCATCTGAGGGATGCTTTGTACGTCTGTGAAAAGCTTAATGTCCCGCTTGTGTTCGATTATCATCATCACCTGGCTCATTTTGAAAAGGAAGAGTGGGAAGAAGAGTGGGAAAGGGTGGTAGGAACGTGGGAATACTCGCCGCTGCCTGTGAAGATGCATATCTCGAGTCCGAGGGATGAGAAAAATTTCAGGGCACATGCAGACTATATAGATCCGAAGATGTTTATGGAATTTTTATCAAAAATCAAGGGGAGTGTGGAGGAGATCCATTGCATGATTGAGGCAAAGAAAAAGGATGAGGCATTGTTCCGCCTGATGGAAGATCTGAAGGATTATCCTGAAACTGAAAGACTGGATGGAGGTTCGTTTATCATTCATTAAATTTTCCATATTCTTTCTATAAATAGTATACTGGGGAAAGAAGAAGTTAGAGAGAGTTAGGGAAGGTGGGGGCATGATGAGGCCTGAACCTAGTCAAAGAATCAATAGGAAGGCCCTGTCCGTATGGCGGATAGCGGCTGTGCTCAATGGTTTATTTTATATAGCGCTATTTGCGGGCTTTTGGTTTATTCAGCAGTTTTTCGACACGCCATGGTGGCTTATCGCGACAGCTTCCGGGATACTGGTGCTTTTTCTGATAGTGTCCATTTTTATTTTTCCTTCCTTGCAGTGGAAGCGTTGGAGATATGAAGTCCATGAACATGAAATAGATATCCAACGGGGTATTTTCATTAAAAGAAGAACCCTTGTCCCGATGGTGCGTGTACAGCATGTTGATACAAAGCAAGGACCAATTTTACAGAGGTACCATTTGTCAACCGTTACGATATCGACTGCTGCGACCATTCATGAGATACCAGCTTTGGATGAGGAACAGGCCGATAGGTTAAGGGATTATATTTCGAGGCTTGCGCGGGTGACAGAAGATGATGTCTGAAAAAAGAAGAATGCACCCTGCGGTAATTGCAGTTAGCGTATTCAAGCGAATGAAAGGCATTGTGTTGCCTTTTTTGTTCCTTATTTTCATTGGGGTGAAAGATGGGGATACCTTAGGGCTTCTGCTGACTGGTGCAGGCCTTGTGGTGGTATTTGCAGCGACAACAGGATTTGGGGTTGCCGAATGGTATCGCTTTTACTATTGGGTCGAAGGTGGGGAACTGCGTATTGAAAATGGAGTCTTTGTACGGCAGCGCCGCTTTATCCCCCAGGAGAGGATTCAGACGATTGATACCTCGGAGGGCATCATTCAACGAATTTTCGGATTGGTGAAAGTGCAGGTGGAGACGGCGGGTGGCGGTACGGAGGCCGAAGCGGTACTCTCAGCAGTAACGAAGGATGAAGCCGAGCTTCTCCGTGGTGTTTTACTCAAAAAAGGGCCGACCATCAGCGAGCTGGATGGGCAAGTGGAAGTGATGGATGGAGATCTGGGAGCTCTTCGGGTGGAAGAGACGGAGATTTCTAAGCCCACGTACACAATAGCTTGGAAAGCTTTGTTTTTGGTCGGGACCACCTCTGGCGGAATTGGCGTTGTTTTATCTGCGGTCGTTGCGTTTGTTTCCCAGATCGATCAGTTTATCCCTTATGAGGATGTAGTAGATCGTTTTGATCTGGTATTGCAGACGAGTGTGTACTTTATCGCTTCGGTTGTATTTTTCGTTCTTTTATTGTCGTGGTTGATTTCAATAGCGATGACCATGATTAAATACGGGAATTTCAATGTAATCAAACAAGGGGACGAGCTGTTGATTTCAAGAGGCATCATCGAAAAGAGGCAGCTGACCATCCCGCTCGGAAGGATCCAGGCAATTCGCATTTCGCAAAATCTTTTGAGGCAGCCGTTCGGGCTTGCAACCGTTTATGTGGAAAGTGCTGGTGGAGCAGGTGGAAAAGAATCGGATTTTTCGACCATCCTGTTTCCTTTGGTTGATGTAAAAGAAGTGGGTGGACTGCTGCGGGAATTCACTCCGGAATATAACATGCAGAACCACATTCAGCCACTGCCTAGGCGGTCGTTGCCCCGCTATCTGATACGCCTGATCATTCCAGCATTACTCGTATCTTCTGTTGTGGCCTATTTTTTCCAGCCTTATGGACTCTTTGCATTCATCCTTGTAGGGCTTGCTGGAGCGTTGGGCTATGCCCAATACAGGGCAGGAGGATGGAATATCAGAGGTTCGCAGCTGCAGTTGTCCTATCGGTTATTAAATAAGAATATCGTGCTGGTCCATAAAAAGCGGGTCCAGGCCTTTGAGTGGAAGGAATCGGAATTCCAAAAGAGGCGACATTTACAGACAATCTATGCTTCCATCAAAAGCAGTGTCTCCTCCAAGAGCTTTCGAGTGGTGGATGTGGAGAGAGAGGACAGCGTGAAGATCTTTGATTGGTATACGTATGAAAAAAAGCAAGGATAGGAGGAACGCCCTCTGTATCCTTGCTTTTTTACATGAATCTGGAAAATACCCCCAAGGCGACCAACGCGATCAGCACAATCCAGAAAATCGATTGACCCTTGCTCCTGCGGGAAGGAGAGTGCCCTATATTCGGGAAGATCTGGCTTAACGAGCGGGTGTATGTTCCTTTGCCGAGAAAGATGGGTGCCAGGATCGTTCCAGCCAGGAACCCGAAAAGGTGGGCGTAGATATTAACGTTGCCCGTGAAGAATGTCATGACAAGTGAAATGGCCAGTATAATCAGCACGATTTGGGAATTCGCTGTGTTCAGCATGTCGGGACGGAAGAAAACCATATAGAAATAGATGCCGAATAAGGCGAATATTGCCCCGGATGCCCCAAGATGTGAATAGTTGACTGGTGCCAGCAAGAGAGTTGCCACGTTGGCGGCTATTCCTCCAAGCAGATACATGGAGATGAACTTTCCTTTTCCAAGCATCCTCTCCAGACCCGGGCCGAAGAGAACGAGGGAAAGGGAGTTAAAAAGCAGATGTGTGATGGATTCGTGTAGGAAAATGGGGGTGATCAGTCTCCAGTACTCCCCTTCAAAGACCAAAAGATTGGAGCCTACTGTCAGAAAAAGGAAATATTTAGAAAATTGGACAGTTAGCCATAGTACTAGATGTATGGTCACAATTGTGGTAATAATAGGATATAATTTTGTGAAAGTACGAAAGTTTTCAGTCCGGACAAACATGTTTTTCACTCCTTCTAGATTTAGAGTACCATTCCTGATAGAAAAAGTCTTTTAAGGAACTTGTCATATATAATTAACTATATGTAAAAGGGAGGTCATTGTATGATTATTGGCACGGGTATCGACATTGTGGAACTCGGACGGATAGAGAAATTGATGAACCGTCAGCCCGGGTTTGTGGATAGAGTCCTTACTAATGAAGAAAAGACGCAATTTCAAGCATTGGGCGATAAAAGAAAAGTAGAATTCCTGGCAGGCAGATTCTCCGCGAAAGAAGCATTTTCAAAAGCCTATGGTACCGGGATCGGGAAGGATCTGAGTTTTCAGGATATGAATATCACCACCACGGAAAAGGGAAAACCCTTTTTTACAAGACCATTATCTAGTAATGTCCATTTATCCATTTCTCATAGCGAGCAATATGCGGTTGCCCAAGTAATTATTGAAAGCTTGGAAAGCTAGTCTGCATATTCCCTATGCTTGCCTCATATACATAGTTCAGAAAGGAGACAAGGTGTACAAGTAAGAGATGGCATTTCCGTTATCTCTGCAATCTCACTTTTTCTCTAAGGTAAACATGTAATTAAGGCAAAGGGGATGAAAAATTTGAGAAAAGCATGGCTTTTGTTAATGGTGGGAATTGTGAGTATCCTTGTTCTTGCCGGGTGCGGCACAAAATCGAAAGAAGATGTCACGGCAGCATTAGGTAAAAAAGTAGAAGAGATGAAAAGCTACGAATCCAATGCGAAAATGACACTGCAAACTGGCGCAGAGCCACAGGTGTATGAAGTGCAGATCGGTCACAAAAAGCCTGGCTATTACCGTGTGAACCTGAAAAATGCCCAAAAGGATCAAAGCCAGATAATTCTTCGCAATGATGAAGGGGTATTCGTCCTTACTCCAGCGCTGAATAAAAGCTTCCGTTTTCATAGCGAGTGGCCGCAAAACAGCAGCCAGGCATACCTTTTTGAATCGCTGGTGAACGATATCAAAAGCGACCCGGAGGCAACGTTCACTGCAACGGAAGAGCATTATGTGTTCGTAACGAAAACAAACTATCAAAATAACAAGCTATTGCCGACACAGGAAATTACAATAAATAAAAGTAATATGACTCCGGTCAGCGTGAAAGTGATGGATCCGGATAAAAAGCCGTTGGTGCTTGTCGAGTTCTCCGACTTCAAATTCGACGCAAGCTTCGATGAGGATGCATTCGATGTGAAAAAGAACATGGCTGGTGCTCAGGTTGGGCTGCCGACATCAGGTCAGGTGAATGAAGAAAATGCTCCATTCAATGTGCTGATGCCGTCAGATGTTCCTGCAGGTTCGGAAGTCAAAGAGCAAAAGGAAATCGCGACGGATGACGGCAAACGTGTGGTAACAACCTTTTCCGGGGACAAAACGTTTACACTGGTTCAGGAAAAAGCACGTTATTCCGAAGTCAGTACATCTTCCTTTGTAAGTGGAGAGCCAGTAGATCTTGGCTTTACGGTAGGGGCGCTGACAGAAAACAGCCTGACTTGGAACTACCAGGGTATGGATTTTACATTGGCTTCCCAGGATTTATCGCAGGAAGAATTGTTGATGGTTGCACGCTCTGTGCAGGGTGCGGCGGTAAAGTAAGCCGGAATATTAAACGAGCAGGTCCTATTAAGGGCCTGTATTTTTTTGTGCGGTGGGTACAGGTGACATGTCCCTTGGACGAGGGACATGTCACCAAACCTTGTGTATGTGGTATTATTAAGGGATAAGAATTGTTGGTAAAGGAAGTGCAAGGCTATGTCGAGCTTTCATCGGGACACTTGGGTTGAGGTTGATTTGGATTGTATCTATGAGAATGTGAAGGCGGTTCAGGAGCATGTGACGGATGATGTGTCGGTCATTGCTGTTGTGAAGGCCAATGCTTACGGTCACGGTGATGTGCAGGTGGCAAATGTGGCACTTGAGGCAGGGGCGAAGTATTTGGCGGTGTCATTCCTCGACGAAGCGATGTCGCTCAGACAGCAGGGGGTGAAGGCTCCCATCCTCGTTTTGGGTGCATCAAGGGTAAGCGATTTGGAGCTTGCTGCCAAGGAGAATATCACACTGACTGTTTTTCAGAGGGAATGGCTGGAAGAAGCGAGCGGGGTCAGACTTGGGGATGCTAGCATCAACTTGCATTTAAAGCTGGATACTGGAATGGGCAGGATAGGAGCGAGATCCAAAGAGGAAGTCGCGGAGATTGTCTCTCTGATCAAGAGCATGGATAACTTTCAATTGGAGGGGGTCTACACCCACTTTGCTACTGCGGATGAAATCCATTCTACCTATGTGGAGAAACAGTTCGAGCGTTTTGGCGAACTGATCCACGAGGTCGAGGAATTGCAATCGGTTCCCTTTATTCACTGCGGGAACAGTGCGGCTACTCTTAGGTTTCCCAAACGTATTTTTAATGCAGTACGGGTGGGGATTGCGATGTACGGACTCACTCCGTCCCCTGAAATGGTGCCGACCTTGCCATTTCCTTTAAAAGAAGCGTTTTCGCTTCATACAAAATTGGTGCATGTGAAAAAGTTGTCTTTGGGTGAAAGTGTAAGCTACGGGGCGACCTACACTACAAAGGAAGAAGAATGGATCGGAACGGTGCCTGTCGGGTATGCCGATGGATGGACCAGAAAGCTGCAGGGGATGAATGTACTGGTTGATGGCCAATATGCTCCGATTGTTGGAAGAATCTGCATGGATCAATTTATGATAAAGCTTCCATATCAACTGCCGGTAGGAACGGTTGTTACATTAATTGGAAATCAAGAAGGGCTGACAATAAGCTCAGACGATGTGGCAGAGAAGCTGGACACCATCAACTATGAGATTCCTTGCATGGTCAGCTATCGGGTGCCGCGCATGTTTCTGAGAAATAGGAGTATAATGGAAGTGAGAAACTATTTGCAAGACAAACCAATAATGGGATAAAAGCGTAGCATTTGTATAAAAAAGGCTTTTTGATGCGATAATAGGTAGGAATTCAGGAAATTGACTTTGCAATTTCCGGCATTGATGGTATTATGGAATATGGAATAGTATTAATTATATGTGTCTGTAGTTCTTGGAGGTGTATGCTGTGTCTGAATCCAGCGCAACAACTGAAATCTTAATTCGATTACCTCAAAACTTAGTATCGGAGCTAGATGGTTTGGTAAAACAAGAAAACGGCAATCGAAACGAATTAATTTATCAAGCGACAAAGATGTACCTTCGCGAGCGTAAAAAGCGTCAAATTCGCGAGTCCATGAGACGTGGCTACATGGAAATGTCTAAGATTAATTTAAACATTGCATCTGAAGCTTTTCTTGCAGAATATGAGGCGGAGCATACGGTTGAACGCTTAGTTAGCGGGGGGTAATCATTTGATTGTCAAACGCGGTGACGTTTATTTTGCTGATTTATCCCCGGTAGTCGGGTCTGAGCAAGGAGGCGTTCGACCAGTACTTGTCATCCAAAATGATATAGGTAATCGCTTTAGCCCGACCGTTATTGTAGCTGCAATTACTGCTCAAATTCAGAAAGCCAAACTTCCTACACATGTAGAGATCGATGCAAAGCGTTATGGTTTTGAACGTGACTCGGTTATCTTGCTCGAACAGATTAGAACCATTGATAAACAAAGACTGACTGACAAAATTACTCATCTAGATGAGGAAATGATGGACAAAGTAGACGAGGCGCTACAAATAAGTTTGGGACTTATTGACTTCTAAATATTTTGTATCCGTTCCTATTATGAAAGCTATTCACCACAACGAGTGAGTAGCTTTTTTAATTTGTGTCCAGGAAAATCCTATTTCCTGTCCCTATTTGATACCACCAAATTTAGGCAAATAAACCACAATTATGGATAGTTTCCCATTGAAGATATTTGACAGGTAAAATAAGAAAAATTTATAGTGTAGGTAGCGGAATTTTTATATTATTGTCGAATTTATATATTATTCACCATAAAAAGGAGCCGGGATAATGAATCGAGAGATAATCAGTTATATCGAAAAGAACCGAGAATCAATTTTTAACCAGTGGATCGAAGGTATGGATGAAATTGGGGACAAGAAGGAACTGAAAGCCATTTCGGAAAAGGTCTACCTCAGTACAAGCCGTGAGTATATCAATTTACTCTTAAATAATATCAGTCAGAATACGGACAACCTTTCCGTTAAATTGACGGATTTTGCGGAGAAGATTGTACGTTTCGGTTGGCCGCTTGTATATGTGACGGAAGGCTTATCCCTGTTCGGTAAAATCGTGTTTGAGGGGATGACGGAAGAAGCGAGTGATTCGGTTAAAATCTCTATCATGTATGATTTCGATCAATGGCTGCGTCCTGTCTATAACGAAATCGTCAAAACATATACAGGAACATGGGAGCATACCGTTTCCATGCAGAAGATTGCGCTTCAGGAGCTAGCTGCTCCATTGATCCCGGTATTCGATAAAATCTCGGTCATGCCTCTTGTTGGAACGATTGATACGGAACGTGCAAGACAAATCATGGAAAACCTGCTTCAAGGTGTCGTAAAGCATCGTGCTGAAGTTGTATTGATTGATATCACGGGGGTTCCTGTAGTTGATACCATGGTTGCGCATCATATCATCCAGGCCGCAGAAGCGGTGCGCTTGGTTGGAGCGAAATGCCTGCTGGTTGGAATCAGACCGGAAATCGCGCAAACCATTGTAAATCTAGGAATCAACTTAGATCAGATCATTACGAAGAACTCGTTGAAAAAAGGTATTGAAACGGCATTGGAAATAACTAATAGGAAAATTGTGACTGCGGGGGATCCAGAGTGAGAATTCCAATATTAAAACTTCATAACTGTCTTCTTATTTCTATCCAATGGGAACTGGATGATCAAACGGCATTGCAATTTCAAGAAGATCTACTAAATCGAATACATGAAACCGGCGCAAATGGAGTAGTGATCGACCTGACTTCTGTCGATATGATCGACTCATTCATTGCGAAAGTGCTTGGTGATGTAATCAGCATGTCAAAACTTATGGGTGCGCAAGTTGTTTTAACAGGAATTCAACCGGCTGTTGCCATTACATTAGTTGAACTCGGAATTCAGCTTGACGAAGTTTTCACAGCATTGGATTTAGAAAAAGGTCTGGAGAAATTACAACAGGAATTGGGGGAGTAAATGATGACTGTCCAATCCTGTGTGAAAATAAGGAATGAGTGGGACATTGTAGCTGCCAGACAAATGGGTAGGAATGTTGCCAAGGATCTAGGCTTCGGTACTGTGGACCAGGCTAGAATCACCACAGCTATATCCGAATTGGCGCGGAATATTTATTTGTATGCAGGCACAGGTCAAATATGTATCGAAGAAATGAATGAATACGGAAAGATGGGCCTTAGAGTCATCGCGACGGATGATGGTCCCGGAATTGCCGATATAAGGCAAGTGATGGAAGACGGTTTTTCGACGTCAGGGGGACTTGGAGCGGGTTTGCCAGGGGTAAAGCGTCTGATGGATTCCTTTTCGATTGACTCTGAATCCGGTCAAGGAACAACAATCAATGCAGTAAAGTGGGTTCGTTAAGGGGGGATAACCCGTGAATTTTGAGGAGATAGAATCGCAATATAAAGAGATATTATCAGCCTATCTAAACAGGCAATCCGAGGAAGCTTTATACAAGGGGCAGGAGTTCAGCCGTAAGCTTTTGGCGGAAAAGGTTTCCCCTGAAGAGATAATCAGTGTGCATAAGGCGATGCTGCAAGATCTGTCCCCTGATATACCGGACGATATTCTGCACTCCCTCGATGTGCTGCTCGAAGTGATGATCGGCTACGGGATAGCGTACCGTGAGCACCAGAGCCTCCGTCATCGCCAACAGGAGATACAGACGGAAATCGAGATAGCTGTCAATGTTCAACAGACCTTGCTGGAAACAAAGATCCCGCAGACGGATGCTGTCGAAATTGGAGCTATCAGTGTACCCGCGAAAATGATGAGTGGAGACTATTACCACTTTGTGCATAATGAAAATGACTCGTTCAGTGTGGCGATAGCCGATGTAATCGGAAAGGGCATTCCCGCTGCCATGTGTATGTCGATGATCAAGTATGCAATGGACAGCTTGCCTGATACCAGGGTTGCACCAAGTTATGTGCTCGGCAATTTAAATAGAGTAGTAGAGCAGAATGTGGATGCCAGTATGTTCATTACGATGTTCTATGGCATGTATGACCTGACAAAACATCTATTTTCCTTTGCGTCTGCCGGTCATGAACCACCGTTATACTATGACTCTATTGCAGACAGTTTTTTTGAGCTTGATGCCAAGGGGCTGGTGCTTGGAATAGATCGCCATGCCACCTATGAACAGTATGAAAAGCAGATAGGGATAAATGATTTAGTCATCCTCTTCAGCGATGGCGTAACGGAATGCCGCACGGAAGAAGGCTTTATCGAGGTTGATAAAATCATTGATCTGATCAGGTCCTATATTCACCTGCCTCCTCAAGCAATCGTGGAGCTGGTTTTTCGAGACCTAGAAAAGATACAGGATTTCCAATTGAGAGATGACTTCACATTGATAATTTTAAAAAGAAATGTTTAGATATCTATTAATCGGGTATTTAGTATTGGGATGACCAAAAATGGAATTCTAATTCATGTTTGAGGTGACGATGTAAATGAATATGGAAATTCAAATAAAAGAAGATTTAAACCAAACGATCGTTGTATTAGAAGGAGAAATCGATGCCTACACCGCTCCAAAGGTGAAGGAAAAGGTTGCCCCGATGCTCGAGGGCTTCAGTGGTGAAATCGTTTTTGACTTATCGAATGTTAATTATATGGACAGTACAGGTTTAGGGATGTTTGTCGGATTTTTTAAAACAGTAAAAGCAAACAATGGAGTCTTCCGTCTGATCGGACTGTCCGATCGTCTGAAAAGGCTGTTTGACATTACTGGTTTAGCAGGAATAATGGAAATTAAATAAGTTCACTAAAGGTGGGGGAACAATGAACCGGGCTTATGATTATATAGAAATGGCTTTTCCGGCTAAGGCTGAATATGTCGGAGTTATCCGTCTTACTTTATCTGGAATAGCTAATCGTATGGGATTTTCCTACGATGAAATCGAAGATATCAAGATTGCTCTCAGTGAAGCGTGTACCAACGCTGTGGAGCATGCATATAAGCAGGACGAAGAAGGGAATATCAGATTAGGTTTTGGAATTTACAAGGACCGTCTGGAACTTGTGGTAGCGGATAATGGGAAGAGCTTTGACTTCGAAAAAGTCAGAGAGGAGCTTGGACCTTATAGCGAATCACAACCCGTAGAAACTTTGAATGAGGGAGGATTAGGATTATTCTTAATCCAGACGCTGATGGATGATGTGAAAGTACACAGTAACCAGGGCGTTACAGTCTTCATGACAAAGTATGTACAAGGAGAGCAGGTGGAAAGGGATGCAGAAACAATCTCCGTCCAATAAATTGGATGTTAATATGCTATTGGAGCGGTACCAACAGGAAAACTGTGAAGTATCGCAGTTGCAATTAGTCGAGCATTATACTGCACTTGTTGAATCCATCGCTCGTAAGTATTCGAGAGGCAAATCCTTTCATGAAGATCTTTCCCAAGTGGGGATGATTGGATTGCTGGGTGCCATGAAGCGTTTTGACCCAAGCTTTGGAAGAAGCTTTGAGGCATTCGCTGTTCCAACTATTATCGGAGAAATCAAACGATTCCTAAGAGACAAAACGTGGAGTGTCCATGTTCCTCGCAGAATCAAAGAGATTGGTCCGAAAATAAAATCGGCAGTAGAAGAGCTGACGAATGAGCTTCAGCGTTCGCCAAAAGTGTATGAAATTGCCGATTATCTAGAGGTTACAGAGGAAGAAGTATTGGAAGCGATGGAGATGAGCCAGAATTATCAAGCACTTTCCGTCGATAACGCGATAGAAGCTGATTCTGATGGAAGCACCGTCACGATTCTTGATATTGTCGGTAACAAAGACAGTGGTTTTGAACAGGTGGATCAACAGATGCTTCTGCAAAAAATATTCCATGTACTCTCCGAAAGAGAAAAGCAGATCATTGAGTGCACCTTCTTTCATAATATGAGCCAGAAGGAAACCGGTGAGAAGCTGGGTATTTCACAGATGCATGTATCAAGACTGCAAAGAAAAGCTTTAACAAAATTGAAACAAGCATTTTTAGCGGATAACTCTAGTACGGAGATCTTTTCATGATTGAACAGTTTCAACATGAAAAAGTGAACGTGAATGCCTATCAGAATCCCAAAAACGGAATGTACTTTTGTGGTGATAGCTACTATGTGAACGCTACGGATGATTACTTTATATGTGTCGTAGCTGATGGCTTAGGTAGTGGGGAATTTGCGCATGATGCTTCGCAAGCGGTAATCTCCGCTGCCAAAGCCCATGAAATGGAAGACGTTACAGAGATAATGAAAGCTTGTAACGAAGCTATGAAAAATAAGCGTGGAGCTGCAGTATCTGTCTTTAAAGTAAACTACAACAAACAAGAGGTTGTTTACAGCTGCGTAGGTAATATCCGCTTTTTCCTTTACCCTCCGTCAGAAAAGCTTATTTATCCTCTTCCAGTCAAAGGCTACTTATCTGGAAAACCTCAAAATGTGAAAACTCATCGATTTCCTTTTTCATCAAAAATGAAGTTCTTTGTATATTCGGATGGTTTGAATATACCCTCCGTACGCAAATACATCAAGGATATTCCATCTGCCACTTCCCTGCTGGAAATTGCAGCGGTCTATACAACGGATGGCATGGACGATGTAACCATCATATCAGGTGAAATTCAATAATGTTATGCTTTTGACTAACGACAAATGTTGTTAGTCTTTTCTTTTTCCCCTGAAACTTTGATAAAATGGAAGTGGGATTTAACGTAGGGAGGCAAAAATAGTGGAATGGAATCAAAAAAACGAACAGCTACTCAATCAACTAGCCAAAGACGTTGAGGTTACAAAATCACAAGCAAAAAAAGTAATCTCACTATTAGAAGAAGGGAATACGGTTCCTTTCATCGCCAGATATCGAAAAGAGCAAACCGGCTCACTTGATGAAGTCCAAATACGGGCAGTCATGGAAAAGTGGCAATACATACAGAATCTTGAGAATAGAAAAGAAGAGGTTATCCGACTGATCGACGAACAAGGCAAACTGACAGAAGAACTTCGCAGCAGTTTAATGAAAGCATCGAAGCTTCAACAGGTGGAAGACCTTTATCGACCATACAAACAAAAGCGTCGTACAAAAGCGACCATTGCAAAAGAAAAAGGATTGGAGCCATATGCATTATGGCTGTTGAATTTTCCTTCCGCACCATCACTAGAGGATAAAGCACGGGAGTTCCTATCTGAGGAAAAGGAAGTATCCACTGTGGAGGAAGTGTTGGAAGGTGCAAAGGATATTGTTGCGGAAATGGTGTCGGATGAAGCGGTGTACCGCCAATACATCCGTGACTTAACCTTTAAGCAGGGCAAGATCGTTTCGGTTGTTAAGTCGGAAGAGAAAGATGAAAAACAAGTCTTTGCGATGTACTACGAATATGAAGAACCAATTAATAAAGTCCTGCCTCACAGAATACTCGCTGTAAACCGCGGGGAAAAAGAGGACGTCCTTCGCATCTCCATTAAGGCGCCTGTAGAAAGAGTTCTTTCATATTTAAGCAAACAGGTAATAAAAAGAGAACATTCTCTCGCTGCATCACTGATCAAAGAAGCGGTCGAGGACAGCTATAAGCGCTTAATCGAACCTGCTATAGAACGGGAACTGAGAAAAGAGCTGACCGAAAAGGCGGAAGAGCAGGCCATTCATATCTTTTCGGAAAACCTGCGGAATCTATTGCTTCAGCCACCTTTGAAAGGCAGAGTCGTGCTTGGTGTAGATCCTGCCTACCGTACTGGGTGTAAACTTGCCGCGGTGGATGAAACCGGAAAGGTTCTTACAATAGGAGTTATCTATCCGCATGCCCCGGTCAATAAAA
This sequence comes from Sutcliffiella halmapala, assembly GCF_050107295.1. Lineage (GTDB taxonomy): Bacteria > Bacillota > Bacilli > Bacillales > Bacillaceae_I > Sutcliffiella_A > Sutcliffiella_A halmapala_A. The sequence goes on along the minus strand of NZ_JBNIKR010000014.1, from coordinate 3,333 downwards.
GGAAAGAAGCGATTCAGAAACTAATGGATGTACTCCATAACTATAACATCGAGGTGGTAGCGATAGGGAACGGAACCGCATCAAGGGAAACGGAACAGTTGATTGCAGAAGTAATCCAGCAATCAGGAAAAAGCATCTCCTACCTGATCGTAAATGAGGCAGGCGCAAGCGTCTATTCTGCCTCAGATCTTGCACGGGAGGAGTTCCCAGACTTTCAAGTAGAAGAAAGAAGTGCCGTTTCCATTGCCCGTCGTCTCCAGGACCCATTAGCGGAATTGGTGAAAATCGATCCAAAATCAGTAGGTGTAGGGCAGTACCAGCATGATGTTGCCCAAAAACGATTGGCCGAATCCCTTAACTTTGTGGTCGAAACAGTAGTAAACCAAGTAGGCGTAAATGTTAACACCGCATCATCCTCTCTTTTGCAGTATGTGGCAGGGTTATCTAAAACGGTGGCCAACAACATAATTAAAAAGAGGGACGAGCAAGGGAAGTTCAGCAGTCGTTCAGAATTGAAGGGTATTCCAAGACTTGGAGCCAAAACCTATGAACAGTGTATCGGCTTTCTGCGTATCATGGACGGCAAGCAACCGTTAGATCGAACAGACATCCACCCCGAAACCTATCCAGATGTAAAAAAACTCTTAAAGCAATTAGGAGTCTCTGAAAAGGATATCGGGACCGAGAAGTTGCAGCTGGCTTTGAAGGATGTCAACATCGAAGCGCTATCCGCAGACCTGAGCATCGGTGACATTACGCTTCAGGACATCATAGATTCCCTGATCCGACCAGAGCGCGATCCGCGAGATAATATGCCGACCCCTCTATTGAAGCAGGATGTCCTGCAGCTTGAAGATCTGAAAAAAGGAATGGAACTCGAAGGAACCGTCCGTAACGTAGTGGACTTCGGCGCTTTTGTCGATATAGGAGTCAAACAGGATGGACTTGTCCACATTTCAAAACTCAGCAACCGCTTTGTGAAGCATCCGCTCGATGTCGTCTCTGTAGGAGATATCGTTACAGTCTGGGTGGATGGTGTAGAGGTGAACAAAGGAAGAGTCTCCCTCACCATGCTTGCCCCTGAAAAACAAGAGGTCTAAATGAAAAAGAAATGCCGCGCCTTTGAAAGGAGCGGCATTTCTTTTTCTATCCGTTCTTTTTATGATAAAAAAACCAACATTGATTCAGCATCTTAATCTGATATCTGTCTTTTTCCAAATAGGCGCGTTGCATCTGTTTTTTAAACCAAGAGGGCATGCTGCTTACCTCCTAAAATTTAAATACTTTTCCTTTATGTATAAGTAGTTTATGCAGTATACTTGTGTTGGTTCAAAGGAAAGGAAGATACACATGGATGACAAACAACTGCAAACCCTGATTGAAGCAACCTCCTTAAAATACTTCAACCTTCCATTTATCCATAGAGGTTCTTTCAATCCGCGTCTTAAGACGACCGGAGGAAGGTACCTGACATCTTCAGGCGATATCGAAATCAATAAACGATACTACGATGCCCTAGGAATGGATGAGCTGATCGGCATCATCAAGCATGAACTTTGCCACTACCACCTTCATCAAAGAGGGATGGGGTATAAGCACCGTGACCAGGACTTCAGAATTCTCCTGAAAAAGGTAGGGGCGCCTCGCTTCTGTACACCGATAGAAGCCCCAACCAATAAACCGAAAAACTACCGCTATTATGAATGTGTAGAATGCAAGCAAGTATATAAACGTGTAAGAAGAGTTAATATAGTGAAGTACCGTTGCGGGAAATGCAGAGGAAGGTTAAAAGAAGTCACAGACCGTATTGACAGAGAGGATTAATCTGTGCTATTTTATTAAAGTCGCTATTTTACGAAGCGCACAAAACATTATAATCATATATCTTTTTCCGTTTTAAAAAGGCTTGACATTTTAAGACAAGCTTATTAAAATAAAGGAAGTCGCCTATTTGAAAGAATAGCGATTTGTTAATGATTTTTGTACCGTTCCACCATAGCTCAGGGGTAGAGCACGATCGAATAATCTTCTTCGATTCTTCTACAGCGTACCGATTGAGCCACATCTCGAATATCCCTTCTGAAATCGGGACGTTCGAACTTAAGGGTGCAACGTTCGTAAAACTATTTCATGTACCGTTCCACCATAGCTCAGCGGTAGAGCATTCGGCTGTTAACCGAAGGGTCGTAGGTTCGAATCCTACTGGTGGAGCCATATTCGGGGAAGTACTCAAGTGGCTGAAGAGGCGCCCCTGCTAAGGGTGTAGGTCGTGTAAGCGGCGCGAGGGTTCAAATCCCTCCTTCTCCGCCATCAAAATTCAATCATGCGGCCCGTTGGTCAAGCGGTTAAGACACCGCCCTTTCACGGCGGTAACACGGGTTCGAATCCCGTACGGGTCACTACTAAGTGGGATGCAAAACTGCATGTTTTGCTTCCCATTTCTATCCTGGAGGATTAGCTCAGCTGGGAGAGCACCTGCCTTACAAGCAGGGGGTCGGCGGTTCGATCCCGTCATCCTCCACCAGAGGGAACTTATTTCTTTTAAAAAATATCTATTCGATGGGCTATAGCCAAGCGGTAAGGCATCGCACTTTGACTGCGACATGCGTTGGTTCGAATCCAGCTAGCCCAGCCATCTTTTTATTTGTACTAACACCTTGCGGGTGTGGCGGAATTGGCAGACGCGCTAGACTTAGGATCTAGTGTCATTGACGTGGGGGTTCGAGTCCCTTCACCCGCACCATATTTTTTCAGCCTTATATATGCGGTCGTGGCGGAATGGCAGACGCGCTAGGTTGAGGGCCTAGTGGGGGCAACCCCGTGGAAGTTCGACTCTTCTCGGCCGCATCGAAATACTTTTTTAAAAAAAGTGTTGACATTGAATGTTGCACTTGGTATGATAGTTAAGTCGCCGTTGAGCGACTAACCAAAATCACAACTAAATTTAGCGCCCGTAGCTCAATTGGATAGAGCGTTTGACTACGGATCAAAAGGTTAGGGGTTCGAGTCCTCTCGGGCGCGCCAACATATAAATTAAACGGGGAGTAGCTCAGCTTGGTAGAGCACTTGGTTTGGGACCAAGGGGTCGCAGGTTCGAATCCTGTCTTCCCGATTTTGTTTTTAGCGGGTGTAGTTTAATGGTAAAACCTCAGCCTTCCAAGCTGATGTCGTGGGTTCGATTCCCATCACCCGCTCCAAAATGATTTAATGATCTTTGAAAACTAAACAAAACAACAGCGTCCACGTTAATCTTATAGGGATTAACAAAGAACGAAAAAGTAACATAAGCTAGTCAACATTTGAGCATAAGCTCAAACTCTTTATTGGAGAGTT
>NZ_JBNIKR010000013.1:0-134894 GCF_050107295.1 Sutcliffiella halmapala | reverse complement strand
GATCAAACTCTCCAATAAAGAGTTTGAGCTTATGCTCAAATGTTGACTAGCTTATGTTACTTTTTCGTTCTTTGTTAATCCCTATAAGATTAACGTGGACGCTGTTGTTTTGTTTAGTTTTCAAAGAGCTCTTTCGGTAGAAGCTTTGTTAAAAGCGACCCCTTTAATATAACACAAATTATTATTTTAAGTCAACATTTTTTTGAAATTCTTTTTTTGAAGAATGTTATTCACAATTGCTTGTGTTGCTGACTTGATTGATTATAGCACGGGGTTTGTCCCGATGCAATTACTTTTTTAATATATGATTAAATTATTTTCAAAGATTAAAAAATGGTCACGTTGCTAGGCGCCCGCGTGACCATATCAATATTTAAATGTCTTTAAAAGAAGCTTTCCCTATTTGATAATCTCTTCTACAAAAAGGTCCAGTTCCTGATTCAAGGAGATAAATTGGTCGCTGTCTTCTATTCTTACCATCGGCCTTGTTGGGGTCGCTGGATCAATGAATACCACATTCACAATTTTTCGGTTTGATAGTCTCAATTTTGCGCCTACGCTGATTCTGCATACACTGTTTGTCAGTGCTTGAACGACAGCCAGATCATACTTTCCGAAAGTTTCGTGCTTCAGTTGCTCGATCACTTTGAACGGTGACTGCTTGCTTCGATACTTTCTTGGAGAGGTCATAGCGTGAAAAACATCGGCAACTGCCAGTATTTTTGTATAATCGTGTATTTTATCCTCAGATAGACCAAAGGGATAGCCGCTTTTATCATAACGTTCATGATGTTGCAGCACAGCGAGCTTGATTTCATCTTGAATGACAGGTTGCTTGCTTACCATCTGATAACTGAAAATCGGGTGTTCTTTTATCTGGTCAAACTCTTCTTTCTTTAATACGGCTACATTTTTCAAGATTTTCTGGTCGATCCTGGACATTCCGCAATCCATCAGAAAACCTGCAATGCCTACCTGAATGATATCCTTCTTTTTGAAGCCCATGGATTTTGCAATGGAAGCCGCGATGATAGCCACCGCAACCGAGTGGTGAAAGACGTATTCTTCCTCATTGGTGTAATGGTAGACCGAGAACACCTCTTGTGGAAAGACCAAGGATTTTTCAATCATTGGAATAATGGCCTTTCGAACCTCTGCGTAATCGATAGGTGCACCTGATTGCCAGGTTTGATACAGACGCTTATAGCTTTGTGTTGCCTTGAAGTACATCTGCAGGAAGGAATCCTCTTTCGGCTTTTCCTCGCGAACAGGTAATAGCTGAGGGTTGAATGGCTGTCCATTTGAAAGGAATGCTTCGATCTCGACTTCATCTATTAAAAAAAGCTCCAAGATTTCGATATGTTGACTTGTAAGAACTGTTCGTTTTGTCATAATTGGTTTAGTCGTCAGAGATTTTACTTCCTTCGCTAAAATACACCCTTCCACCAATTGTTCAGTTTTCACTAACATACACGCTTTCCTCTCCTTAACTCTTTATACACAAAGAGGAACACATGACGTGTTCCTCTTTGGATTAGTCTATTTGCACTTCTTATTCTTCGACCTCTTCATCAGAAATTCCTTCTTCGAGATTGGAATCTTCCAATTCCAGTTCGTCCGGACCTTCTTCTTCTTTATCCACTCTCGCTACAGTCGTAACAAATTCGTTCTCAGCCAAACGGATCAATTTGACACCTTGCGTATTACGGCCCATCTGAGAAATTCCATCTACAGACATGCGTATGAGTACGCCGCTTGCAGTGATAAGCATAAGGTCCTCATCGGTAGTAACTGTTTTTACTGCTACCAATTCACCATTGCGATCAGTTATGTTGCAAGTTTTAATTCCTTTACCGCCACGGCTTTGGATACGGTATTCTTCTGCAGAAGTTCGTTTTCCATAACCCTTTTTCGTAACCACCAATACATCGAGGTTTTCCTCAAGCAGTTCCATTCCAACCACTTCATCGTCATCGGAAATGGTGATTCCTTTAACACCGGTTGCCGTTCTACCCATGGAACGAACATCGGTTTCATGGAAACGAATGAGCATTCCTTTTTTCGTTCCAATAATCATTTCCTTCGTACCATCCGTCATTTTTACGCTAATCAATTCATCGTTATCACGCAGGCCAAGGGCAATCAGACCGCCTTTACGGATATTTGCAAATTGAGATAACGGGGAACGCTTGGAAATCCCGTGCTTCGTAGTAAAGAAGAGGTACCAATCATCTACAAACTCTTCTACAGGAATAATGGCATTGATCCATTCACCTTTTTCGACTTCAAGAAGGTTAATGATCGGGATACCTTTTGCTGTACGGCTATATTCCGGAATTTCATACCCTTTGGCACGGTATACTTTTCCTTTATTGGTAAAGAATAAAAGCGTATCATGCGTGGACGTTGTTAACAGATGTTCCACAAAGTCGTTTTCGTTTGTTCCCATACCCTGAATTCCACGGCCACCTCTTCGCTGACTGCGGTAAGTGGAAAGTGGGAGACGCTTGATATAGCCATTATGAGTTAAGGTAATGACAACATTCTGGCGAGGGATAAGATCCTCATCCTCAATTGCCTCGAGTCCGCCAACCATGATTTCAGTTCGACGATTATCATTAAAGCGCTCTTTAACCTCTGTTAGCTCTTCACGGATTATCTCCAATACTTTCTCTTCGTCAGCAAGGATTGCTTTCAATTCCGCAATCAACTGCATAAGACCTTGGTACTCTTCTTCGATTTTTTCACGCTCCAAACCGGTTAGGCGCTGTAGACGCATATCCAGAATAGCCTGGGCTTGTTTTTCCGATAAGGAGAATTCCGTCATTAAGCCTTCACGTGCAATATCAGCTGTCTGGGAGCTTCTGATCAAGGTAATGACCGCATCCAAGTGGTCGAGTGCAATACGCAGCCCCTCGAGGATATGAGCACGAGCTTCCGCTTTACGAAGTTCAAATGCTGTTCTGCGCTTGATGACTACTTTTTGATGCTCCAGATAGTGGTACAAGCACTGCTTCAGGTTCAATACTTTCGGTTCTCCATTAACAAGAGCCAGCATGTTGATACCAAAGCTCGTCTGCAGTGACGTTTGTTTGTATAGGTTATTCAAAAGGACGTTCGCATTGGCATCCTTCTTCACTTCCATGACGATACGCATACCATTACGGTCTGATTCATCACGAAGATCGGAAATACCTTCAATCTTTTTATCACGAACAAGATCCGCAATCTTTTCAATCAGCCTGGCTTTGTTTACTTGATACGGCAATTCATGAACAAGGATTACTTCTCTTCCATTCGGCTTTGTTTCGATTTCAACTTTTGCACGAATCGTAATGGAGCCTCGTCCTGTTTCGTAGGCACGGCGAATCCCGCTTCTGCCAAGGATTTGTCCAGCGGTCGGGAAATCCGGACCAGGGATGATTTCCATCAACTCCGGAATTGTAATTTCGGGATCTCTACTTACAGCCAGAACTCCGTCAATGATTTCACCAAGTTGATGTGGCGGAATATTAGTTGCCATCCCAACGGCGATACCCGACGCACCGTTCACCAAAAGGTTGGGGAATCTTGCCGGAAGAACAATCGGCTCTCTTTCCGAACCGTCATAGTTATCTTGATAGTCGATGGTATCTTTATTGATATCACGCAGAATTTCCATGGCAATTTTGGACATTCTTGCCTCTGTATAACGCATTGCCGCAGCTGCATCACCGTCGACCGATCCAAAGTTTCCGTGACCATCGATCAGCATGTAACGGAAGTTGAAATCCTGGGCCATACGTACCATCGTGTCATACACAGCAGAGTCACCATGAGGATGGTACTTCCCTATTACTTCCCCTACGATACGTGCGGATTTCTTATAGGCTTTATCCGCTGTCATTCCCAAATCGTTCATTGCATAAAGAATGCGTCGATGAACAGGCTTCAAGCCGTCACGAACATCAGGAAGGGCGCGGGACACGATAACGCTCATTGCGTAATCGAGAAAGGACGTTTTCATTTCCTGACTGATATTAATTTCTTTAACTTGAGACATATATATGAACCTCCTTGCGAAATTCAGTTTCACACCGAATTCGCTCTATGTAACAGGCAGGATAGGCATCCTATCCTGCTAATATCTTGTCTTCTCGTATGGATAAATGGAACGGTCCTTAAATATCCAGGTTTTTCACGTAACGGGCATTATCCTGGATAAAGTTTCTTCTCGGCTCCACTTTATCACCCATCAGGATTTCGAATGTTTCATCCGCTTCAATGGCATCTTGCAAGCTGACCTGAAGCAATGTTCTTGTTACCGGATCCATCGTGGTTTCCCATAACTGCTCCGGATTCATCTCTCCAAGACCCTTATAGCGCTGGATTCCTGGTTTCGGGTTTTCCGACATGGTAGCCAGAACCTCTTCAAGCTGTCTGTCATTATAGGCATATTCAATCTTTTTACCCTGCTGCACTTTATACAGTGGCGGCTGGGCGATATAGATATATCCATGCTCAATGATTTGGCGCATGTAACGGTAGAAGAATGTCAGTAAGAGGGTGCGGATATGCGCACCATCGACATCCGCATCTGTCATAATGACAATCTTATGGTATCTTGCCTTTGAGATGTCAAAATCTTCGCCAATTCCGGTTCCAAGCGCAGTGATAATCGCGCGGATCTCATTGTTGGATAAAATTTTGTCCAGTCTCGCTTTTTCCACGTTTATGATTTTCCCACGTAAAGGCAGGATTGCCTGGAAATGACGGTCACGCCCCTGTTTGGCAGATCCACCGGCCGAGTCACCCTCTACCACATATATTTCGCTGATAGCTGGATCTTTGGAGGAACAGTCCGCCAATTTTCCTGGTAAGCTGGAGATTTCCAATGCGCTTTTTCTTCTTGTAAGCTCTCTCGCTTTTTTTGCAGCCATTCTTGCTCGGGAAGCCATCAACCCTTTATCCACGATCTTTCTCGCAGCAGAAGGGTTCTCCAATAAGAAGCCTTCGAATTTCTCGGTGAAAACAGAGTCCGTAACGGTACGTGCTTCACTGTTGCCTAGCTTGGTTTTCGTTTGGCCTTCAAATTGTGGATCTGGATGTTTGATGGAAACGATGGCAGTCAGCCCTTCACGAACATCCTCACCGGTGAGGTTTGAGTCTGCATCTTTAAAGATATTATGTTTACGCGCATAGTCGTTGATTACTCGTGTAAGAGCGGTTTTAAACCCTGATTCATGCGTTCCGCCCTCATAGGTATTGATGTTGTTGGCAAATGAGTAAAGGTTGCTTGTGTAGCTTTCATTGTACTGAAGGGCAACCTCGATGGAGATTCCGTCCTTTTCCCCTTCCACAAACACCACTTCTTCATGGATAACTTCTTTGGTACGGTTTAAATGCTCTACATATGATGCGATTCCGCCCTCATAGTAGTATTCATTCTTTTTGCCTTCTTCGACTCTCTTATCCTCAATCGTGATACGTATTCCTCTATTAAGGAATGCAAGCTCACGAAGACGGTGTGCAAGTGTATCGTAGTCATATTCAAGCGTTTCTGTGAAAATCTCCGAATCCGGGATAAAATGAATAATCGTACCGGTAACCTCTGTCTCCCCGATGATTTTCAGATCTTCCTGAGGAACACCTTTTTTAAACTGCTGATAATGGATGCTGCCATCACGGTGGACGTAGATTTCCAGATCAGAAGAAAGTGCATTTACAACAGAAGCACCTACACCATGCAGTCCTCCGGAAACTTTGTAGCCTCCACCTCCGAATTTCCCTCCGGCATGAAGAACGGTCATGATGACCTCAACTGCAGGTCGTCCCATCTTTTCATGGATTCCAACAGGGATTCCCCGTCCGTTATCCTTTACAGTGATGCTGTTGTCCTTTTCCACAATGACATTGATTTCGGAACAGTATCCAGCCAGGGCTTCATCAATACTGTTGTCGACAATTTCCCATACGAGATGGTGTAACCCTTTTGCGCTTGTAGAACCGATATACATACCAGGTCTTTTCCGAACAGCTTCCAATCCTTCAAGTACCTGTATCTGACTCTCATCATACGTATTTTCTTGCATTTCTTTTTGGTCCATCGCCATATCTATCACCTTCACTTTTTATTTCAATCCGAGCATCGCGCATCTGAGAGTATGACCCCTTAGGCTAACACGCTATATTTTAAGAAATAACTCTTCCAAGGAAGTGTCCATTCTTTTCTTTAAGGTTGTAGAGGCTAGAGGAGATAGATAAATTATCTCTTCTGTGATAACTACTGATTTTACATCGTGTTTGCTGATATTCTTGATGGATTGGGCCGCCACTGCCGGCAATGAACTCTGCCAATCCGTTTTCAACAGACGCCTGTCCAAGATTGCAATAATATTGGATGCGCGTACCATAACCTCTTCCCCAATATGCAAGTACACTTCCTTCACCTCAGTTCAATTTCTTTAAAGAACCAGAGACTACCTCATAGGTTGCTGCTTGTTTCAGTGTTTTATGGTCTATTCCATCCACACTTGTCGTCGTCACGAAGGTCTGCACTTTTCCCTGGATCGTGTTCAACAAGTGGGATTGTCTATAATCATCTAATTCTGATAACACATCATCCAACAGTAGAATAGGATATTCCCCCACTACGGAATAGATGAGGTCAATTTCTGCCAACTTTAAAGAAAGGGCTGTTGTCCGTTGTTGTCCTTGCGACCCGAAAGTCTGCACTTCTTTTCCGTTCACATGAAAGATCAGGTCATCCCGATGTGGTCCAAACAACGTGACGCCTCTTTCAATTTCTCTATCTTTTATTTTATCAAATTTTTCGTTATATGCTTCTATCATTTTCGACAAATTTAAGCTTTCTGATACATGATCAATAGAGGGTTTGTAAATAATAGTCAATTCCTCCAACCCTCTGCTGATGCTGCTATGTATAGGCTGTGCCCATTTTTGCAGTAACTGAATAAATTCCAGACGCTTGATCGTCACTTTCGCTGCAAGCTCCACCATCTGTTCCGTCAAAACAAAAAGCATGGTCTCGTCTTTTTGCTTTCTGGTCTGCAGCTGCTTCAAATAATGGTTTCTCTGCTGTAAAACCTTTTGATAGCGTGCCAGATCATGCATATAGATTGGGGAAACCTGGCCAAGCTCCATATCGATGAACCTACGTCTTACCTGTGGACTCCCCTTTACAAGGGTCAGGTCCTCAGGCGCAAACATGACAATATTCATATTCCCGATATATTGACTCAGTTTCGATTGTTCCAGATGATTGCTTTTTGCCTTTTTCCCTTTTTTGGAAATGACAAGCTGTAATGGTAACGGTCCATTTCTTTTATGTATCCTGCCTTCTATTTTAGCATACTCTTCATCCCAACTGATAAGATCTTTATCGTTGGAGGTACGATGCGACTTTGCCATGGCCAGTACATAGATGGATTCCATTACGTTTGTCTTTCCTTGGGCATTCTCACCCAGAATTACATTTACACCATTTTCAAACACAGCATCCAATCTTTGATAATTTCGATAGTGTCTTAAGGACAACTCTTCAATATACAATATTTTTCACCATCTTAGGACGAAATAATGACAAAGCTTCCGAAGCCGTCGATTTCCACTATATCCTGATCTCTTAATTTTCTTCCTCTTCTATCGTCAGGTTCACCGTTCACTTTTACCTCGTGCTCCTGGAGGAACCATTTTGCCATTCCACCTGACTGAATGACATCGGCTAGCTTCAAGAACTGACCGAGCGTAATTATCTCTGTAGAAATTTCTATTTCCTTCATCATTTTGCGCTCACTTTCGTTTAGTCTTTCTCTTATTGTACTAAAACTTGGGACTATAGAAAAGAAAGCTACCGCGCTTTGACGCAAGTAGCTTTCTAAAATCAATGGATTAATATGTTCTGACCGGCAGGATCAATTGCAGCATGGAATCATCATGCATCGTTCTGATCAGGAATGGTCGCATAGCACCTGTGAAATTGATTTGTATTTCATTTCCTTCCAGGGCTTTTAACGCATCCATCATATATTTTGCACTAAAGGAGATTTTTAATTCTTCTCCCTCAACGGAGTTACCTTGTACCTGCTCAACTACCTTCCCAACTTCAGGGGAATTGGAGGAGATCTCCAAAGCGCTCTGTTCAAGGGTAGCGAGTTTTACAACATTGTTTCTTCCCTCTCTCGCAAGCAAGGATGCACGATCGATGGCTTGAAGGAACTCTTTTGTAGAAACTGTGATATCCGTTTTGCTTTCTGCCGGTATCAGACGGGATGTATCCGGATAGTTCCCATCAAGTAAACGAGAGAAAAATAGGATGTTTTTAGCTTTGAACAAGACTTGGTTATCTGTAATGACGATATCGAGCTGTTCATTTGTATCATCAAGGATCTTATTTAATTCATTCAAGCTTTTACCTGGAATCACTACATTACAAGCCAGATTGTTTTCTGCATCGATTTTTGCCTTACGCAATGCCAATCGATGACTATCTGTTGCAATACAGGTCAACTCATGGTTTTCAAGCTTCCAGTTTACACCTGTCAAGATAGGGCGTGTTTCTGAGGTGGACACCGCAAAAACCGTTTGTCGAATAATATTTTTCAACAGATCGGTAGGGAGCTTAAATACGCTGTCTTCTTCAATTTGAGGAAGATGAGGGTATTCTGCTGCATCTTGGCCGTTTAGATTGAATTCGGATTTACCTGATCTAATCGTTGTGACAAATTGGTTCTGAACTTCAAGTTCCACTGTATCCATCGGTAATTTCTTGATGATTTCACTAAAGAAACGCGCTTGCAGGACTACACTTCCAGAAGCTTTCACTTCTACATTTTCAGTTCCATCCTCTTCACTTGGGATGAATGATTCGATGGAAATATCGGAATCGCTTCCTGTCAGGGTTACTCCCTCTTCTGTTGCGACAATTTTAATACCAGTAAGAATGGGAATCGTTGTACGTGATGAAACAGCTTTTAGCACGTCTTGTACACTTTGAACCAACTTGTCTCGTTGGATAATAAATTTCATCGTTATCCTCCTCTAATTGCAGGTCTTTTTATATATATTTATTAATAAAAAAATAGTAGAAGTACTAGTAGGGCCTGTGAATTTGTGGATAAGTGGCATTTCTTGATGAAACATCAGTTATTCACATGTGGACAAACTGTTGTTAACCACGTATGAGTTATACACACAATCCACGGTTCATTCTTTTAGTTCTTTAATTGCTCGGCAATGGATTGGATCTGTTTTTGCAATAATGTATCTGTTTGAACAAGATTCGAGATCTTTTCATGAGCATGAATAACTGTCGTATGATCGCGGCCGCCAAACTCCTCCCCGATCTTAGGAAGGGAGAAATCAGTAAGCTCACGTGAGAGGTACATGGCAATCTGCCTAGGAAAAGCAACAGATTTCGTACGCTTCTTCGCTTTGAAATCCTCAAGCTTCACATTATATTCCTCTCCGACAGTCCGCTGGATATCATGAATGGTTACCACCCTTGGTTTGGAGCTAGGAATGATATCCTTCAAGGCTTCCGCAGCAAGATCGGCATTAATATCCTTATTGATCAAAGAGGAATATGCGACAACGCGAATAAGTGCTCCCTCTAGTTCACGGATATTGGAATCAATTTGATTCGCAATATAAAGCATGACTTCATTCGGAATGTCCAATCCTTCCGCTTTCGCTTTTTTTCGAAGGATGGCAATACGCGTTTCCAGGTCCGGTGGAGTAATATCAGTAATCAATCCCCATTCAAAACGGGAACGCAGCCTGTCCTCGAGTGTCGGGATCTCCTTTGGAGGCCGGTCACTCGAGATGACAATCTGTTTGCTTTCCTCATGAAGCGTATTAAAAGTATGGAAGAATTCCTCTTGTGTCTGTTCTTTTCCGGCAAGGAATTGAATATCATCGATTAATAGCACATCGACACTGCGATATTTATTGCGGAAATCAACGGCTTTATTGTCCCGGATTGAATTGATGAACTCGTTTGTGAATTTCTCGGAGGACAAGTATACCACCTTCGCACCAGGGTTATGTTCGATTACATAATGACCGATGGCGTGCATTAAGTGGGTTTTACCAAGTCCAACTCCCCCATAAATAAACAAGGGATTATAGGCTTTGGCAGGCGCTTCCGCCACTGCTAATGAAGCGGCATGGGCAAATCTGTTGCCCGAACCGATAACAAAAGTGTCAAACGTATATTTCGGGTTAAGCATATTCTGTGGAATATCAATCGGATCCTCGTCCTTTTTCATCTTGGCCGGAGGAGTTTTGATTTCAAGATCCTCGTCCGATTGATTTTGGGGAATGATAAATTTGATTGTCAGTTCTTCCCCGGTTATATCTGTGATGGTTTCTCCGATCAGGTTGGAATATCTGGACTCCAGCCAGTCACGGGCAAACTCGTTTGGAGCTGTAATGACGAGGTTGTCCCCTTTGAGAGAATGAGCCTTCGTAGACTTCAGCCATGTTTCAAAGCTTGGCTTGCTGATTTTCTTCTCAATTTCTTTGAGAGCCTTCTCCCACAAATCCGATATATTTTTCAACGTGTATCCCCCTTTCCCTTTATCTCTATATAATTTTCACCATAGATGTTTCCTGTATTCCGCTGGATGAATCCATCATTTCAGCGCTCATTCAAGGTAGAGTAAGCCAGGCTGCAGTTCTGCAACCTACTTGCCAGATTTTCATCCCAAATAAATAAGGTGCTTATCTGTACAAGTTTTGTTTAACAAACCTTCTTGAGAAAAACACCCGTTGTATGTTTATTCATTCGTATACTGTGCATAACATATAATATAGTAGAAAAGTAGTTTTCGACAAAAAAACCGTTCTGTGGACAAATATTTACACACAACCTTGAATAACTGTCCACATCTTATCCACAATCTGTTGATAACTTTTTTATGTTAATAATTATTAAGAGTGAAAACACAATAATAATATCAAATAAAACCTTTTGTTGCAACGTCTTTTTCTGATTATCCACAATCGACACATCTTGTGGAGAAAAGTTTTCCACAACACAAGATACTGTGTAAACCTTGTCGATAACTGTTGTGGATGACGAAAAAACTCGAAAAAAGTTATTCACAGGTTGGAAAAATGTTGTATGCAGAGGGAGAAATTTAGTGGTAGCTGTTTATTAGGGAAATTTTTTTGGGGGCGTTAAACACCGCAGTTGATTTCCGCAATAGGCTGCGCTTTCCGCGGGGCGTTTGTAAAGCCTCCTCGGCTTTCGCCTGCGGGGTCTCCACTAAACGCTACCGCAGGAGTCTTCGCCTATTGCTCCAATCAACTGCTGGCGATTTAAATACGATATTTTTTTACAAAGTTTCCTTTCTTGTATGAAATCTTTGTAGCTTGTAAGATTCCGCTTTTTTACTCGTTTGCAACAGTAAATGCAGTTTTTCTTTTGATGTGTCTAAAGCTATACTTTTTGTGACATCCTTCTTAATGACTAGTTCCTTTCGTAATGTAGCTCTGATTTGGTTGATTTATAAAAATTCTAACCAGATTTACCCACGATCTTACGAATTTAGGAGCTAGTTTTGTTTAAGATTAGAATGATTTGATAATAATCCAAACCTAACTAATAGTTTTGTCCTTTTTCTTAATAGAAATAAACGAAATTATTCTAGCTATAATTCAGATATTTCGGTTAGAATCGAGAATAGCAAATGATTATTTATGTTCGCCCCCTGGTGATTGGAGAGGAAGGCGTGAGACTCCTGCGGGAGAAGCGTGTCTATGGGAGACCCCGCAGGCGTATGCCGAGGAGGCTCCCGGACCGCCCGCGGAAAGCGAACGCCTGGAGCGGAAATATCACCAGGGGTGTATAATGAGTATGTAAATTAAACAACATCGTATTTTTGGTTACTTTTTACTATTTAAAAGAAAAGGTTGCTTTAAATCGCGAAGGAATTTATACTAACTATTGGGAAGTTGACATTCCGATGGTATTTTCTCTATAATTGATAAGACTGTCTGTTAAAATTTATATTATAGGAAAGCAAGACTTTCCACGAGAGAGTGAAAAACGGCTATTGTGGTATGATGATCATACATGTGAAGCATGTTTTTCGATAATCTAAAAGGTAATCCTCAGGGAGGTGTCATAGTAATGAAAAGAACGTTTCAACCAAATAAGCGTAAACGTAGTAAAGTACACGGTTTCCGTGAGCGTATGAGTTCTGCTAACGGACGTAAAGTGCTTGCGCGCCGTCGTCGTAAGGGAAGAAAAGTATTATCCGCATAAGGCCACTGACTGTCAGTGGTCTTTTTTACTATTTTAAGAAAGAAAATTGTTATGATTTCACATTTTTTTAGAAAGAATGTGGAAGAAGACGTAAAATAAACAAATTAGAATTTGCTGCGACAGGGGGACCACATGTGAAGAAAGAACAAAGAATCAAAAAGAATAAAGAGTTTCAACATGTGTTCCAGGGTGGAAAGTCCATGGCAAATCGACAATTTGTAATCTACACACTTGAAAAAAAAGAGCAGCCCGAATTTCGAATCGGCCTGTCAGTGAGTAAGAAGATTGGAAACGCTGTTACGAGAAATCGAATTAAGCGATTGGTTCGCCAGGCATTTCTGGAAATGAAAGAGCAGCTTCCTGGGTATGTAGACATTGTTGTAATTGCCAGAAAGCCTACGGCGGAAATGAGCTATGAGGAAGTGCAGAAGAGTCTGCAGCATATCATCCGAAAGCTTCCGATGCTTTCCAATAAAAAAAGGTAATACAGCAATTCGTAAGGAAACATGTAGAAATTTTGTCAGTGTCCTGTCCTTTATTCAATTATTCGATTAAAAGTGGTAGGATGTAATAGGAATTATTTTTTTTGCGTAAAAAGGAGGAAAAAGAGGTTGAAAAAACGAATATGGCTACTAATGGGCCTTGTTGGACTTGTAGTCTTACTAACAGGCTGTACGGAAATCAACCAGCCGATCACTAAAGAAAGTGAAGGCTTTTGGAATGAGTACATAGTGTACCCGCTATCTTGGTTAATCACGTACTTTGCAACATTACTTGGAAATGATTATGGACTATCCATTATTATTGTAACATTGTTAATTCGATTTGCGATTCTACCATTAATGATCAAACAAACGAAAAACACGAAGGCAATGCAAGCACTGCAGCCTGAAATGAAGGCACTTCGTGAAAAATATAGCTCAAAAGATCAAAAGACCCAACAAAAGCTGCAGCAGGAAACGATGGGACTTTTCCAAAAGCATGGGGTAAATCCACTTGCAGGATGTTTCCCGTTATTGGTGCAAATGCCAATCCTGATCGGTTTCTTCCATGCAATTACACGTACTCGTGAAATTGCGGAACATAACTTCCTATGGTTTGACCTTGGTGAAGCAGATCCATTTTTTATTTTGCCAGTCGTAGCTGGTATCACAACTTTCATCCAGCAAAAAATCATGATGGCAGGGATGGAAAACAACCCACAAATGACGATGATGCTTTATATCATGCCAGTGATGATCGTCGTGTTCGCATTTAACTTCCCAGCTGCACTATCCTTATACTGGGTAGTCGGTAACTTATTTATGATTGTCCAAACTTACTTTATTAAAGGACCGGAGCTGAGAAAGGCAACAGCTACTGGAACTGCAGGAGGAACGAAAAAGTGAGAGAAATAACTGCAACTGGTCCATCTGTCGAGGAAGCTGTCCAATCTGCTTTAACTCAACTAAACACAACTAGAGACCGTGCAGACATAACAATCGTTGAAGAAGGCAAAAAAGGATTATTCGGACTGTTTGGTACCAAGCCAAGTATTGTAACCGTTAAGTTGAAACATGATCCGATTGAAGAATCAACGAATTTCTTGAAAAAAGTTCTGACAGAAATGAACATTGTCGCAGAATTGGAGACCAAGGTCGATGGCAGGAACATTTTTATCTCCATTAGTGGGGAAAAAACAGCTTTGATCATTGGCAAAAGGGGACAAACCCTCAATTCTCTTCAATATTTGACACAAATTGTTGCAAATCGCTACTCGAACCAGTACCTCTCTGTTGAGATAGATGCTGAAGGTTATCGTGAAAAGCGCCGTGAAACGCTTGAACAGCTGGCAGAGAGATTGGCGCAAAAAGCGATGAAAACGAAGCAGGAAGTTCATCTCGAACCAATGCCGTCCTTTGAACGTAAAGTGATGCACTCGATTATTTCTCGTTATCCTGAAGTGGAAACCTACTCTGTAGGAAAAGAGCCGAATAGATCGCTTGTCATTACACCAAATAAGAAAAAAGTAACAAGATAAAATCTAGCCGTCTTCCAATATGGAGGACGGCTATTTTTATGGCTGTATAATGAATAGATTTGTTTTTTAAGGTCACTAGCTGTTGATTGGAGCAATAGGCGTAGACTCCTGCGGGAAGAAGCATTTAGTGGAGACCCCGCAGGCAACGCCGAGGAGGCTCCACTAGCGCCCCGCGGAAAGCGCAGCCTAGTGCGGAAATCAACAGCGGTGTTTAAAAGGAATGTTAATAACAAATGGTGAGAATATGTCTATCAGAAATATTGAAACGTCCTTTGTTTCAAATCCTGTTGTTAGGAAATGATGATAGAAAGAACGTCGAGTTTTGTTTGTTGTTATTCACATGTGGATAAGTTAGAATTGATGATAGAATAAAGAACGCTCGGGAAATTTTTGTGGATAACTGTCGAAGAGGAATACTTTAAAAGTGACATGAATTATGCTAACCTTAATTAGTTATTCAAGAAGATTGAATGTTGGCCGGTAGACCAGTGGTGTGATCGAACATGTTAATAATAGAAACTAGTATAAAAGAAATGAGGTGAATGATTTGTATGAGCTAGATACAATTGCAGCAATATCAACTCCAATGGGGGAGGGTGCCATCGCGATCGTCCGTTTGAGTGGGGAGGAAGCATTCCGAATCATCGATGAAATCTTTGTCAGCCCCTCCGGGAAGAAGATGCAGGACGTACCGTCTCATACCATTCACTACGGACATATCGTGGATCCTAAGACAAAACAGACGATAGAAGAAGTGATGGTCTCTGTAATGAGAGGGCCGAAAACTTTTACAAGAGAAGATGTAATCGAAATCAACTGTCATGGCGGTTTGGTTTCAGTAAACAAGCTCCTTCAGCTTGTAATGGGCAGAGGCGCAAGATTGGCGGAGCCAGGTGAATTTACGAAACGTGCATTTCTAAATGGGCGAATCGATCTTTCACAAGCGGAGGCGGTTATGGACCTGATCCGGGCAAAGACTGACCGTGCGATGAATGTGGCATTGGGACAAATGGAAGGTCGATTATCCAAGCTGATTCAGAAGCTGCGCCAGGAAATTTTGGAAACATTGGCTCACGTGGAAGTGAACATCGATTATCCGGAATATGACGACGTGGAAGAAATGACACATCAGCTATTACTTGAGAAATCCAATTATGTGAAAGCTGAATTGGAAAAACTGTTACAAACCTCCCAGCAGGGTAAAATATTAAGAGAAGGCCTATCGACGGTTATTGTAGGAAGACCGAATGTAGGGAAATCTTCCTTATTGAATAGCCTCGTTCATGAAAACAAGGCGATTGTGACCGATATACCGGGTACCACGAGGGATGTAATCGAAGAGTACGTGAATGTGCGCGGGGTCCCATTGCGCCTGGTTGATACGGCAGGGATCAGAGAGACCGAGGACATTGTCGAGCGGATCGGTGTCGAGCGTTCCCGTGAAGTGTTGAAAAAAGCCGATCTGATCCTTCTTGTACTGAACTACAATGAAATTCTGTCTCACGAGGATGAGCAGCTGTTCGAAGCGGTGAAGGGCATGGACGTGATTGTCATCGTGAATAAAACGGATCTCGATGAAAAGATAGATTTGGAAAAAGTACAAGCCTTGGCGAAGAACCATCCTGTCATCACGACCTCTTTAAAAGAGGATGAAGGGGTGGACGAGCTGGAGGAAGCGATTTCCTCGATGTTTTTCCAAGGAAATCTTGAAGCTGGGGATATGACGTATGTGTCAAATTCCAGGCATATCGGCTTACTCTCACAGGCACAGCAGGCATTGGAGGACGCGATTTCAGGGGTACAGAGCGGGGTACCCATTGATATCGTTCAAATAGATTTGACGCGAACATGGGAGCTGCTCGGTGAAATTATCGGCGATGCAGTCCATGAGAGCTTGATTGATCAGTTATTTTCACAATTTTGTTTAGGTAAATAGAAGAGGAGGGAACAAACATGGAATATCATGCAGGTTCCTATGATGTCATAGTAATTGGAGCGGGGCACGCAGGGGTCGAAGCAGGCCTCGCCTCGGCAAGATTGGGAGCGAAAACGCTCATGATCACCATCAATCTTGATATGGTGGCATTTATGCCATGTAATCCTTCTGTTGGGGGACCAGCAAAAGGAATTGTTGTCCGCGAAATAGATGCGCTAGGCGGAGAGATGGGTAAGAATATTGATAAAACCCATATTCAGATGCGAATGTTGAATACAGGGAAGGGCCCGGCGGTACGTGCTTTGCGTGCCCAGGCTGATAAGTTCCTGTACCAGCATGAAATGAAAAAGACGATCGAAAATGAACCGAACATTACCTTATTGCAAGGGATGGTCGAAAGATTGATCGTAGAGGATGGCGTGTGCAAAGGTGTCCTTACCCAGACTGGTGCCATTTACGAGTCTAAGACGGTTGTTATCACAACTGGAACTTTCTTGCGCGGAAAAATAATAATGGGTGACC
The DNA here is from genome assembly GCF_050107295.1 of Sutcliffiella halmapala. Taxonomy (GTDB): domain Bacteria; phylum Bacillota; class Bacilli; order Bacillales; family Bacillaceae_I; genus Sutcliffiella_A; species Sutcliffiella_A halmapala_A. The sequence goes on along the minus strand of NZ_JBNIKR010000013.1, from coordinate 118,145 downwards.
TGCAATATCAGAGCGGACCGAACAACCAGCAGCCTTCCATTAAGCTTTCCGAACATTTGGAAGAGCTTGGATTTGAACTTGCTCGATTCAAAACGGGTACGCCACCACGTGTAAATAGTTCCACCATTGACTACAGCAAAACTGAGATTCAGCCTGGTGATGATGTTCCGCGCGCGTTTTCATATGAAACGACCGAATATATCACCGATCAGCTTCCTTGCTGGCTGACTTATACAAGTCCGGAAACGCATGCATTGATTGATGAAAATCTGCACCGTTCCCCGATGTATTCAGGCATGATCAAAGGGACTGGGCCGAGATACTGTCCTTCCATTGAAGATAAAATTGTCCGCTTTAACGACAAGCCCCGACATCAAATCTTCTTGGAGCCGGAAGGAAGAAACACGCAGGAAGTTTATGTGCAAGGTCTTTCCACAAGCTTGCCGGAAGAAGTGCAGCGAAGAATCCTTTCCACCATCCCTGGTCTAGAGAATGTCCAGATGATGAGAGCGGGATATGCCATTGAATATGATGCAATCGTACCGACTCAGCTATGGCCGACACTTGAAACCAAAAAGGTGCAGAACCTTTATACGGCCGGCCAGATCAATGGTACTTCAGGGTATGAAGAAGCGGCAGGCCAAGGAATAATGGCAGGCATAAACGCAGGACTGCGCTCCCTAGGAAGGGAAGATCTCATCCTGGGCCGTTCCGATGCCTATATCGGTGTCCTCATAGATGATCTTGTAACGAAAGGCACCAATGAGCCTTATCGTTTATTGACATCCCGTGCAGAATATCGCCTACTTTTGCGTCATGATAATGCAGATCTTCGATTAACGGAGAAAGGTCATGAGATTGGCCTGATTTCACCAGAACGTTATGAAAAATTCCAGTTAAAAAAGCAACAAATCGAAGCAGAAAAAGAACGTTTACAGTCCATCATCATCAAGCCGACTGCATTTGTACAAGAAACGATAAAGAATGCTGGCGGCACTGAGCTGAAAGATGGCATCAGGGCATCAGATTTATTGAAACGTCCGGAAATGACCTATGAGCATGTTCACCTTTTGGTTCCGCCTGAAACAGAATTGGGGCCGGATGTAGCAGAACAGGTAGAAATACAAGTGAAGTACGAAGGATATATCCAAAAGTCCTTACAGCAAGTAGATCGTTTGAAAAAAATGGAAAATAAAAAAATTCCGGAAAATATCGATTATGATGCCATTCATGGCCTGGCAAATGAAGCACGTCAAAAACTGAAGGAAGTTTGTCCTCTTTCCGTTGCTCAAGCTTCCAGAATTTCAGGTGTCAACCCTGCCGATGTTTCCATTTTACTCGTATATCTCGAACAAGGACGTATAGCTAAAGTATCTAACGAGTAGGCTTTTTTCATAACTGTAATGAAAGCCTCATTCTTAGAAAAACAGCCTATGAAAAGGTTCAAGAAAGGATACAAGCAAATGAACAAAGATCAATTTATTAGTATGTTGGAGGAGAAAGGGATCTCCCTTACTCCTTTCCAGCTTTCTCAATTTGATACATATTACAGAATGCTGGTAGAGTGGAACGAGAAAATGAACCTCACTGCCATTACAGAAGAGGAAGAGGTATACCTCAAACATTTTTACGATTCGATTACCGCATCCTTCTATGTGGATCTGTCAAAAGGTCAAAATCTTTGCGATGTTGGGGCAGGAGCGGGTTTCCCGAGTATTCCACTTAAAATTTGCTTTCCTGACCTCAAGGTTACAATTGTCGATTCCTTGAACAAAAGAATCACTTTTCTTCAGCAACTGGCAAAAGCTTTGGAACTAGAAGAAGTGAATTTTGTGCATGATCGTGCTGAGACTTTTGGTCAAAACGCAGATTACAGGGAAAAGTTTGATATTGTGACAGCTAGAGCGGTTGCGAGACTGTCTGTCCTTAGTGAGCTATGTCTTCCTCTTGTCAAAGAGGGTGGCCGGTTTATACCAATGAAAGCCGCTGCTGCTAAAGAAGAAGTGGAAAAAGGGAAAAAGGCCATGCAGATACTAGGCGGGAAATTAGAAGAAATCTACTCTTTTCAACTTCCATTGGAAGAAAGCGAAAGAAATATTCTCATCATCAACAAAGTAAAACCTACACCGAAGAAGTACCCACGTAAACCAGGTACACCAAATAAATTACCGCTTGAATAATAATTTAGATGAAGGCCCTGGTTGAATGTTTCATGTGAAACATTTTAACGTACCGAGAAGGAATTACTGTTCTAAACAGCGAATTTATTGTAAGGGATTCTATCCATAAGGTGGTGGAACTATGAAATCTCCGTTCTCTCGATTTTTTGGTATTGGCGAAAAAGAAGAACAGGAAATAGTAGAAAAGACGAATCATGAAGAAATTAAACAATTACCGGTACTAGATATTGTTCCAAACCGATATCAGCCCCGTACGGTTTTTGTCAATGAAAGAATAGAAGAATTATCCCTGACAATCCGCACTCATGGCATTATTCAGCCAATCGTGGTTCGTCAGTTTGAAGAAAACAAATATGAAATCATTGCAGGTGAACGTCGCTGGCGTGCGGTTCAAAAGCTTGGATGGGATACAATTCCAGCCATCGTAAAGGATTTCAATGACGCAGAAACTGCTTCTGTAGCTCTTATTGAAAACCTGCAGCGTGAAGAATTATCCGCTATCGAGGAAGCAATCGCCTACTCGAAGCTTTTGGAACTGCATAATCTGACGCAGGAAGCATTGGCACAAAGACTTGGAAAAGGCCAATCCACGGTTGCAAACAAGCTCCGTTTATTAAAGTTGCCTGCTGAGATCCAAGATGCCCTTCTTCAGAAGAAAATCACGGAGCGTCATGCTCGTGCACTCATTCCACTGAAGCTACAAGAAAAGCAAGTAGCACTTTTGGAAGAGATTCTGGAAAAACAGCTGAACGTGAAGCAGACAGAGGAACGTGTCGTCCGAATGCTCGAACAATCCGTTGCCAGGCCAAAGCCAAAGCGCAAAGCATTCTCAAAAGACATGCGGATTGCCATGAACACCATCCGTCAATCCCTGACAATGGTCAATGACAGCGGAATCAAACTCGACTCCCAAGAAGAAGAAACAGAAGAATACTACCAATTCACCATCCGTATACCAAAAAAGAAATAATAGAATACAAGATAACAACCTCCCATAGAGGGCATGGCTTCTCAAAAAAGCAAAACAAAGTATCTATCAAATCCTGTACTTACAAGATTAATAGATATCAAGAGCTGCCATGTCCTTATTTTTTTTGCTCTGTTAATCCAAAGTGTTGATTTTATGTCTACAGCTGTTGATTGGAGCAATAGGCGAAGACTCCTGCGGGAGATAGCGGTAGGCTGGAGACCCCGCAGGGCGAAGCCAGAGGAGGCACCAGCGCCGCCCCTTGGGTCGCTGCGCCTAGTGCGGAAATCAACAGCGGTGTTTAAATGAGCCAACCAAATACACTATCATCACTCACAGTTACTAACCACACGATCCTCCCCATTCCAAACAATCAACCATCATCTCTTTCTATTTATTATCAAAAACAAGTTAACTTTCTGTAAATTCATGATAAAATAAGTGAGAAACGAATAAAAAGTATGTTCTTTTCTGAAGGCAGGTGACAGCATGGGCAGAATTATTGCTATTGCTAACCAAAAAGGTGGAGTTGGCAAGACGACTACCTCGGTTAATCTAGGTGCGTGTTTGGCCTATATTGGTAAAAAAGTGCTGCTTGTAGACGTGGATCCACAAGGGAACGCAACCAGTGGAGTAGGCGTTGCTAAAGCAGAAGTTGATCAATGCATATATGATATTTTAGTGGAAGATGTAGAAGCAAGACGAGCTATCCTCTCTACTAAAGTAGAAAATCTTTCCATCATTCCTGCTACCATTCAATTGGCAGGTGCTGAAATAGAGCTTGTACCGACTATTTCAAGGGAAGTTAGATTAAAAAGAGCCTTAGATGATGTCAAACACTTATATGATTACATAATCATAGATTGTCCCCCATCTCTTGGCCTGTTGACGATTAATGCCTTAACGGCTTCCGACGCTGTTGTCATACCTGTTCAATGCGAATATTATGCATTGGAAGGCTTAAGTCAGTTATTAAATACGGTACGACTCGTACAAAAACATTTGAATACAGAATTAATGATAGATGGCGTCCTATTAACCATGCTCGATGCAAGGACTAATTTGGGAATCCAAGTGATAGAAGAAGTGAAGAAGTATTTTCAAGATAAGGTGTATCGTACCATCATTCCGCGTAATGTCCGTTTAAGTGAAGCGCCAAGTCATGGAGAACCAATTATCATTTATGATCCTAAATCTCGTGGAGCGGAAGTTTACTTAGAATTAGCAAAGGAAGTGGTGACTCATGGGTAAAGGATTAGGTAAAGGCATTAACGCTTTATTTCCTTCCATTGAAGCTTCCAAGGAAGAAGCGGTACAAGAGATTAATATCAAGGATGTTCGTCCTAACCCGTATCAACCTCGAAAAGTTTTTGAAAAAGACGCGATACAGGAGCTGAAGGAATCTATTCTTCAGCATGGAATTCTACAGCCGATTATTGTTCGCAAGAGCATCAAGGGCTATGAAATCGTTGTCGGGGAACGCCGTTACCGTGCAGCTAAAGAAGCAAAATTAACAAAGGTTCCAGTGGTTGTTCGTGAATTGACGGAGCAGCAAATGATGGAACTGGCATTATTGGAGAATCTTCAACGAGAGGACCTTACTCCTATTGAAGAAGCTGCTGCCTATCAATCTCTTATGTCAAAACTGGATTTGACCCAGGAGCAATTGGCTAGCCGTCTTGGAAAAAGTAGACCGCATATTGCCAATCATGTACGCTTGCTTTCTTTGCCGGGCTACGTGCAAGAGCTCATGAACGAAGGCAAACTTTCTATGGGACATGGCAGGGCACTTCTTGGATTAAAGAGAAAAGAAATGTTGAAAGCTGTCATTGAAAAAGTGGTCAAAGATCATTTGAATGTGCGCCAGCTTGAACAGCTTATCCACCAGGTGAACGAAAATGTTTCACGTGAAACAAAAAAGGATCCGGAGAAAAAGGATATTTTCTTAAAGGATCAGGAATCCTTCCTTAGAGAAAGATTTGGCACGTCGGTGTTCATTAAAAAGTCAAAGAACAAAGGAAAGATTGAAATAGAATTCTTTTCCGATGATGACTTAAACAGATTGTTGGAACTGTTAGCTCAATCTGAATAAATAAAAGCAAACCATCCAGTATGATAGATGGTTTGCTTTTTTAGATAGGTTCTTTTCGTAAAGTTTTTATATAGGTAAAAAGATAAATAGGAATGGGGATTTAAATTGGTTTTATTAGGGACCATAGTCAATGGTATATGTATCATCCTTGGTACTTTATTAGGAAAGCTTTTTACACGAATACCGGATAAAACAAAAGAAACCGTCATGAAGGTGATCGGGCTTGCTGTGTTTTTACTTGGAGCACAAATGGGATTCAAGAGCAATGAGTTTCTGATTGTAATCATCAGCTTGGTTCTAGGAGCAGTGATTGGTGAGTGGATAGACCTGGATCGAATCTTGAATAAAATAGGGATCTGGATTGAGAAAAAAGTAGGTACGGGACAGCATGGTTCAGTTTCTAGAGGATTTGTTACTGCCACCTTAATATTCGTCATTGGTGCAATGTCTGTCGTTGGCTCACTTGACAGTGGTCTTAGAGGCGATCATCAGGTGCTTTATACAAAATCGATCATCGATGGATTTACAAGTATTGTTTTGACCACGACTCTAGGGATAGGGGTTATGTTTTCGGCAATACCTGTCATGCTGTACCAGGGGACGATTGCCTTATTTGCCACACAGATTGATCAATTTGTTCCAGCGGACCTACTTGAGCTTCTTATTTTTGAAATAACGGCAACAGGAGGCGTCATGATCATGGCGATTGGATTGAACATCATCGGGGTAACCTCCATACGCGTTGCAAATCTGTTACCGGGCATTATCGTGGCTGCCGGATTAGTACTATTACAATATTTGTATCTATAAAACAAAAAGGCTGATGATATTTCGTCAGTCTTTTTACATTTAATGGAAAATTATTCTTGCGTATGAAGCATAGGCGGTATGTCATTATCCTTGGAAGCCGTAGCCAAAAAGTCTTTCCGCTCCAAAGCCATGTCCAAATCCTTAATAGCAGATGCAACCACATTGGCCATTCTCATTACAAGACTAAGCCTTGTATTCTGCAGAACGAAGAACTCCATGAATCCACTGACATTCACAATACCTGTTATATGGATATCCCCTACAGGCGGAAGATCTTTCTTGACCCCGGCACCAGGCATTACCGGACCATCTCCTACTGTCAGTTGGCCAACACTTTTCAACCTACCCAAACATGCATCAATGGCAACAATGAAGGGATTGAAGTGGGTGGATTGTATCATGGCAAGCTTTTCGACAAGGTTAACCGCATGAATAGGTTCATCCAATGTGCCATATACATGTACATGATGGAGGGTCTGATCTTGCAGTTTGGAGCCGATCAGCGGACCGAGGGAATCTCCTGTAGAACGGTCAGTGCCGATGCAGACAAATACGATGGGGCGAAAAATGGAACTAGAAGGTAGGTTGGATTGTAAAGTAAGTGCAATTTCCTTGGATGCATTTACTTCATCATGAGCAATACGAATATTGCCTCCTTTCTTCTCAAAAAAGTTAGATTTAAGATTCATAGGTTCCACTCCTTCTTAATAGTAGTAACAGTATACGACTATTTATTGGAAACTATACGTCCACTTTACGGTTAATTGGTGGCAGGAGGTAAAATGTATGTGGAGTAGCGGATTTCGTTGGATGTTTTTAATTTTAGGCACGGTTATCGGTGCCGGTTATGCTTCAGGGCGTGAAATATGGCAATTTTTCGGGGCTGAAAGCGGACTGGCCATCCTCTTATTCACCATTTTCTTCGTGATTGCCTGTCATGTGGTGCTCAGCCTAAGCCGAAAGCTGCAATCGGCCCATTTCTCCCCCGTTTTAGAGAAACTGGTAGGTCCCAAAATCTCCAAAATCTATAACGTGGTGATGGTGATCTATCTTTTTACGACAACCGCAGTCATGCTGGCTGGCGGTGGGGCAGCCTTACAGATATTCTCCATTCCTTACTGGGCAGGCATTTTCATTATTTGCTTTCTATTAATCATCCTCTTTGTCTTTGGAGTCAATGGGATGATTACTGTCAACAGCATCATCATTCCCGCCATCATTCTTATTCTGGCCTTTGTGCTGTTTCGTACAGCGGAAATCAGTCCGGATACCATTCGTTCTTATGTCTTTCAACACCATTCAAACTGGCCCGCTGCTTTTACATTTACCGCACTGAACATCTTGCCTCTTGTTGCGGTTCTGTCTGCAATTGGAAAAGAAGTGAAAACCAAAGGAGAAATCCTGATAGCAAGTATCGGAAGCGGAGTAATATTAGGAGTCATTTCGCTTTTCTACAACCAGACGCTTCTGATCGTTCAAAGTAAAATAGAGTTTTTCGAAATTCCCCTTTTTGCGATTATTCAAAGCTATCCTTACTATATGATTTTCGTCATGACGCTTCTTCTGTGGGTTGCCATCTACACGACTGCCGCTTCTGGGCTCTTGGGGCTGGTCACAAGGTTCAGAGGAAGCCTTTCTATCCCGCTATGGGTCATCTGTTTGTTATTGCTTCTTTGCATGTTGCCATTTACCGCTTTTGGATTCTCTGTTCTCGTATCAATACTTTACCCGCTATTTGGCCTAGTCAATCTTTATCTTCTTGTCTGCATTTTGCTGTATCCCATCACCAACCGAAAAAAATGGTCAGAGGAAATGAAATAGTTTAGTGAAACAAGGGATTGCTGGCTATGATAAGCTTAAGTAAAATGAAGGAATAGCAAGCAAATTACAAGATAGAGGTTGAAGCGTAATGGAATGGATCATTCGATTAAATAAAAAGCTGGAAGAGGCCCTGACTAATGAAGATCTTTGGATTAGCATCGGCGCAGGATTTTTAAAAATCATTGTCATCATTTTTGTAGCGGGCTTGGTTATCCGAATAGGAAAAGCCATCATAAAGAACTTTGTGAGAATAAGAGCCAAGGGACCTTTGCAAGTATCGGTGAGACGGGAAAATACACTGGTGAAATTATTGGAGAATGTCATTTCCTATGTTACCTATTTTGTAGCCTTCATCATGATCCTCGAAGTGGTGCATATCGATGTGCGGGCACTTCTGGCTGGGGCAGGAATAGTTGGGCTTGCTGTCGGATTTGGTGCACAGAATCTGGTCCGTGATATCATTACCGGTTTCTTTATCATTTTTGAAGACCAATTTTCAGTCGGTGACTACGTCCGTGTTGGAACTTTCGAGGGACATGTGGAGGAAATCGGGCTGCGCACAACGAAAATTAAAAGCTGGACCGGTGAATTGAATATTCTGCCAAACGGAAGTATCATTGAAGTCACGAATTTCTCCATCCACAATAGTATCGCGATAGTCGATGTGAGCATTGCGTATGAAGGGGAAATAGAAAAAGCGGAGCAAGTCATTGAGGAATTGCTTGGAGAATTGCCGTTAAAATATGAAGAAATTGTACAACCACCTCAGCTCTTGGGAATCCAAACTTTCGGAAATTCGGAAGTCGTCCTGCGAATAACGTGTGAGACGCTTCCCATGAAGCATTGGTACATTTCCCGTAAAATCAGAAAAGAAGTAAAACTGCGTCTTGATGAACAAGGTATTGAAATTCCGTTCCCGAGGCTGGTCCTTTACAATAGGGAGCCACAGATGGAAAAAGGAAAGCAGTGATTTATATAGAGATATGAATAGAATGGGAGTGTAGAAATTGAGCGATAAGGTATTCGGAATGAACGATGTAGTGGAAATGAAAAAAGCACACCCTTGTGGAGTGAATCGCTGGAAGGTGGTCCGGATGGGAATGGACATCCGCATCAAGTGCGAAGGATGTCAGCACACCGTCATGATGCCAAGGAAGGAATTCACACGGAAGATCAAAAAGATCCTGGTCCGGAGTGAGGAAGAATAATCAGCAGGAGAACAGCTGTGCATTGGCAGCTGTTTTTATTTACGCTGTTTTCGCATATATTATTGCATTTGACGTATGTAACATACACACGTGACATCCTTTACTTTCGTGCTCTTTTCCGATTTGGAAGCATTTTTTCTGATTTGAATTTTTTGTTCTTATCACTGTAAAAAATCCAAAAGCCGATTTTTTACGGTCAAAAGCAACAAATTTTACGAAAAGAGCCTTATTTTATAGTTGGGTAATGTTGGTTTGCCTTGTCTTTTTTGGTGGTTGTATCTATAATTGTGGGAGATTGAAATATGTGTTAACGGAAAGTTAGGAGTGGATAAAATGGCTTTAACAGCTGGTATCGTTGGTCTTCCAAACGTAGGGAAATCAACGCTTTTTAATGCGATTACACAAGCGGGGGCAGAATCTGCCAACTACCCGTTCTGTACGATAGATCCAAACGTCGGGATTGTTGATGTTCCGGATGAGCGCCTTCAGAAACTGACGGAGCTTGTGAATCCGAAGAAGACGGTTCCTACACATTTTGAGTTTACGGATATTGCAGGGATTGTGAAAGGTGCTAGTAAAGGGGAGGGTCTTGGAAACAAGTTCCTATCTCATATTCGTCAAGTGGATGCAATTTGCCACGTAGTGCGCTGTTTTGCTGACGACAATATTACACACGTAGCTGGTGGGGTCGATCCGATTGCAGACATCGAAACCATCAACCTGGAGCTTATCTTGGCTGATCTGGAGTCAGTTGATAAGCGTCTGGAGCGTGTCGGAAAGCTTGCAAAGCAAAAAGATAAAGAAGCGGTCTATGAGCATGAAGTGCTTGTAAAAGTGAAAGAAGCACTAGAGAATGAGCTTCCTGCACGTACTGTTGAAGTGACAGATGAGCAAGTGAAGTATCTGAAAGGCATGCATCTATTGACAAGCAAGCCTGTTCTTTATGTTGCGAATGTCGGAGAAGAGGATGTTGCTGACACCTCAGACAATGATTATGTGAAACAGGTTCGTGAATTCGCGGAGAAAGACAACGCAGTAGTGATCACAGTCTGTGCAAAAATCGAATCTGAAATCGTGGAGCTTGATGCAGACGAAAAAGCGATGTTCCTGGAAGAGCTGGGAATTCAAGAGTCCGGTTTGGATCAACTGATCCGTGCCGCTTACAACCTTCTTGGACTGGCTACCTACTTTACAGCCGGGGTTCAGGAAGTGCGCGCGTGGACTTTCCGTACTGGAATGAAAGCACCACAATGTGCGGGTGTCATCCATACGGACTTTGAAAGAGGTTTTATCCGTGCTGAAACGGTATCCTACGAGGATCTACTGGCAGCCGGTACGATGACTGCAGCGAAGGAAGCCGGGAAAGTACGTCTGGAAGGTAAAGAGTATCTCGTGAAAGATGGGGATGTCATTCATTTCCGTTTCAACGTCTAAGGAAAGTTTGCAAAAAGACATGCGTTCTGCTATAATCTAAATTTGTGAGTAATGATTATTTATAATTGATTGCTCCTTGCCCACTAAGGGCCGTTTAGACCAAAAGGAGGTGACTGTGATGAACAAGTACGAAATCATGTATATCATCCGTCCAAACATTGAGGAAGACGCTAAAAAAGCTCTTGTAGAACGTTTCAATACGATCTTGACTGACAACGGTGCAGAACTTACTGAAGCAAAAGAGTGGGGAAAACGCCGTTTAGCTTACGAAATCAATGATTTCCGTGACGGTTACTATATGTTAGTAAACGTGGCTACTGAGCCAGCTGCAGTTCAAGAGTTTGATCGTCTAGCTAAAATCAGCGAAGATATCATCCGTCATATTGTTGTTAAAAAAGAAGTTAAATAATAGTTGTCCTCTTTATGGACGTCGTCTCAAGGAGGAGTGGTTCTGATGTTAAATCGCGTAGTATTGGTAGGTCGCTTAACGAAAGACCCTGAATTGCGCTATACCCCAAGTGGAGTGGCGGTTGCTACTTTTACATTGGCAGTAAATCGTACGTTCCAGAATCAGCAAGGCGAACGCGAAGCTGATTTTATAAACTGTGTAGTTTGGAGAAAACAAGCGGAAAACGCAGCTAATTTCCTGAAAAAAGGAAGTTTGGCAGGTGTCGACGGCAGAATCCAGACGCGCAATTATGAAGGCCAAGATGGAAAACGTGTATACGTAACGGAAATAGTGGCAGAAGGTGTTCAATTCTTGGAGCCTAAAGGATCCGGTGGATCTGGCGGTTCAGGAGGATATAACAACAATCGTCCTAATCCAAATCAAGATCAAGGCTATGGTTCATCTCCGTTTGGGTACGATCAGAACCAACAACAACGTAGCAATAACAACAACCAAGGTTATACTCGTGTTGATGACGACCCATTCAAGAATGATGGTCAACCTATCGATATATCTGACGACGATCTTCCGTTCTAATTCATATGTAGTTCAAAAAGGAGGATAAAAAGAGCAAAGAATTTCGAGGAAGCGAAGACTCGAGCACCACAGCGTATATTGGTATACGTGAGGAGCGGAGAGGCAAGCTGACGAAGAAATTCGAAGCTATTTTTACCGGACTTTTTGAACCTCATTCTAGAAGGAATCGTTTTGATAAAAAAATTCCGGCGTAAAGCCAAAAATCTAATAGCAAAGGAGTGAATAACATGGCAGGAGGACGCAGAGGTGGACGCAACAAACGCCGTAAGGTTTGTTTCTTCACAGCAAACGGTATCACTCATATCGATTACAAAGATATCGATGTACTGAAAAAGTTCGTTTCCGAGCGCGGTAAAATTTTACCACGTCGTGTAACTGGAACAAGTGCAAAATACCAACGTAAATTAACGATCGCGATCAAACGCGCTCGTCAAATGGCATTACTACCATACGTATCTGGTGAGTAATCACGCACATATACAATAAAAGAGGAAGGCAGTGAGAGAATATCTTGCTGCCTTCCTTTTTGCTAGTTTGGGTATGAATAAAAGTCCTTAGAATTGATTGTAATAGAATCTAAAGGATAAACTATACATATTGTTTATTAAGCTCTTTTCGAAAAAGTTCGTTGCTTTTGACTGTAAAAAATCGGATTTTAGATTTTTTACCGAGATTAACTATGCTTTATTTAAAAAGCAAATGATCTTTTAGGCTGAAAAGAGCACGATGATAGGGAAATTTACGTGTGTATGTTGTATTCGTCAAAATCAACAATTAATACGAAAACAGTCATAATTAAAGTATTTATGGAGGTTTGTAAGCTTGAAAACCAAAAATATTACAGAGGGAGCCGTATTGCTAGGAATCTTTGTACTGCTTCTCCTGATGACATTATTCATTCCTGGTATCGGAGCCATTACCCTGTTTGCGCTGGTTGTTCCATTTGTCGTCTATACGGTCCGGAACGACTGGAAAATGAGCATATGGTTTGCGGTGCTTGCCAATATACTGAGCCTCCTGATGGGTTCTCCTGCGGCACTGGTTCTGAGCATTCCAATGAGCTCGGTCGGTGTGGTGATGGGCTATCTTTTTGCGAAAAATAGCAACCGATATGCCATTTTAGGGGCGGCCACAGGGATGTACCTATTGAATTTAGTACTGGGTTATGTGACTGCCATTGTCCTTTTTGAAATAAATATTGCCGCAATGATCAATGAAATGCTGAATGATTCTTTGAAAAATGCAGAAGCAATGGCTACTGCGCTTGGTCAGAATTCAGAGGAAGCAATGGAACTTATGCAGCAGATGGTGGAGCAATTCAACTACCTTTTGCCGTCCAGTATGGTCACCATCGCATTTGTCTTTGCCCTAATTTCACAATGGATTGCCGGGTTTGTGCTGAAGCGTCTGAAGGAACCGGTCCAGCCATTTCCTCCATTCCGTGATTTCATGTTACCAAAAAGCCTGTTGTGGTATTACTTAATTGTGATTCTGCTTTCCCTGATGGAAATGGAGGAGGGTTCCACGCTTTTTCTGGCAACCATGAATTTATCCTATATCCTTATGCTGCTCATGACAGTGCAGGGAATGTCCTTTATCTTTCACTTCTGTCATGAAAGAAAAATTCCCAAGGCTGTACCCATCATCATGCTAATTTTATCCTTTCTAATCCCTCCGTTGCTCTATATAATAAGAATGGTAGGCATCATAGATTTAGGATTTGATTTACGAAAGCGAATAAAAAAGTAAGACTTTACTCAAGAACATAAATATAAAAAATGTCTTCACTTTAAAAACCCTGTTGTTTTCCGCTCCAGGTGGCAGCGATCGCGGGGCGCTTTTTGAGCCTCCTCGGCTTGCCTCCGGGGTCTCAAGTCTACTGCTATCTCCTGCAGGAGTTTCACACCTTGCATATAATCAACAGGGGCGGCAGGTAATCCATAGCGTCCGCACTATATCTTTATTTTTCATGGGTATTTTTACATGATTCTCTGTTAAACGAAAGTGTTGGTTTTTTATGAATGCTAGCTGTTGATTGGAGCAATAGGCGAAGACTCCTGCGGGAGGAAGCGTTTAGTGGAGACCCCACAGGCGCAGCCGAGGAGGCTCTCGCAAGCCCCGCGGAAAGCGCAGCCTAGTGCGGAAATCAACAGCGGTATTTAAAACAGATACAAAATAAACAGTAAATTGTTAATTAGGAGCTGAAAAATCAATGCCTAATTATTTTGAAAAACTGAATTTCCGTTACCCCTTTTATACGCTGCTGCTCATTTCTGTGATTCAGTTTGGGGTAATTATGTTTTTCCAATGGCAAATAGGGCTAGTTAGTCTTCTGCTCCTTGGTATCGTCATTTACTTCTATATGAAAGTAGAACAAACAGCCAAAAAGGAAATGGAAACTTATATCTCGACCTTATCCTACCGGTTAAAAAAGGTGGGCGAAGAGGCATTGATGGAAATGCCGATCGGGATTATGCTCTACAACGATGACTATCAGATTGAGTGGACCAACCCATTTCTGGCCTCTTGTTTTCATGAGGAAACCTTAGTCGGCAGATCGCTTTACGATGTGGGGGAGAATCTGATTCCCTTACTGAAGCAGGACGCCGAAAACGAAGTGATCCCTCTTCATGATAGAAAATATAAAGTGGTAATCAAAAAGGCGGAGCGCCTTATTTACTTCTTTGATGTTACCGAACAGACACAAATTGAAAAACAATATGAAGAAGAGCGCACAGTACTCGGAATTATCTTCCTTGATAATTATGATGAAGTGACCCAAGGCATGGACGATCAGACAAAGAGTGCTATAAACAGCCAAGTCACCTCCATCATCAATAAATGGGCCACCGAAAATGGCGTATTCCTCAAGAGAACATCGATGGAGCGTTTTATTGTGGTATTGAATGAACACATACTGGTACAACTCGAAAAGAACAAATTTACGATACTGGATGAAGTCCGGGAACAAACGGCTAAACAAAGCATGCCGTTAACGCTCAGTGTCGGTATTGGAACAGGTGTCCCTTCCCTTCCGGAGCTTGGCCATCTGGCACAATCGAGTCTCGACCTTGCGCTTGGTCGTGGCGGAGATCAGGTTGCCATCAAGCAGACTAATGGAAAAGTGCGTTTCTACGGCGGAAAAACCAATCCAATGGAAAAGCGTACAAGAGTAAGAGCCCGAGTTATTTCCCATGCCCTTAAAGAACTGATACATGAAAGTGACAAGGTCATCATTATGGGTCATCGCTATCCGGATATGGATGCAATTGGAGCGGCTATCGGAATTGCCAAGGTGGCAGAGTTGAATCAAAAGGATTCGTTCATTGTGTTAAATCAAAATGAGATTGATGCTGGCATCCAGCGTCTGCTTAGCGAATTGAAAAGTCATGACGAGTTATGGGAGAAAATTGTCTCACCTGAGGAAGCCTATGATATGGCTACCAATGATACCTTGCTTGTGGTCGTAGATACCCATAAACCGTCGCTTGTGATTGAGGAAAGGCTTCTGAATAAAATCGAGGATGTCGTCGTCATCGACCACCATCGACGCGGGGAGGACTTTATCGAAGATCCGTTGCTCGTTTACATGGAGCCATATGCCTCCTCAACAGCAGAGCTTGTAACGGAGCTTCTACAATACCAGCCAAAACGCATCAAAATCACCATGCTTGAAGCGACTGCCCTACTTGCTGGTATAATAGTAGATACAAAAAGCTTCACAGTCCGTACTGGATCACGTACATTTGATGCCGCATCCTATCTGCGTTCCCAGGGTGCAGATACGATATTGGTGCAAAAGCTGCTAAAAGAGAATTTGGAACGCTTCGTTAAACGTGCAAAGCTTATTGAAAGCGCCTATCTCTATCAAGATGGAATCGTCATTGCAAAAGGCAATCCGGAAGATTCCTTCGACCAGGTCATGATCGCGCAAGCAGCTGACACCCTGCTTGCCATGAGTGATATCAATACATCATTTGTGATTGCCCATCGGACTGGCGATATGGTCAGTATCAGCGCCCGTTCCCTTGGCGACATCAATGTGCAGGTCGTCATGGAGATGCTAGAAGGCGGCGGCCACTTGACGAACGCAGCGACGCAGCTGACGATGACGATAGATGAAGCGGAAGAGAAATTAAAAGAAGCAATCCGAGAATACCTAGAAGGAGGTACCAAAGAATGAGAGTTATATTCTTGAAAGATGTAAAAGGAAAAGGAAAAAAAGGCGAAGTTAAAAATGTGGCAGATGGCTATGCCCATAATTTTCTACTAAAACAAGGGTTGGCGATGGAAGCATCACATGGTAACCTTAAATCATTAGAGGCACAAAAAAATAAAGAAGTAAAAGAAGCGGAGCAAGAGCTTGAGAATGCAAAAGAACTCAAGGGAACGCTTGAAAAGCTTACTTTGGAGTTCCAAACGAAAGCTGGAGAGGGCGGACGCCTATTCGGTTCCATCACCACCAAGCAAATTTCCGAAGAACTGCAGAAAAAGCATAAAATCAAAATCGACAAACGCAAAATGGAGCTGAACGATGCGATTCGTGCTTTAGGCTATACGAATGTACCGGTTAAGCTGCATTCCGATGTGACTGCAACGCTTAAAGTGCATGTAACGGAACAAAAATAATAGATTATCAATAAAGACAATAAAACAGAAGATGCTCGGCAGCAGCCGAGTTTTCTTTATGCAATGGATAATATATAGACAAGCATCCATGCTTACAAGGGAGGAGGAACAAGGATGAGCGATCTTTTTGCTGACCGCATACCACCACAAAATATAGAAGCGGAACAGGCCGTCCTAGGTGCCATTTTCCTGGAACCATCGGCCCTTACCATGGCGGCAGAGCTGGTTCTGCCAGATGACTTCTACCGCGCTGCCCACCAGAAAATCTTCAATTGCATTTTGAATCTGTCTGACCGCGGAGAACCAATCGATCTTGTAACAGTCACTTCCGAGCTTGCCAACCTGAAGCTGCTCGAAGAAGTAGGGGGAGTTTCCTACTTGAGTGATTTGGCAAACTCGGTTCCAACCGCTGCCAATATTGAGTACTATGCAAAAATTGTAGAGGAAAAGTCCATTCTGCGAAGACTGATTCGAACGGCTACAAGCATCGCACAGGAAGGCTACTCCAGGGAAGACGAAGTGGCTGGCCTGCTAAACGAAGCTGAAAAGCAGATACTTGAAGTATCCCAGCGTAAAAATTCCGGGGTTTTCCAGAACATAAAAGACGTCCTCGTGAAAACCTATGACAATATTGAAACGCTCCACAATCGCAAAGGGGAAATTACCGGTATTGAAACAGGCTTCACCGAGCTTGACCGTATGACAGCGGGTTTCCAGCGAAATGACCTGATCATTATCGCTGCCCGTCCTTCTGTTGGTAAAACAGCATTCGCCCTGAACATCGCTCAGAATGTAGCCGTAAAAGCTCGTGAAAATGTGGCCATCTTCAGTCTGGAGATGGGTGCAGAGCAGCTTGTCATGAGGATGCTCTGTGCGGAGGGGAACATCAATGCCCAGAACTTAAGGACAGGCCAATTGACGGCTGAGGACTGGAGCAAGCTGACCATGGCGATGGGAAGCCTCTCCAATGCGGGAATCTACATTGATGATACACCAGGTATCCGAGTGAGCGAAATACGCTCCAAATGCCGCCGTCTGAAGCAAGAGAGCGGCCTTGGCATGATTCTGATCGATTACCTGCAATTGATCCAGGGAAGCGGCAGAAACGGCGGAGAGAACCGTCAGCAGGAAGTTTCCGAAATATCCCGTTCCTTAAAAGCATTAGCGAGGGAATTACAGGTTCCAGTAATCGCCCTATCCCAGCTTTCCCGTGGTGTTGAGCAGCGTCAAGATAAGCGCCCGATGATGTCCGATATCCGTGAATCCGGAAGTATCGAGCAGGATGCCGACATCGTTGGCTTCCTATACCGTGACGACTATTACGACAAAGAAAGTGAAAACAAGAACATCATTGAGATCATCTTGGCCAAGCAGCGTAATGGTCCAGTTGGTACGGTCTCGCTGGCGTTCGTAAAAGAATATAATAAATTCGTTAACCTGGAGCGCAGATTTGATGATGAATCTGTACCTTCGGGGGCATAATAAAAGGCATCTACACTAGTAGGTGCCTTTTTTATATGATAAATGTTATAGAACAAAATAAAATGCAATAAAACTGTAATATTCACGAACAAATAACAATACAAATTTGTCAATCGTTCGTGTTTTGGTTGACTTTCTCATGATCAGCTGATAAACTTACTTTGGTTGAAATAGTGAAAATAAAAGTTTACATATTTAGTGGAGGTGTACAAACTATGGCATCAGTAGTCGTAGTAGGAACACAATGGGGCGATGAAGGAAAAGGTAAAATCACGGATTTCCTTTCAGAAAACGCAGAAATGATCGCGCGTTACCAAGGTGGAAACAACGCAGGACATACAATTAAATTCAATGGTGAAACGTATAAATTACATCTTATCCCTTCTGGAATTTTCTACAGCGATAAGATTTGTGTTATCGGTAACGGGATGGTTGTTGACCCTAAAGCTTTAATCACAGAACTGAAGTATCTTCATGATCGTGGAGTAAGCACAGATAACCTTCGCATCAGTAACCGTGCGCACGTCATCTTGCCTTATCATCTAAAACTGGATGAAGTGGAAGAAGAGCGCAAGGGTGCAAATAAGATTGGTACGACGAAAAAAGGTATCGGGCCAGCGTATATGGACAAGGCAGCACGTGTTGGAATCCGTATTGCAGATCTTCTAGACCGTGAGCTTTTCGAAGCGAAATTGGCACATAATCTTGCTGAGAAAAACCGTTTACTAGAAAAGATGTACGAAGCGGAAGGCTTTAAGCTGGAGGATATCTTAGACGAGTATTACGAATATGGTCAGCAATTCGCGAAATATGTAACAGATACTTCTGTTGTGTTGAATGACGCATTAGACGATGGCCGCAGAGTGCTATTCGAAGGTGCACAAGGTGTTATGTTGGATATTGACCAAGGTACGTATCCGTTTGTTACATCCTCTAACCCTGTAGCTGGTGGAGTGACAATCGGTTCCGGTGTCGGCCCATCAAAAATCAATCACGTAGTAGGTGTAGCGAAAGCTTATACGACTCGTGTTGGTGATGGTCCTTTCCCGACAGAACTAGATAATGAAATTGGTCATCAAATCCGTGAGGTTGGAAGAGAGTACGGTACAACTACCGGAAGACCCCGTCGTGTCGGTTGGTTTGACAGCGTAGTGGTACGTCACGCTCGACGTGTTAGTGGGCTGACAGATCTGTCTCTTAATTCTATTGACGTGTTAACAGGTATTGAGTCCCTAAAAATATGTGTTGCATACAAGTACAAAGGCGAAGTGATGGAAGCTTTCCCTGCCAGCTTGAAAATCCTTGCTGAATGTGAACCGGTATACGAAGAAATGCCAGGTTGGACAGAGGACATTACAGGCGTAAGAAGCCTTGATGAGCTTCCAGAAAATGCGCGTCACTACATCGAGCGTGTTTCCCAGCTTACAGGCATCCCTCTATCCATATTCTCTGTAGGACCAGATCGCTCTCAGACGAATGTTGTAAGAAGCGTGTACGCGAATAAATAATAAATTAAAGTAGGGATGGTTGCTTTCTTATAAAGCAGCCATCTTTTATTATTGGTTCTATCAGAGAATAGTATTGGCTATATGACTATAGCTGTTGATTGGAGCAATAGGCGAAGACTCCTGCGGGAGACAGCGGTAAGCTGGAGACCCCACAGGCGAAGCCGAGGAGGCACCAGCACCGCCCCGCGGAAAGCGCAGCCTAGTGCGGAAATCAACAGCGGTGTTTATCCGTTTCACTTTATTTAAATCTTTTTTTACAAGACTATTGCTTTAAACGATACTATTATGCTATTATTAAAAACGTCGTCAAAACAGTAGATTGTTAGACATTCAAGTGCCATTAGCTCAGTCGGTAGAGCATCTGACTTTTAATCAGAGGGTCGAAGGTTCGAGTCCTTCATGGCACACCATTGCAAGGCCCATTGGTCAAGCGGTTAAGACACCGCCCTTTCACGGCGGTAACACGGGTTCGAATCCCGTATGGGTCACCAATTTATTTTAAGCTTCTAAGGTCCCGTGGTGTAGCGGTTAACATGCCTGCCTGTCACGCAGGAGATCGCCGGTTCGATCCCGGTCGGGACCGCCATTTTTATTTACATATCTAAATTAGGCTCGGTAGCTCAGTCGGTAGAGCAATGGACTGAAAATCCATGTGTCGGCGGTTCGATTCCGTCCCGAGCCATCCCAAAAAGCACGCCTCTTTTCACAACTCGAAAAGCGGCGTGCTTTTTTATATTCCATAATTACTGCCAATATAGCCTTCATTATACAAAACTACCAAAATAGCCTCAAGATTTATCATAATTATGTAAGAAAAATTACCCATTTAGATAACTATATAAGGAAAAACCACTAAATATCGCCTAAATATGACAACAATAATACAATTATGTTACATCTTTTGTTCTACTATTCTATTCTTTTATAGTTATATGGTATGGTAAAGAAGTCGAAAAATTTACGTGGGTATCGAAATACCTAGTAATCTTTCAACAAATAAACATGTTCTTTTTTGTAGAGGAATGGAATCAGGGGGATTTAACCATGATCAGCCAATTAAAGTCTATATATAGTACATACACCAAAAAAATAAATATGAAACATAAAATACGAAATAATCGTTTTTCTGTACTGACTAAAAAAGCGTTGCTTACTACTGTTGCAGTAGGTACGTTATCAGTTGGTGCTGTAGCTGCCCAAGCAAGCGAAAACTCCCTTTTAGGGACAATCTACCATGTCTATGTAAATGGGGAACGGGTTGGAGCAGTAGATGATAAAGGCATCCTGGACAAAGCAGTCGATGCAAAGATTCAAGAGATGCAGAAGGATTTCAAAGGTCTTGACCTTACTGTAGAAAACCAGCTTTCCGTTTTACCGGAAAAGGTATTCAGACCTTCCACTCAGAACAAGGAAACTTTAGCTAAAGTTACTTCTGAATTGGAAGTACAAGCAAATGCTTCTGCCATAACGGTTGACGGAAAAGAAATCGTGCTGCTTGGCAGTAAAGAAGATGCTGAAAAAGTAGTAAAACAACTGACTTTAGACTTTGTCTCCGAGGAGAAATTGAAAGAGTTGGAGCAAAGAAAGAAAGTCGATGTGGAGCTTCCAGAAATCAAAGTGGATGAGTCTCGTATATTAGACGTTCAAATGAAAGAAAAAGTTTCATTTTCCGAGAAAAATGTTAAGCCTTCTGAAGTACTGACAGTAGAGGAAGCGGTGAACCTTCTGAAGAAGGGTGTCAAGGAAGAGGAAAAGTACGAGGTGGCCCAAGGGGACGTCCTAGGGGATATCGCTGAAAAGCACGACCTTACTTCTGAAGAGCTGTTGGCATTAAACCCTGACATCAAGGAAGATTCTTTACTGAAAATAGGTTCTACATTAAACGTTACGGCTTTAAAGCCATTCGTACATGTGGTAGTGAAAGAGGAATCCTCCCGTAATGAAGAAATCCCTTACGAGCAAGAAGTAGTGGAAGATGCAGATCTTCCTAAAGGGGAAACAAAAGTGAAGCAGCAAGGTGTAAATGGGGAGAAAAACATTCAAACCATTGTTACAAAAGAAAATGGTGTTGAAGTCAATAAAGAGGTTACACACGAAGAAGTGTTGAAAGAACCTGTTAAGCATATTGTACTAAAAGGAACAAAGGTAATCCCATCACGTGGCAGTGGATCACTTGCATGGCCGGCAGTAGGCGGTTATGTATCAAGTAAAATGGGCCATCGTTGGGGTAAGATGCATAAAGGTATCGATATCGCACGTCCTAGTGACCGTACAATCAAAGCTGCTGATAATGGTGTTGTAGAGTCAGCTGGCTGGGATGGCGGTTATGGCAATAAGATCGTGATCAATCACCAAAATGGAATGAAGACTACGTACGCTCATTTAGCATCCATCGATGTATCAGTTGGACAAACAGTCGCTCGAGGGGCAAAAATCGGTGTAATGGGAACAACTGGTCAATCCACCGGAATCCATTTGCACTTTGAAGTGTACCAAAATGGTCAACTAAAAGACCCAATGCAATTCTTAAACTAAAATAATCTCTCAAACCTCTAGCAAACCACAAAAAGCTAGAGGTTTTTCTTTCTTTAAAGCTCTCTTAATGACCAGTGTTACTATATATAAAGAATCTAGCTGTTGATTGGAGCAATAGGCGAAGACTCCTGCGGGAGGAAGCGTTTAGTGGAGACCCCGCAGGCGAAGCCGAGGAGGCTCCACAAACGCCCCGCGGAAAGCGCAGCCTAGTGCGGAAATCAACAGCGGTGTTGATATAGAAACACCTGCTTTTCTGTTATTAGATGCTTTACCGAGCTTTACATGGTAAAGTATTTAGTATAATGCACATAGAAAATTTAAATGATACTAATAGATAGATGTGATAAGGAGCGAATACGCGATGGAAAAGAAAATATTAGTTGTAGATGACGAGAAACCAATTGCAGATATATTAAAATTCAACCTTCAAAAAGAGGGGTATGATGTTTATTGCGCCTATGATGGGGAAGAAGCGGTCAACAAAGTGGAAGAAATTCGCCCTGACCTGATTCTATTGGACATCATGCTTCCTCAAAGAGATGGAATGGAAGTGTGCCGTGAAGTAAGGAAGAAGTATGAAATGCCGATTATCATGCTTACTGCGAAGGATTCGGAAATAGATAAAGTATTGGGGCTAGAGCTTGGTGCGGATGACTATGTCACGAAGCCTTTCAGCACACGCGAATTAATAGCACGTGTAAAGGCGAATCTGCGCAGACATCAACAAAAAGGTAATGAAGTGGATGAACCGACCGAGATTGCCATCGGCTCGCTTGTAATTCACCCAGATGCTTATATGGTGACAAAGCGCGGCGATATGATCGAGCTGACACATCGTGAGTTCGAATTGCTTCATTATCTGGCTAAGCATATAGGACAGGTCATGACCCGTGAGCATCTGCTACAAACTGTTTGGGGCTATGATTATTATGGAGATGTCCGTACAGTCGATGTAACAGTGCGACGCCTTCGCGAAAAGATAGAGGACAATCCAAGCCATCCTACATGGATTGTTACTAGAAGAGGAGTTGGCTATTACCTGCGACAATCCGAGCAGGAATAATACTCATGAAAAAAGTTGGTTTCTTTCGCTCCATTCACTTAAAATTTGTGTTGATATATGTCCTGTTGATTCTGATTGCCATGCAGATTATCGGGGTTTATTTTGTAAGCAAGCTTGAAAAGCAATTAATTAGTAATTTTTCAGACTCCCTAGACGAACGAATCTCGTTATTGACCTACAGTATTGAGCAGGAAATCAAGAAGCAACGGGACGATACGACGTTAACCATCGAAGAGGATATCCGAAATGTTCTGCAGGATGTTACCATGGAGGATATTTTGGAAGTACGGGTCATCAATAATAAAAGCAAGGTTTTAGGAACGTCAGATCCATACAATCAAACTAGAATGGTAGGGAAAAGGACAACGGACCTGCTTATTAAACGTGCGCTTGCAGTGGGTCAATATTCCGAGGATGATGCCATCGATCGAAATACAGGAGACCGTGTACGCATTATTGCAGCTCCCATAAAGACGAACAGTCAGGAAATCATAGGTGCTATCTATATGAAGGCATCCATGGAAAATGTCTATGCTCAGATGCGTCAGATTAATAGTATATTTACGGCTGGGACAACGCTTGCTTTGGCCGTAACAGCTGTATTGGGAGTGCTGTTGGCGCAGACGATAACGAGGCCGATGTCGGATATGCGAAAACAGGCTTTGGAGATGGCAAGAGGGAATTTTTCGCGCAAGGTAAATATATACGGAAATGATGAAATAGGGCAATTGGCGCTTTCCTTTAATAACCTGACAAGAAAACTCCAGGAAGCACAAGCTACAACAGAGGGAGAAAGGCGTAAGTTAAGCTCGGTCCTTTCCCATATGACAGATGGGGTTATTGCGACAGACCGGAAAGGCAGGGTTATCCTGATCAATGAACCGGCACTCGGGATGCTGAACGTTTCACGTGAAACAGTCCTGCAAAAACCGATTGTGGAAGTCCTTGATATTGTCGAAACACATACCTTTGATAGTTTAGTATCGGAACAGGAAACGCTTATCCTGGACTTCAGTACAGAAAAGAAACCGTTGATTCTTCGCGCCAGCAACTCCATCATTCAGAAGGAAACAGGGTTCATTAACGGCTTGATAACGGTTTTACATGATATTACAGAACAAGAGAAGATAGATCAAGAGAGACGGGAATTCGTTGCAAATGTATCCCATGAACTGCGGACACCTTTGACGACGATGCGCAGTTACTTGGAGGCGCTGGCGGAAGGTGCCTGGAAGGATGACGAGATTGCGCCGAAATTTCTGGATGTGACCCAGACAGAAACAGAGCGTATGATTCGTCTAGTAAATGACCTGCTTCAGCTTTCCAAAATGGACACAAGGGATTATCGTTTTAATAAAATTTCTGTTGATTTTGTGGAATTCTTCAATCGAATCATTGATCGTTTCGAGTTATCAAAATCCCAAGAGGTGACGTTTGTCCGTGACTTGCCTGCAGAAGCAGTGTGGGTGAGTCTGGATGAAGATAAAATCACCCAGGTATTGGACAATATCATTTCGAATGCCATGAAATATTCTCCCGAGGGTGGTACCATCACTTTTGCTGTCCATATAGAGGAAACGGCCAAGCAGATATTAGTAAGCATAAGCGACCAGGGGGTAGGGATACCTAAAGCTGATCTGTCCAAGGTATTTGATCGTTTTTATCGCGTAGATAAAGCTCGGACGCGTATGCTTGGGGGGACCGGTCTAGGTCTTGCCATTGCAAAAGAAATGATTAATGCACATAATGGGGACATTTGGGCGTCAAGTCAGGAAGGAAAAGGAACAAAGATTTTCTTTACACTTCCTATCAAGCAAGAAGAACAAAAGGATGATTGGTCATGAAATACGAAAATCTGAAATCACTTATATTAACCATCCTTGTCTTGACTAGCCTGGTTCTTTCCTGGAATCTGTGGACTTTTCAGCCGTCATTGGACTATACAAGTAATGAAAAGCTGCTTCGAAATGTGGAGATCAGTAAAACGGAAGAGCCGGAAAATATTATTCGCCCTTCCAAAATCCTGTATCATTTCGATGGGGTGCACTATGGAACGATTGAGAATCAGGAAATTCTCCGTTTTACTAAAGAAATGAAGAAGTGGAGTCTATTTGATATAGATCCTACTTCCACCTTGATTGAGGAAGAGGAATTTATTCCTTTTATGCATGACAATGGGAAGATGGAAGTGATATTCCCTGATGATATTCCATTGGAAACCTTGAGATACCTTATTGGCTTTACTGACGAAGAAGTGCCGAATGGAACGGTGGACCGTATATTGATAGACATTAATAATCAAGGGGAGAAAAGTACGCCTGTCCTTCACCTGGTCAACTATGAAGATCGAAGGGTGTATAAAGCGAAGGTCAACAATATCTCCCTCTCGACGCTTAAAGAGAAATTCTATACACCTTCTGTTATATATAACGAGTATGTAAGTATTGCTGCAGAGGATGACCGGTATATTTTCGTACCTAAGGCACCAGCAGAAATGCCAAGAATGAACTTCCTCACAGATTCGATCAATCCAGATGAATTCAGGGATGCATTATTCAATGATCCAAGTGTCGTGACAAAGGATCAGATGAATGTAGGGGAAGTTTATACGGACAGTGAAAGATTCATGAGCGTGGACCGTACGTATACACAGCTTCAATATGTCAATACCGTATTGCCTAATGAAGCCAATTCCCCTGATTTTAATGTGATTGAACGAGGAATAGACTTTGTGAACGAGCATAGCGGCTGGACGGATAGATTCCAATTTTCACGCTGGAATGTATCGGACGCCGATTATGAAAGAGTCGTTTTTCAATTACATGTCGGAAATTACCCTGTGATGAACCGTGATGGGTTGACCGAGATAAATCAGGTATGGAGAAACAATGAAGTGTATAGCTATTCACGTCCCATCTATCAACTGGGGCCACCGATAAATGATCCGCAGACTACAATTCTTCCACCTGCAAGCCAAGTGGAGCGTGAATTGAATGCCCTGAAGAACTTGGATATGTCAACGATTCAGGATATCAGGGTCGGCTATGAGCTAAAACGTGAAATGGATTATCAAGGGGTTTTGATATTGGAGCCTGTATGGATGTACCTTGATAATAACAGCTGGTCAAAGGTCATTTTCACGGAAACAGATGAACTGGGAGGGGGAATGTAAGATGGATTGGCGGAAAACAAAGACCATTTTCATTATTACATTTCTCATCCTGAATATCTTTTTGGCTTCGCAAATATTTGAAAAGAGAAATGAAAATCAATGGGATCTCATTACAGAGGCTACGATTGAAGAACAGTTTGAAGCAGATGAAATTACCTATGAGAATCTCCCAAAGGAACCCGTAACCGAAAGCTATATCAGTGGAAAGAGCTACAAATTTTCTGTTGAGGACAAGGAAGCGTTAGAGAAAAAAGAACAAACGGTCGAGATTGTCAACGAAACAGTATTGGTCGGTGCTTTGAAAGAGCCTATACCAGCGCCTGAAACCGAAATGGAAACCAAGCTTCCTTCACTGCTGAGAGAACAATTATTGTTCAACGATAAATATGACTATAAGTTCTATCGTAAAGGGGAAAAGGAGCTTATCTTCTTTCAATCCTATAAAAAAGGACTGATTTACAGTAACAATGAAAGTGGCATGCTTAGTTTATATCTGGATGAGGAAAACAATATCGTTTCCTACAAACAGACCTTGATTTCCGATTTGGAGGAGATGGACGAGGCACAGGAGCTGATAACGGCCTTCAATGCACTGGAAAACCTGTATAATATGAATGAACTGAAGCCGGGAAGTCATGTGACGGATGTCAAACTTGGCTACTATACGTTAGTACAGATTACATCTTCCCATGTACTGACACCAACCTGGCACATTGTCGTCAATGGGGAACAGGATTTCTTCGTCAATGCATTGGAAGGACAGATCATCCGAAAAGAAAATAGAACATTGGAGTGAAGTGACATGAGCCTGCATTTTAGCGTGCTTGCCAGTGGTAGCACTGGAAATGCAATTTATGTCGCAACAGAGGAGCATTCTTTATTAATTGATGCTGGTTTGAGCGGCAAAAAGATACAAGAGTTATTTACCAAAATAGATAAAAGAATAGAGGACCTTTCCGGAATCCTCGTTACACATGAGCATAGCGATCACATTAAGGGGATTGGGGTGCTTGCGAGAAAGTACAAGCTCCCTGTCTATGCGAATGAAAAGACTTGGAAAGCGATGGACGGCCTCGTCGGCGCAATCCCGACCGATTTGAAATTCAATTTTGAAACGGAGCGGGTCAAAACCTTTGGTGATTTGGATGTAGAGTCATTCGGTGTTTCCCACGATGCAGTGGAGCCGATGTTCTACGCTTTTCATCAAGGAGAAAAGAAGCTGGTCGTCATTACCGATACAGGCTATGTCAGCGACCGGATGAAAGGGATCATCTCGAACGCAAACGCGTATGTTTTTGAGAGCAATCACGATGTGCAGATGCTGCAGATGGGACATTACCCTTGGAGTATCAAACGCCGTATCCTAAGTGATGTCGGGCATGTATCCAACGAGGATGCAGCGCTTGCTATGGCAGATGTGTTGGGCGATCAAACAAAGCGTATTTATTTGGCGCATTTAAGTCAAGATAATAACATGAAAGATCTAGCGAGAATGTCTGTAGAGCAAACACTTGCCACACGGGGGATCATCACCGGTGAGCAGGTCGAGCTATATGATACAGATCCAAAATCACCAACTGCGCTGGCTTTCGTGTAAAATCTTAGGCTTTTAGCGCCTTTCTTTTTGTCTTTTTCGAAATGGAAATGCAAAGGAACAGCTCCAGGCTTGAGGTTTTCACATGAAAGTTGCCGTATGGAGAGATGCATTTTCCAGGAAGGAAGGATATGAAGTGGGATACTACGACCAGCATGATCATTCAAAAAAGAAAAAAACAGGAAGAGGATACTTAATACCGGGCCTTATTGGACTATTACTCGGTGCATTCCTTTTCATGGTTGCCATTCCGTCATTATCAAAAAATGCAACACCTGACTTGAGTGAGCTTGAGCCAAGAAATGAAGGAGAAGTTGGCCGATTACCGGAACCTGGTGAGGCGGGATCGGCTGAAATCCGTAATGTCTCCGTCAATGTTGAATCAGGCATTACAAAGGCCGTCGATGCAGTAGCTGAAGCGGTAGTTGGCGTCATTAATCTACAGCAGTCCTCGTTCTGGGAAAACGGCGAGGTCGAAACGGACCAAGAAGGGGAAGCGGGTACTGGATCTGGTGTCATTTACAAAAAGGAAAACGGCAAAGCCTTTGTTGTCACAAATTTTCATGTCATTGAAGGAGCAGGAGAAGTCGAGTTGAGCCTGATTGATGGAACGAGGGTACCGGCAGAAGTGCTTGGTGAGGATCCTTGGACGGATTTGGCTGTACTTGAAATGAAGGATGAATTGGTGACAAAGGTCGCTGATTTCGGAAACTCTGATAGTGTGCGTACTGGCGAACCTGTCATTGCAATCGGGAATCCACTCGGCCTTCAATTCTCCGGTTCTGTGACACAAGGGATCATTTCCGGTACGGACAGAAGTATTCCGGTGGACATTAACCGAGACGGCACCTTTGATTGGCATGCGGATGTCATGCAGACGGATGCCGCCATCAATCCGGGTAACAGCGGTGGGGCCTTGATCAATATTCAAGGCAAGCTTATCGGCATCAACTCCATGAAAATAGCTCAGCAAGAGGTAGAGGGTATCGGACTGGCCATCCCGATCAACTCGGTGATACCGATCATCAATGACCTGGAGCAGTATGGAGAGGTAAGAAGGCCATATTTTGGGGTCAGCATCGGTTCCTTATCGGACGTATCCAGTTACCATTGGCAGGAAACATTAAAGCTTCCGGATGAGGTCAAAGCAGGCGTCTATGTAACTGGCGTTTCCCCTGGATCTCCAGCAGCGGAAGCAGGACTGAAGGAATATGACGTAATTATCGAACTGGATGGTGAGCCTGTAAGAGACGTCATTGAGCTTCGAAAACACTTATATAACGAAAGAGAAATCGGGGACACGATGGAAGTGACGTTTTATAGAGGCAAGGATATTCAGAACGTTTCCGTTAAATTATCAGAAGAATCATCTTAACAAGGGGGAGATTTCTCCCTTGTTGTGTGCTTTTATTTATAAACATGTGGATAAGTGGTATTCTTGAAAGGAAAACAAGGTGTAGAAAGGATTGGACACTATGAAATGCTGTTTGGAACATATTGAACTGGCAATGGAAATGTACATAGATGAGCACGAAGAGGCACCAATACTGGAGATGGTGCCAGAAGATGAAAAGTTATCAACAACCTGTGAATTCTGCTCCGAACATGCAGTATATATGGTGGGGAACTAGTATTCGCATACTAAATGTGGATAGAAATTGTTGATATGTGGATAACTTCTGTGGATAAACTGTTTGCAAGGCGGGGATGACTGTGAATATCTCAATAATCACAATTGGGAAGCTAAAAGAAAAATATTTAAAGCAGGGAATTGACGAGTACCTGAAGCGGCTCGGAGCTTACGCCAAGGTGGAGGTGATGGAGCTTCCAGACGAGAAGGCACCGGAACAATTGAGCGATGCAGAAATGGTGCAGGTAAAGCAGAAAGAAGGCGAACGGATCCTGGCTAAGATATCGGATGACGCTCATGTCATCGCGCTGGCCATAGAAGGAAAGCAGCGATCGTCCGAGCAGCTTGCAAGTGAAATCGATAAGCTCGCTATCTATGGAAAAAGCAAAATTGCATTCGTCATCGGAGGCTCACTCGGTTTGAGCGAGGAAGTGATGAAGCGGTCGAATGATACCTTGTCCTTTTCTAAGATGACATTTCCACACCAGTTAATGAGGTTGATTTTGTTGGAGCAGGTGTATCGGGCTTTTCGGATTAATCGGGGTGAACCGTATCATAAATAACGGTAAACTTTTAATGAAATTTATCAAATTGATAACTAGAAGGTGCAATTATTAAGGTTTAAAAATTTATATCAAAATTGGTTATAGCAGGTATAATATTTTCATGAAAAAAGGTAACTCAAACACTACTATTTTGCAGCGGTGAAAGTTACTTTTTTTAATTTCTTTGAAAATAAATATGGTGCTCGGAAATTAAAGGGGTTAACTATTAAGAAGTTTCCAGAGAATTGGAATCAGTACGATGCCCTTACTCCATTGAAGGAGGTAGGCGAATGAGTGATCAATTAAGAGGAAAGTTTAAAACACTTCGATTGGTACATATAGCAGAGATCTATCATCTCCAGCTTATTTCGGAGTTTTACGAACAGATGAGTTTGATTATCACGTCAAGTTTAGAATTTAGTCAATGGAACCGAATATTTACAGACTCTAGATTGACTGCAGCTTTGGTAGATCGGCTGGTTCATCACGCTCACATTATTTCTTTTCAGGGTGAAAGTTATCGCTTAACAAATGCATTATCCAAAAGAAAATAAAGAAAAGTAACCTGGGTGACAAACCTCTGTACTTTTCTTTGCATTTTTCTGCACTTTTATATTGCAAAATACAGCAAGAGTGGGTGAGGCACTTACTGTGTTAATTTCTTTTACATTGTAAAAGCTTCTATCTTTTAGTTATATATTATTTATCTTCCAGTAATATAATTTTTTATTGACTTCTCCTCTAAGTCTCCAGTGATATTGTATACAAGTTTTCCTTCTTTATAATGGAGCAGCGTTGGTATGCTATTAATGTTGTACTCCTGAGAGAATTCGGGAATTATTTGTATCTCATCGGTTGAAATATTAGAAATATCAACATAGTAAACAGTATGTTCAACTTTGTTTGCGATTCTTTTCATTTTAGGATATACCTTAGTACAAACATTACATTCCGAATCTGACGTACTAATTAGCACCACAATTTCATCATTTGAAAGCCTTTCCTTTAATTCTGTTATAGAAATCTCATTGAGATATTTCTTATTACCGTAACTAATCCAGCCTTGATCTATTAAGAAAACACTTACAAAAGCTAAAAAACCGAAAAAAATACCGACTCTATATTTCATAGTAATCTACCTTTCATTTTTAGCAATATTATATAAGTAGCTTGTTAATGAATTTTTTTACAAGGGAAACTAAAATGAGCCCAATTAAGAAAAATATACCAGCAAAAATAAAAGGAAGAAGGTTATAAAGTAAATTTCTATCTGTTACTGTAACATCTGGGTATCCAAATTCATCTAAAGTAACATTGTAATCTAGTAGTGGTATACCAAAAATTGTTGCATGATTTAGTCCTTCTTCCATTATATTTGGATAGACTATCAAATTTCCTAACAATTGTAAGCTTATAATAAAGAAAACACCATATATTAGAATCCAAGTTATAATAACTACAATATATTTTTTAGTTTTATTTGACTCAAACATGTTTTCCTCCAAAAATTATTTTACCGTCATGAAAGAACGGTAGTATTTGCATTAAATGGTACAAGGGAACCAACCAAAAATAAATCGAAGAATGACTAATTATATTAATTGCTATGAATGAAACAAGTGAACCAGTTAGTGGACCTGCAAGAGCTACTATTCGATCCTTTAATGTATTTATTGTATTTGATACAAAATAAACTGTCCCTTTTTCTAGTAAAAAATAGCCATTATACTTTTCTTTTGATAAGAACCAATAGGAAACACAATGAGAAACTTCATGCAAGATTAAGGAACCGATAAATATGATAATAAATAAGCAAATTGAAACAAAAATATCTAATTTTGTTATTGAAAATATTAAAAACATTGAAATTATTATAGGTACTGTTACTAACAATATTGTAGTAATAAATATAGTAAGCATTTTTAATCTTATTTGATCGTAATAAACATGATTGTTAATAAATAAATTAATTACTTTATATGGACTGGAGATATAAAATAAATCAAGTTTATATAACTCTTTAAAATGTCTTATCCAATCTTCATATGCTGCATTATGATTTACTTTTTGTTGTTGTAATTTGATATAGTTATCACCATTTTTTATATTATTGATAATTTTAATATCTTCTTTGTTGAAGGCATGATAAGGATAAAACATTCCAACTCTCATATCTAATATACCATTCTCCCGAAAGTATATCCCCTTGTTTAGTTTTATTTTAAAATTTTTTGGAAGTCTCATTTTTACCTCCATAAAATAGAATACATATTAAAGTAATCAAAGATACTATAAATAATATAACGATAGGTAACTCAAAAAAATGGGTAATAAATATAATACATTGTGAAAAAAGTGAAAATATACCAAAAAAGTAAATGCTACTTTGATTATTTGGATTAAAAGGAATCTTTATAACAATTTGCAGAGAAATACTTAAGCATAGTAAAGAAAAAAATAATAGTATATCGTTGAAAAATATAATTCCTCTTGAAACTGTAACTAAAAACATAAAAATAGTACCGGAAACAATTATGGAAATAATAACATCATAAAAATAAATTACAAGTTTATTAATTGGGAATCTTATATAATCATTTCGAAAGTTTTCTTTAATACTAAAAAGTATAGGTGAAATTATTACTGAAGAGATAATATAAACATTATTGTTAATTAACAGACCTAGATACTTCAGAATTATTATTAATATACTAGACATAATAAAATAACTAATAATAATATTTTTGTTTCGCAATAATGTGAGCATATTAAATTTTATTTTTTTGTCAAGATCTAATTTTTTTTCGATAACTGTTACTTTTTTAGAGTGTAGAAATAGCTTAATGTATTTAGGAGAATAAAAACTTTTAATAAATTTGTTAGATAGAATCCTACCAATAATGAATATTATCAACATTAAAAAAACAATATAGTAATTATCATGTAAATTCTGCTGAATTAATGTTATTACTTTAATATAGACACCGAAAAAAGTAATTTGATAGAAAATTATCCAATAATATACAGGAATGTTCTTTGCTGGTAGATTACTTGCTGTTAAAAAAGTGAAAATAAAAATGATTATATTTGAAAATTTAAATGTAACATAAACAGTAAATATTATTCCAGCTAAAAAGAAGAGCTTTTCAATTAAATTATTATTTAAAGCAAAGATAAAGGTGATTATATAACAAGAAAAAAACAATAATAAAATAGCAATAATTTTATTTTCTATTTTCACAAAAGATTGGTAAATATCAATGGGAAAAAAAAATGATTTTTTTATAAAACTATTGTAGATTATATTAAATAATACACTCAAAGCAATAGAGAAAATAGCAACCATATTAATTGTTAATATTATTGAGGTAGAAATAGCCCGCAATAAATCCTCACTATTAATAGCTACATTATTTAGCACCAAAAATATGTGGTTATACAAAAAATAAAAATATATTATTATGATAATAAATGGGACCATTATTAGATATGAGTTTTTATTCAATATATATACAATAATGTTCCTCAATAGATTGTTGGCCATGATGTCAATGTATTTATTTCCCCTAACTTCTTCCTTCACTTATGTTATCCTCCACTATACTTAGAATCTCCTTTTTAATAGAAATGTTATTTGAATCAAAATTCAGTAAAAATACTTGTTTATTATAAAGAAAGTAAAACTTGTTACAAACACTTTCTAAAAAATCAAAGTCATGGCTTGTTATAAACACTGTTTGATTTGGGTTTCTATTAATTATAGTTTTTTCTAAATTTAGTATAGTTTCAAAATCTAAGCTATTGGTTGGTTCATCCAGTACTAATAATTCAGGATTGCTCATCATAGCAGATATTAGTTGCAATTTCATCTTTGTCCCATGCGATAAACTTCTAATTAGCGTTTTTTTATAGTTTATCATTTTGAAACGTTCCAAATATTCCTCTATATGTAAATCAGTTATACCATTCTCAATACGTTTATATGTATTAATTACAAACTCTAAATACTCGTTAACAGTTAAGAAGTCAATAAGATTTGGATCATCAAAACTAATACCTATCTTAGATTTAAAATCATTGTTGTTAATATTAGGAGAGTGATTAAATACATTAACTATTCCTTGGCTAGGTTTAAGTAAACCTAAAATTAATTTTATGATAGTCGTTTTACCACTTCCATTATACCCAACCAAAGCCACACAATCACCCGATGTAATATTAATATTAACATTGTTCAATACTGGGGAGTTTTGAGTATAAGAGAAGTCTAAATTTTCAATATTCAACATGACTTTACCTCCAATGAAATTAGTAAACTATGGATGATTTAAACTAATTACATTTATTAAAAATTATTATTTATTCATACTCACCAATCGGTGGTATAGACCCTATAATCGTTTGGCCGTTTGGATACTTAAGGTATGCTGTTCCGCCAGGAGTACAACTCATATTAGATGTATTACTACTGCTGGGCATAAAACTCCAAGAAGAACTTTTCTGTGCTTTTAGTGTCCCACTATAGCCGTTTGTAGTTGTAAATGTTAACCAGCCACCTCTATCCTTACAAAATTGTACCACTTGATCATGTTTTTGACCATTTGTGTAAATGTGATACATTGATACGGCACCTGCCGCAACCGAAATAATAAGAATTGCTCCTAGTATTGCTATACATGTAAATAATTCTATCCCATATTTCCTTATTTTTTTTTGAATAACCAAAAAAATCCCCCCTTTATAATTTCCATAGTTTACTAATGATAGAATTATATAACATTTTGTCTAAAATTGTCTACAATTTTTTAAAAATTATTAAATTTATGAAAATTTTTAATTTTTTCCAAGATATAGCGGTTAAGCAATCCACTACCACCGGCATATGAACATCATATTGTACAGCAGATTCGTGATTATTTGTCAATTGACTCCCAGTCTTTCTTTTGCGGACATCGGTTTGAAGACTTGGACTATATGATTAAGAATATGTGGCTTTCTGAATGTCTGGATCTCAAATTTTTCAAAGAAAATAATCCTGTCTTACGCCATACGGTTTTAAGAAAACGAAAGCAGCTTGAGGACGATGGTCTGTTAGAAAAAGTAGGGGTAAATACTCACCCGCTAAGCCGAAACCTTGCACAGTATCATTCTCGTTTTGTTGGTTTGGGGATTCCAACCAATACGCCCTTTCAGGTTGCGTATGAAAAAGCAGAGGAGTTTAGCCAGCTGCTTCAATCTAGATCCAAAGCTGGCGGCTTTATGAAATCGTTAATGTTACAGCGTATTTGTTCAAGCTTTGCATCTGGGTTGAAAACTGCACAGAAGATGCTAAAGCACTCTATATCAAACGAAGATGAGGACCGAATTGAAGAAGTAGAACACATACTTTCTGAAATGACTCCCGAAGAAGTCAACTGCCTCAAAGAAATAGAGAGACAGCTTTCACGACCTGAAGCGGTAGACTCTAAACTTAATACATTGAAGTGGTTCTTGACTGAGTTTAGAACTGATGGAAAAACGTGGCTTGAGCACGGTTGTATTATTTTCAGCCAATATTACGACACTGCCGAATGGATTGCCAAAGAACTGGCTAAATCTATTAAAGGTGAAGTAGTGGCAGTTTACGCTGGAGTTGGAAAAAGTGGTCTCTTTCGAGATATGCAGTTCAATAATGTTGAACGTGAAGTCATCAAGGCTGCTGTTAAAACCCGTGAGATTAGACTTGTAGTAGCAACTGATGCAGCTTGTGAAGGGTTGAACCTTCAAACTCTAGGTACATTGATTAACATTGACCTTCCCTGGAACCCATCTCGGCTTGAACAGCGATTGGGTAGAATTAAACGATTTGGCCAATCGCGTAAGTTTGTTGATATGCTCAATCTGGTCTACAGTGAAACTCAAGATGAGAAAGTATACAATGTATTGTCAGAACGCTTGCGTGACACATATGACATTTTCGGCAGCCTGCCAGATACAATTGATGATGACTGGATCAAGGATGAAGAAGAGCTTAAAGAAAGAATGAATGAATACATTCATGAAAGGAAAAAGGCTCAAGATGCTTTTAGTGTGAGGTATCGTGGGACCATAGATCCTGAGGCTCACTTATGGGAAAGATGTGCGTCTGTATTATCTCGTAGTGACATTGTAAGAAAACTTAGTGAGCCTTGGTAACTAAGCAACTTACCAGCTAATGTGTGCTTCAGCGATCGGGTTGTAGGATAGGTCTTGAAATTAAATTAGGGGTATTATTATAAGTTAGTTTACTAAATCATTGATAAAGGTAATATTAGATTAATAGTTTATATATTATACAATTGATGCCTATGCTGATAGGCAATCCTCATGAGAGGCAGGATCATAGAGGAGCACAAAAAAGACCTCGCTTAGACTGAACTAAGCGAGGTCTAGCTTTTGCACTTTTTAATTACATATTCTTCTATTGATGTTCGAGGAATCCTCCAAGATCTCCCTACTCTAAATCCTTTAACTTCTCCACTGTTAAGTAGTTTGTATGCATAATTTCTCCCAATGTAAAGTGCCTCCATTAGTTCTTCAATGGTTAAGATGTCATTCTGTAACTCAAACATTAACTTTACTCCCACTTTCAATTTATAGCTTCTTTTAGATTATTGTTGCTCTGTATTGATTAAGAATTGACCTTTTTCACCTTAGTACAATATCGTAAATGCCAAAAAACATATGTTGCACTAGTAATTTAATACAAAGTATATTGGTTATATCTGTTTTGTCATTTAAAGAGGTGTGAGATGCAAAAGTTAACCAAGAAATTAAAAGAGGAATTATATGAAGAATTAGGATTTCGCTTTAACGTTAACAATACAAACTACGAAGATATACTTGAAACAGTTGAGCTAGGAGAAAAATTCAATCAAGTTTGTGTTGGCCTAGATTTAGTGGCTGCTGTAGTAGAAGATTATGTAAAAAAGTATGTTCTCCAGCTCATTATTGAAGAGGCAACAAATTTTAGTCAACAGGAAGAGCGTATTCTAGGGAGTTACTTTGATGAACCTTTAGTGGATACAACTATAGGTAAACTGTTTGAGCAAATGCAAACCGAAATACATATAGTACATAGTGAAAGCTTTCAGAGTTATATAACTGAGACTTTTAAATTCAATACCAATAATAAAGAAGACAGTTTAGAGTCGGGATATAAATTAGACGGAGAAGACGGTCTAATAAATTTTACATATCCTTTTAAAGAAAGGGAAAACACTTTATTTCCGATATATTACAAGTTATATGTAGATAAGCAAAGAATTATAAAACCAAGACCTGATAAGATTCTCGATATAGAGAGTTTTCACAACGATCTTGTAACTCATTACTATCAGTATATTAGATTGTTAAATTTAAATGGTAGTAGAACAAATCCTACAAAAGACATTCTTGAACTTGAAAGAGAGACAGATATTCTTTTTTTGCTTAAAGTATGGTCATTTATTCCGCAAGAGGAGATCAATAGGCTCTCTAAAAAAGATAAGAGAAATTACTTGAAGGTGATTGCATCTTTCTCCTTAATCGAGGATATAAGGTTAAAGCTTTATTTAGCAGAGCGGATCGTTAAAGAAAATAACAGTTTCCCGTTTATTAAAGGTAAAGGCTATATCGAACTATTTATAATGATTTTTTTGTATGTACCGCTATTAAAAGAATACCTCGTAGATAAAATAGTCGCTCCTAAAGGGATACTATCCATTAAGAGTGAGGAAGTATTTGAAAAAGAGGAAGCTAGAATATTAAAAGGGATTAAGAATAAGTTGTTCCTGTACCAAGCATTAAAAGATGTTGCTGGATACAAGTTAACGGATTTAGAGGATGAATTAGGTTTACGTATAGAAGAAGCTGAGATTAATTATTCAGAGGATCTTATAGATTTTTATAAAAAAGTTAAAAAAGTGAATGGATTCCGGAGGGGATTTTCTGAGGAGTCTATAGATCATTTGTTTGAAATAATTAGGCTTAAACCCGAATCCCTAGAAGAATATTTATCTTACGTTGCAAGAGAGTTCGTTACCAAGGGGCTTGCATTAGAATTTGATAAAGATAGTGGTCTAGAAAAGGCTTTAGAAATATTTAGGGACTTTGAAGTTAATTCACGTTTAGTAATGGAAAAATTTAATAATGCAAATATAGATATTGAAAAATTATTTGAAGAAAAAATATAAATTTACTTATAGAAAAGCCGCTCTCTTACAAGGGAAGCGGCTTTTCTATTTCAAGCTTTCAGGATGTGTATTCAGAAAATTCAATAAATACACCCGGTAATTTGGGGTGATAATTTAATTCTTGTAAATAAATTTAAAAGGAGAGATAAGCTATGGCATTTGTAAGTGACTTAACTAAAGCAGAGGAAAACCTTCTAGAAAAAATGTCGGAAGGTAATTCATTGATCCAATTGATTGCATGTGATGGGGAAAATTCATATGTGTGTGTTGGGAACAGAAGAATTGAACCTACTTTCTTTCTACTATGTCATATAAATCCAAAGAGAAAGGTTTGTAATGGAAATATCGGAAATAAAAAAATTGCATTGTCGTATGTAAACGATCTAAATGTTCAGAGTAGTGAGTTAAGAATAATTGTTGATCGAAGAAATTCTGAGGAAAAACGATTATATGGTTATAACAAAGATGCAGCATTTATTCTTAAAGAGGAAGAAGAAGTGAACGATAGAAACTTAGTTTTGGCTTATATTGAAAATCAATCGTTTGCTCAGTTGACAGTTTTCAATAGTAAATTAAACAGTAAAATAAGTGAAATAATTGTAAAAAAGGAATCAATGTTCAAAGAGCTTCGTAACAATGCCTTTACTTTAGTAGGTTCCTTTTTTCCAGCTATTCATGACTTACTTCTTGACGATGAAGATAAAGATTACGGAAGTTATTAAAAATTTGTTAAAGGAGTATTTATCAATGGTAAAAACAAGTGATTTTCAAGATATTGTCCGGAAAAAAATTAGTGATTTACCAATCGAATCGGTATCAGATGAATATTTGTATGATCACGAACTTACTGATTTACGTGAAAATAAAAATTTTTCTAAGGTTAAATTAAATGATATCCCAGTAGGTTATTTAAAAAATAATGAGATTAGTTTTGATCCACCAGGAAGAGACCAATTACTTAACTTAGAGCTTGGTGAGTTAGATGATTTATTCCTTGTAGATAATACTTATGAGGAAGAAAATTCTAAGGTCTTGGAGTTAGTTTCTAAAGAGAATACTACTGAGAAAGTAAATATTAATATAAAAGACTTTAAGGTTCAGCCACAGAAGGATAGCAATAATAAGAATATCGAGTTTGATATATATTCAAAAATACTTATAAGATACACCCTTAAGTGTTTGAAAGATACCCTTTACCTATATAACACTGAAAAAGGTTGCTTCTTTGAACTTGAGGACTATCAA
The DNA here is from genome assembly GCF_050107295.1 of Sutcliffiella halmapala. Lineage (GTDB taxonomy): Bacteria > Bacillota > Bacilli > Bacillales > Bacillaceae_I > Sutcliffiella_A > Sutcliffiella_A halmapala_A. The sequence continues at coordinate 79,053 of NZ_JBNIKR010000013.1, read as the reverse complement.
ATCAGGACTCTTGTACGAAGCGGTTGGTCAGATAAAATAGAAAGACTACTTTCTAAAGGTACAGTTGACGGCATAATTGATCGATTGAAGAGTAGTGAAGCAATTCAAATAAATGAAGACGATTTAGATAATTACTCACATTTGATAAATTTTAATGATTGTGTTCTAAATATCAAAAAAGACAGAGTACTAAGTCATTCTCCGAAATACAGCTTTACAAGCTTTATAAATGCTAATTACGAAAGGCAACAACCTAATGGATTACATTTTTTGGATTTTATCAATCAATGTACAGAGGGAGCCGAGGATAAAATGAGGCAGATACAAGAGCTATTAGGATACTCAATCTCAAACTACACAAATGCAAAAAAATGGTTTGTACTAATAGGTGCCCCACATACAGGAAAGAGTACATTATTAGAATTATTGACAGAAATAATTGGAATAGATTACACAAGTAATGTTCCTCTTCATGAATTAAGTAAAAAATTTGCATTATCTGATCTATATAAGAAGAAGCTGAATGTTTGCGGAGAGTTAAATGACAATGCCTTGAAAAATATCGACATCATAAAATCATTAACAGGAAGCGATAGAGTAAGAGGAGATGTTAAATATAAGTCTGCGATAAACTTTGTTAACCGCTGTAAGGTAATTATGGCCGGCAATGCTATGCCAAAGTTGCAGACTTTAGACGATACAACGGCATTTATCGACAGAATTGTATTTGTTGTATTTAATAATACGATTCCAGAAAGTGAAAGGGATTATAAACTTAAAGATAAATTGCGTTCAGAAAAGGATTTTATTGTCCAATGGGCAATAAAAGGTTTAAAACGCTTAATAAAAAATAATTTTGTATTTACTGAATGTCGAGATTCTATTGAATTCAAGAATCAATACAAAAGTGAGATGAACAATATAAATGACTTCGTTAATGTAATGTGCAAACTAGAGCCTAATAACGATCATTGTAGAGTCCATAAGAGAGATTTGTATTCAGCTTATTTAACGTATGGAAGAGATAACTGCCAAACTATATTGAGCAAAAAAGAGTTTTTTTCGGAAGTAAAGAAGCTGCCTGTAAAACAAACAAAATTCAGATTAAATAAATCAACACCATTGGATGGTTACATTGGAATAACGTTAAAGCAGCGGGAGTATGAGAAGGAATAAAAATGATTTTAATTAAAAATGGCTACTTTATCTACGTAAATGTCAGGAACGTAGTAATTATGCTAGTGGAACGGTCAATGTGCTGTAGATTTTGGAACAAATCTTCTACTACCAGGCATCTACAATTGGCTACAAAATCTTATATAGGATTATCATGCAGGTCAGGTATACGAAGATAGTAATATAAATCTTTATAGATATATATTATATCTTTGAGTTAAAAGAAAAAGCCTTGGTTTGCATGACTTCCTGTGACATATGCGGGGGATATCTAATGGATGAGCAGTATGGAAAAAGTGACTATGTAATTTTGATCGATTTTATAGGAGACCTGTTGAATCAGGAGCTTAATAGTGATAGTGAGGTAGAGGACTTATGATAAAAACTGCACTGTATGCAAGGGTATCGACTGCAGAGCAAGCAGAAGAAGGTTACTCAATTGATGCGCAAATAGAAACCATTATACGGAAGTGTGAACATGAGGGGAGACATGTTGAATTTCAGTATGTCGATCGAGGAATAAGCGGGAAATCTATTAAAAACAGGTTAAACTTACAGCAACTTCTTAAAGATGCTAATCAAGGAAAGTTTGAAGAAGTATGGGTATGGAAGACTAATAGAATGGCAAGAAATCAACTAGACCTATTAAATATTGTAGAAGTGTTAAACAAAAATAATATTGCATTTAGAAGCTGTACAGAACCATTTGATACATCAACTCAAATAGGTAAATTAATGATGAGTTTACTAGGTTCAATTGGTGAGTTTGAAAGAGGGACCATAGTAGACAATGTGAAGATGGGAATGAAACAAAGAGCGAGGGCTGGAAAATGGAATGGTGGGGTGGTTCTAGGGTATGTGAGTGTGAAAAGCGAAATAGATGAAAATAAAACAAGGCTAGAAATAGTAGAAACAGAAGCATTTATTGTTAAAGAAATTTTTCGTTTATATTCAGAGGGGAGAGGTTTAAAGAGCTTAACTAATCATATAAACAAATTAGGTTATAAATCTAAGAAAGGAAATTTATTTTCAATAAATGCAGTTAAAGAAATCCTAATGAATCCAATATACATTGGCAAAATCAGATTTAATCGGAGAGAAAACTGGAGTGAGAAAAGAAGAAAGGGGTTGAATAAAAATCCTATAATAGTTGAAGGTGAGCATAAGCCTATAATACCTATTGAATTATGGGAGAGGGTCCAAAGACTATATAGTGAGAGGTCCCATAAACCTAATAGAATATATAGTGGTTCTTATCCTTTAACCGGCCTTATAAAGTGTCCTATGTGTGGAGCATCCATGGTTGCTGGTAGGGTAAAGAAAAAGCATAAAGATGGGAACTATGTTATCCACAGATATTATCAATGTGGAGCATGGAGGAACAAAGGAACAGCAGCTTGTAGGTCAAATAGTGTAAAAGCAGATGCAGTGGAACAATTCGTGTTTGATAAGATCCACCTCAGCTTATTTAACGAAAATATATTAAAGGACCTTGTAAATAATATTAACGAGAAAAGAAAAAGCACGATCAAGCCTTTGGAGGATCAGATGCAACAGATTGAAAAGGAGATCTGTGCATTTGATATGAAAAAGAGTAAGTGGTTCGAACTATACGAAGACAGCATGATTTCAAAGGAAGATTTATCCCAAAGACTTGCATCAATTACTGAAGAAGTTAAAAATAAAATAAAGCTTAAAGAATCTCTACAAGCAAAGCTCAGATTAAATAACTCTGAACCAGTTGATTATCAGGTTGTAAAAAACCTAATGACAAACTTTAACCAAATTATCCGAAATGCTGCTCATGATAAAAAGAAAACAATCTTAAATATGGTAGTGGAGCGAATAACAATCAATAATGAAAGGAAAGTTGATACGATAATATTACATTTTGATGGGAAATCAAAGAATCATATACTAGGAAAAAAAGAGGGCGAATCTTCAAATGAAGATTCGCCCTCTTTTAATTTCTCTCTAGTTTTGTATCAAAACCAAAATCAAAAATATGGAGGAAATAAATGATGAAAAATTACTTAGTACCTAGAAATGAGCAATTAAGGCTATTAGAGGAAAATCTTCTACCAAAGTATCCAGCTAAACGAGTTAATATCGTTAGCTTAAAATTAGTAAAAGAAAATAGCTTTCTTTATCCAGAAAGAAATGTTAAGTCGCCTGAGGATGCCTATATGCTACTAAAGCAGTTTCTTGTAGACATCGATAGGGAACACTTCATTGTCGTGTGTTTAGATACGAAGAATCAACCTACAGCAATTAATATTTGTCATATTGGCAGCTTGAATGCAAGCATAGTACACCCAAGAGAGGTATTAAAGCCGGCTATACTCTCAAATTCTGCATCAATAATTGTTGCTCATAATCACCCTAGTAACGATCCTACACCTAGTCGTGAGGATATTGAAGTTACCAAGAGGCTAGTTGAAGCGGGAAAGATTATTGGGATTGATGTGTTAGATCATCTTGTTGTATGTGCAGACAAGTTTATTTCATTAAAGGAAAAGGGGCATATGTAAATAATATTTACAAAAATACAATGGTAAAAGGATGGTTAACGTATGATATTTAAAGCAATGTTTTATGGGGCAATATTTGGATTCGTGGTTGCGGTAGTTTACTGTTTTTCTGAAGGTGTATTAGATTTGAATGCTCTTTTTGGCATGCCGTTTATATTTGCTATCTGTGCAATACCAGTGCGAAAGTGGATTTTAAAGACTTTTTGGGCATGACGATGAATTAATTGAAAGAACAAGTTTTTGCAATCAAGCGATCTATATAAAGGAAGTCCCTAGAATTTATGGGGCTTTCTTTTTAGTATTTTTTAATTTTTTCCTGTAATTGTTCTTCTTGTAATTAGTATTCTGGATATCCTTTTTTCTCATACCACCTTAATTTCTTCCCATTTTCGAGTCTTTTCTTTAAGTCAATTTATTTGCTTATATCCTTTTGCTTCTTAATGTCTTTTTGGTACCTTTAGAAAAGGTAAATCTCATATCATTATCACTCCAAGAATTATGAAACCGAGTTAAATGACGATAAATTATTTATGATTATTCGTTTCTACAACTACATTTCACTTGACAATTTTTTTCAATATTAGATACTTGACTTATAACATATTTTTTTATATGGAGGATAATATGAATTTCTTCTACTTTTATACATTAAATACATCGGAGCAATTAGACCTGTTTTACTCAGAAGAGGGACAGCTAAACTTAGCCCTATTAAGAGAGGCAATGATTGAAAAAAGAGCACCAATTAATAATGAAGGAAGAATAAACGGTGAAGGATTCATTAACCCTTATATTCTGGTTAGAGATGATAGGAACGTTGTAGAAAGTTATTGTGCTTCACAAGGAAGTCTTGGTTATTTCAACGAGGCAAGATTGGTGAATAATGATTTAACTACAGAGAGAATCCAACATCATTATTATAGCAAATCTTTTACTATAGTCTCTGAAGAAAGTGATCTTATCATTAAATTTGATAATTCAAATGAGGAGATTGCAAAGAGTAAGGTTAAATCACTCATAGAAGAACTTGGGTTTGAGGCTACTACATTTCGATTAGACGATCGTCTCTTAAGGAAAATCCAAGATAGATATGATTGGACAGCAGCGAAGTTGGATAAAATAGAAAGATATGGCGACAGTACAAAAAGAGTATCTTTTGAAATTGATCCAGCCAATGATCAATTTCCATCCCAAGTAAATGAGGATTACAGAGAACATGGAAAAATGTCACATATAACATTTGAATTGCCATATGATGCACCTGGTGCTCCAAACACAGTCACTGTTAAATTATATAGTCAAGGAAATCGAGTGGTCTTAAACGAGGATGAGTTAGGAGGATCTTCTATAGAGGAGTTTATTCTTTATTTACATCGTGTACTTAAAGGATTGAAAGAGGAGGTATAGTTTTGAATTTCACTTTATTTGAAGTTGATAATCCTAAACGTTTAAAGAAGTTATCTGTTAATAAGGTGAATTTTTTTAAAAAGCACGAAGACATTGAGTTGTTCCATTTTAATGAGATTGAAAAAGATATGTTCCATATCGTTTACCACATTAAAGATGAATATTTGGTAGGTACAAAAAGGGTCGGAAACCAAATGAACCTACCATTCACTCAATTTATTAATTGTTTCTTCTTCTTGGAAAGTAACTTTTTCTTGTTAGAGGAAGTATTAGAAGAGTACCAAAAGGATTTAGCAGAACATATAGAACAAAAGGCTAACGTTTCAATTCAACGAGTGGCTATAGACAATAGCCAGTTCCTAAGTGTATATACTTCATTAACGGGCTTTATAAAAAAATTAGAATATAAAAATGAAGAAGAAGATTTCTACTTAGATTCTGTAAGTGAAGAAATATTCAAAAACATAGTAAATGAATATACTTTAGACAGATTAACCATGTCTGTTGATGGACAATTTGTATCTATTTATAGTAATGGAAGAATTTCTGTAGATAATAGTGATGAAATTTATTTAATAAAATTCACGAGGAAAGTTATTAATGCGATTATCGACTGTAATTAACATAGTAATTACAGCAGTATTAATAATTTTGGGATCTATACTTGGTGGTAGCTACACTAATGGGTTACACTTATTTTGGTTAAGCATCTTAATTATTTATGCTGTTGTTATCCAATTTTTATATAATATAATTTTGACACAAAACAATGAGCTAAAAGCTGAAAGAGACAAGGTTAGTGCATTCTTTCTTAGAAGAAATAACAATAATCAGTCTTACATGCAATGTTCATTTTTCCCAAAAAACAGTGGTAGTAGAATTGTGAAAAATAGATTAACATCTATGGAGATTTATGTAACTTCTACTATGACTCTTCAAACAGTCCCTGATGTGAAAATTAGTGTTAATAAAGAGTGTAAGATACTTATTAATCATCAAAGTGTGAATGCAACAATTTTTGCAGGTGAACGTAACTTTTACCTTCAAAATGCATTAGTTAGTAATCTTGAAAATAAGTATTTTAAATATTCATTTGATATGGAATTTATTAGTGGTGGAGATTATATTATCAATGTTGAGGCTAACAATGGGGATGCTGTACTAGTGGTATCTAACTCTTTAAATATTGCCAATAACTAGATATTTTTCTTATTAAAGCCAGAGTGGTTGACGCTATTTCTATCGTCAACCACTTTTTTTTTGTTTACCGTTTGTTTTGTCACGGTGAACCGTACCATAAATAGCACACAGTATTTTAATGAATGTTATTTATGTTGAATATTTTGTGATTTATGTGGGATGACAAATAAACCATCATCTTCTAGCCATTCAGCAAAAAGTACATCTTCAATCCTATTTATGCTGTGGGTTAATAATTGGTTCTTTAACCATTGGTGGTCTTTGTTTATTTCTTTTAAATGCTCCTTAATTAATACCCCATCTCTAATTAGTGCTAAGGGAAGATAAACAGGCTGGGGTGGCATATCAAAGTCTTGTAAGGTAGTTTTTTGATATTGTGCCTTTTTCAGTACACTGATTGAGCCATTCGGTTCAATCAGTGCAAATGCTACTTCACGGATAGAAAAAGTTTCACTTTGTCGAAGTAAACTTTGTAATTGATTAATATTCATACGACTCTTTTTTAACTGCTCAAAGTCAATCTGCCCATTTCTAATAACCATGGAAGGCTTCCCTTCAAACATATGTCTTAATAAAAGAGATTTTTGAGCAATGTATTCAACTATGAACAATAAACATCCCCATATAAGTATAGTAAAGAAAATATGGCTAATAAGCACATTTTTTTCATAGATGGCATTTCCCAACAATTCGCTCAAGACAATGGCTGATATGAAATGAAATGGGGTAAACTGGTTTATTATTTTCTTTCCTATTATTCTGATTAACAGAAATAGTATAAAGAAACCTGTTACTAATTTTAAAGATATTTGCATTAATTCCACTGCTTATTCCCCCTATAATCCTTAAAGGTTGAAAAATTACTACACTAGCATCCTTTCCAAAATTACATTGATAAATACATAGTACTTAGAGTGAATTGCTAAATTGAATCAGAGAACTCTTTTATAGTTAAAAATACTTAATATTCTAAACCGACTATGTACCCATTATCATTTTTTTGTGTTCATTTTTAACAATCTAACACGTGTAACTATCATTCTAACAAAAGTGCCCCTGCAATATTAAAAGAAAAAGAGGCACCAAAGATCAGTTTATTATAGACTTTGCGGACAGCCTCTTCATTTTTTAGTCCCTGAAGTAATTCAGCGAACTGCCACTTTCCCTTTACATCCCCACTAAAAAGATAGAAATAGAAGTAATAAGTTGCGGGAAGAACAGACTTCTCCTTTTTTCCCAGCGAAATATAGTTTATAATAGTCAGATAATAGTAGATATTTCTAATCTATAAATAAATCTAATAGATACGATATAATAGTATTTGGATGGAATGGTTTTGTTTCTTAGGTGGCGCCTTGCTTTTGGTGAAACATTGGCAGGCGTGCATGCTCTTTTTATAAATATAGGGGATGTGGATGTAATAATGAGCAACGTACAGAATAAAACAGACGTTATCTTGATCGGAGCCGGAGTGATGAGCGCTACTTTGGGTGCACTACTGAAAGAACTGGCACCTGATTGGAAAATAAAAGTGTTTGAGAAGCTTGCGAGCGCAGGGGAAGAAAGCTCGAACGAATGGAATAATGCGGGCACGGGACATGCTGCGTTGTGTGAGCTTAACTATACGTCAGTAAAGGCGGATGGCTCCATTGATATCAGTAAAGCTGTCAAGGTGAATGAACAGTTTCAGCTTTCCAGGCAGTATTGGTCCTATCTTGTAAAAAATAAAGTGATTCGTAATCCTCAGGACTTCATCATGCCGATTCCTCATATCAGTTTTGTAGAAGGGGAAGAAAATGTAACGTTTTTGAAAAATCGGATGCAAGCGCTATCAAATAATCCTCTGTTTCACGGGATGGAATTTTCCGATGAGCTGGAAAAACTGAGGGAATGGATGCCGCTTATGATGGAAGGCCGGACAGCGAGCGAACCAATAGCCGCAACGAAAATCGACTCTGGAACAGATGTCAATTTCGGTGCATTGACACGTATGTTGTTTGATCACTTAAAAAGCAAAGATGTCGAGATGAACTACGAGCACAGTGTGAAGGACATTAAGCGGACCGCAGACGGCTCGTGGGAAGTGAAAGTGCATGATATCAAGAGCGGTAAAACCGAATTTCATACAGCAAAATTTGTATTTATCGGTGGTGGAGGCGGAAGTCTGCACTTGTTGCAAAAAACCGGTATCCCAGAGTCCAAGCAAATTGGAGGATTCCCGGTAAGTGGCCTGTTTTTGGTATGCAACAATCCGGAAGTTGTGGAGAAGCATCATGCAAAGGTATACGGGAAGGCAAAGGTTGGGGCTCCTCCAATGTCTGTGCCACATCTTGATACAAGGTATATCGACAACAAAAAAACTTTGCTATTCGGACCGTTTGCGGGCTTTTCGCCTAAGTTCCTGAAAACAGGCTCCAACTTGGATTTGATTGGATCCGTAAAACCGAATAATGTCATGACTATGCTGGCTGCAGGCTTTAAAGAGATGGCATTGACAAAATACCTGATCCAACAAGTGCTGTTATCGAATGAAAAGCGCATGGAGGAGTTGCGCGAGTTTATTCCAAATGCAAAGAGTGAGGATTGGAGTATCGTGGTGGCGGGTCAGCGTGTCCAGGTCATCAAAGATACAGAGGCAGGAAAAGGAACGCTTCAATTCGGTACCGAAGTGGTCAGTGCTTCGGATGGTTCGGTAGCTGCATTGCTCGGCGCTTCACCTGGTGCTTCCACTGCCGTCCATGTCATGCTTGAAGTGCTGGAAAAGTGCTTCCCGGAGCATATGTTTGAATGGGAAGCGAAAATCAAAGAAATGGTCCCTTCGTTTGGTGTGTCACTAGTGGATAATCCGGAGCTTTTCCATGAGCTCCACCGTTCAACCGCTGAGACGCTCGGCCTTGAGCTTGGACTTGGTGCCAAAGAAGAGGTCCGTAGTTAACCTAATAAGTAAAACAATAAAAGAACCTTTGATCTCTATGTAGATTAGAGGTTCTTTTATGTGGAATGGGAGTGGGGTTTAGTTTACATAACAACAGGGGTCTGGCCCCTGTTGTTATGTAAAGTAACTATTTCCATTTTCAAAGACACGATAGTTAATTGTGGCGGATTGGGTTAAGATTGTAGCAGAACGGTTATTTGGAGGAAATGAATGATTAAGATAATGGCAGATTCAACGTGTGATTTATCAAACGAAGTGCTTGAGATGCACGATATTAGCCTGGCTTCATTGACTATTAATAATGAGGGGAAAGTATATCGAGATAGAGTGGATATAGAACCTGATGAATATTACGGTATATTGGAAGCGCTATCGGAGCACCCGACAACGGGGATGCCAAGTCCCATGGAGTACTTGAACATCATTAAAGAGGCGATAGAGGCTGGTTACAGGGAGATATTATGTATCTGCATGTCTAGTGGGACCAGTGGTGCCTATCAATCTGGTGTGTTGGCCAAGGATTATTTCTATGAGGAAAACCCGGACTCCCCTATCAAGATCCATGTAGTCGACTCAAAATGCATGAGCCATGGAAGCGGATGGCTGATCATGAAAAGTGCCTTAATGAGAGAAAGAGGAGCTTCATTTGAAGAAATCGTGGAATTTATAGAGAAGTATAAAGTGAATGTAAAACATTTTCTTTCCGTCGATGACTTAAATCACTTAATAAAAAGCGGCAGAATCACCAATACAACGGCTTTTTTGGGTAAGATCCTGAACCTTAAGCCAATCATGAGCATGAAGCAGGGAAAAGGGGCGATCGTCGGAAAGGAAAGAGGTCAGAAAAGAGTATTGAAGCACTATGTTCAGGAATTTGTGAACAGATTTGATAGGAACATCACTGAATTTGTCATCATTGGCTATACATCTGATATCAGTATTGCAGAAGAATTAAAAGCAAAGATGGAACAGGACACAGATTTCTCAGGCGACATCCACATCATGCAGATGGGGGTTTCCGTTGGCACACATGTTGGCTTGGGAGCCATTTCTATGTTTTTTGTGGAAAAGAGATAAAGAAGAGGTAAACTCGAAATAAGCAATCAGGAAAAAATCTACACTTTTCCCTGATTGCTTATTTTTATAACATATTTTCCCTAACATCTGGTAACGATAAACGGTAAAACGACAAGACTTGGAGATACCTATGCAAAGCTTAATTAAGATATTGATTCCAAGACAGCTTTTTATGCTCCTTATTTTATCAACGGGGCTGCTTAATCATGTGATTCTTATCCCGAACCTGCTCACTGCTTCAGGTCGGGATAGCTGGTTAAGTGTCCTTTTATGTTACCCGATAGCTCTCTTTTTTTTATGGCTTGTCTACTATATCGTGAAAAACAGCTCGGATGAGGGCTTTTTCAGCATGGTTCGGAACCGGTTCGGAAAGGTTTTCTCCACCATTCTATCCCTCCCTGTCATTCTCTTTTTATTTTGCAGCTCCTATTTAACATTCAAAGATCTTGTGATATGGCTGAATGCCTATTTTCTGGCCGATACCTCTGTATTAATGATCAATATCATTCTTATTATTGTCTGTTGTGCCATCACATGGGCTGGAATCAAATCCATGGCCATTTCGAGTGGCTTCCTTCTGCCGCTTGTCATGCTTTTTGGCATATTCATTGCCATTACAAACACGAACCTGAAGGACCCGCATCTTCTGTTCCCTCTGCTCGCAGACGGATATGAACCTGTCATAAAAGGGGGAATCTATGTTTTATCCGGTCTTCTTGAGATTTATCTTGTCATATTGCTGCAGCCATTTACGCAAAAGACGATCAAGTTCAGTCAGCTTGTTCTGTTATTGACGATACTGATAGGCCTGATTCTAGGTCCGCTTACCGCAGCCATTATGGAATTCGGACCAACGGAAGCAGTGACCTTCCGCTATCCAGCCTATGAACAGTGGCGTGTCCTGAATATCGGGGAATATATCTCCCATCTTGATTTCTTTGCTTTATATCAGTGGTTGAGTGGGGCTGTCATCCGTATAGGCTTGTTCATGTATTTGCTTGGAACTTTTTTAACGAAGAAAAAAAACCATTACAGGCTGAATGGTAAGCTTGTCATTATCATGTATCTCCTATTATTTGCAGCGATTATGGTTAATGTGGAAACCTACTATTTTACTCAAGTGATTTATAACTATTTTTTACCAGCATGCATGGCTTTCTTTCTAATCCAGATACTAATATCAGCGCTACTCATATTAGTAATCAAAAAAAGGGATGAAAAACATGGCAATAACACTAGGGTCAACTCCACAGTGTGAGGAAAATATGTTGGATAAAGCAGCTGAGCTGAAAAGAAAATTCTCGAAAAGTCAGGATCTAGTATGGAAGGAGCACGAAACGGATACTGGCAGCTTTGAAATCATTTACCTGGAAACCTTGATTGATAGCAATTTTCTGGATCAATATATCTTACCTAAGCTTGGAGGAGTTCAGGAAGGATCGACCCAGAAGAATATTAAGTCACTTTTTCAGGCAGAGGATGTTACTTGTAAAAAAATTGATGAGTTATCACAGCTGCTTTTTGAAGGGAAAGTTCTTTTTCTTATCGAGGAGCGGCTTTTTTGCATACAAGCAGGGGATTTACCGATGCGCCAGCCGGAGGAATCGGCACTGGAAACGTCCATCAGGGGTCCTAAGGATGGATTTGTAGAGGATATTAGAACGAATATTTCCTTGATTAGAAGAAGACTTAATACAACGACCCTTTGCCTCGAGAAGTATAAAATCGGAAAAAGAAGCAATACAAAAGTGGTCCTGATGTATCTGGAGGACATTATCGATCAAAAAGTTCTAGATGAAATTCACAGCAGATTGAAAAAAGTTGATTTGGACATATTGACCAGTATATATGAATTGGAATCGACCATCAGGGACACGCCATACTCTGTCTTCCCTACAATGGATTTTACTGGAAGGCCTGATTTTATTGTACAAGCTTTGAACCAAGGCAGATTTGCTCTGCTTGTAGATGGTAATCCAACTGTTTCCTATGCCCCAATCAGTTTGCTGTTACAGACAAAATCTCCTGAAGACAACTATATAAATTATGCCTATGTATCGATAGAGAGAATCATCAGGGTCATAGGGATTATCGTATCCGGATTTTTACCGAGCATCTGGATTGCGTTTTCTGGGTTTAATATTGAACAGATTCCCTATCTCCTTGTGGCAACCATCTCTGTTTCCAGATTTGGGCTACCCTTGTCCGCACCGATAGAAATGTTTATCATCCTTTTCCTTTTTGAGCTATTTAATGAAGCGGGAGTGCGTTTACCAAGGGCAATCGGACAGACTGTTGCCGTACTTGGGGGTTTGATTGTAGGGGATGCTGCAATTAGGGCAGGTCTGACTTCGCCAACGATGCTGGTCGTTGCGGCAATAACCTATATTTCTTCCTTTACCTTAGTGAATCAATCTTTGAGTTCGGCCATAACCATCCTAAGATTTGCTGCAATCATCCTTAGTACATTTCTAGGTTTGTTCGGTGTAATATTGGGCTTTATTTTGACGGTATGTTATTTTTCCACCCTAACATCCTTTGGCACTCCCTATTTTGGGTCTCTTGCCCCAATCGATATAAAAGAGACGATCAAGGCATTCCTGAAGGCACCAACACAATTTTATAAAACAAGGACCAAAGCCACCAGTCCGGACGATCCCACAAGGGGGGATCACTCATGATCGGCAAGGAAAGATGTCTCATTCTTATCTGTTTGGTACTGCTTACAGGATGTTCCGGTGTAAAGAATATCCAGGATCTATCCTATATTGTGGCAGTCGGGATGGATTATGATGAAGAAAAGGAAGAATACGCCGTGTATCTCCAAGGGTTGAATTTTGCCAATGTGGCTAAGCAGGAAGGAGGGAAACCGGTGGAACCCGTTCCAATTTTCATTGCAACAGCAACCGGGGAAACACTGAATCTGGCAGTAAGTGAACTCTATAGAAAATCAGAACCGCCTCTCTATTTCGGACATGTGAGAACATTAGTGTTAACTAGTAGGCTAATTCAGAGGAAGTCCGAAGAGGTATTGGAGGAAGTCGGGAGAAACCGTTCTTTCAGGCCTACTCTCCGAATTTTCACGACAGAAGATGATATCCAGGATGTATTAAACGTACCTGCATTGTTCAACTATCCTGCCATTTATACCGTTCTCTTTAAGGAAAAGATGGGACTGGAGGCACAGGATGAATTAAGATCCACAAGCATGATGTTTTTCCTGAGGGATTATTATGAACCGATGGGAGCTGCGATAATTCCTTCGGTTAAAATTGACCAAGGGAGCTGGAAAGCCGATAAGGACTATTCGATATTATTTTTGAATGGTTACTCTGCCTTTCAGCACCAGGAGTACAAGAAGGAAATTCCATTGGAGAACGCCATCTTCATTAATTGGCTGCTGGAAAAAAAGGTTTCATTGGACCAGAGGGTGGAAAAAGAGGGAGATCTAATTGCTGCAGTAAAGCTGGGGGAGCCGAAAATGAAAATCAAGTATGAAAAAACTGCAAATAAACCAAAGTTCTCCATAGAAATTTCAGTCAGTGGCGACCTCCTGGAAAAACTGCAGGAGGATCTAACATTGGACACTTTAAAAAAGCAAATAGAAGAAGATATAAAAGCAAAAGTCGAATCCATCTACTATGACGGGGTGGAAAACAAACTGGATATATTGAATGTAGGGGAGAAATGGTACAGAAAGCACCCGAAGGAGTATCAAAAATTAAAAGAAAGTCCCAACTTTTATCTAAATGAAGAATCTCTCACAGAGGTGAAAGTCAAAGCGCAAATATTGCATTTCAACAGCTATAAATTCAATCGGAGTATAGATGGGGAATTTTAAGGGACACGTGGCCAGGTGCAATGTTAATAAGGGGCCTGACCTTCAGTGGTTTACGCGTTACCACACTGAGGGTCAGGCCCCTATATTAATTATGCTTCAGCTTTTCTTCCAAGGTTTCCTTTATCTCTCTTCCAGAATATCTGCAGTGCCAACATGATGGCGAATGCAGTGAAGCCGATGATGTCGGTGTTGGATTCCGGATAGATCAGGAGTAGTCCTGTAAGAACAGTGATAATTCGTTCGATCCAGTGCAGCTTGCGGTACCAGAAGCCGATGAGACCGGCACCGATGGAGATCATTCCGACAATGGAGGTGACAAGTATCCAGGATACCTCCAGGATGGTCGTATCAATCATTAACAGCTGTGGCTGGAAGACGAACATATATGGAATGATAAATGCCGCAATGGCAAGTTTTGATGCATTTACCCCGGTTTTAATCGGATCCCCTTTTGAAATCCCTGTTGCTGCGAAGGCTGCCAGGGCTACCGGTGGTGTGATGTCTGCCACGATACCGAAGTAGAAAACAAACATATGCGCAGCAAGTACAGGTATTGCAACATCAAGCTGATCGTTCAATGCAAGAATCGCAGGCAATGCAATCGTTGAAGTGATGATATAGTTTGCTGTTGTCGGTGATCCCATACCGAGAATGATAGAGGCGATCATCGTGAAGACCAGCGTCAGCAATAGTTGGATGTTTGGCGTGGATGACAATGTCCCAGCCAGATCCACAAGCGTGTTTCCCATCTTTAATCCAAGCCCGGTTTTTGTTACAACCCCAACGATTATACCCGCACAGGCAGTCGCTGCTGCAACGCCCAAAGCTGTCCGGGCTCCTGTCGTAAGTGCAAGAAGGAACTTATCGAAGGTAATACGAGTATCTTTACGGAACATACTTACAATAATGGCACTCAAGATACCCAATAGTGCCGTTCTTTCAATACTGAATCCTTGGAAGAGTAATAGAACGATAACGAGAATTGGAATTAACAAATGGATTTTCTTTAATACAACACTCTTTTTCGGAATTTCCTCTTTCGGCAAACCAAGCAAGCCATTTTTCTTCGCTTCAAAGTGGGTCATTATCCAGATGCCTGAGAAATAAAGAACAGCTGGAATTGTTGCTGCCTTTGCTATATCCCAGTAGGCTACACCAGCAAATTCAATCATCAGGAATGCAGCTGCACCCATGATCGGAGGCATGATTTGGCCACCGGTAGAGGCGGCTGCTTCTACTGCACCGGCAAAATTACGGTGATAGCCTAGTCTTTTCATTAACGGGATGGTATAAGATCCTGTTGTAACAGTATTGGCAACAGAACTACCGGAAATGGTACCCTGCAAGGCGCTGGAGAAGATGGCAACCTTGGCAGGTCCGCCTATGCGTTTCCCTGCAATCGAGATTGCCAAATCATTGAAATAATTCCCGACCCCAGTCTGTACAAGAAACGCACCGAATAATAGGAACAGAAAGATATAGGTGGAGGATACCTGTAATGGTGTCCCTAGAATACCCTCTGTTGTAAAGAACATAGACTGGATCAATTGCTCCAGGCTAAGCCCTCTATGTATCAGAATGCCTGGCATATATGGCCCGAACAATGCGTATACCATGAATACCCCTGCGATGATGGTGATCGGAAGGCCGACTGCTCTTCGCGTTGCTTCCAATACGAGCAGAATGGCAAGTGCGCCAATGATGGTCTGCTGGGTACTGATGCCGCCGATTTGTTGAACCAATGTGTCATAAAATACCGGCCAGTAACCACATACGACAATGGCCAATCCTATCAGAATATAATCGTACCAGTCGACCTTCGTTTTCTTTATTCCTTTTCGAGCGGGGAACAAAAGGAAAATGAGAGTCAGCGCAAAGCCCAGATGGACGGTACGTTGAATATAGGCCGTGAACTGACCGAATATTCCTGTATATAGCTGGAACAGAGAAAAGGCCAGTAGCATGAAAAAGAGTACTTTAGCGGTATAGCCTGTAAGATCACGGGTGTTGGCCTCTGCATCATACTTTTTTAAGAGCTTTTCCTGCTCTTCTGCGGTTAGGTGTGATTTGTCCTTAGTATCACTCATGAATTTTCATTCCTTTCAAATACTGCCATAGGGTCAGCTTTTCTACTTTTACTTTATACCAGTCCCCGGGGGTGAAGAACTCATTGAACCAGATTATCTTCTCGGCATCTTCTCCCCATACGAGACGGTTTTCGGAAACCGTTTTTCCATTCCTGATATTCAGGAAGGGGAATACATTTTTCATATCCTTGATATGGTATTTTCCATCTTCATACACAAATTTCTCTCCTTCCCCTGCATTGGAAGGCATGCCAATTCCAAATTCCTCATATACGATTTCTGTCTGGACAATCTGCAGATCGTCCATCACCCGGTATTTTTCCACGACATCTGTCAAATGGATGGAGTGGGTGAAGATGAGTTGGAAGGTTTCCTGTTCCTCAATGGGAAGGAATGCATGAATTTCCTCTGTGTTTTCAACGTGAAATACCAGCGCTGTTCGGAGAGGGAATAAAAAAAGAAACAATAAGAGAACTGCTGTAAACGAGGAAATAATAAGTCCTATTGATTTTTTAGAGAGAAGTTTCATGGTAAAAACCACCTATTTCTGTTAACAAATAGGCTCTTTCCGTAAAGTTTGTAGCTTATGTCCGTAAAAAATCGGCTTTTGGATTTTTTACAGCATTTATCCCTGTATTATTCAAAAGAAAAAATCTATTACACGGGGAAAGAGCACGAATGCAATTTATTTTACGTGTTTAAATTGAATACGTCAAAAGCAACAATGTATGCGAAAACAGCCAAGAATAAAGAAGGACCGACAGCAAAGTGAAATTGACAGTCGGCCGTTCCTTCATTCGTTTGTAGATTAATCTATTAATCCTTTTTCCTTGAAGTACTTTTCAGCACCAGGGTGGAAGTCGATTCCGATTCCGTCTGTTGCTGTCTCAAGGGTGATGAGTTTCCCTTTCGCATGTGCAAGGCTTCCTGAATTTTCATAGATCGCCTTTGTAATGTCATACACAAGATCCTCTGAAAGGCTGTCAGTAACAGCTAGCATCGCAAGTACCGCAACTGTTGTTACGTCACTTTCCAGACCGTAAGTACCTGCAGGGATCGTATCTGCTGCATAGTAAGGGTATTCTTCAATCAATGCATCGATTTTGTCTTGTGCAACTGGTACAATCACGACATCAGCAGAAGCTGATAATCCTTCAACCGCTCCTGTTGGTGTTCCGGAAGTGATGAAAGCCGCGTCGATGTTGCCATCCTGGATTCCTCCAGTGGATTCACCGAAGTCAAGGTTTTGTGCATCAATGTCATCCATTGTCATACCGTGGATTTCAAGAATCTGTTCCGCATTCATGTAAGTACCGGAACCAGGAGCACCTACAGAAACTTTCTTACCTTTAAGATCTTCTACACTTTTAATGCCGGATTTTGGAGTTGTAACGATTTGTACTGTTTCCGGATATAAAGAACCGATAGCCATGACGTTATCAATCGCTTTTCCTTCAAAAGCACCTTTACCTTCAACTGCATTCGCAATTACGTCCGTTTGTACAAATGCAAGTTCCGCATCCCCTTTTGCAAGAGCAGCTGCGTTATCAGCAGATGCATTGGAAGAAAGTGCGTCAGTTTGGATTCCTGTCTCATCTGTAATGATTTTAGCCATTTCGCCGCCAAGTGGATAATATGTACCAGATGTTCCACCAGTCAGCATGCTCATTAGTTTTGGATCACTTTTCTCGCCAGTGGACTCCCCGTCGTTTCCGTTTCCACAAGCCGCCAAAAATAACGATAATACTAGAAACATAGCCATTACTAATAAACTACTTTTCTTCTTCATCGAACTCCCCCTAATTTAAAGTTACACTATTCATTTTACAGTTATTACAGCCTGTTTTCAAATGATTTGTCATATAACAGGAATGTTTCTGTAAAATTACTGACAATTATGTATATGGAAACAAAGGAAAAGTTTCACGTGAAACAACGAAGAAGGGGCCTGACCCTAAAGCAGCTTAAAGCGCTGAGGGTCAGACCCCGTTATTGTCAACTTCCTTGGTACCAGCGATAAAATTCGCTGGCTTCTTCTTTTGATAGGCCGTAAAGTTCGCTGGTGTGCATCGGTTTGGCACGGTTGATGAAGGAGAGGGAGGCGACGCCGAATTTACGCTGGATCCAGGAGTGATGGACGGTGATCTGCTGGATCTGGGAGCGTTTGGTGACGAACGTCTCGTTGGTGAAGCCGCCTCGGCGAACCTGTACCGTGTTACCGTTTCTGATATAACTTGTGAAATAGTAGTCCAGTATTCTTGAAATTAACGATAGAAGGAAGACAACTGTTGCAATCCAGATCCATTCCCGTTTGAAGATGAACAGACCGCCAGCTACCAATATCGTGAAGTAATAAGGTAATATCAGCTTCAGCAATAGCACCTTTACCGGAAACCGTTGCATGTTTTCCTCGATAGGATAGCCTGGAAGCAGGGTGTGCAAGAGCTCGTAGGCTTCGTGTTTCGGCATGAAAGGGTAGAGGGAGCTAGTGTCCTTCTCTTCTCCCTCAGCAGATCCGACACTGATCAGTTTGATGGAGGCAAGACCAAGAAGACGTTTCAAGATCGATTGCTCCACGACAACTGCCTGGACTTTATGCTTCTGGATGGAGAAACTGCTAGAGCTTCCTACCCCTTTTTCGATATAGATTCGTTCCTCATCATCGCTAATTTCATAGTTTCCATATTTGATTACAGTTTTAATGAATCCGATGGCAACTGATAGCAGCATGGCGATGACAAAGAGCACGAATAGCATCCACCAATGCCCAATAAGGTAATCCAGTGCGTTTTCGGCAGAATCCTCGATATCAAAGAAATCTGCAAGGTTGAAGTAGACTGCCGAAAGCAAAGGGAAGATGGCCAAAAAGCTCATGGATGTGAAAGATGCTTTAAAGAGATCTTTTTTGGTGGATCGAAAATGAACAGTCCGAGTCTTCTTTTCAAGTTGTATTCCGCCATCTGCCATCTCTGAAGGTTCCTTTTCTTCCACTAACAGGGACAAAATCCGGTCCTTTTCCAAAATTGTGATAACAGGGAACGTAATGGCTGCATCCTCTCCGCTGGTTCCTGTCTCCAAGGTAAGGGAAGTAAGATTAAACCATCGATGCACAAAAGTGGTTTTGGAATGGTGATTTTGAATCCTCTCAAGTGCCACAGTACGTTGTTTTTTTACAAAGATTCCTTCCTTCACCACAATGGAGGATGGCTGCAATTCATAGCGGTGCAGCAGCCATTTCAGAAGAATGGAGATGGTAGTCAGAATAGCGGCAGCAATAAAAAGGTAGCGCCCCCAGACCACCCAATTGGAGGTCGAATTTGCCTTAAGGACAAAGAGAAAGATAATAGCGAAGACGGAATTTTTCAGAGCTGTTATCAGTTCCACTGCGATCCAGGCAGGATGGTGTCGTTTTACATCTTGTATTGCGTTCATTCTTTTACCCCCCCATCGTCACCTGCAGTATCCTTGATTTTCGCAAAGGTTGCAATCTGTGATTTTAGCTCCAAGGCCACCGCGTTTGGAATGGCAGGTAAGGTGTGGTTGGAAGTGGTGGTGCCAATTACGATGTTGTATAATCCGAATCTCCTTAGGATAGGTCCCTGCTCGGTTCGGACGTATTCCACTTTCTCCATCGGGATCAGCGTATGATTTTCGTTCCATTTTCCATTTTTGAGCTGGACGAAATCCTCATCAATTTTATAGCGCCAATAGCGTTGCGTGAGAGTTGGTTCGATGAGGATGGAATAGATGGCAGAGAAGAAAAAAAATCCACCAATAAAATAGAGGGATATTTCCACCCAGCGGTACCAGTTGAATTGATCGACACAGAATAATAGAATCGCTGTAATAAGCAAAGCAGCGGCATGCCCGATTGTATTGCTGATTCGCCATACAGAAATGGCGTTCGTTGAAATTTTTTCTGTTGGTTCCTCAATATGTATGTACATGTTCATTTCCACCTTTCACTACTCTATACGTATATCGGTGGAAGTTGGTTTCAATTAAAAGAAAAACTCCAGCACAAGGACTGGAGTTTCAGACATTTGCTCACAAAGCCTCTTTTATCACCTTTTTATAATACATCACAGACAAGAGTCCGAAGATGGAATAGAGTCCCGTGTAGATGACCATGACAATGATCATTGGAGTCCAGACTTCCTCTCCGAACATGAACCATCCGGATTGGACCGCAAAGTAGCTATGAAGCAGGCCGATAAGCAGAGGGATTCCGAAATTGAACAGTTGTTTGGCCCTTATCCCGCGCAGCAAATCACCTTGTGTGAATCCGAGCTTGCGAAGGATGGTGTAGTTCGACTTTTCCTCTTCACTCTCATCCATCTGTTTGAAATAGAGGATACAGCCGGAAGTGATAAGGAAGGTCAGCCCCAGGAATCCCACAATGAACATGGCAAGGCCCATCGACTTCTTGGTGGCATTGCTCATATCCAGTCGGGAGTCGTGCTCGAATTGCCCAGCCAATCCGGCTTCTGCAAATAGCCTGTTTGCCTTTTCAAGATTGTCTTTTTCCTTGATATCAATTCCGATATAGAAGGAGGACCCTGGTTGAATTTCAGTATTTTTATCTTCTTTCAATTTTTCAAATACCGTCTCATCCACAATTGCTACAGGAAGGCCGCCGTCTGTGAAGTACCAGGAGATGGGATATTCCCTTTCAAGCCCTACATATTTTTGTGGTATGGTTTTTGTTTTCCCTTGCAATTCAATGTTTCCGACATCCTTTAAAGTCATGAATTTCTGCATCAGATCACTATAACCGGTAAATAGTGTTTCTTCCGGTTCCAGGTCCCTAATATTCACTGACACATCACTGACAACCGGAAGGGACATGGATGTTGTATCAAAACTCAGCTCTTCCAGATTGGCATCCATGATATCTTCAACATTGATGCTAACCTGCACCACTTCTATCACAGTTTCCTGGTAGGTAATGTGATTCTCATTCAGTAGCGTCTTATACGTATCTGCCACCTCGGCATCTGTTAAAGAAAAGTCCGCAGGGACACGGTTTTCTGAGGTCTTTTCTGCAGAATAGTAAGAGATATAGCTCAAAGACAGGAGTCCGATGGATAGCGCAGAAACGGTTGTGATGATGGTGAGCAAAAAGGAATTCGACTTCATCCGGAACATGATGGAGGAGAGGGAAAGGACCTCGTTGATATTCAGGTAGCCGTTCTTTTGTTTACGGATCAAATGAAAGATAAATCGAACAGAGCCTTTGTAGAACAGGTAGGTCCCTACAATGACCGAGCCAAGAATATAGATCATGGCAATGAATAGTGCATTCGTTGTGACAAAATCACCATCAAAAAGTTTGGTGCTAATCAAATAGCCGGAAGCAATCAAGCCAATTCCTATTACGCCAATGATCACTTCGAGAACTGAAATCTTCTTGATCTGTTCCTCTGTTGAAGATAAGACGCGAAAAAGGGAGAGGATAGTCTGCTTTTTAATAAAAAGAAAGTTCAACAGCATCAGGCAAACATACAAAATACTGAATACAACTACGGTCTGTGAAAGAGCCTGAGTTGAGAATTGAAGGGTGGCGATGGCATCCACTCCTGTAGACTTGAATAGAATCATGATAATCAATTTGGAAAAAGAAAATCCAACCAAAATTCCGATCACCATGCTCCCAAAATACAAAATAAAATTTTCTGCGCTCAAAATCCGGAAAATCCGTCCTTTCGTCATGCCAATCAATTGAAGAAGTCCGATTTCCTTGCTGCGGCGCTTGATGAATATTTTGTTAGCGTATAAAAGAAAGACTGATACGATGGCCACAAGTAGGATGGATGCCGTCCGGATACCAGCTGCGCCTTTGATGGTTCCTTCCGCTGGGTCCATCGATGGATCGTACTGCAGGGTAACAAAGGCAAAATACAATCCCACACTGAAAATCAATGCAAAAACATACAAATAGTAGTTCCGGAGATTTTTCTTCAAGTTCCGGAAGATCAGCTGATTAACGCTCATACTGCACCCCGCTCAAGACTCCCTGTGTTTTCAGGATATCCTGGAAGAAGTTCTGTCTTGTTTCGTTACCTTTGTTCAATTGTGTGTAGATGGCACCGTCCTTAATGAAGATAACCCGGCTGCAATAGCTTGCCGCTACCGGATCATGGGTCACCATGACGATGGTCGCTTTTCTTTTCTGGTTCAGATCACTCAGTTTATTCAGGAGATCGGAGGCGGATTTTGAATCAAGCGCCCCGGTAGGTTCATCGGCGAAGATAATGCTCGGCTCATGGATGAATGCCCGTGCTGCAGAGGTGCGCTGCTTTTGGCCACCGGATATTTGATTGGGATATTTTTCTTTGAGGTCATAGATTCCCAGTTCATCCGCTACTTTCTTAAAGGTTTCATCCGCTGCATTCCTGGTTATTTTCGAAATGGATAATGGCAGGAGGATATTCTCTTTTACCGTTAAAGTATCAAGAAGGTTATACTCTTGAAAAATGAAGCCGAGATGATATTTACGGAATTCGGCAAGCTGTGTTTCTTTCATTGAGGTAATCTCTTTACCGTCAATCTCAATGGTTCCCTGGCTCACCTTATCTATGGAAGAAAGCACGTTAAGAAGGGTGGTTTTCCCTGAACCGGAGGCTCCCATGATGCTGACAAATTCTCCTTTTTCAATATTCAGGTCGATTCCTCTCAGCACTTCCTGTTTGTTGAATTTATTGCCATAGCTTTTACGGATATTTTCAGCTTTTAATATGGTCATATCTGACACGCTCCTTTTCTGCTTTCATTATAAAAAAGGAGCGCCACTCCCATCGTTTGATTCGGCTTACAAAATGGAAGAAGCAAGTGACAATTTTGTCACTTGCTCATCACACGGACAAATTCATTCTTCTTCGGAAAGGTGAGAGTAAAGGTCGAACCTGATCCTTGGGTTGATACGACATCGATATGGATATGTAACGTGTCTGCCGCTTTCTTTGCGAGATACAAACCCATACCGGTTGAAGCGTGGTCCTGATGATCGGTGGTCGAGGTGAAGCCTTTATCGAAAATCCGGGGCAAATCTCGGAGCGCGATCCCGCGTCCATGGTCTTTTACCTGCAGCACGGTCTGCCCCTCCGATAAAAAGCTGCTGATTTCAATTTCCGACTCCCTGCTGTATTTCACACTGTTGGTCAACAGTTGTCTCAGGATAAAGGAAAGCCATTTGGCATCGGTGAGAACCTCTTTGACCCCAAGCTGCAGATCGAATCCGATTCCTTTTTGGATACACCAAGATTGAAGGGTTTTTATCTCGGTAAAGATAAGGTCTTCCAAATCGGTTTCTTCCATATAAAGATCTTTCTCAATAAAAGGAATGCGCTTCTGGTGGAGCTGCTGATCAAGGAGGAGGTGGATGCGAAGCCACTCATAGGTGAGGGAAGCACGCTTTTTTTCATCCTCCATCCGGTCTATCATCAGCTTCATGGCGGTCAGCGGTGTCTTTACCTCATGGATCCATGCCAAAAGGTCATCCTTTTCCTTATCCAGCAATTGCATATGTTGGTGTGAGTCCTGTTTCAGATGTTCCGATTGACTTCTAAGACTCTCTGCAACAAGTTCTTCAAAAGGACTATCAGGCTTCGGCAGGGCAGAGAGGTCAAGATCATTTCCACGTTCCTTCAGATGTCTATAGAATTCGGTTTCCTTTTTATATCGAAAGAATAAAAATACAAGGAAAAAACTGAAAGACAAAAATAGTATATATAGAACAGACATCAAAGGGATGGATGCGTCGATAAAGGCGACAAAGCTGATGAAAAGATGAAGAAAGGCAACCAGCATGATCCAGCTTAGGCGCTCTCGTAGGAAGGGGGCGATCATGGCGTATTGCCTTCCAAAGCGATATAACCCTGTCCAATCTTTGTTTCAATGCTTCGCCCCAACCCCAGATCCTCCAGTCGTTTTCGCAGGCGGTTGACATTGACGGTCAAGGTGTTGTCACTGACAAAACGCTTATCATTCCACAGCTTATTCATCAGCTCATCCCGGCTGACAATTTTGTTTTTCTGCTCGATCAGCAGCTTCAAAATGAAGATTTCGTTTTTGGTCAGTTCAATGGAACCCATCTCATTGGTAACGGTATTTTTCTCATAGTCGACTGCGGCACCGCACCACGTCTTCAGATTGGTCTGTTCGGTGCTATAGTTATAGACTCTGCGCAGAATTGCCTGTATCTTGGCAATCAGCACATCAAAATGGAAGGGCTTCTGGATATAGTCATCTGCCCCAAATTGCATCGACATCACGACATCGGTCGGATGGTCACGGGAAGACAAAAAGATGATCGGAACATTCGAATGGCTCCGGATCATCCGGCACCAATGGAAGCCATCGTATTTAGGGAGCTGAATATCGATGATGACAAGGTCAGGCTTTATCTCGACAAATTCCTGGAACACGCTGCTGAAATCCGTTACTCCATGTACCTCATAGGACCATTGGGAGAGGCGCTCTTTTACTTCACTGAAAAGGCTTGTATCGTCCTCAATTAAAAATAGCTTAAACAAATTTTGCACCACACTTTTTTAATATGCTTTCCTTCATTGTAGCCGAAGATGCAGCAAAAATTCTATTTATTGGTTTCTTTGATTAACTCTGCATAGAACTTAATAGCATTCAAATAATTGTCGATACTGACATGCTCATTGGTGCCATGCATGCGGTTCAAATCCTCCGCCGTAATCTGTACAGGCAGGAAGCGGTAGGTGTTGTTTGACACCAAGTCGTAATGCTTGGCATCCGACCCTGCAACCATCAGATAGGGGGCGATGATGGCATTTTTATAGACATTCCGTGCTGCCTGTTGGATAGAGGTGAATTCCCAACCGTCCACAGAGGATACTTTGGTGGCCTCGCTGCCGCTGACCGTTATCTTTATTTGTTTATCATCTATTGTTTTCTCAATAAAGCTTTTTACATCCTCTAAGGAGTCACCGGGCATCAGGCGCAGATTGATGACGGCAGACGCTTTTTCCGGCAGCACATTGGACTGTTCGCCTGCTCGGAAAATCGTCGGGGCAATGGTGGTTCGGATCAAGGCTGCAGATGCGGGCTCCTGCAAAAGTATATGTTCAATGACCGGCTTGAAGATCGCTTTATTGGCAAATACATACTTCATTCCCGGGTTCATTTCCGGTGCAACAAACTCAAAAAGATCTTCCCCCGGCCCTCTAAGTTCAGCGTGAAACTGGGTTTCTTCGAGTTTGGCAATCGCCTGGGCGATCCTACCGATATTTGTTTGATTCTTTGGCTGGGAGGAGTGGCCGCCGCTTCCTTCAATGGTCAATTCCGCTGTAGCCGAGCCTTTTTCAGAAACGCCTACAACCCCGACAGGCTGATAAACCCCCGGGACCATGTTTTCCACAATGGCACCTCCTTCATCCATGACAAAATCAAAACGGATGTCTCTATTCTTTAACGTTTCTGCAATCGCCTTCGCACCCTCCTCGCCGCCGATCTCCTCATCAAAGCCAAACATGAAGTACATATCCCGTTTTGGCTGGTATCCCTCTTTAATGAGGTACTCAACAGCCTCCATAATTCCGATGACGCCAATTTTATCATCGAGGGTACCGCGCCCCCAGATGGCATCCTCGGTTACCAATCCGCTGAACGGCTCATGCTCCCAATTTGCTGCTGTCCCTTCGAGAACCGGAACGACATCATAGTGGCTCGTCAGGCCAATTGGGTTCAAGGAGGAGTCGGAACCCTCCCATTTGTAGAGAAGTGCATAATTATTAATCCGCTCTAATGCCAGTTCATCGTGGCTTGAAGGGTAGCTGGTTTGCAGAAATTCAATGAATCTATCAAATTCGCTAAAATCAAATTTTGTACGGTCTTCATAGGAAATAGTTTGATAGGTGATCGCTTCAGATAAATGCTGCAGGGCCCTATCTTTGTCTATTCTTACAGCTGTCGGTTTGGCAGTTGGCTGCTTTGACTCCAGGGTCAGTGCCTGGAAGCCTGTTACGGCTCCAAACAACAAAAGTAGCCCACTGACCGTTCCCATTACCAGTTTTCTCTTTTTCATGTTCCATGCCCCCTTTTCTACTATTTATAGTTCCATACTGAGCGGGAGATTACCTTTCTACGTGAGCAGTATTAACTGAATTGCTTAAATAACCAGAAAAATGTAAAAATTAATTGAAGCCTAACTATTATTCTGCTAAACTAATTTAGAACTATTTTATCTGGCAAAGGGGAGGAATTGGATGAAATTCAAAAAAGTTGGTTCTGTAATTGTAAGCGTTCTATTGTCTAGCACCATGCTGGTAGCCTGTGGGGGGAACGAAAGCTCAGGCAATAAAGAGGATGGCTTGAAGACGAACATTGTCACCATCGCAACGGGTGGTTCATCAGGTCCTTATAATATTATTGGGACAGCCCTTGCAAATGAATATTCCGATGAATTTGGTATCAACTCGAAATCACAAGCAACTGGTGCTTCCGTGGAAAATATCAACTTGATCAAAGAAGGAAAAATCGAAATGGCATTTGTCATGAGTGATGTACTGACAGAAGCAGTGAATGGAACTGGAAACTTCTCTGAAAAAGTGGATAATGTGCAGCAGGTTGCCACTTTGTATCCTAACTATGTTCAGATTGTCACAACAGAGGATTCCGGAATTGAAACGATCGAAGACCTGGTTGGAAAACGTGTAGCTGTAGGGGACCAGAACTCAGGAGTGGAAGTGAACGCACGTAATCTCCTTGCAGGTCATGGTATTACATACGATGATATCCAAGTGGATTACCTCGGCTATGCAGAAGCGGCAGACGGATTGAAGTCAGGTGCAATTGATGCGGCATTTTTAACAAGCGGACTTCCGAATGCATCGGTTCTGGAACTTTCCAAAACGCTTGATATCAAAATGGTGTCTGTAGATCCAGCCAATATCGAAAAAATCGCAAACGATCAGCCATACTTCGTTGCAATGGAAATTCCTGCCGACACATATGGAAATGCGGAAGCTGTTCCGACAGCTGCCATCATGAACGCACTTGTGGTAAGCAGCGAGTTGAGTGAAGACGATGTATACAAGCTGACAAAATCATTCTTTGATAACCTGGAGACGCTTGGCAATGCTCATCAGGCAGCGACTGAAGTATCTTTAGAAAAGGCACAGGAAGGCATGGTGGCGCCGGTCCACCCAGGAGCAAAGAAATTTTACGATGAACAGTAAACGTTTCATGGTGGGGAGCACTGTATTACTTATAGTGCTCCTCGTTCTCCTTTTGGTAAAGGTACCTGTCACTCAGGTTTCCTTTAAAGAGGATAGCTTTTTCCTGAAAGAAGAAACATTTGAGCTTGGCTGGATTCATTCCGTCGAAAAAGAACCGTGGTTTGAAACCTATGAGAGAAGAGATGACGGTCTTTTACTTGTCCGGACACGCTTTAAAACCTTCGGTGCAGGGACTCCATCGACGGGAGAAATCATTCCTTCCAATGATGGCTTTGTCCATATGAAAATCAATCAGAAAATGGAAAACCTTCCATTGAGCGTATCCGAAAATGTGAAAACCACACTCTATCTCGAAGGTCGGTCCATCCCCTTATATACATTCGTGGAAGACTATGAAACTGTAGAAATTAAAGCTATAAAACTACCATTATGGCAGTATCTAAGAGGTGAAAAGAAGTGACAGATTCAAAAAAACAGCACGACAACATAGAAAAGGATGAGATTACAGAAGACAAAAAAGCGGAGATACTGGAAAAGTATGATGCCGAATCAAAGGTGCGTCATTTTGCCAGTAAAAAAACCGTCCTTGTTGTTTCTGCGATTGCCATTCTCTATTCTCTTTTCCATTTATACGTTACCTTTAACCCTATACCTGCACTACAGCAGCGATCGCTTCATGTTGCGGTTGGACTGGCGTTGATTTTCCTTCTTTATCCTACAACAAAAAATCAGGACCGCAGTAAAATAGCCTGGTATGACTGGATCTTATTTGTTCTTGCACTAGGGTCTGCAGGATATCTTATCGTGGAGTACCAAGCGATTGTAACCTCCCGTGGTGGTATTCCAAATACCATGGATATTGTGCTCGCCATTTTGACGGTTCTCCTTGTATTGGAAGGTGCCCGCCGCGTAACAGGTATTATCCTGCCGTTATTGGCGCTGGTGTTCCTGGCATATCCGTTCTTCAGCCATATGAGCTGGATGCCAATCAAGATGATGACACGCCCTTATGACTTGGGAGACATTTTTGGTCAGCTATATTTGAAGACGGAAGGATTATACTCCACTGCCATCGGAGCTTCCGTCAACTTCATCTTTCTTTTTATTTTATTTGGCGCGTTTTTGGCGCGTTCTGGGATGGGTCAATTCTTCAACGACCTTGCCTTGGCGCTTGCAGGGCATAAACAGGGTGGTCCTGCAAAAGTGGCCGTCATCTCCAGTGGTTTCATGGGAAGCATCAACGGAGCGGCAGTTGCAAACGTAGTTGGGACAGGAGCCTTTACCATCCCGCTGATGAAAAGAATCGGGTATTCCAAGAACTTCGCTGGAGCGGTCGAAGCGAGTGCCTCGGTCGGTGGACAGATCCTTCCGCCAATCATGGGTGCCAGCGCCTTCATCATGGCCGAAACCACTGGTGTGGCATATGGAACAATAGCGCTGGCCGCTTTGATTCCGGCTGTGCTCTACTTTTTGGCTGTAATCATGCAGGTGCACTTCAGGGCTGGCAGGGAAAACCTGAAAGGCATTCCGAAGGCTGATCTGCCACGGGTAGGGGAGATCATGAAGGAGCGAGGACATCTGCTGCTGCCGATCGTGTTCCTTATCGTGCTGCTCTATCAAGGGGTTCCGATTGGTCATGCAGCATTTTATACAATCGTTTCCACAGTAGTGGTGGCGGCATTCAGAAAAACAACGCGCATGTCCTTCATGGATATCCTGCAGGCATTGAATGATGGTGCAAGGCAATCTCTATCTGTCATGGTAGCCTGTGCGGTAGTCGGGATCATCATAGGGGTAGTCAGCTTGACAAGCTTTGGGAATGTCATGACATCCTCCATCGCAAGTCTGGGAGCAGGATCCTTGTTCCTGACGCTGTTTTTTACGATGATTGCATCCATGATCTTGGGAATGGGACTGCCTAGCATCCCTGCCTATATCATCACGGCAACGATGGCGGCACCTGCCTTAGCAGAATTTGGGATTCCGATCCTGATTGCCCATATGTTCGTGTTCTACTTCGGGATTTTTGCCAATATCACCCCACCGGTGGCCCTGGCAGCCTTTGCGGGAGCGGGTATATCAGGTGGAGACCCGATGCGCACAGGGTTCACAGCATTGAAATTATCTGCTGCCGGATTCCTGATTCCTTATCTGTTCGTCTATAATCCAGCGATGCTGATGATCGATGCAACAGATGCGGCGGTCAATGCAAAGGAATTCCCAATGGCATCTATACTAGATATCACCATGATCACCATTACAGCGGTGGTGGGAATCATTGCATTGAGCGCATCTATTGAAGGATATTTCCGAACCAGCCTGAACGCACTGTTACGTATTGTGCTGGGAGCCGGGGCATTGATGATGATCATTCCGGAAACCTTTACAGATATAGCAGGAGTCATCATCGTCACATCAATTTTCATCCTTAATTTCATTCAGGAAAAGAAAGAACGGCCGAACAATATTAATATAGGTGTATAAGCAATAGCTCAGAAAGGCATGCCGGGAGAGAGTGGCATGCCTTTTTATGATTAGAAGGGGGAGTAGCAAGCTATGAATATTCCAGAATGGTTTCAAAAGAAAATGGTAGTTGTTTTCGGTGAAGCGGGAAAGGTATGGCTGACAAATGTGGCGTCGACTATACAGTTCTGTGAAAAAGAATGGAAGCTGCAGATTGAAGGTCCGGTTTCCAACCTATCTTACAACTATGTTTTACATGCCAAGGATGGGGAGGGTAGTCCTGTTATGCTGAAGCTTGGTGTTCCTTCTTTTGATTTTTCGAATGAGATTCGCACGCTTAATGTGTATGGAGGAAAGGGGTGTGCCAGACTGTTGAAGGTGGATGAGGAGCGTGGTGCCATGCTGCTCGAGAAGCTTTTGCCAGGTACGATGCTGTCTGGGGAAAAAGATGAAAAGGCTGCCGTCCATCAGTTTTTGGTGGTGTGGAAGGCGATTCGCAGACCGGTTCCTGAAGAGTGCCAAAGTCCGACCATCCTTGACTGGGCATCGGGGCTAAGCCGCTATCACAACATGCATCCAGATGGGAATGGCCCCATTGAAGCACGTTACATAGAGATGGCTCAAGGATATTTTGCAGAAATAATGGAAACCACAAAAGGGATGGAGTTACTTCACGGAGATCTTCATCATGAAAACATACTTTACGATGAGGAAAAAGGCTGGCTTGCCATCGATCCGAAAGGGGTGGTGGGGGATCCGTATTTTGACCTTATTTCCTTCATGACCAACCATCTGTTAACAAAGGAAAATCCAAAACAGCTGCTATTACAACGGGTGGAGTGGATTACAGAAGAATTATCGCTTAATCTAGAGCGACTCTTGAAGGCTGGCGTAGCCATGGGGATCCTCTCCACCTGCTGGAGCTTAGAAGACCATGATCCGGAGTGGGAGCAGGCGTACACTTGTGCAAAGTGGTTTATGGAACTGTTGCTAGACTAATAATTTAATAATAGATGGAGGGATGCATCTTATAAATGTTACCTTCCATCTATAGTTTGTTAAAGCCCCGAATGATGCCCTCACCGGCCACAAAATAAGGTAGTGAAGGAATCAAAAGCTCCGAATGATGCCCTCATTCCCAGTAAGATGAGTCATGACAGCCTCATAAGAATTTTCCTTGGAGTCAGGACCCGCTATTTACTTCTTCAACAACAAATACATGAAGTACGGTGCGCCAATTAACGCGACCATTATACCGGCAGGAATGCCGCTTGGATCGACGAGGTTGCGACCTAAAGTGTCTGCAAAGAGGAGCAGCCAGCCGCCGATCAGGATTGCTACCGGCAAGAAAAGCTGGTTTCTCGGACCGACGAGCGCTTTGGCGATGTGAGGAGCCATCAGCCCGACAAATGCGATGCCTCCTGTTACAGAAACGGCGGAGGCTGCAAGTGCTACAGCGGTAAAGAGCATGATCAGCCGCTCTTTTTCCACTGCTAGGCCGACTCCCACCGATACCGGTTCATTCAATGCCAACAGGTTAAGTCTATTCGCCTTATAAAGGGTAAACGGAATAAGTACAATCAGCCATGGAAGAAGAGCCAGTATGAACGGCCAGTCCGTCCCCCAGATGTTTCCTGCCAGCCATTTTGCAATAAAGTCCACTTTTTCCCTGTCTGCACTGGAAATAAGGACAACCATAATCCCTGAGAGGGCCATGGAGAATCCGACACCTGTCAGCACAAGTCGGACCGGCTGCAGTCCTGTCTGCTTGCTGTAGGCAAAGAGATAAATCAGGCAGGCTGTAAGCAATGCCCCTATAAAAGCTACAAGTGGGAGAATGTAGACAAAGGATCCCGCTTCAATTGGGACATATAGGAAAAATACAGTGATAGCCACTCCGGCGCCAGTATTAATCCCGATAATGCCAGGGTCGGCCAGATCGTTCCGGGTGATTCCTTGCAGGATGCTCCCCGCTAACGCTAGCGTCATTCCAGCCAAAAATGTAATGATGATTCTTGGCAGCCGAATGGAAAATAGGACAAATTCTTCCTTGAAGGTACCGTTTCCGAGCAATGTAGGCAGTAGTCGATTATAGGACACAGAGGAGTAGCCGATCCCGATTCCTACGACGACCGTTAGAAGAACAAGCAAAGCAAGCAAAACAAGGATCAAGCGCTGCTTTCTGATCAAAGATGGATGTATCATGAGAATTCCTTGCCCCCTTTACGTACGATGATGAGGAAGAAAGGCAATCCAAGCAGTGCCACGATGGCTGCTACAGGTGTCTCGAATGGAGCGTTCAATGTCCGGCCAACTGTATCGGCAAGTAGCATGAATGTAGCACCAACTACTGCAGACATCGGTAGAATGAAACGATAATCCGTCCCCACAATCGCACGGACAATATGGGGGATCATCAATCCGATAAAGGCCATATTCCCGACAAGTGCCACAGAGGCTCCTGCCAGCAACACAATAACGATGAAAAGCACCGATTTTACCAGCACCGTCTTTTGTCCAAGTCCGACTGCGACCTCTTCACTCAAGCTTAGGATCGTCAGCTGCCTGGAGAGATAGATGGAGATCAGAATCCCAACTGTAATGAAAGGAACGATGATCTGTAGCTGTGACCAGTTCGTACCGATGATTCCACCGGCCGTCCACATCGAAACATCCTTGGATATTTTAAAATAGAGCCCCACCCCTTCTGCAATCGCAAACAGGAAGGCGGAAACAGCAGCACCGGCCAGCACGATGCGAAAAGGGGAAAAGCCGCCACGCTTCATGGCTCCGATTCCAAAAACCATCGTCGCTCCAACTGCCGCTCCGATAAAGCACGCAATCATAATACCGAAGTAATTGGTGGAAGGTGAAAATGCGAGTGTTACCGCCAGCGCTGCATTTGCTCCAGCAGTAAGCCCGAGTAGTCCGGGGTCAGCGAGCGGGTTTCTCGTCATTCCTTGCATGATGGCACCGGAGACGGATAATGCCGCCCCAACAAAAATAGCCGCCACTTCACGGGGAAGGCGGATTTCACGAATCATCGTAGATTTTTCGTCCAAACTAGTTGCAGTTAGGGCTGCCCAGACATCCTTCATTGAGGTTTCAGCAGCTCCAAAAAGCATCGCAACCAGAAATGTTCCGACAAATACCACAATTCCAGCGATAAGTTTTATGAGAAATGGAATGCTTCTTTGTTTTTCATTCATCATCATGTTCATCTTTTCTATTATAGATTAAGAGGGATTCCCATCAATCTAGAATCCCTCTCGCCATCATTCATATTATCTACCTAAAAATTTATCCTGGAAGAATTCCAGTTGAAACTCTAGAGAAATAGGATCGTTAAAATAGAATTCCTTTGCATTTACTTCATATAGCTGACCATTTTTTACAGCAGGGATATTTTTGTATGTTTCTGTTTCCTGGAAGGAAGTGTCGCCGTCTGAATTTTTACTGAAAATGACGTAGTCGCCAGCAAACTCAGGTAGTACTTCAAAGGACAATGTGTAGTAGCCGTCCTTAAGTGCGGTTTGCTTCACTTTTTCCGGCATATTCAGTTTCATTTCCTGATAAAGGATTTCGGTTCCGCGAGCCCAGTTGTCGCCGAATACATAAAGCTCTTTATCGAAGTTTTCAATAACCGAAACTGTTGCGTCCTCTCCGATTTTCGCTTTGATCTCATCACCGGCAGCAGCTGCACGCTGTTTGAAGTCGTCAATCCAATCCTGTGCTTCTTTTTCCTTGTTTAGAAGCTTTCCGATTTCAAGGTGCTGTGTGAGGTAATCCAATTTACCGTATGTAAAAGTTACCGTAGGGGCAATTTCATTCAATTTTTCAACGTTTTTGATTGTTGAAAGTCCGATGATTAAATCCGGATCCAATTCAATGATTTTCTCCAGGTCTTCATCAGTTACCTGTTCCACGCCTTCCAAATATTCAGCGTAGCGGGGATTCATCGCAGACCAGGAGTCTACTCCAACAAGATCTACATCGAGTGCCATGACGTTACCTGCAAATGAGGAAAGAACGATGACACGCTCAGGGTTTGCCGGTACTTCTACAGGGCCGTTTTCTGATTCATAGGTGATGGTTTCAGCAGAACCTTCCTTGTTGGTATCTTCAGATGCTGCATTATTGTTGTTATTGTTGTTATTACTGTTACCGCATGCCGCACTAACAACCAGTAAGAGCAGGAATACGAATGGTACTAGAATTTTCTTCATGGGTATTTTCTCCTTTAAGTAAATTATAAGTGATACACATTGGTTTATCGGTTCGCGGATCTCTTCCGATGACGGCGTCAATCTGGAACACTTCTCTTAACACATCGGGATGGATGACTTCCTCACAATTCCCCGCCTTGATAATATGACCATCCTTTAAGGCAATCAAGTAATCGGCGAAGCGGGCAGCCTGATTAAGATCATGCAGGACCATGACGATGGTTCGTCCTTGTTCCCGGTTCAGACGCTGCAAAAGCTCTAGCACCTCCAGCTGGTGAGCCATATCAAGATAGGTGGTAGGTTCATCGAGGAAAATTATTTCCGTTTCCTGAGCCAGGGCCATGGCAATCCATACACGCTGACGCTGCCCACCTGAGAGGGAATCGACTGGCCGGTATTTGAATTCTAGGGTACCGGTTTCCTGAAGGGCCCAATCGATCACTTCATAATCCTTTTTGGACAGACGACCAAAACCTTTTTGATGAGGAAATCGGCCATAGGAAACGAGCTCTCCGACTGTCAGTCCACTTGCACTTTCCGGAGTTTGTGGAAGAATAGCCATCTTTTTTGCGAGCAATTTGGTATTCTCGCGTGAAATATCCTGGCCGTCTAGGACCACAGTCCCGGATTGCTGGGAAATGATGCGAGTGATCGCTTTCAAAAGTGTCGACTTTCCACAGCCATTGGAGCCGATAATGGTTGTAATCTGCTTGTCAGGAATCTCTACTGAAAGATCCTTGACGATGAGACGCTCACCATAGCCAATGTTTAATTCGTTTGTGTAAAGTCTCACCATGCTGACCCCTCCCAATGTTTGAAAATATGTAAAAAATAAACAATTGATAATGATTATCAATGTCGGTACATTTATACTATAAAACCAACTAATTCTTCTGTCAACCGTTTTTTGTGTTGTAAAAGTAGAAAGAAAGTCGTATATTTGAGTGAGAATGATAATCAATTACTCTTTTCGGGGATACGAGGGGTGTGCTATATGAGGGAAATGGATATATATGATGTAACAGTAATAGGCGGCGGACCGGCAGGATTATACTCAGCCTTTTATAGCGGACTGAGGGAAATGAAAACAAAAATAATCGAGTATCAGCCACAGCTCGGTGGTAAAATTCATGTCTATCCTGAAAAAGTGATTTGGGATGTTGGGGGTCAGACCCCGATACCAGGCGCAAAATTAATTGAACAGCTCGTCCAGCAGGGGATGACGTTCAATCCGGAGGTCGTGCTGAACGAAAAGGTGGATTCTATCTCAAAGGATGAAGAGGGAATCTTTGTTCTCCAAACAGCGTCAGGGCAGAAGCATTATTCGAAAACGGTGATCGTCGCAGTCGGGAGTGGTATTCTTAACCCGCAAAGGCTCAATATTGAAGGGGCGGAACGGTTCGAAGTTTCCAATCTTAACTATACGGTTAAATCCTTAAAGCATTTCCGGGATAAAACTGTCATTATTTCAGGCGGTGGAAACACGGCTATAGACTGGGCGAATGAACTCGAGCCTATTGCGAAAAAGGTGTATCTGACTTGCCGAAAGGACGCTTTAGGCGGGCATGAAGCACAGGTTAAACAGCTTTTGAACAGCTCTGTTGAATGCATGTTCCAAACCACCATTACAAAGCTGATTGCCGATTCCAATCAGGAAGAGATCGAAAAAGTGGAGCTGACGAATTCGGAAACAGAGGAGATCTGTTATCTAAAGATTGATGAAGTGATTATCAACCACGGGTACGAACAGGACGCAAGCCTTTTGCAGAACAGTGATTTGAACATAGAGATAGCGGAAAACTTTTACGTAGCGGGCAATGCCAACAGTGAGTCATCGGTAGAGGGCCTGTATGCAGCAGGGGATATCCTGAAGCATGATGGAAAGCTGCACTTGATTTCAGGTGCTTTCCAGGATGCTGCCAATGCAGTGAATAAAGCGAAGCAGTACATCCAACCAACCGCACCTGGAGCGGCGATGGTATCGTCCCATAACGATGTCTTCAAAAAACGCAATCGCCAGCTCGTTAAGGAAATGATGAAATAGCATGAAAAGGGGCCTGACCCTCAACGCTTTAAAGCGTTGAGGGTCAGGCCCCTTTTTAAAAATTCTTTATTTTATACCCTTCATCAACACTTGAATCTTCGGTGAAAAGATAAACAGTAGGATGCTCAACAGAATGGCAGCTCCGCCGATGGTACCAAAGTACATGACTTCATTTTCCGGATTGTAGAATCTGACAAGCTGGGCATTGATTGCCTGAGCAGCAGCACTTGCCAGGAACCAGATACTCATGGTTTGAGCAGAAAATGCTGCAGGTGCCAGTTTCGTTGTTGCGGAAAGGCCGACCGGTGACAAACATAATTCACCGAGTACGACGATAAAGTAGCTCAGTACAAGCCATAACGGACTTACCAATGCTCCCCCGCCAAGATAACCAGGGATCAGGATGACAAGGAAAGACAAACCTGCAAACAGCAGTCCCAAGGAGAACTTTTTCGGGACGGATGGCTGATACTTTCCAAGTCTTACCCACATCCATGCAAAAACCGGTGCAAGGATGATGATAAATAGTGGGTTCAAGGATTGGAACCAAGCTGGAGAAATCGTCATTCCAGCAAACTCAAGCTGTGTTCGTTTATCCGCATACAAAGCAAGAATGGTGGAGCCTTGTTCCTGGATCGCCCAGAACATTGCAGCAGCAATGAACAACGGAATATAAGCAATAATGCGTGAACGCTCCACTGCAGTTGTTTTAGGACTGCGGTACATCACAATAAAATAAATGGTCGGAATGGCAACGCCAAAGATACCTACCATGTTAATGACTGTTTCAATCGTAAATAGACCATTTGGAATCAGGATCGCTAAAAGCACACCAATAATAATGATACCGGCACCAAAAATAAGCGACAGTTTTTTCTTTTCTGCATTACTCAAAGGATTGGCAACATAGGTTCCTGCTAAGCCCAAATTCTTCTTCTTAGTAAGCATGAATACTAAAAGTCCAAGGAACATCCCGATTGCTGCAACACCGAAGCCAAGATGGAAGCTTTCTTTTGCCAATTCTCCAGTAATAAGTGGAGATAGGAATGCCCCCAAGTTGATTCCCATATAGAAGATACTGAAGCCTGCATCACGGCGGTTATCGCCTTCTGCATACATATCTCCAACCACACTTGATACGTTCGGCTTTAACAGACCTGTACCGATAACGATCAGAATCATGGAAACAAAGAACATGGAAAGACTGCCAGGTACGGCAAGTGCAATATGACCGAACATGATTAGGATACCACCATAGAAAATGGCTTTGGAGGTACCGAAAATCCTGTCAGCCAGCCAGCCACCAATTACGCCTGACATATAGACCAATGCACCGTAGATCGACATGATGGATAGTGCAAGCTCTTCTGATAGACCAAGTCCACCATCAGAAATCTCATAGTACATGTAAAATACAAGGATAGCCCTCATTCCATAGTAGGAAAAGCGCTCCCAAAACTCAGTAAAAAATAGAGTGAATAGTCCCTTTGGGTGTCCAAAAAACCCTTTTTGAGGAACGCTATCCACTATTTTCTGTTTATTTACATCAGACATTTCATAGCCCCCTCAACGTTTCTAATATAATAAAAAAATAATTCGTTTTTGTCAAAACGCAATAATTAACATAATTATTTCAAGTGAAAGCGATTTTATAACAAGAATAATACTATATTAACAAAGTGTTACGATGTAGTAAAAAAGAATGGATAAAATGGAATGAAACTGGGGATGGGTACGGGTAGATAGAACCAAAAAACGAATTCCTCCCCATCAAAAAAAGATGGAAAAAAATTCGTTTTGTTCTTTATTTTCTGTGCATTTTTAATTCCAGGAACAGTTCATTTTGATAGAGAATGCTAGTCTTTAGCCATTATATAGAAGAAAGATTGATCACCTTTCTTCTATAATATTCAAAAGGAAAGAGGAAGCCGATGACGGCTTCCTCTTTCACATGTTTACATAACAACCGGGGTCTGGCACCTATTACCTTCTACCACTCTTTTGGTTCGTAGTTCAATTCGGCGAAAAGCTGCTTTTTTTCTTTTTTGCTGAGGTCGCGCCATTGTCCCATTGGAAGGTTGTTCAGTTCGATGTTCATGATGCGTGTGCGCTGGAGGCGGTATACTTCATAGCCAAGCTCGGCACACATGCGGCGGATCTGGCGGTTCAATCCTTGTGTCAGGATGATTTTGAAATCGAACTTGGATAACTGCTCCACCTTGCATGGCAGGGTTTTTGTGCCGAGGATCTTTACTCCTTCCGACATCTGCTTCACAAAATCAGGTGTAATCGGCTTGTCGACCGAGACGATATATTCTTTTTCATGCTTATTCTCCGGACGGAGGATCTCATTGATGATATCCCCGTCATTCGTAAGAAGGATCAGTCCTTCGGATTCCTTGTCCAGTCGGCCGATATGGGACAAGCGTAAGGGATGGTTGACAAGGTCGATGATATTCCCTTTTACCTGCTTCTCGGTTGTACAAGTGATTCCGACCGGTTTGTTTAATGCAATATAGACATTATCGCGGGCGATGCGGATAAGCTGCCCGTTCACCAGCACTTCATCGCCAGGCTCCACCTGTCCGCCAATCTTGGCTACCTTGCCATTGATTTTTACTCTACCTTCTTCAATCAGTTTATCTGCTCCGCGTCTGGATGCTATGCCAGAATCGCTGATGAATTTATTGACTCGCAGTGTACCCACGTCCTTATATGAAAAATTCTTATGAATAGTTGTTATTAAACAACCTAATCATACAATAAAGATAGAGTGCCTTTCAAATGGAGAAGGGTATGGTAAGTGAATGCACCATCCTCGTGACTCTAGCTTAATGTATTGCAATAAATTCAAAGAATATTAATTATATGAAAAAAGCGTTTGGGAAAATGCTATGAAATGAAAAATGTAAGGGTGTAGGAATGGAAAATTTTATTAGAAATACGGGACTCAAGTCCTTATCACATAGAGAATAATTGTTGGAAACCCATCTATATCCTACATGGAGAAATCTATTTTTTTTCAACAAGACCTCTGCATAGATATTCCCGTAAATTATGTAATTTCTACCAGACGTCTAAGGTCTGACTCTTTAATTATCCGGCTTTTTTCGACAAAATTCTTTCCTAGTAAAATATAATCAGGGAATTTTGTTTATCTTTTAAAAACATATATTGAAAAATAAGAAGTTTACGAATATAGTATGATAGTAAGGGTTTTCAATTTACGATAAATTTTTAATTTTGGGGGAGTTAAGGCATGAAAAAGGGATTACTTGCTACAATTATTACTGTCATGACAACAATGCTGTTTTTAGTTGGCTGTGGCAGTGACGGCGGCAACGGAGATAAAGCTTCTGGATTTAAGGTCGGGATGGTAACAGACGCTGGAACGATTGATGACAAATCTTTTAACCAAGGTACTTGGGAAGGAATCAAAGATGCAGCGGAAGAGTTGGATCTTGACACTAAATACCTTAAGCCAGCTGGAACGTTAGAAGCAGACTATATGAAAGAAATCACAAACCTTTACGATGCTGAGTTCAAGTTCATCGTAACTCCTGGTTTTAAATTTGAAACAGCTATCTTCAATGCACAATCTCAATTTGAAGATGCTAAATTCGTTCTAATCGATGGTTCTCCACATAATGGAGATTTCAATGCTGTAGTGGGAGAGAACACAGTTTCCATCTTCTTTGCAGAGCATGAAGCAGGATT
Organism: Sutcliffiella halmapala; assembly: GCF_050107295.1. Taxonomy (GTDB): domain Bacteria; phylum Bacillota; class Bacilli; order Bacillales; family Bacillaceae_I; genus Sutcliffiella_A; species Sutcliffiella_A halmapala_A. The sequence continues at coordinate 39,139 of NZ_JBNIKR010000013.1, read as the reverse complement.
CCTTGCTGGAGTTGCAACTGCGTTAGAGCTTAAAGACGGTGAAGCAGGATTCATCGGTGGTATGGAAATTCCTCCAGTACAAAAATTCAACTGGGGCTTCCAACAAGGTCTTGCTTATGCAAATGAAAACCTTGGAACAAACGTAACAATCAAAGCAGACAATGTTGTATATCAAGGAACTTTTGACGATGTGGCTGCTGGTCAGCAAATTGCTGCGCAAATGTTTGATCGTGGTGTTGATGTAATCTTCGCAGCAGCTGGTGGTGTTGGTGTCGGTGCGATCACTGAAGCGAAAAACCGCGTTCAAGACGGTGAAAACGTATGGATGGTTGGAGTTGACGTTGACCAATACGAAGAGGGCGTATACGCTGATGGCAAATCCGTTATCCTTACTTCTGCTATGAAGCAAATCGATAAAGCGGCAGCTGATATGATCAAAGCTGAAAAAGACGGCAAGTTCCCTGGTGGAGAAACATTGACGTTTGACGCGAAAAACGATGGCGTTGGTCTTCCTGATGAGAACCCGAACCTAAGCGAAGATACAACTACTAAAGTTGATGAAGTATTCGAACTAATCAAGTCCGGTGAAGTAAAAGTAGCTTCTGAACAAGGTGACTTGATCAAGTAATAGAGAGAAAGCAAGCTGATAATGTAATAAAAAAAAGGCGGGTTGTCCCGTCTTTTTTGTTGCCTATATTGTTAGAGGTTAGTTGTCTGTCCTCTTGGAAAAATAATACTCGAGTGTGTTCAATTGGAAGAAACACTGATTGGATACGCTCTTCAAAAGGGAGAATCGCTATATGGAATATGTAGTTGAGATGCTCAATATCAGGAAGGAGTTTCCCGGGATCGTTGCCAACGACGATATTACCCTTCAACTGAAACAGGGAGAGATCCATGCCTTGTTAGGGGAGAATGGAGCGGGTAAGTCCACACTCATGGCTATCCTGTTTGGAATGTACCAACCTGATCGAGGATCCATCAAGATCAATGGAAAAGAAACGAAAATTTCCAATCCGAACGTTGCAACGAAGCTCGGGATCGGAATGGTACATCAGCATTTTAAGCTAGTGAGCAACTTCACCGTTACAGAAAATATTATTCTCGGTTCTGAATCTCACAACTATTACATGCTCGATACAAAGTCGGCAAGCAAGAGAATTGAAGAGTTATCCGTCAAATACGGCCTTAACGTAGACCCCCATGCCAAAATAGAAGATATATCTGTAGGAATGCAGCAACGTGTAGAAATCTTGAAGATGCTTTATCGTCAAGCGGACGTTCTTATCCTGGACGAGCCCACTGCGGTTCTTACACCACAGGAGATTACCGAACTTGGTAAAATTCTGAAAAACCTGATTGGTGAAGGAAAGTCCATCATCATCATCACGCATAAATTGAAGGAAATCAAAGAGATGGCCGATAGATGTACGGTTATCAGAAGAGGTAAAACCATCGGTACGGTAGATGTTGCTGTTACGAGCAAAGAGAAGATGGCCGAGATGATGGTCGGCCGTGAAGTTAACTTTAAAGTTAGCAAAATAGAAAGTACGCCTGGCGAAGTCGTCCTCAAAATGGATGATGTTTCTGTGAAGCAGGGCAAAGATGTTTTTGGACTGAAAAATATGTCTTTTGAACTGAGAAAAGGAGAAATCCTTGGTATTGCCGGTGTCGATGGCAACGGACAATCCGAAATTGTAGAAAGCATTACCGGGTTGAAAAGTGTCGATTCCGGAACAATCACCTTTGAAGGAGCAGATATCACGAAGCTTCCGATCCGTTCAAGAATTGCAAAGGGTATTGCCCATATTCCGGAGGATCGTCATAAGCGAGGTCTGGTTCTGGATTATACCATTGAAGAAAACATGGTATTGGAGCTTTACCATCAAAAGCCTTTTTCAAAAAGAGGTCTATTGAACTTTTCTGAAATTAGAAAGCATGCAGATAACATCATTAAAAGCTTTGATGTCCGTTCTGGACAAGGGGCAATTTCTGTTACACGATCCCTTTCCGGTGGAAACCAGCAAAAGGCGGTTATCGGAAGGGAAATCGAACTCGATCCGACGTTGTTGATCGCGGTTCAACCTACTCGTGGACTGGACGTAGGTTCCATCGAATATATCCATAAGAGATTGATAGAGCAGAGAGATAAAGGAAAAGCGGTTCTGTTGGTATCTCTGGAATTGGATGAAGTATTAAATGTATCGGATCGCATCGCTATCGTGAATAATGGCCAGCTCGTTGGCATTGTAGACGCAAAAGAAACAAATGAAAACGAGATCGGTCTTATGATGGCAGGCGTGAAGAAGGGGGAAGACGAATGAGAGCAGGAATTATCTCGCTGATTGCAGTCGTTCTTGGACTGATTGCAGGGGCGATTTTAATGGCTATCACGGGGAACAGCCCGATTGAGGGATATCAATACTTGTTTGAAGGCGGTCTGAAGAACATTTCAAGGACCGGTAATACGCTTGCAACAGCTACTCCGTTGATTTTCACAGGTCTATCGGTTGCATTTGCATTCCGTACAGGACTATTCAATATCGGTGCAGCAGGGCAAATGCTGTTTGGTGGTTTTTGTGCTGTAGCAATCGGTTTATCTATTGATGCGCCAAAACCAATTATGCTTTTGGTAATGATTCTTGTCGGATTTATCGGTGGGGCACTGTGGGCATTCATCCCAGGTCTACTGAAAGCAAGATTCAATGTTCATGAGGTTGTATCCACGATCATGATGAACTGGATTGCTTACTGGACAGTTTATTATGCAGTTCCTGCTTATTTTAAAGGGGAATTTTTAGAAACGGAATCAAAGAAACTCCCGGATACAGCATCCCTTAAAGTTCCTTTTTTAACTGAAGCTTTTGATGGATCGTATATCAACTTAGGTTTATTCCTTGCAGTTATTACGGTTATTGTCTTTTCTTTTGTCATCAATAAAACAACGCTTGGGTACGAACTGAAGGCGGTTGGATTCAACCGTGACGCAGCAGAGTATGCTGGTATTGCGGTAAACCGCAGCGTCATCACTTCCATGCTGATCTCCGGTGGTCTGGCTGGTCTTGGTGGGGTGGCGTATTATGCAGGTAACTCCAACAGTATTCAGATCGGTATTCTGCCGACACAAGGGTTTGATGGAATTGCTGTTGCACTATTAGGTGCCAATACAGGTATTGGTGTACTTTTGGCAGCTGTATTCTTCGGTCTTCTATATTCCGGTCGCGGTTTCATGAATGCCATGACAGATATCCCGCCGGAAATTGCCGATTCCATTATCGCGATTATCATCTACTTTGCTGCAACAAGCATTCTAATCGAACGCTTTGTCAGCTTTATGATCAAGAAACGTAAAAACAAACAATCCACGAACGTGAAAGCCAAGGAGGGGGAATAGGTTATGTGGACAACCATACAACAAATAGCTCCGTATGCAATTATTTTTACAATCCCTCTTTTAATTACAGCTTTAGGAGCATTATTCAGTGAACGAAGCGGTGTCGTGAACATCGGACTAGAGGGACTTATGGTAGTAGGTTCATTCTCTGGTGCCCTTGTGATCATGAAAATGCAACAGGCCATGCCGGGTGATCCAAAGGCAATCTGGATCGGCTTGGTTGTAGCGACGCTTGTGGGGTTACTTTTCTCCTTGTTGCACGCATTTGCAAGTATCAACTTGAGTGCGAACCAGATTATCAGTGGTACGGCCATCAACATGATCGCTGGTGCCATTACGGTGTTCTTGGCCCGTAACATTACAGGAAGTGGAAACATCCGCATTTCCAATGGCTTGCGTCCCTTTGACGTTCCTTTTTTGTCGGACATTCCGGTTATTGGAAGCCTGTTCTTTACAAAAACATATAGTACAACATGGATTGTACTGTTCATCTTGATTATTAGTACGATCGCTCTGTATAAGACGCCATTCGGACTTCGCCTTAGAGCGTGCGGGGAGCATCCTCATGCTGCAGAGGCAGCCGGTATCAGCGTTAGAAAGATGCGTTATATCGGGGTTATGATTTCGGGGGCTTTCTCCGGACTTGCTGGTGCCATCATCATCGTAACTTTCGGTGGCGAGTTTTCCGGAACGGTAGCGGGACTTGGTTTCCTTGCACTTGCTTCCCTAATCTTTGGACAATGGAAGCCGCTTGGAATCCTTGGCGCAACCCTTTTCTTCGGGTTTGCAAGCACAATCGCAAACGTATCGCAGGTAATTCCTTCATTGGCAGTATTTCCGCCGGTGATCTTAAAGATTTTCCCTTATGTGGTCACGTTGATTGCATTGATCATCTTCTCTAAATCATCTCAGGCACCGAAAGCTGTCGGAGAGCCGTTCGATTCAGGGAAAAGATAATACAAAAATAAGCATATCCTTTCGGGGGTATGCTTTTTTGTTATTCTGATATAGTTATTGTAATTTTTAGACTTACCTGTATTGACAGAATTTTTAGGAGGTTTATAATAGAATTAAACATATGTTCATATCGCGTGAACAATATTTTATTTGTAAACGCTTACTGACCCATTTACTTTTATTTCCTTTAAGATTTGGCAGCCAGTGAACTAAAAAAGCGTATTAAAGTCTCGTTATATTGAACATAATTTCAGATTTAGGTGAGTGGAACATGTCGAATGAGAAAATGGCTCGTCTAGTGGAAGTTGCAAAAATGTATTATGTCCAGGATTTCAGCCAAGCGGAAATTGCAAAAGAATTGGGAGTGTCCCGTCCTACGGTATCAAGGCTGCTGCTGCAGGCAAAGCAGGACGGAATTGTCCATGTAACCATCAATGACCCGACAGAAGATGTACAAGAGCTTGCCAACCAGTTGAAAGACAACTTTCAGCTAAAACACTGCATCGTCACCTCCTCCCATTCCAATGAGGAGAGGGTGATTAAGGAAAAGCTAGGGGAGGCCGCAGCGGATTACCTGTATTCGATTGTGGAAACAGGCGATACGATCGGCATCACCTGGGGTACGACTCTTTACGAGCTTTCCAAAAGACTTTATCCGAAAAGCGTAAAGGATGTGACGATCGTTCAGCTGAATGGCGGAGTGAGTTATTCGGAACTGAACACCCACGCCTCCGAAATCATCAATGGACTGGCGGCTGCCTTCCATACGACACCGCACTTTTTACCAGTTCCAGCTGTAGTGGATCATACGGTGGTCAAGCAGGCCATTGTAGCCGACCGTCACATAAGAAAGGTGCTGGAGCTTGGAAAACAGGCGAACATCTCGATTTATACGGTGGGTGAGCCAGGGAATCATTCCACCTTGATGCGAGCGGGCTACTTTTCGGATGAAGATATCGATACCTTGAAGCGCAACAACACAGTCGGAGATATCTGCTCCCGTTTCATTGATGGACAGGGTCATTTAAGCAATCAGTCCTTGAACGAACGTACCATCGGCCTGGAGCTGCCGCATCTGACGGAAAAGGAATATAGCATTCTCGTGGCAGGCGGAAACAAGAAGTCGGATGGAATTTTGGGAGCTCTTAAGGGTGGCTATGCCAACGTGTTGATTACCGACCAGTATACGGCAAAAGCCTTACTTGAAAAGGGGTGATAACAGGAATGGATAGGGAAAAAATTAAAGCGCTCGTTCAGGAGGTTGTCAAAAACTCCATAAGACAATCTGCAAAAATGGTTCCAATTGCCGCCTCCAATCGACATATTCATTTATCAGTTGCGCATGTCGAACGGCTTTTCGGACGAGGCTACACACTTCAAAAGCAAAAAGACCTTTCCCAGCCTGGTCAATTTGCTGCCAAAGAGACCGTCACACTCATCGGTCCCAAGGGCAAGATAGAAAAGGTGAGGGTCCTCGGTCCTGCAAGAGGGGATACCCAGGTGGAAATATCCTTGTTTGACGGATTCACGCTTGGTGTAAAGCCGCCAGTGAGGCAGTCAGGTAATATAAAAGACTCTGAATCTATCACCCTTCAGGGACCTCGGGGTCAGCTTACCTTAAAAGAAGGGCTGATCTGTGCTGCGCGCCACATTCACATGCACCCAAGCGATGCAGAGACATTCGGAGTCTCGGATGGCGATTTCGTTCAAGTAAAGGTGGATGGGGAACGAGGAGTGATTTTCTCCAATGTATTGATTCGGTCCTCCGAAAGATACAAGCTGGAAATGCACATCGACCTTGATGAAGCAAATGCAGCTGGACTACAGAATGGAACGCGTGGTGAGATCATTGCCATCAAACGACCATCAAAAGGAAGTGGAGGCTGTGGTTGTGGATGTAACGGTAAAGGAAAAGATTAAGCTGCTCGTACAGGACGCGGTGGTGGCTTATCTGAACGAGCAGAATCAACATCAAGATAAACAGCCGATTGGCATCCTGCTAGGCTATGAAACTGTTAATCTGACAGGAGTTTTGGAAGCGGTTACGACACTTTCTGAACGCTATGAAGTAACGCTGCTTTTGAGCAGGAAATATCTTGCCGACCCGGATGCATTCAGTGGCTATTCCATTTTGCCATTGGAGAGGCTGGAACGGGAGGATGTCGATGGACTCCTGAATGAACTTGGGGCCATTGTGCTTCCGGTTGCGTCCTATCAATTGCTCGCCAAACTTGCGCTGACAATCGACGACGATCCGATATCCTCTTTGGTCCTTCAATTCCAAATGCTCGGGAAACCGGTGATTGTGGTAAAAGACGAAGTGGAGTTCAATGTGTATCAGCAGATTTCAGCACCACATGCTGTGCAGAATAGGGTGCAGGGGTACATCAGGCAGATTCAAGCCGATCAGGTGAAATGGGTGCCATTGAGCCGTCTCGTACATACGGTTAAAGAGCAGCTGCAAGCATTTGACGAAAAGCAGCCTCTTATTCTCGCAAAGCATATTGAAAAAGCTAGCAAGGAAGGTTTGCAAGAAATCCATTTGCCAAAGAAAAGCAAGTTAACGCCTGTAGCGAAGGACTTGGCCAGGGAATTCAAGATACAACTGAAAAAACAGGACTCCTAGAAAGGAGACAAATCTATGATTATTGCAAAAGTGACAGGATCTATTGTTTCCACTACCAAAGCGGAAAAGCTGAAGGGCAAAAAGCTTCTTATCATCACCCCTCTGGATATGAAAACCATCGAGGAGGATGGAAAGCCTATCGTCGCGATCGACACAGTCGGTTCAGGGGTTGGCGAAGTGGTCCTGGTTGTCAGTGGAAGCTCTGCGAGGCAGACGGAAATCACGAACGGTGTACCAGTCGATGCAGCCATTGTCGGCGTAGTGGATCAGATTGAAATAGAAGGGTCACTTACCTTCAAAAAAGGAGGAGAGTAATCTGTGCAGATAAAGGAAAACGACATTAAGAAGATGGTGGAGCAGGTACTGCAGCAGCTTGGCGGAAACGTGCAGGAGGCGGCTGTAGCACAAAATGATGTCCCACTGGGCAACGGCGTGTTCACGACAGTGGACGAAGCGGCAGAAGCTGCAAGGGTTGCTTGGGAACAGCTCCGAGAAACCTCATTGGAAACAAGGAAGAAAATGATAGAAAAGATGCGAGAGGCAAGCCGAACCCATGCAGAGGAACTGGCAAAGCTCGCAGTAGAGGAAACAGGTCTTGGAAGAGTGGCGGACAAAATTGCCAAAAACCTTCTTGCGGCCAATAAAACACCAGGGGTAGAGGATATTGTAAGTACCACCTATTCCGGAGATGGCGGGCTGACGCTTGTGGAGTACGCTCCCATTGGAGTGTTCGGGGCAATTACGCCTTCTACGAATCCCGGTGCAACCATCATCAACAACTCGATCTCGCTTGTCGCTGCCGGAAATACAGTAGTATTCAACCCGCATCCAAGTGCCAAAAAGGTATCCATCCGGGCGATGCAGCTGCTGAACAAGGCAATTGTCGCGGCAGGCGGACCGGAGAACACGTTAACTTCCGTGGCAAGTCCCAATATCGAAACGTCCAATGAGGTCATGGTCCACCCGAAAGTGAATGCACTTGTGGTGACAGGCGGAGGAATTGTCGTACAGGCAGCCATGAAAGCGGGCAAAAAAGTCATCGCGGCAGGACCGGGAAATCCACCGGTTGTTGTGGATGAAACAGCCATCCTCTCCAAAGCTGCAAAAGACATTGTCACAGGCGCAAGCTTTGATAATAATGTCCTCTGTACAGCGGAGAAAGAAGTATTTGTCGTCGATAAGGTAGCTACAGAGCTGAAAAATGAAATGACCAAAAATGGCGCCATCGAGCTGAAAGGCTTCCAGCTGGATAAGCTGTTGGCAAAAATCATGGTCAAAAGGAACGAAAAGTCGTATCCAAACCGTGACTTTATCGGTAAAGATGCGCGTGTCCTCCTGGAAGCGGCAGGCATCAAAGCAGATGCGAATGTGAAGCTGATCATCGCCGAAACAGCTGCCGACCATCCGCTTGTACACACGGAAATGCTCATGCCGATCCTGCCGATCGTCCGGGTGCCGGATGTAGACAAGGCGATTGCGCTTGCGGTGAAGGCAGAAAAGGGAAATCGTCATACAGCCATCATGCACTCACAGAACATTACCAATCTCACAAAAATGGCCAAGGAAATCCAAGCAACCATTTTCGTGAAAAACGGACCTTCCGTATCCGGTCTCGGGTATCAAAGTGAAGGCTTCACAACCCTTACCATCGCAGGACCGACAGGGGAAGGGCTGACAAGCGCAAAAACCTTTACCCGTCAAAGACGCTGCGTGCTGGTGGATGGCTTCAGAATAATCTAGTGTGGTGATATCAGATGGAAGAACGTAACGAAGAACAGCCATTGAATACAGAGCAGGTACAAGAACCAGTCAAGCGTAAAACAAGGGCGAAAGCTCAACCAAAAATAAAAATAGAAGAGCAACCAATAGGAGGAATTCAAATGAGTCAAGAAGCATTGGGAATGATCGAAACTAAAGGATTAATCGGGGCAATCGAAGCAGCAGACGCAATGGTAAAGGCAGCAAACGTAACACTAGTAGGAAAAGAGTTTGTTGGCGGAGGCCTTGTAACAGTCATGGTACGCGGTGATGTTGGGGCGGTTAAAGCGGCAACTGAAGCTGGTGCGGACGCAGCAGGTCGTGTGGGACATCTTATTTCTGTACATGTCATCCCACGCCCTAACAGTGAAGTGGATGGAATTTTACCGAAAGCTAAGTAAGGGTAAGACTGATGGATCAAGCGATAAAATCCTATATCGAACAAATGGTGAGAGAGGCACTCGGGCAATCCGTCGGAAGCCCCTCCGCCAGAACCAAATATGCAATCGCGAATTGGAAAATGAATAAAACCTTCTCGGAAATGGCGGTCTATCTGCAGGAACTGAAAAGCAAAGAAGGCGTATCCGTGGTCATCTGTCCACCAGCGCAGCTCTTATATCCAGCAGGCTTAATGGCCGAGCGACAAGGCTCCACGGTCAGCATCGGTGCTCAAAACGTCCATGAAGCGGACAAGGGCGCCTATACAGGAGAAGTGTCTGCAAGCATGCTTAAGGATATCGGCTGTGAGTATGTCATCATCGGGCATTCAGAGAGAAGGCAGTATTTTAACGAAAATGATCAACAGGTAAACCAAAAGATCAAACAGGTCATAAAAGAGGGTCTGACCCCGATCATTTGTATTGGGGAAACCATTGAACAGAAGAACAGCGGGCAAACAGAAAAAGTGCTGACAACACAGCTTGTCGGTGCCCTGCAAGATATAGATTCAGAGTTCATCCTGGCCTATGAGCCGGTTTGGGCGATCGGGACAGGGGAGTCGGCTTCTGCTGAACAGGCCCAGTCCACTCACGCCTATATCCGTAAAGTGCTTACTGCATTGCTCGGAGGCAAGGCAGAGGGCATCTCCATCCTTTATGGAGGGTCAGTGAATGACAAAAATGCCGCCGAGTTTTCCAAAATGCCTGATATTGACGGTGTGCTTGTCGGCGGAGCAAGCCTGAACGCAGAATCTTTTGAAAAAATCATCGCTGTATTTGCCAAAGGAGACATGTAAATGAAAAAAGTTGCAATTGGATGCGACCATGGTGGATACGAACTGAAGGAAGCGTTGAAGGTGTATTTGACGGAGCTTGGACATGAGTATCTCGACTTTGGCTGCAAAGCGGGGGAATCCGTTGACTATCCTGACATTGCCTTTCTTGTCGGCGAGTGTGTGGCGACAAATCCGGCCTATGTCGGCATCATGATTGACGGTGTGGGAGTAGGAAGCGGCATGGTATTGAATAAGATACCTGGCGTCCGTGGAGCCGTTTGCTGGGACCTGTCGTCGGTGATCAATAGCCGTGAGCATAACAATGCCAATGTGCTGTCCATCGGTGGGCAATTCATCGGGGAAGGTCTTGCCAAACAACTGGTCAAGACATGGCTTGAAACGGACTTTGCCGGTGGTCGACATGACCGCCGTGTCACCAAGGTCATGGAAATCGAAAGCCGTTTTATCAAACGCTGAAAGCAGGTTAGAACATGTTTGTAGCAAAAGTGATCGGTAATATGATCTGTACACATAAAGACGACAATTTAAAAGGATTAAAGCTCCTGATTGTCCAGCCTGTGGATGATCAACTGCAGAATAAAGGCAAACCACTTGTTGCTATAGATACCATCGGGCAATCCGGAGAAGGGGATCTAGTATACCTGGCAAAAAGCCGGGAATCCTCCCTCCCATTGAATAAAGATCTTGTTCCCTCAGATGCAGGGATCCTAGGAATCATCGACTATTACAACGTAAAACGAATGGAGGAAATATAAATGAGCAACGCATTAGGAATGATCGAAACAAAAGGTTTGGTAGGAGCAATCGAAGCTGCGGATGCAATGATGAAAGCTGCGAACGTATCCCTGGTAGGTAAAGTGCAAGTAGGCGGAGGCCTGATCACTGTCATGGTACGCGGAGATGTAGGCGCAGTTAAAGCGGCAACAGAAGCTGGTGCGGATGCAGCGCAGCGCGTAGGGGAATTCCTATCTGTTCATGTTATTCCTAGACCACACCAAGATATCGAGAAAATCCTGCCTAGCACTCTATGAAGCTTGCAAAAGTCGTTGGAAACGTCGTTTCGACGATTAAAACACCAAGTCACCAAAATAAAAAGCTCATGGTCGTCATTCCCGTTGATGCACAGGGGAAGGAGTGCGGCGATGCTATGATCGCCATCGATCATTTCCATGCAGGAGCGGGAGACTATGTGCTCATTCTAGAAGAAGGTGGATCGGCAAGGGACATCATCGGGGACCCGAACGGTGCCTTTGATGCAGTCATTGCTGGAATTGTCGACCGATTACATTAATGTGAGGTGGAAACAATGCAAATAGAAGCATTGGTGGAACAAATAACGAATCAAATCATGGAACAGCTTACAAATAAACAGGAATTGAAGGATGGAAAGACTGTACAGGCAGCACCTAGCTCTACAGGCAGCTACTCCAACGCTTCCTCAAATATCATCACAGGACCTTCCATTGCGCGCATGATCGATCATACGCTTTTGAAGCCTGAAAGCACAAAAGACCAAGTGATCAAGCTTTGTGAAGAAGCGAAAGAATATAACTTCGCGACAGTGTGTGTCAATCCTTACTGGGTGTCAACGGCTGCAAAGGAATTGAAAGGCTCCAATGTCGGGATCACAACCGTTGTAGGCTTTCCTTTAGGCGCAACGAACAGCTTCGTGAAAGTGTCCGAAACAAGAGACGCCATCGCAAGCGGCGCAACGGAAATCGACATGGTGATGAATATAGGTGCCCTTAAATCCGGTGATTTCGAAACGGTGAAAAAGGATATCGAGGCGGTAGTTCTAGCAGCAAAAGGCCATGCACCTGTTAAAGTTATCATTGAAACAGGACTCCTTGAAAACGAAGAAAAGAAAAAAGCTTGTATCCTAGCAAAAATGGCAGGAGCGGACTTTGTAAAAACCTCCACAGGGTTTGGACCAGGCTGTGCCACTGCAGAAGATATCAAGCTGATGAGAGAAGCTGTAGGCCCTGATATGGGTGTAAAAGCCTCTGCATGTGTCAGAGACCTTGATACTGCCAGAAAGCTTGTACAGGCCGGCGCAACGCGTATCGGAGCAAGCTCAGGCATCGCAATCGTAACAGGCGGAAAAGGAACAGGCTATTAATCTTCTTTTTGCATTTTCCTAAAAGGCAGTGCACCGGGTGTGGAGGTGTACTGCCTTTATTAATGGCTGTTTTAGTAGGGTGTTTTCTTTTGATGAAAATAATAAAAAACAATAAAAAACCGTAATTTAACCTGTTCAAAATTTTTTATGTATACTAGCTGTTGATTGGAGCAATAGGCGAAGACTCCTGCGGGAGGAGGCTCCACAATCGCCCCGCGGAAAGCGAAGCCTAGTGCGGAAATCAACAGCGGAATTAGAACCTTCACTAAATTGATATTGTAATTTTCTAAAAATTTAATTATAATAATGTATGTAATCGCTTTCAAACACAGGGGGGACTATGGTGAACATTATTGGCAAACAACTAATCACGGCTAGAACAAGACGAGGCCTCGATCAAGAGAACCTTGCCCTTTTAACAGGCTTGAATGTAAACGACATCGCTGCAATCGAAGCAGGAACGGTGGATGTTCAAGTTTCTACCTTACATAAACTATCAGAAGCACTCAAATGGTCTTTTTCCATTGGAGATGTCTCCATCTAAAAAGATGCATCATACACGAAGAACCGGATATATTCCGGTTCTTTTCGCGTTTTCTTGCTATAATAAAATTACCAATAAAAGCTAATGCAAGGGGTTTTATACATACATGTACACAAAAGAGCAGCGCTATCAAATAGACAATGTCCTGGAATATATAGAAACTAATCTCGATCAATCGCTTTCCCTCGGACTGTTGGCTAAGGTCTCCACTTATTCCCCCTACCATTTCCAGCGGATTTTCAAGGGGATAGTAGGGGAAACACCTGCTAATTATGTTAAAAGGCTGCGTCTGGAGAACGCAGCGCATTTCCTTATCTATGAACATAGGATTCCCATCACCCAGATTGCACTCATGTGCGGCTTTTCCTCTCTCTCCTATTTTACGGCTACCTTTCAGGTGAATTTCCAGATGAGTCCGAAAAAGTGGCGGGAAGGCGGATATCTGGAGCGCTTTCCGCGTGAATACGAGGATGATAGCAAGAAATCTAAACAATCCCGCAAGATGGAGAAAGAACTTCAAGATCAAGAAGAATATAATAAGTTTCAGTGGCTTAACTTGGAAAAGGTCAAAACCGCTGAACTCCCTGCATTTACAGCAGTGAAAAGGCAAAGTGTCGGGCCTTATACAGAAGGTGTGCAAAATGCTTGGAAGGAAATCTATCGCTTTGCGAATGCAAGGGATCTGGTGACGGAGGATACGTTTATGTACGGGATACCTAAGAATAATCCGTATATTACACCACCCGGAAAAAGCAGGTACGACTGTCTCTTATCCGTGAACAATCCTGACAAGCTCACGTTGGAGCAGGAGCGGATCTATCACTTCCGGGGCGGTAAGCATGTCATTTATGAATTTGAGGAGTCTGTCGACTATAGAGAGCGCAACAGATTGATTGAATGCTATTCGGAGCTTTACAGCTTCTGGCTGCCTAAAAGCGGGTATAAGTATCTGGCGAATCCAGTGGAAATGGTAGAGGTGGAGCCTATTCCTGGCACGTTAAGCCTGCAGTGTAAGATTAAAGCTATCGCTTTAGCCATCGAACCGAAATAGGGGGAGCAAGTATGGAATTGAATTTGAAGGAATTAAGTTTACTGGCAATATTAGCGGGTGGGATCCTTTATGTGATCTATGGGGGCATTTACTATTCCACCATGCTTGGAAAGAAGAAGGATACACAATTTACACAAAGTGAGGGGCCTCTCAAATACATCGTTTCTGTCATCATTGCTTTTATCAGTTCTTTTTTCATGGCGGTTCTCATAGAGGCAACAGGAGCCAATACCTTACTGGAAGGGCTTATGATCGGTGCGGTGATAGGTGTAGTGATCTCATTGGTTTATTTTAAAAATTCATTGTTTGGATTGATGACCCGGAAAGCGTTTATTATCGCAATCGGGGACCATCTTGTTATATTCACTTTGCTCGGTGGGCTTCACGGGATACTGAGTTGATCATAAGTTTGAAAATGGCAGTAGTGGGAGACCTCACTGCTGTTTTTATTGTATAATGATGGAAAAAGACAGAATCATAGATTGGAGGAACAACCTCTTGTATAAAGAATATATTAAAGATCTGGTGGAAACAGGAGAAATTCCAGGTGGGGTCCTCTACGTTTCTAAAAAGGATGAAGTGAAATGCCTGGAAGCTTACGGATCATTTACAGACCGGGATGGTGTGAAGCAGCACATCCACGCAAATACCCTATTTGATGTGGCCTCGTTGACCAAAATTTCTGCCACTGTCCCCTCCATCTTGTATCTTGTTGCAAAAGGTGAACTGAAGCTTGATACCAAGGTCGAAGCCGTATTGCCTAAATTCCAAAACAGTGATGTAACCATCGAGCATCTGCTGATCCATACTTCCGGATTATCTGCAGATCTTCCTTATAGGGAAAGAAAAATAGAAAGAGATGTCCTCCAGGAAATCTATCAAAAGGAATTAACCTATGTACCTGGCCAAAAGATGATCTACAGCGACCTTGGCATGATCCTGCTTGGAAAAATAACAGAGAATGTCACCGATCAGGCACTCGACATATTTGTGAAGGAAAAGATCCATGAACCGTGGGGAATGATGCATACCCGTTTTAATCTATCTGTAGAGGCCAAAAAGAAGGCAGCTTCCACAGAAAAGTATCAGGATAGCTATATTCAAGGGGAGGTCCATGATGAGAAGGCATACCAGCTTGGAGGGGTCAGCGGAAGTGCGGGGCTATTCTCCACGATAGAGGATATGGCGATATACGCAAGAATCCTGCTTTATCCCGGGTCGCAATCGGTTATTCCCCCATCACATCTGAAAATGGCAGTCGAACATCGGCAGTTTAATCGTGGACTGGGCTTTGAGGTATGGAGCGGACTAGGAGACGCTCCTTCCTGTGGGGACAAATGGTCGATTGGATCATTCGGTCATACCGGCTTTACCGGCACGAGCCTCTGGGTGGACCCGACCAATCAGCTCATCGGCGTATTTCTCACTAACGCCGTTCACTACGGCCGCGAGACGCCTATCAGAAGTATCAGAAAGAAGCTCCATACCTTGATATTTGAGACCGAAAACATCCACTAACCTCTGGGGGAGTGGATGTTTTTTTCTCCTGGAAAGTAAAGGGCTCTCTCAAAAAATAGTAAAAAAGAATCCCAAATTCCCGTTTGTCCGACAATCCAGTAGGGTACGTGAAAAGGGTATATGTTTTACATAAATGTTACCAAGGGGAGGAACGCAGTTTGAGTAATGAAAACCGCAAAAACGATCAGTTGGAACAGTTCCGTGTAAAAGATGAAGGAAAAGAGATGACCACCAACCAAGGCGTGAAGGTGTCGGAGGATGAATTTTCGCTGAAAGCAGGCGAACGCGGCCCGACCTTGATGGAGGATTTCCATTTCAGAGAAAAGATGACACACTTTGACCATGAACGAATTCCTGAACGAATTGTCCATGCCCGTGGATTTGCAGCGCATGGCGAATTTGAATTATATGAATCGATGAAGGAGTATACGAAGGCGGGCTTTCTGCAGGATCCATCGAAAAAGACCCCTGTTTTTGTTCGTTTTTCCACAGTGGCTGGTTCCAGGGGATCTGCGGAGACGGTGCGGGATGCCCGCGGATTTTCAACAAAATTCTATACGGAAGAAGGAAACTATGACCTGGTAGGAAATAATATCCCGGTCTTTTTCATCCAGGATGCCATGAAGTTTCCTGACTTGGTGCATGCTCTAAAACCGGAGCCTCATAACGAAATGCCCCAAGCCGCCTCCGCACATGATACCTTCTGGGATTTTGTAGCGAACAACCAGGAGTCAGCCCATATGGTGATGTGGGCCATGTCGGACCGGGCCATTCCCCGAAGCCTCCGTATGATGGAAGGATTCGGTGTTCATACCTTCCGTTTTGTAAATGAAGAAGGGAAGGCACATTTCGTTAAATTCCATTGGAAGCCTGTGCTTGGCACCCACTCCCTTGTATGGGATGAAGCGCAGAAAATAAACGGAAAAGATCCCGATTTCCATCGTCGTGACCTGTGGGAGTCGATTGAAAACGGGGATTATCCGGAATATGAATTTGGAGTGCAGCTTCTCGCCGAAGAGGACGAATTTAAGTTCGATTTTGATATTCTCGATCCTACAAAGCTGTGGCCGGAAGAGGACATTCCCGTCAAGATCATTGGGAAAATGACCTTGAATCGTAATGTAGACAATGTCTTTGCAGAAACCGAACAGGCAGCCTTCCACCCTGGACATGTGGTACCGGGAATCGATTTTTCCAATGACCCACTTCTGCAGGGGCGGTTATTCTCCTATACAGATACACAATTAATCCGACTTGGCGGACCCAATTTTCACGAGTTGCCAATAAACCGTCCTGTATGCCCGTTCCATAACAACCAAAGGGATGGATATGGGCGTCAAACCATCAACCGTGGTCCTGTCAGCTATCATAAAAATTCCCTTGCCTCCAATACTCCTAGACCAGTGAGTGAAGAGGAAGGCGGCTATGTGCACTATCAGGAAAAGGTGGAAGGGCGCAAGGTGCGCAGCAGAAGTGAGAGCTTCAAGGACCACTTCACCCAGGCCACGTTGTTCTGGAACAGCATGAGTAAGCCTGAGAAAGAGCATATCAAACAGGCATTCAGCTTTGAACTCGGTAAAGTGAAGAGCAAATCTGTCCAACAGCAGGTAGTTGATATGTTCGCCAATGTCAGTGTAGAGCTTGCCTCCACTTTTGCTGAAGCAATCGGTGCAACCCCACCTGAAGGGCAGGAATCAGGAGTAAGCAAATCTTCGCCGGCATTAAGCCAGGAGAAAACGGAGAAAAAACCGGATACGCGGAAAGTTGGCGTGATCATCGCTGATCAGTTCGACGGGAGTGAAGTGAATGCGGTGCTGGAAACTCTGAAAGAACAAGGAGTGCAGCCGGAGATTATCAGTACAAAGCTTGGAGTGGTGAAGGGGTCGGATGGCTCCGAATTGGAGGTGGATCATACCTTCTTAACTTGTGATTCTGTCCTATTCGATGCGCTTTATGTTGTAGGAGGCAAAGAAACGGACAAGAAATTCGACCGGGAAACCACCTATTTTGTAGAAGAAGCCTTTGACCACTTCAAACCGATTGGAGCAACTCATGATGGTGTAAAGTGGCTGCAAAAGCTTGAAATATCGGATAGTCCTGGAGTGGTGGCTGGAGAGGATATGAAACAGTTCTCTACCAGCTTTATTGAAGCTATATCCGCACATCGCCACTGGAATCGAGAAGGAATTTAATCTCCATAGCAACACAAAAAGGTATAATCCTCACTGAATATGGGATTATACCTTTTTTACAAGGCTCTTTTCTTAAGATTTGTTGCTTTACGCCCGTAAAAAATCGGCACTTGGATTTTTTACAGCATTTCTCTCCATATTATAAAAAGTGATAAAGAATCTACTACACTGAAAAGGAGGACTAGTAATATAACGTGTTTACTTTGAGTACGTCAAAAGCAACAATTTATGCGAAAACAGCCTTTTACAATCACTAATTAAATCAGAAATCGAAATTATCAGGATCGGGACCTACGCGATGATCTTCATTTAAGGCATCAATTCGAGTCATATCCTCTTGGGTTAATTCAAAATCAAAGATGGAGGAATTTTCGATAATTCTCTGCTCTTTTGTTGATTTAGGTATCGTCACCACTTCATTTTGTAAATCCCAACGTAAAATAACTTGTGCAACAGATTTACCGTGACGATCTGCTATTTCTTTTAACTCATTATTATCCAGTAATTGACCCTGCATCAATGGGGACCATGCTTCCAACTGAATTCCTTGTTCCTTACAGAACGCATGAAGATTATGCTGCGTTAGACGAGGATGGTACTCTACTTGATTGACCATCGGTTTGATTTCCGCTTCCTTCATCAATTCCTCTAGATGATGAATATGAAAATTACTTACACCGATTGCTTTGACACGACCTTCTTTGTAAAGTGTCTCTAGCGCACTCCACGCATCTTTGAATTTCCCTTCAACAGGCCAATGGATGAGATAGAGATCTAAATATTCTAAACCAAGCTTACGTAAACTCTTTTCATAAGCTTCGATGGTAGATTCATACCCAAGATCTGCATTCCAAACCTTTGATGTAACGAATAAATCCTCTCTTGCGATACTTGAAGTTTCCATTCCAGCACGAATCCCTTCGCCTACGCCTTCTTCATTTTCATAAATAGCAGCGGTATCCACACTGCGATAGCCTTGTTGGATCGCAGTTTTTACTGCATTCACCAATTCCGGTCCTTCCTCCACCTTGAATACACCGATTCCAAACCAGGGCATTTTCACACCATTATGCAATGTTGTTGTAGATTGTAGATGTTTTGCCATTTTTTCTACCTCCAATAATTTAATATGTTTTTATGCTGCGATAAAGCGATTTTTTTGATTATCTTTTCGTTCTAGTGCCCGACTCCAGCCTGTAAGAAGTACGGCTACCAGCACCATAAGCCCACCGATCCAGGCTGTATGAATTAATCCGATTGAGTCAGTAATCACCCCGCCTAAATAAGATCCTATTGCAATTCCGGCATTAAATGCTGCTATATTAATGGCAGAAGCTACATCAACTGCACTGGGCACATAACGCTCGGCTAACATTACGACATATACTTGGAGTCCCGGTACATTCATAAAAGCAAAGATTCCCATTAGAAAGATGGTAATTAAACCGGCTATTTTATACGGTGCAGTAAAAGTTAAGGCAAAAAGGACGATTGCTTGTACGACAAACATATAAAAGAGTGCAACTATCGGTTTTTGATTGGCTACCTTTCCACCAATGATGTTTCCAATTGCGATTGCAATACCATAAACTAGTAAAATAATAACGACTGTTTCTGCCTGAAAGCCTGTTATATCCTGTAGCAGTGGAGCTAAATAGGTAAAAACAACAAATGTGCCACCATATCCTAAAGCAGTAATCAAAAATACAAGGAGTAATCTCCCATTTTTCAGAAGCTTGGCTTGGTCACTGATTTTTGTCTTAGAGGCCTTTGGCAAATCAGACGGGATAAGGATACTTATGGCAAGGAAAGCGATGATTCCCACTGCAACGATTGCCATGAAAGCCATCCTCCAACCAAACTGCTGACCAACAAAGGTTCCAAATGGTACACCTGTTACTGTGGCTACTGTAAGACCTGTAAACATGATGGATATTGCGCTGGCCCTTTTATTTTCAGGTACTAAATTGGCGGCAATAGTGGAACCGATTGACATGAACACACCATGAGAAAAAGCAGCTATCACTCGGGCAAAAAGCAGTACGCCAATGCCGGTCGCGTTAGCAGCGATACTATTTCCTATAATGAAGATGACCATAATCCAAAGCAATAAGGTTTTTCGCGACATTCTAGATGTTAAAGCCGTTAATATAGGTGCACCTAACGTAACACCTAAGGCATATAAAGAAACGGTTAATCCAGCTGTTGTTACAGAAATATCTAGATCCTGTGAAATCAGCGGCAATAATCCCACACTAATAAATTCGGTTGTTCCTATGGCAAATGCACTAACCGCTAATGCAAGTAATGCGAATACACTTCTTTTTTTATCTAAGCTCATTTTTCTCCTCCTTGGGTTCTGTTCTTTCTTGTATGCAAGACTCTCGATGTCTACACACTATATAAAATTAAAATGGTTTATGTTAGCCGGCAAATGCTATTATGATACAAGGGGAACAATAAGAGAAGAACGTACTTTTAAGTGCCATAGATACCAAAAAGTTATATAGGAACTTTTTAGTTCCTATGAAATAGGAGGATCATTCGATGCAAAAGAAGAAGTACAATATATCAGTAGAGGCCACACTTGAAGTGATAGGCGGAAAGTGGAAATGCGTCATATTATGCCATCTTACACACGGAAAAAAGCGGACAAGCGAACTAAAACGTCTAATGCCCGGCATTACCCAAAAAATGCTCACGCAGCAATTGCGCGAGCTGGAAGAGGACGGTGTGATAAATCGTATCGTTTATAATCAAGTTCCTCCAAAGGTTGAGTACGAATTAAGTGAATACGGCTGGAGTTTACAGGGAATTCTTGACTCCTTATGTGCCTGGGGGGAAAAGCACATCACAAAGGTATACGGAGACAAATTTGCTGTCTTAGAAGAAGGAATCTTAAATGAAGGACTGAAGGAAGAAAGATAATCAGGATAATTAATCAAAAGCACGGCAGTCAATCACAATACTGCCGTGCTTTTAATTATTTTCACAGTTGTTTACTCCCCATTTACATAAGCTTTTCATCGTAGGCTGAAGGGTCAATGCCTCCTCTGTCAGCTGGTATTCAACATGAAGCACCTTTCCAGGAATGGAGGTGCGCTTCACCATACTCAGATCCTCCAGTTCCCGAAGCTGATCTGTCAGAACCTTGCGGCTGATTTCTGGAATTTCACGTTACAATTCAGAAAAACGTTTAGGGCCCGATTCAAGGGCACAATATGCTTGAGGACTCCACTTGCCCCCAATTATGGACAAGGCACGGTTAACGGGAAAGTTGGTTGGTTTCACGTGAAACATCCTTCCTTGCGATAGTAATTACCTGAAAGTGCGTACTTTTTTTCCTAAGGATAATCAAATACGATATGCATTATATTAAAAATCAACCAAAATTACGAGGAGGAAGAATCATGAGATATCCAAGAACATTTTC
Organism: Sutcliffiella halmapala; assembly: GCF_050107295.1. Lineage (GTDB taxonomy): Bacteria > Bacillota > Bacilli > Bacillales > Bacillaceae_I > Sutcliffiella_A > Sutcliffiella_A halmapala_A. The sequence continues at coordinate 18,313 of NZ_JBNIKR010000013.1, read as the reverse complement.
ACAGAGGGGGAATGAAGATGAAAGCATGGTTGTTAACGGAGCCTGGCAGTTTGGATCATTTAAAATGGGGAGAAATCGAGGAACCGGAAATACAAGCAGGTGAGCTGCTGGTTGCAGTCAAAGCGGTTGCCTTGAACCCAGTTGATTATAAAGTTGCATTGAATGGAAACCCTGCATGGAAATATCCACATATTGTAGGCGTTGATTTAGCTGGAGAAGTGGTGTCGGTAAAAAATGCTGTCACAAACTTTAAAGAGGGGGACAGGATAGCCATACATACCAGCCTGGCTAGAAAGGGAGCCTTTGCTGACTACGCTGCAGTGGACGCCAGAGCGGCTGCTTTGATTCCGGAAGGCGTTTCTTATGAAGAGGCTGCTTCAATCCTCTGTGCAGGAATGACAGCGTTTGAGGCTGTTCTGCAGAAGCTGAATACTACCCAAAAGAGAAACTTCCTTATTCACGCCGGTGCAGGAGGTGTTGGCTGTTTTGCCATTCAGCTGGCAAAACAGCTAGGTCTGAAGGTTTTTACCACTGCTTCTGATGAAAATCATGAATGGGTTAAGTCATTGGGTGCAGATATTGCCATTGACTATAAAAAGGAAGATGTGACGAAAAGAATCCTTGAGGAGACGGAAGCCCGTGGCATGGATCTTATCTTGAATACAGTAGGCCGGGATGTAGCAACAGCTGACCTTGAACGCCTAGCCTTCTCGGGTCAGCTTGCCTTTATAGCGGGGCCACCTGATACTTCCGGAGTAAAGCCATTCTCCCTTTCCCTATCCATCCATGAAGTCGCACTAGGAGCAGCCCATGCCAGCAAGGATGAACGGGCAATCTGTAACCTATCCTTTATGGCCACCGAATTGATGGAAATGGTAAAGGATAAAAAACTTAATCCCCTCATAACAGAGGTGCTGCCTCATACAGAATTGGTGGAAGGCCTGAAAAAACTGCAAAGCCGCCATGTAAGAGGGAAGATCATCGTGACATTCTAAAACACAAAAACCATTTTTGGCTTTTGTGTTTTTTTATAAATATAAATTATATTTAACTTTTTTGCAATATATATATTGCAAAAAGACAATTATTATATACAATAGAATTAATAAAGGAAAAAAATGGAGGGGTTAGTGGTGAAATTTTTTAAGGGGAAAACAAAAGTTGTCGATGAAAGAATCGTCAATATGCAAAACAAGATCTATCGTGAAATCTATATGGGTATTATGGCGGTTTGCCTTGCGTCCATCGCAGTGAAATTCTATCTGAATGGAAAAGATTTAGGAAATGTCACTACAGAGCTGGTAATAATAATGGGGCAGGGCATATATTACATCATCCGTTCCACCAGCATGGGATTGCTATCCTCAGAGGTGGAAATGCATAATCGCAACAGCAAGATGTCCTTTACTAAGAAGAATATCATCCTTCCAGGATTAGCGGGGCTTGGACTGGCAGCATTTTTTGCAACCAACAGTGCGGTAAGTTTTGCTGATACAAGGGAAGAATGCATCTACTATTTCATCCTCGTATTTTTTGTCACGCTATTATTTTACATTCCTTTTTTCCTGATTATTTTTGGCGGCCCATTCCTGGCAGCTAAAAGGATCAGTGATAAAATAGAAAGCAAGGAACTTGAAGATGATGAAAAGATATAAGGTGAGAGCATGAAAAATATCAGATTGAAGATGGCCAGGGTGGAAAAGGATCTTTCGCAAGAAGAGCTAGCGAATATAGTGGGCGTCTCCAGACAAACCATCGGACTGATCGAGCTCGGAAAATATAATCCAAGTCTCAGTCTATGTGTGGCCATCTGCAAAGCGTTATCCAAAACGTTGAACGATCTGTTTTGGGACGGAGATTAGACGGAAAACAGTGGTTGCCAATAAGGTAATCGCTGTTTTTTTATACTTTGATAATAAAAAAATGATGGTTGAATATATAGTTAATAGACTAAAAAAGGGGGAGAGATATTGGCGATATTGGAAGTTGGTCCTGGTGTGGAGTTGTATTACGAAGATGAAGGGCAGGGAACACCTGTGGTTTTCATCCATGGGGTTTGGATGAGCAGCCGTTTTTTCAAAGAGCAGATTCCATATTTTAAAAGAGGACATCGAGCCATAACGTTAGACTTAAGGGGACATGGCCGATCTTCAAAGGTCGAGGATGGACATACCATTAAAACGTACGCGCAGGACTTACAAACCTTTCTGGAAAAGCTGAATCTGAAGGATGTAGTGCTGGTGGGCTGGTCGATGGGGGCTTTTGTGGTATGGGAATACCTGACGCTGTTTGGCGAGGGGAATGTGAAGGGGACGGTCATTGTGGATGAGCTGGCATCGGATTTCAAATGGCCGGACTTTCCAATCGGAGCCTTTGACCTTGCTACATTGACCCATTTCATGAGGGAAGTTCAAGAAAATAGAGTAGAGTTCCTGAAAGGGTTTTTGCCTCTTATGTTTAAAAATGAATTATCAGAAGCGGAGCTGGAGTGGATGCTGGCGGAAACGACAAGCCCGCCGGTTGGTGTGGCCAGTGCGATTCTTTTTGACCAATCCGTCGTGGACTACCGGGCTACGCTGCCTTCCATCCATTCTCCGGCTTTACTTTGCTTTGGCAGGGAGGAAAAGCTTATACCCACAGCTGCCGGCGAGCATCTTAAGCGTAACCTGCCGAATGCAGAACTTGTTCTCTTTGAAAATAGCTGCCATTGCCCATTTCTGGAGGAGACAGATAGATTCAATGAGGAGGTAGCTCGTTTTATTCATAAGCTTTGAAGGTATGGAAAGGGAGGAGAATGATGGTCCCAAAGACTATTATTCTCCTCCTTATTGCTATCAGACCTTTTTTCCCATACTATTAATATATATAATATTCTGAAAGTGGTGGTGAGTTGAATACATACAGTGATCTAGAACATTTCCCCTATCCCTTTAAAGGAGAGACATATCGGTATTCCAATAATTCTGTGCCGTTGGATCGGCCTTCAAGTATTGAGGTTTCGAATAAGTACAAACAGGAAGTGAAATTGAAACGGCACCTACTTACACATCACCCTGAACGCTGCTATCACTCGCTTTCCCATACCCTTGATGCACAGTGGGAAGCACTGGCGCTTGTTATGGATAACATGACAACATATTTCCCGGAAAAGTTTACATTACATAAGTGCGAAGATGAGTGGGTTTTTCATAATAAAATGGTAGACGAAAAAGTCACGTTCATATTTGGCGACGGAGCCACCTTGCCTTGTGAGCCTTTGGATTTTATCGGAAGACATGTTCAGGAGGATCTGATTCTGATGGTTCAGAAGGATGGGGAGCTATATTTGGACGCCGGACAGCTTTGCTTTCCAGGTAATTGGTCATTGGCTTTCAACTTGGGGATGAGCTTTAAGGACTTGCATCATCCAATTCCAGGTTTTAATGAGAAGGGGCTGGATGATCGGATCCGGCAGTTTATTCTTCGAGTGGAGGATGGCTCGCCTTGGGGAAGACTGAATTGGCAAATGCAGGCGGGCGACCGGCTTGACACATCCTTGGAAACATTTGATGAATGGGGGAAGGCGAGAAAACTCGTAACGAGCGAAAATGCAGGTGAAATTGTTCATCTAAGAGTGGAGGTTCAAAAACTCTTTCGGCTTCCCAAATCGGAAACTATCCTTTTTACTATTCATACGCATCTGCTTTCACTGGAAATGTTTGCAGCAAATAAACAGTGGGCGAAGCAGTTTGCTGGAATACTAGAAGAACTTCCTCCATTTATTTACGAATACAAGGGCCTATCCTTGTACAGGGAAGCTGTCATTGATTTTCTAAATCGTAGAGTAAGTGAATAGGAGGAGCAAAATGCAGAGAATTACTGCCACCTACATCCCTAATAAACGACATTATCTGTTTTGTGTTGATGAAAATGGGGAAGAGGAACTCTCTTCCCTTATTCGCGAAGTACAAGGAAAGCAGGCGTCTATGGAAGTCATTCAAATAGATAAGCATGTTAGTTCTGACCGTTTACAAGAAGAAATGCAGAATAGGTTGAGTAGTCAAAAGATGGGGACTTATTTATACATAGCTGTCGAATGGAAGAGGCTCGATCATTTAATAATAGTAGCGGAAGAAGTAGGTTTTACTTCCGAAGAAGCCAGCTTTATCGGGGTAGGAACAAGATACATAAACGTTTTCTGCTGCCGTTGCCACGGGATTAATATGATTTCTGAGATTACAATCGAGACAGGTGATTTTCGGATAAACTGCTCCTTCTGCAAGATACGCCTTTCTGTGTCAGGTTCATTATTCCAAATTTAGGAATGCCTATTTGGGCTATTCAGAAATCTCATAGAAAGGAGGGGGGAAGGTGAATGGAATAGGATAAGGGTCTACATTAAGTCCATTCAGGAGGAGACGCCAATGGTTAAATCATTTACACTTGCTGCTTTGGATGACGCACCTCTTCCTGCCTTCAGTGGTGGAGCACATATACAAACTTTTCTTCGGCAGCCTACTCTAGTAAGACATTACTCGCTGATAAGCAGTCCATATGAAACGGATGTCTATAGTATTGCTGTTGGTTTAGCTGACGATTCCAAAGGAGGCTCTATTTTTTGGCATAGGATAGCAAGAGTTGGGGACACATTGGAGATAAGTTACCCTAGAAATCATTTCCCTCTGAGTTATCGGGCGAGACACCATGTCTTTTATGCAGCAGGTATTGGCATTACCCCATATTTATCGATGATGGCTGATCTGAAAAGAAGAGGCAAGACCTTTGAACTGCATTATTGGGCTAAAAATAAGGAATTGTGTGCGTTTTCTTCCTTTCTTGAACAGCATTATTCAAGGGAAACCCGGTTCTATTTTTCAGAACAGGGGGAACGGTTGAAAGGGGAGGGGCTTTCCGACCATTTGATTGGTACGCATGTATATTTCTGTGGTCCCAATTCCTTTATTTCGTCTCATCTGCAAATGTGTGAAGATATTGGTTATCCTGCTTCCAGTATGCACAGTGAACAATTTTCTGCCCCGTTAATTCGCGCTTCTTCCTCATTTACTGCAGAGCTCAGCAATGGGATGTCGATTTCTGTACCTGCTGATAAGAGTTTGCTAGATTCGCTCCTTGGAGCAGGGATCGATGTACCGTATTCCTGTAGAGTTGGAAGGTGTGGTACATGTGAATTGCGAGTGGTCGAAGGGGAAATTGTTCATTATGACTCCTTTTTATCAGATGCACAAAAGATTGCACAGGATGTAATTGTCAGCTGCGTTTCACGTTCAAACAATAAAATACGTATTGTTTGTGGGTAGTCGATTCTTTACGCGGCATACGGGGTATCGGATTTTAAACGATACCCCGTTTTTTTTAACAAGAGGGGAGGGGAGAGGAAAGATATTTTTAACCATAATATGGATGTATACGATTTTTGTGTACAAGTGTACAAAAATGTAAACATTTGTTTACGAAAACGTGTACTTGTATACGTTTTCGTAAACAAGTTGATTTATAGGGATGTATACGAGTTTGTAATCATTGTAAACGAAAAGTGTGTACGAAAAAATGAAGTTTACAGAAACGTATACATTTTTTACACTTTCATTACGATTCACAAGAATGATTGAATAGTAGACAAATATTCTGTAGGCTTAAGATATACAGACTAGATTTATTTTCTACTTATGGAAAGATACTTATGAACCAGGAAAAGAAAGGAAGATGAACATATGACTTATTCAAGAATTGCAGCAGTTGACGTAGGTAATGATTCTATTAAAGCTATTTTTGGACACTTAGACTCCGAATTAAATATTCCGAACGTAGTAGCTAGAGATATTGAGGACCGTCCTGTAATCGGAATAGAAGAGCTTGACAACAAGGATCCACTGGATGGTCTGCATGTTCGTCTGCACTCCCCTGCCCTGAAAGATAATAACGCAATCTATCGTATTGGTAACCTAGCGACCAAAAGCAATAATGCGACAGAACTGGATCCAGGCAGCAGTAAATCTGAGGAAGACCAAACATTGATCATGCTATTTGCTACATTAGCGTTGGATGCTGTAAATGCAAGAAATGAAAAGCACTTTACGCGCAATAAAAACGTGATTGATGCAAATTACACACTAGGAACTGGACTTCCACTAAGAGAAGTGAAGGAAGGTAAGGACGCTGGCTACCGTTCCAAGCTACTAGGATCTGTTCATCAGGTAGAGTTCCTTATTACCCCGAAATACCAAGGCTTGAAAGTGAATATCAAATTTGACGAAGTGAAGGTCTACCCTGAAGGATTCGCGGCATACATCAACCTTGTGATGGATAATAATGCAAACATCATTAATAAGGACCTTATTGATAAGCGCATCCTCATCCAGGATATCGGTGGTTTATCGACGGATATCGCCGTCATTAAAAACCGTAATGTGGACGATGACAAAGCACAAGGGTTCAACCTCGGTGTGTCCGAAGCATTGGAGCAGATCAGAGAAGAAATCCGTTCCAAGCACGGCGTGGAGCTTGATAGCCGCAGGGATGTTGTCGAAATCATCACAAAGAAAAATGATCGCAACCACATCATGGTGCGCGGAAGCAGAACAAGCGTACATGATATTACCGATAGAATCCTGCTTGATTTGGCGAAAAAACAATATCGCTTACTGCGAAATGTGTGGCTGAAAAACTCCCAAACAGAGATCTGCTATTTTGTTGGTGGTGGAGCAACGGTATTGAAGGACTATCTGAAGACGCTAAATAACAGCTTGGATGGCTATAACATCGATTTCTTCGAGGATGAGAAGGAAAGCATCTGGATGATGGCGAATGCCTACTATAAGCTTATCGCTGATTTCAAAAAGAAATCCGACAAAGCAAAAGAACCGAAAGACCAAAAAGCTGTAAAAGCGTAAAATAAGGTGATTCTATGAAGAAAACCGGCTCCCTGAACGAAATAAAACGAGGACAGGCCATATCTTTCCGGATTCCCTCTGATACTCCGGACCACTTGCTGAAGCATCTGCAAAAGCTGAAGGAAACAGAGAGAAGAAATTTTTCCAGTAAGATAGCGGAGTTTGTCATGCAAGGAGTTACAACTTCAAGTGCACGGGAAAAAGAAACCATTTCCATTCCATTGCCGAACTCCCTTAGCAAAAACCAAAGAGACTGGTTGAAGCATCAACATTCAGAGGCGTTGCTTGGGAGTATCGTGTATCAATTGCTAACGGATCCTGTCCGTGCCACCAGTATTCTGGCCGCGATGAACAGCAATTCGACGGATATCGATCAAGCTCTCTATCTTCAGGAGGACATTCCTGCTAGATATGATGAGCAGGAAGAATCCGTTCAAGAGGAAGCTGCTCCAATCGATCTAAATGGAGACGATGATCTCGACTCCTTTGACTGGGATAAAGCCCTACAGGAACAGGCGTCCGGTGAAGAGGAGCCTGAAGAGCTTGAAGCGGAAGATGTAGATAAGCTGCTGGGGGATTTTCTGGCGCATATGAATAAGTAAAATGTAAAGAGGGCGCCCCGCTCATGAACGGGGCGCCCTCTTTTGCGTGGAAAATGAATATAAGAAGCTTTCTTCCCCCGATAAAATTCTCCAAGAATGAAGGTCTTTTTATCGAGCTGGCACGATAGAAATGTGTCGAGTTTTTTTCAGACAGGAAAAGTTATACCAATTAGTAAAAGGGTATAGTATAGAATGGTCCTAAAAACGAAATGACTGACGAACTATATAGCAGAATAGTATATTTTCTATCAAGAGACGAAGCTACTAGAACCATTAGATTACTTTTCTCTTTTAAAAAAAGCAGAAATAGAGATTGGTGGAGGGAAAAATGACTACGGAGAGCAAATTCATTAATAAGACGTATTTTGAAACATTTATGTTAGATATCGAAACAAAACATCCTGTGCAGGTACTTGGAGAGGCATTTTTGGCAGAACAGACAAAGGAAGTGTATGATCTCTCCTTTATTCGCTTTGCCCAGGGGGAGGTGTATTTTCATAGCAAGGATTATGAGAGTGCCATCTTTAAGTGGGAAAATATTAACAATGAACTGGCGCCATGGGCGAAAAAGAATGTCGCGGATGCCTATTACGAATTGGGAATGTTGGTAGAGGCGGAGGATATCTACACGCAGATCCATACCGATAACGATGTTCTGCGGGTGGAAGTGGCGATGCAGCTTTTCAACCTGTATGTGGAAAGGGAGAAGCTTGAGGGTGCCTATAAGCAATTGCGTAAAGCTATCTCCGTCAACCCTGACTACCCTGAAGTGACATCCACTGCACGATTATTCTATGAAGAGCAGGAGGATTGGAATCATGCAATAGAGCTTGCGGTCAATGAATCCATTCGCACAAAGTCGCAGCACTGGTTTGACCGCTTGAACCTCTATGTGCAGCAGGAGCGCCACGCTGAAGGCTTCGCACCTGAATACTTCCATGACGTCCTGATGACACTGCTGGAAGCCGACAAGCACGTATTTGAAGAAGTGACGGCTGGATTGTGGAACAGCTATAAAAACCACCCATTATACTTATCTTGGATAAAAACGATCAATGCCGTGTTCCTGAACCTGGAGAAGAATTCGTCCGTTTCCTGGAATGTGGTGGCAGATCTTCACCAGACGACCTATCTTGATCTGATTGATGGAAAATACCTGGTCAGGGAATTGGAGGGGATTGTCCCTGATCTTCTGAGCAATTGGCTGAAGATCTCCAATCAGTCCAATTCGTTGTTTGCAGCGGCTGCAGTCATGTCATGGGCGGAAGTGTTTCCAACTGCCATTTCGGCAGATACGCTCCATGATGCAGAAACCCGCATCTTCCGTTATGAGCATGACAGCATTCAGGTAAGCTATACCGTTGAATTGTTCAAAACATTGATCAACTGGGCAAAAAACAATCATCTTGAGGTGGGCCACCAGAAGAAGTGGCTATTCTCCCAGCTGACTAACCTGAACCAAAAGCATATTGTCGTAACCGGTACAGCTCAGAATGGCAAAACATCCTTCTTGAACTCCTTGATCGGGGAAAAGCTGTTAGGGGATGAGACCTGCCCGATTTTTATCAGGGCCGATGAAGACAAAGCTGAATTGAACGAAATAACGGCTCAGGGGACAAGGGTTCTGAATGATCTAGGGGAACATCAGACAGGTGCGATCATTGACCTGAAGTGGCCATCCACCTTCCTGGAAGAGCAGAATTATTCGCTTATCAGTACATCCGAATTTGATGTGAAAAATGTGGAGGGCAACGAAACCCTTGATTTTGTCCCATTATCGGATGGACTATTGTACGTATTGGATGCTCAAACTCCGTTTACGGAAGAAGAGCTGCATGTGCTTGTGAAAATTAAAGAACGTGCACCGGAGATTCCCGTGCATTTTGTCATAAATAAAATGGATACCGCTTTCCATGAGGCGGAAGCGGCGCAGATTATCGAGGAGACGAAAAACAGGATCAACGAATTTTTCCCGGATGCACGAGTGTATCCATACTCCTCCCTGCGTGGAGCAAATAAACAGCATCCAGGTCTGGCCACCTTCATGGACGCCAACTTCAAGCTGCGCAACAAGGCTGTGGAGGAGCGACGCACATCCAAGCTGTTGCAACTTATCCGTTCGACATTGACTGAGCTCTTGAACAGCCGTATTGCGATGGAGGATAACCTGGTGAGTACGGTTGCTTTCAATGAGGATATTTTAGGCAGACTCAAAGGCTTCATCCATCACCTGCAGGATGCCGAGCTTGAGAAAATACGTACAATTTCAGAGAATTATCGCGCAGTTACCCAGGAAATGAAACGCGAAGTGAAGCTGACCATTCCAAAGCTGCTTAGAGAGTGCTCAAGTTTTGTAAAAGAGGATAGCAATTTTAGTAATCTGCATCATGAACTGAATGAAAGGATGAATGAAAAGATCCAACTTTACATGCAGGAGGACCTATTGCCTAGATTCCGCCACGAGTTGCAGGTCTGGCTGGATTCCTCGAACAGAGAGCTCCTGGAAAGTCAGGAATACCTGAGGGAAATGAGCCAAACCTTCAATGGTCTTTACAAAGAGGATCGCATGCGTTTGGAATGCGACTTTAAAGTGATCGAGGACTGGCGCCGAGACGTTAACCGTATGCTTAGCAGGGCTGATGTGGAAAAGGAAAACATTTTAAACAGACCAAACACGACACAATTCCTGCTGAAGAGTGCAGGGCGCCTGTTTGGGTCCATTCAAAGCAACAACCAGCTGCTTTACAACCAATATAAGAAATATATCGAGAATGAAAGATTTGAAGATGTGACAGAGTCGGTCATCAGAAAATTTTTCCTGGAGTTCGACCTGTTTGAAAAGGCATTGAAAACCGATGTCAGCATGTTCTACCAGGCACCTTTCACAGAACTGAATAATACTGTGACAGATACCGAGCAGACCATTGAAGATGCCAAACTGAAGCTGGAGCAGATGAAAGCCAGCCCTGAGCGTTATTATGACCCTCTTAAGCTATTTGAAGTAAGATTGCTTCAATACGAATTCATGGTAAAAGTCTGTGAGGACAATGCCAATATACCGACACATTAAACATTTACGGGCCTCTATCCAGTAATTAACGGATAGAGGCTTTATCTTTGTGGGTATGTATAAAATACCCCGAAACAGTAAATGAGATATACTAGAATAAAATATAAAAAGAATGGATGACAGGATGCGACAGGAAATCACATTAAGAGTGAAAAATAAATTCAGCAAGCAATATAAAGGCGGATATCCTCTGATAACAAAAGAGGCCATTATCAACGGCAAAGACCTGAAGGATGAGGGGGTCCTTGTGAAATTGGTGGACGAGGCCAACCAATTTCTTGGGAAAGGGTACTACGGAAATCAGAATAAAGGCTACGGCTGGGTCGTCACCAACAACGAAAAAGAGGAACTAGATACCCGTTTTTTTGTACGGAAACTCCAGCAGGCTATTGGTAAAAGGGATTCCCTCATAAAGGATGATTCCACTACAGCCTATCGTCTTTTTAATGGGGAAGGTGATGGGATCGGCGGCTTTACCATCGAGTATTTTGACGGCTATCTTGTGATCAACTGGTACAGCAAAGGCATCTATACCTTTAAGGAAGAGGTGCTCGCCGCTATCGGGGAAGTACTCGATGTAAAGGGAATCTATGAAAAGAAAAGATTCAATACAGAGGGCGGCACCTATGTCGAGGATGATGATTTTGTATCAGGGGAAAAGGCGCCGGAACCTCTTTTGATTAAAGAGAATGGCGTGAATTTTGCGGTCTATCTGAACGATGGCGCCATGGTGGGGATTTTCCTTGATCAGCGCGAGGTCAGAAGAACGATTCGGGACAAGTATGCGAAAGGGAAGACGGTTCTGAACACCTTCTCCTACACAGGTGCATTCTCGGTTTATGCGGCACTTGGAGGGGCAGCAAAAACTACGAGTGTAGACCTGGCGAATCGCAGCCTTCCCAAGACGATCGAGCAGTTCAACGTCAATGAAGTAGACGAAAAAACGCAGTCCATCCTGGTGGAGGAAGTATTTCATTTCTTCAAATATGCCAAAAGAAAAGGCCTGAAATACGACATGGTCATCATGGATCCCCCAAGCTTTGCACGATCCAAAAAAGTGATATTCCGTGCAGCAAAGGACTACACCAGCCTGGTCAGTGACGCCATAGCCATCACGGAAAAGGACGGGATCATCGTAGCCTCCACCAATTGCAGCACCTTCGGAATGGACAAATTCAAAGGTTTTATCGACCAATCCTTCAAGGACAACAAAAAGAAATACAAAATTCTTGAAGAGTTTTCATTGCCAAGTGATTTTGCGACGATCAAACAATTCAAAGAAGGCAACTACTTGAAGGTAGTGTTTGTGCAAGTGCTGGGGTAAATTAAAAAACTCTAAAACGACACTAAATTCAGCGAGAGGGTCTGGCCCCGCAACACTAAGGATTTTTCAGGAATATTCTTCCATACCGAGCGAAACATTTTTATTGTACACTCCTAGCGGGGCCAGACCCTGCACTAGCGAACACCCTAAAAGGGGCCAGACCCCCTGCCAACTTCACAACCCTTGCGGATGGAATTTGTCGAAATATGCGTTTTATCGATATCTGCCCTGTTTTCGTTGATAAATTAAATTTTCCGTTGATATCCGTAGATTTTCGTGGATATCGTGACCTGATTCATCGATATATCGAAATTTTTATTAATATCCGATTTCGCGATACGAAAAAGCGACTGCAAGACTTCATAAAATGAAAAAACTCGTCAATGTGACGAGTTTTTTTCATTTTATTTCCATGTTAAAGGCTAGCGGTGTGTAACAGAGCCTTATTTTCAACAGCCATCAAGACCCCTTCTGCAGATGATGGTACATATACTGATAGGACTTCGACTCCTCTACCATCCCAAGCTCCAGATAGAGCTTGGTCAGCCATTTGATGGAGCGGGTGTCGGTGGGGTCGAGCTCGAGCTCCCAGTTGAAGCATTCTACCGCTTCGTGCAGCTGTTTCATTTGGTAGTACAATTCGCCAAGGGCATACATTTGATCCGGGTCGTCTTTGAGGGCGGCCATTTTTTTAATTTTCAGGAGGACCGGGACAGTAGGGTACTGATTGTAGTACGGCTTTAGCCATTGGTGGGTAAAGTCCAAGCCCTTTTCCTTCAGCAGGATGGGAATGACCACCTGGAAGAATGACTGCGCTTGTTTGGCTGAAATGTCATCAGAAAGTGGGAGGCTCAAGTTCTCCAGCATATTCACATACTTGGAAGGGTCGATATGAATCAGGATTTCCAGTAGGTAAGGGAAATTCTCCATGGAGATGGGAGATTTGTCTTTGGTTAAAAGCAGGAGGGCGTCCTCATAGCGCCCTTCCTCCTTAAGCAAGGAAAGGAGATCTTTCCATAGTCTCTCGTGTGGAACAGAACGCTCCGAGGCGACATGGGCGAGATAATCCGTTTTCCCCTCAAGGGTAGGGTTCGCGGTGAATAGGGCTGCTAATTGCTTGTAATTGAGATCATCGGTGGGGGAAGCATTAATCAGAGAGTGTGCATACATGCAGAGCAGTTCCATGATGCGCCCCTCCTTTTTCAAAAGCTGATGAAGGATTGCTTGACTTGTTTTATCCTCAAGACGTTCATAGCAGTATTGCTCGGCATATAAGGGGTCCTTTGCAGCTAGTGTTGCAAGGCTTGACTGATAGAGTGATTGGTAGGACTGATACTGCAGGTTTTTGGACATTTCAGTTGCCCATTTGTGGGAAGGGTATAAATCAGAAAGCAGGTGCAGCATTTGATAGGTGTGGAAAAGCTGTCCTTCACGTCGTAATTGGAGGGCAAGCTCCTTGATTGCTTTTATGATTTTTTCCTTTTTCATAAAGGAGTCGAAGATGGTCAGTATGTTAGCTGCTTCAAGGGGTGAGTGCTTCTTCTGGATTTTTTCCCATAGCGGATTCAGAGTAGGAAAGGTGTGTATTCGATTATGTGTGAGCAGATAGGATATGAATGGATGAGTTGGTGGCAGGTAGATGCCTTTTTGCAGGATGGTGCTAAGTCTGGAGATTCTTTTAATCTTGGTTGTATGTTTTCCGGTCAGATAGACGGTTTTATGGAAGAACAAGTAATAGCAGTCTAACTGGTTGGCGTCTTTTGCCTCCAGGACTTGAAAGCCTTGGTACATATATAGGCCGGTGGGCTCAAGGAGTAAAGAATGCTTATCATGTTGAATGTTAATGGACGTTATTTTCGTCATTTTATTCCCTCCAATGGTTTGTACCTGTATTGAGAGATAGCTTCTGTTTCAATTGTAACACGAAAGCTGGGAGAAAGAGAAATTACCGATAATCTTTGAATGGTCCCTTACTGCGCACCGTTACATATAATGGGTTGAAAAAGCGCGAGGATAAGGTGGAGTATCAATGATTACAGCTCGAATCGGGAGCAATTGGAGGGAGTATGGGGGAGAGCTGGAATCTTATTTCTCCTCATTCAGAAAAGGGATTATCGGAAACGGGCACAAGATGAAAACACCAATAGGGGAAAAGGAAATCATATATGCAGATTGGACGGCAAGCGGTCGGTTATATGAACCGATAGAAAAAAGGATCGTGGAGAAAATAGGTCCATTCATGGCCAATACGCACACGGAGTCCAATACCACCAGTTCTTTTATGACGGCAGCCTATCAAAAAGCCAGGACCATCATCAAACAGCATGTCCATGCAAGCGAGGAGGATGTTCTCATCATGGACGGGTTCGGGATGACGAGTGTGATGAATAAATTCCAAAGAATACTTGGGCTGCGTGGTCCGGAATCATGGAAGGCTCAAGTCAATTTACCAAAAGAGGAACGGCCAGTTGTATTTATCACGCATATGGAGCATCATTCCAACCACACCACCTGGGAGGAGACGTTGGCGGAGGTGGTTGTCGTACCGCCGGATAAGAGCGGAAATGTCAGTCCGCTAAATTTAAAGGCGCTTTTGGAACAGTACCAGCATCGAAAATGGAAAATCGGTTCTTTTACCGCCTGCTCAAATGTGACCGGGATCATGACACCGTACCGGAAATTAGCGAAAGTCATGCACCTGTTCGGAGGCATTTGTGTGGTGGACTTTGCAGCTGCTGCACCCTATATCTCCATGGATATGCACCCATTGGACCCCATGGAAAAGCTTGATGCTATTCTGTTCTCGCCTCATAAATTTTTAGGCGGGCCGGGCACGAGCGGGGTACTGCTTTTCGATAAAAAGCTCTATCACAACAAGGTGCCGGACCATCCGGGTGGCGGGACCGTCACTTGGACGAATCCATGGGGCGGGCATGCGTATTATGATGATATTGAAACGCGGGAGGACGGGGGTACACCGGGTATCCTGCAGGCCATCCGCACGGCGCTTTGCATCCGATTGAAAGAGAAAATGGGTGTCGGGAAAATAGCAGCACGGGAACAGGAAATGGTTGCGCTCCTGCTTGGTGAACTGGATGACTTACCGGAAGTGCATGTTCTCGAAGCGGAAAAAAAGAACCGGATCGGCATCGTTTCTTTTTGTATCAGAGAATTGCACTACAACCTCGTCGTAAAACTGTTGAATGACCGCTTCGGATTTCAGGTAAGAGGGGGCTGTTCCTGCGCAGGAACCTATGGACATTATTTATTTCATATCGATGAAGCGGCGTCCAAAGCCATCACCGATAAAATCTCAAAAGGAGACCTCTCCGGCAAACCGGGGTGGATCAGGTTTTCCTTGCATCCCACCATGACCAATGAAGAGATATACGATTTTGTAGACGCGCTCAGACTCATCATTCGGCATCAGGAGGATTGGAAGCGGGAGTACAAATATTGTGCAAGCTGTAATGACTATTTTTATATAACACGGGAAATACGGGAAGTGGATGAATTGTATGACCTATAAAAACAACAAAATAGGATGGCCACTTGGACCATCCTATTTCTATATATAAGGGGGGGAGTTTACTATTTTCTTATTCCTAAGGAGATTCTAGGGTTACTTAAAAGGTACTGCTTGCAGTCGCGTCTTTTACGACCAGAATGACTTTTCCGTGATCCAGCTTTTCTTCAAGCTGCTCCGCTTCACCGGAAGTGAATCCAAGCTCCTCGAATTGAGCGCGAAGCTCATCGCCTTTGCTGCGGAAAACATTCTTCACATAAGTATCTAAACCAACCTCGCCAGCGCCAACTGTGTTAGCATCCGCGTTGTCAGCTACACGCTTTGTGCGGTCATCATCATGTGTGATAACGTAGATGTCATTCTCATGAACACCTCTTGTTTTCAGCTCCTGTACGGCTCCTACTACTTGTTCATCATTTTGGAATTCTTTATAAGTTGGTTTCATGTTCTATCGCCTCCTTGGTTATGTAATAAAAATACCCGCTTCACAAAAAGTGAAACATGCTTTATGAAATTTTTTTCTGAAATGTTGCGATGTACGGAAATGGAGAAGGATTGATAATTCTTTCTTAACTGACAAACAATACTAGCAAAAAGAGTCGGTGGAGGGGTATTTGATGATCTACGATTGCATGATTATCGGTGGCGGTATAGCGGGACTGCAGGCTGCCATTCAATTGGGCAGATATCAGTATAAGGTGATTGTGATTGATTCGAATGATGGAAGATCGAATCTATGCAGGTGCTACCATAACCTCCTTGGCTGGCCGGATGGTGTTAGTGGAGAAACCCTGAGGGGGCTTGGAAGGCAGCAGGCGGAGGGATATGGCGTCCTTTTTATAAAAGACCGTGTGACAGGCGTAGCCGAAGTGGATGGGAACTTTCAGGCGTTTACAGAGCAATCAGAATCTCTTTTAGCGAGGCGCCTCCTGTTCGCAACAGGAGTAAGAGACCACATCCCTATGCTGCCGGGGCTCATCCCATGTTTGGGTATCAGTATTTTTGTATGTCCAGATTGTGATGGATATGAAGTCAGTGATAAACCGGCGGTGGTCATAGGCTCGGGAGATGTGGGAGCAAATATGGCGATGACCTTGACGCACTGGTCGCAGGATATCACCTATATAAACCATGGAAAGGCTCCTATCCAACAGAACCTTCTTGAACAATTACATTATAGACAAATTACTGTCATCAATGAAAAGATTGTCTCTGTGGTTTGTAACGTAGCGCAGTTAGAGAACATCACATTGGAAAACGGTTTGGACCTGAAGGCCTCACATGGGTTTCTCGCCCTTGGAGGTAATGTTGTTAACACGGATCTTGCTGCACAATTGGGAGTAGTCCTTGAAAAGAATAGGCATATCCAGGTGGATCCAAGAACGAAAATGACGAACGTGAAGCATGTTTGGGCGGCTGGTGACATTGTCACACATTCCGAGCAGGTGGCAATTGCCATGGGGGACGGGGTACAGGCGGCGATATGGATGCATAAAAGCCTGCAAGGAGAATAGAATCCTAGTTGACAGTGGTTTGGGCCAATGCGTAACATAGGATGTAAGGGTTTACATAAATATCTGAAGTAAGTGGAACGTAGTCGTTAGCCGTTAGTCTTTCCATTTCATTCGGGAGCAGGAGGAGAAAAAATGGAAGAGAAAAAAGTATCCGATTATGAGAAATATATTCGAACAGAAGAGTTGCTAAGCCTGCAAAAGGGGGATCAGGAGCTCTGCTGCGAGGATGAACTGACGTTTCAGATGATCCACCAGATCGCTGAGCTTCACTTCAAGCTCATCATCCAATATGTTAACCTCGCAGACGCCGATATGAGAGCAAAAGAACCGGTTCAGGCCGCGCTGCAGCTGCAGCGGGTCAATATGCACCTGAAGCACCTGCCGCCCGTATTTGATATGGTAAAAGTGATCAGTCCAAGAGATTACCATACAATCCGTCTCGCGCTTGGCAGAGGGAGCGGCCAGGATTCACCGGGTTTCAATCATATTTTGAAGCTGGGACCGACACTTTGGCAGCCGTTTGAAGAGCTGCTGAATGAGCTGGGACTGACTCCGCTTGAACTGCACAAGAATGCTGGGGCTAACCCTGAGCTGTTTATGCTGATGCAGGAGCTGACGGCATTTGATGAGAATTTCCAGACGTTCCGTCAATTTCATATCCAGCTTGTACGGAGAATGATTGGTCTGAATACGAAGAGTCTGAAGGGGATCCCGGCTCAAGCCTTGGAGCGTGGAGCGAAATTCGAATTTTATCCAAAGCTGTGGGAAGCAATCTGCGAGCTTACAGACTGGACGGGATCGAGCTATAATCCGAAGCCGTTGTAATCGGCAAGGGAATTTGCATATTAAAAAACGAAGGTGGCTGCCTTCGTTTTTTAGTTCTCATTTTTTGTTTTTACCAAGTTTTTCGTTACCGCGTTTAAAATTGCCTGTGATTTTAGCCAGCAATAATTGTACTTCTGTCATGTTATTCTCAACTTCTTGAATTCTAGCTATAAGACGTTCGGCTTCCTTTTCCTTTACAATCTTAATTTGTTTCCCTCCGTAATGGATCAATACCGTGCCTTTTTTCGTTATTTGATAAGAAAATGGTTCTTCAGACAATCGGTTTCTTTTATCTATTTCGCTCATTGTATCGGCTCCCTAATAATTAAGTAGTAATACATATATTTTAATTTATATAGTGGTGGGAACCGGATATCAACGGTTTTTCTTATATATCAACGAAAAAACTTTTTATCAACGGATTTTTTCATATATCGGTTCAACCCCCTAAGTTTGGACACTTACTCCGTCTTTCTAGGGTTATCTCATTATTTCATTTTCTACCGCGCATTCGCTTGGTTGCCCCGAGAAGAAAGGTTAAAGGGAATCACTTTAACCTTTC
>NZ_JBNIKR010000012.1:0-146837 GCF_050107295.1 Sutcliffiella halmapala | reverse complement strand
CTTTCTCTGTAAAAAGCTTTTTAGTCATAATTCTCCGTCTCCAAATTCATGATGTTATATTGATTATACAAAAAGACCCTATAGAGAGCACTTTTTTTAAGTGTCTACTCTATAGGGTACATTTTAATAATGGGCCAGCTTCTTTTTTCTGCTGAGGTGCAGCTTCGAGAGCTGCACCTCAGCAGATGATGATATGGGACATTATCTTGCTTCTTCCGAATGTTCAACTTCCTTCAATATCTGGGTAAGCTTTTTTCTGTTCAAGGAAATGACGCGTTCGGAAAGCGCCTTTTTCAATGAAAGGGGGTAATCCTCTGCAAGCTCATTTCGGACAAAAGATAAATGCTGCTGCAATTTTTCCTGTAATAAGGGGGTGGTCACCCTCATTCTACTTTCGGCAGTCTTATCTCCTCTGACGTCCGCTGATTGGTTCCTTTCCTGCTGCTCCACAAAATACTCCTCCTAAGGTAGAGTTTGGTCTATTCTATATTATTCCCAGCAAACTATAACCAATACAGCCCCCGAAATAAAAAATCTCCTCCATGCATCGTGGTGTGCTTCCCTTCAAACATCACACCACGGTGAATTCTCACTTCAATTGTATTACAATAGAATTAAATTATTGTTAGGGGCCAGACCCCGGAAGGTGAATGAAGATTTATGGCGAATGTGGTGGCGGTTTTCGTTGGTGGCGCAGCAGGGACTTTGTTGCGTTATTGGGTTAATGTTGGGTTGCTTGGGTTTGGGTTTCCACTCGGGACGGTGGTGGAGAATCTGCTTGGGAGTTTTGTGTTGGGTGTTCTGAGTGGGGTGTTTTTGGTGGTGCAGAACAGGGAATGGTTGAGGCTTGGTCTTGGAGTCGGCTTGTGTGGGGGCTTTACCACGATGTCCACGTTTGGAAGCGACGCTTTCCACTTATGGATGGATGGACAGATGCTTGAAGCTGCGTCATATGTTGCCGTTACGGTTATCTTAGGGATAGCTTTGGCTTTTCTGGGAATCCACTTGGGTATGAAAGCTGGAGCGCTTCGCGGTAAGTCCGGAAAGGTTGGGGCGGAATGATGAATGAAGGTATTCTACACCTGATGGTTATCCTTGGCGGTGGCACTGGCGCTGTTGCCAGATATTTAGCTGGAGTAGCAATAATGAAGCGCTATCCTTCCCCGCGTATTCCAGTTGCCATGCTCATGGTCAATTTAGCCGGTTCATTTGGTTTGGGGATGTTGATGGGCCATCTGCATGAAGAACCTGAACTTTACGGCAATCTTCTTTTCCTTTTAGTAGGTATCGGGTTTTTCGGGTCTTTCACTACTTTTTCCACTTTTAGTATGGAGGCCGTGCAGCTGCTGCAGGCAGGATATTTCAAGAAAGCCGCACTTTATATCCTGATAAGTGTATTTGGTGCAATTATTGGCTTTACAATCGGTTATGCCTTAATCGTCAATTAAAACATGCAGGTCATTTTCTCATGCTAAATAAACAAAAAAGTCCTTCAACCAAATAAAATGGATAAGGACTTTTTTCATCTTATGGAGATACAACTCTATGGTTAAGCTGGCTTCTTTTCTTGATATAAGCAGGAAGTGTTAACTGGATCACGTTACTCCGGAAAAAACCGCGTTTCACTTCAATATCACCATAATGAGCGAAAAGTACGGAAAAAGCGGCATTGACTTGGTCGTTATGTATATTTTCAGATGGATACTGATAAATTTCAAGTAGATGAAGGGTAGTTTCTTTCATTTTGCCCTCCACATCCACAATTTCAAAAATGACATCGTTTCCTCTTCGGAAGTTTTTCACAGCAATCTTCCCTCCAGAAGCCGGCATTGCATCCATGCAGATTTTGAGGATACTTGTGAAGGATTCTGACAGCAGTTCCATATTCCCTCGAAGACGAAGATTACGCAATGGTCCCCCATTAAGCTGAATGTGATTATTTACTGCGTAGGTGTGCAATCGATCCATTACCTTTTCCATCAGTTCTTTGGAGGAAAGGGATTTGGCTGGAAAAGTGTCTGATGAATTTGACAGATTGATGTAAGACTGGATAATGGACTCTGCACGGTCCAATTCTGAAAGGATGATAGGAACATATTCTCTGTTTGTTTTGTTTTGCTCGGCCCCAAGCAATTGGGTGAAGCCCTTTACCATTGTCAAAGGTTTATGGACCTCTTCCGATACATCTGTAGCTATGCTGGTTACATGCTGCAGCCTTCTCATACGTTTCAACTGTTTTTTAAGGTTACCGAGTTCAAGACAATATTCAATAAAGTAAATAAGTAGAAATAAAGAAAAGCATAGAATCAGCCAACATAATAGTCCGGTCAGGTAAATGTCGGGAGCAGGTAAGACTCCCGACATTCGCTTGTATAAAATGAAAACAAAATAAATGGGAAGCTTTACAGTTACAATTAAAAAGGAAAGCAGATATTTTTTATTTTTATGATATCCCTTCCATCGAGGTTGTAGAAAAGCGGGTAAAAGCACGATAAATGGTACCGTCAAAAAAATGGAAAGAAAGCTGGTTGATCCTGTCGTAAACAACGGATAGACAAATATAAGGAGAATCGTCAAAATTCCGGAAAGATAACCACCATATAAAATGGATAAGATGACAGGGATAAGTGCCAGATTAAAAATGTAGCCATCCTGTAATTCAATAGGGAAATGCATGCATATGATTACAGAGACAGCGCCATACAAAAAGAACGTCCATTGCCTTTTGAATTCCGATATGTTAGGTTGGAATTTATTCTCAAAGTGGTAATATAGAAATAAAGGTAGAAATAAAAAGAATAATTGTAGTAGAATATCTTTCAGTAGATTCATTGCGAGTCCCCTTAATCAGATGCGATAAGTACTATTATTCATTAACAAAGTACCATAAATTGAAAGAAAATTCTATATGTTTGACGAATTTTGTAAGAAAGAGGGCGGAAATTGTATGGAGAACCCGGATAGACTATTAGAGGCGTATATGGAACTCTGGAGTAACCGATCATTATCTCATTCTGCAAAACCCGTGACCGGGCAGCTGGAAGAAGCGATTATAATAGAGCTGAAGGATGAATTGACCCATCCCCGCACAAGAAAATCTCCATTGGCAAAATATTTCCTTGCAGTTAAGCGGATAAGTGGATCCACTCTGAAGGAAACAGAGAAACTGGGATTAATACATCAGTTCAACCTTGTAATGGACCAACTGCTTTTGGACGACAAAAAAAGAAGCTGACCAAAAAAAGTCGGCTTCTCTAAAATCCAAAGATGGAGCGGAACATACCACGCCGTTTCGTTTTAACCGGTTGGTCAAAAATAAGGGGCGGTTCGTATTTCTTTACACTCGGAGTCTGCAGGGTAAGGATGATCTCCTCCAATTCCCCAACTCTTTTTGTTAGTTCTTCAATTTCTTTTCTCTGTTGGAGCAGCTGGTAGGATACCACCTCATCCGCTTTTTGGTCCAACAATCGTTCTACTCTATTTATTCTGTCATATAGAAGGTCCATTTTCTGCTCCTTTGGCTCGTTGGGCTGTTGGATGATGGATGTAGGTTCTGTAATTGGAGGGGGAGACTCATATTCATCCAGCGACCCTGCAACTTCTGAACTAGCTTTTAAGGTTTCCAACAAGAGAATAGCTTTCTGATCATATACATAGTGTCCATAATCATTTTTGCTGCAAGGGATTTTGTATTTCTGTACCCATTTACGGATGGTTCTGGGTGCCATCCCCAACTCTTTTGCAACTTCATGTGTTTTTAATTCCATATAACATCCCTCCCTTACACAACACTATTAAACATTCAATGAAGAAATCCTTTATAGTAGACAAAACTAGTTACTGTTCGTCAAATATAGTGGAAAAATAACAAGGGTTAAGTATATGTGGGAGGATGGGGAAATATTCCCATTAAAAATATGCCTAGAAAACTATAAATAATGGTTACTAAATGGATTTAAGCCTTTTATAATAAAGAAGAGACAGTTTTTAGTTACATAGACTCACACTTAGTAATCTGAATATTTAGAATATAGATATTGCGGAGGAATGGTCCATATGATAAAGATCGATCAACAATCTGCCAAAACAACTAAAATGGATATCGGTAGTAAGCTGAAGTTTTTTCGCATCCAGCGCAATTTAAAGCAAGAGGATTTGGCCAGGGGAATCATTTCGGTTTCCTATCTTTCCAAAATAGAAAACAATTTGACCTCCCCAAGTGAGGAAGTATTACATTTGTTATGCGAGAGGCTTGGAGTCAGTCTGATCGAGCAGCAGGACGAGACCATCCTTGGCGAGCTGATGGCCTGGTACAAGTTGATGATCACAAGCAACAGCGACGAAATAAAGCTGCGGTATGAACAGCTCTCCTTGAAGATTCAGTCTGTCAATACGAAAACATACATGTATTTCATTCTATTTGAACTCCGCTACTATCTTTATCTGCGGGACTTGGAACAGGCCAAGCTGCTTATTGATAAGCTGGTACAATTCCATGATATTTTCGATTTGCAGATGCATTATTACTTTAAAAAGTTCCATGCGATTTTCAGCTACCGCCAGAACAATTACTCCGAAGCACTTGAGCATCTGAAAGCAGCCGAGAAGCTACTACAGCGGAGTACCGTGTTTGAAAGCGCGGAGGAAGCCGATCTCTATTATCTTTTCGGTCTCACCTATAGCCAGACGACAAAAGTCCCCTTGAGCATCACACATACAACGAAGGCACTGCATATCTTCCAGGCAATTTATGATCTGAAAAGAAGTGCGGAGTGTCAGGTGCTTCTCGGGATATGTTATCGCAGAATCGGGGAATATGACCGGTCCGAGGAGAGCTACCTACTGGCACAGAAGCTTTCCGAATCCTTGAATAATACGTATTTACAGGCACTGATCTATCACAATCTAGGGAAATTGTACTCCATAAGGAAGCAACACCCGCGAGCAATTGAAGAGTTTGAGAAGAGCTATTATCTGAAAGAGGGCAGGAACCTAGAAAGTAAACTGGATTCCATCTATTGCCTACTGATAGAGTACGACCATCTGGGAGATACCGAACAGTGCAGGAAATGGCTTCATCTGGGGAAATCCCTGATGGCAGATCCAGAGGAACATATCGAGCATCATTATTATTTCACCATTTTCGAATTTATTCTAGAGGGAAATTATGATGATTTGGATACTTTTTTCTTGGAAGTGGCGCTCCCTTTTTTCCAGCAGCATGACTTTAAGGAGCCTATTATAAAATATGCGGAAAAACTCGCTATCTACTTTGAGTCCTGCTACAAGTACAAAAAAGCGAGCTACTTCTATTCTTTGTGTTACCAGGAGTTAAAGAAGCAAACATTTTTATACTAAGGAGAGGGTCAGATGAAAAAATTATTACTCGTTTTCTTATTGGTTGGTTTCATTTTCTCTAGTGGTCATGATGGTAGCGTCACACAGCAAAACCAGAAAGTGGTGGCGGTTGCGGGAGCTCCGGATATGTTTTCCCCTTTGAAGGATGAGCATCCGGATCCGCTTCCAAACGGTTGATATTGTCAAAGCACACGTAAGTCCCTTTAGGGATGAGACGTGTGCTTTTTATTTTGCGGGGTGACTTTTGGCAGTGCTTTTCCATTGGGAAAGTAGGGCGGAAAAGTGCCCAACAGAATGCCTTTTAAGTCTGAATTTTCCCAATATAAAGTATAGGTTTTGTGTGCTAAATTTAGGGGGAGTTACGAATCGAAAGGAGTGGAGTTCAAGATGAGAAAGAAGAAAAAGGTGTTTTTATCAGTTTTATCGGCTGCAGCTATTTTGTCGACTGTTGCGTTAAGTAATCCATCTGCAGGTGGTGCAAGGAATTTTGATTTGGATTTCAAAGGAATTCAGACAACAACTGATGCTAAAGGCTTCTCCAAGCAGGGGCAGACTGGTGCTGCTGCATTTCTGGTGGAATCTGAAAATGTGAAACTCCCAAAAGGATTGCAGAAGAAGCTTGAAACAGTCCCGGCAAATAATAAACTCCATATTGTCCAATTCAATGGACCGATTTTAGAAGAAACAAAACAGCAGCTAGAGAAAACTGGAGCAAAGATTCTCGACTACATACCTGATTATGCATATATTGTCGAGTATGAGGGCGATGTTAAGTCAGCAACCAGCTCCATTGAGCACGTGGAATCCGTGGAGCCATACTTGCCGATATACAGAATAGATCCCCAACTTTTCACAAAAGGGGCATCAGCGCTTGTAAAAGCAGTGGCGCTTGATACAAAGCAGCAAAATAAAGAGGTACAATTAAGAGGAATCGAGCAAATCGCCCAATACGCAACAAGTAATGACGTGCTTTATATTACGGCAAAACCTGAATATAAAGTGATGAATGATGTGGCTCGAGGAATTGTCAATGCGGATGTGGCTCAGAGCAGCTACGGTTTATATGGACAAGGACAGATCGTAGCGGTTGCCGATACAGGACTTGATACAGGTCGCAATGACAGTTCGATGCATGAAGCCTTCCGCGGGAAAATTACGGCACTATATGCACTGGGTCGCACGAATAATGCCAATGATACGAACGGTCATGGTACGCATGTGGCTGGCTCTGTATTAGGAAACGGTTCCTCTAATAAAGGAATGGCACCTCAGGCGAATCTTGTCTTCCAATCTATCATGGATAGCGGTGGAGGACTTGGAGGTCTACCTTCGAATCTTCAAACCTTATTCAGCCAAGCATACAATGCCGGTGCCAGAATTCATACAAATTCCTGGGGAGCAGCGGTGAATGGCGCTTACACGACAGATTCCAGAAATGTGGATGACTATGTACGCAAAAATGATATGACGATTCTTTTCGCTGCCGGGAATGAAGGACCGAACGGCGGAACCATCAGCGCACCAGGTACAGCTAAAAATGCGATTACAGTCGGTGCTACGGAAAACCTCCGTCCAAGCTTCGGATCTTATGCGGATAATATCAACCATGTGGCACAGTTCTCTTCCCGTGGACCGACAAAGGATGGACGGATCAAGCCGGATGTCATGGCACCGGGAACGTTCATATTATCAGCAAGATCTTCTCTTGCACCGGATTCCTCCTTCTGGGCGAACCATGACAGTAAATATGCATACATGGGTGGAACGTCCATGGCTACACCGATCGTTGCAGGAAACGTGGCACAGCTTCGTGAGCATTTTGTGAAAAACAGAGGCATCACACCAAAGCCTTCTCTATTAAAAGCGGCACTGATTGCCGGTGCGGCTGACATCGGCCTTGGCTATCCGAGCGGAAACCAAGGATGGGGCCGAGTGACATTGGATAAATCCCTGAACGTTGCCTATGTGAACGAATCAAGTTCTCTATCAACTAGCCAAAAAGCGACGTACTCATTTACTGCTACTGCCGGCAAGCCGTTGAAGATCTCCCTGGTATGGTCGGATGCACCTGCAAGCACAACTGCCTCCGTAACGCTAGTCAATGATCTGGACCTTGTCATTACCGCTCCAAATGGCACACAATATGTTGGAAATGACTTTTCTGCGCCATACAATAACAATTGGGATGGCCGTAATAACGTAGAAAATGTATTTATTAATGCACCGCAAAGCGGGACGTATACGGTTGAGGTACAGGCTTATAACGTACCGGTTGGACCACAGAACTTCTCGTTGGCAATTGTGAACTGATAGAATAGTAGACAAGGAACCGCTGGTAGTTGCCAGTGGTTTTTTATCGTTACAAACTTTATGAAAAGTGCCATTTTCGTTTGAAATCAAGATAAAAGGGTAGAGGTACTATATGGTAATCGATATTTTTTGGTAAATCCTTAAACAAAAAGGAGAGGTTGGATTTATGACTGATAATGTGAAATTGGCAATCATCTATTACAGTTCCACAGGTACAAACTACAAATTGGCCAAAACAGCGGAAGAAGCAGCGAAGGAAACAGGGGCTGAAGTTAAGCTTGTAAAAGTTCCTGAGCTAGCACCGGAAGAAGCGATAAATGGTAACCCAGCTTGGAAGGCGCATTTGGAGGAGACGAAGGATGTTCCTACTGCGAGCCTGGATGATCTCGTGTGGGCGGATGCGTACATTTTCAGTGTACCAACAAGGTATGGAACTGTTCCGTCGCAAATGAAGCAGTTCCTGGATACAACAGGTGGGCTATGGTCGGAAGGCAAGCTTGCAAATAAGGTGGTCAGCGCGATGACATCTGCGAGTAATCGCCACGGAGGACAGGAGCAGACAATCCTTAACCTCTATACAACCATGTTCCATTGGGGAGCAATTGTAGCGGCACCTGGCTATACGGACGACTCGATTTTTGCTGCAGGAGGAAATCCTTACGGGACAAGTGTAACGGCAGATCAGGAAGGAAACTGGAAGGAAGATGTGACAGCAGCAGTAAAGCATCAGGCCAAACGTACCATCCAGGTTGCAGGCGCCTTGAAAAATGGAATGCAGTAACAAAGACAAAAAACTCATCACCCAGCTTTAGAGACGCTGGGTGATGAGTTTTATTTATTTTTCGCTTGAAATTGTCTGATCAGATAAGTTCGCCTTACAATAAGGTACGATACAAGTACTGTTACACATAACAACATGACTATCAGGTTGAATAGCATCCCGCCGAGATAAAGGAGTCCATCTACTCTTATGGTCAGGTAGTACCATATACTGGTGGTCACAAACCAGGCAGCAACCACAAAGGAGAGGCTTATTACAGTGTGGAACAGGAATGCTCCCTTTTTCAGAACCATCTGTGAGACATAAAGGTAACTGATCATCGTGGAAGAGACAATCACCAACACGTTCAAGAGCATCAAATAGTCAAACATCTCCATCGAAAACTCCTTTTTTCTATGTATATCCTGGGACAAAAAGAAGTGTGAATCCGAGCATTTAATTTGCAACTTGCCTGAAATCGGTCATAATGAGTTTATTAATGAATAGGAGGCTGATTCCTTTGTTAAATGATTTAACTTCAACGACGACTTTACATAATGGGGTGGAAATGCCCTGGTTTGGATTAGGTGTATTCAAGGTGGAAGAGGGGCAGGAAGTGGAAAGCTCCGTTAAAATGGCTATTAATGCAGGTTACCGCAGCATCGATACTGCAGCCATCTATAAAAATGAAGATGGTGTAGGCAAGGCGATCAAAGAAGCTGGCATTCCCCGTGAAGAATTATTCATCACAACAAAGGTATGGAATGCCGATCAAGGGTATGAATCCACTCTTGCTGCATTTGAGGCAAGCATGGAGAAGCTTGGCTTGGAGTATCTGGATTTATATCTCGTTCACTGGCCTGTAAAAGGCAAATACGTCGACACTTGGAAAGCATTGGAGAAGCTATATGCGGATGGAAAGGTTAGAGCAATCGGGGTAAGCAACTTCCACATCCATCATCTTCAGGACATTCTGGATGTGGCAGAAGTGAAGCCGATGGTGAACCAGGTGGAATATCACCCTAAACTATCTCAAGTTGAACTGCTTAACTTCTGTAAAGAGAATGGCATCCAAATGGAAGCATGGTCTCCACTAATGCAGGGTGAACTGCTACAAAATGAAGTGCTGATGGAGCTAGCAGAGAAATACAACAAGTCAGTTGCACAGATCATCCTTCGCTGGGACCTACAGAATGGTGTCGTTACCATTCCTAAATCTGTAAAAGAGCACCGTATCAAGGAGAATGCTGATATCTTCGACTTTGAAATCACGGATGAGGATATGCAGAAAATCCATGCGTTAAATGAAAACAAACGTGTTGGTCCAGATCCGGATAATTTTGATTTTTAATATACAAAAAAAGATGACCCCTCGAGGTCATCTTTTTTATTATTCCACTTCGAGCTCTTCCAATTGATGCTCATGAAGCTCTTCTTTTTCTACATGGATCTGGACATTATGCATGCCCTTTTCCTTGAAGGTGGTTGTTGCTTCATATACACCTTCGCTAACTTCAGCGGCATCGATATATTCATGCTTTTCGGCATCCACATGCCACACCTCAAAGCGGACCGTCGCGTTCTTTAGAGCTGCATTGTCTTTTTTTAATTCCGTGGACAAAGTGACTTCCTGGTTTACTTTTACTGCTTCTTTATTATTAAGTGTCATCATTAATGTTGCTTCGTGTTCGTGCTCATGACTTTCATGGTCTGAATGGGCTTCCCCGTCATGGCTGCCTTCGTGATCGGAATGCTCGGAATCATGGTCATGACCTGATTTCTCGTCCTCTTTAGTAGCAGGATCAGGATTTCCCACGGTGACTTCAACTCTTGGCATGACATGCATGTCTCTTGCAGTAGTATGAGCCACGACGAAGTAAAAGCCTTCTTCTTCAAAAGTCTTCGTAAAGGAATAGATGCCAGAACCATCATTTTTCCCTTCAATCATTTCGTGGTCCTTTTCCTGTCCTTGTTTCCAGACTTCAAATGTTACCTCGTTCGCGTCCTCTACTTTTTCCTCGCCTTGGGTAACGAGCGCTTCAATTTTCACTTCTTCATTCGATTCAATCTTTTCAGGAAGAAGTACTTCCACCTCCACCATTTCCGGAAGTTTGTCTCCATTCCCTTTTGTGGTGTCTGAGTTATTGTTTCCGCAAGCTGTTAACAGTAGAACAGCAAATATGCTTAAGAATAATGATAATTTTTTCATCGTTACCTCTCCTTTATCTATATGCATTCATTATATCTATAAAAATAACGCACAGATTTGAAAAAAAGATCAATCTTGTGAATTTTTAAGGTACTATAGTGTTAATTGCCAAACGTAAGATTATTTATACATAGGAGAGTGAAATAGAATGATCAAACACCTTCAATCAAAAGAAGAATTGCTGCAGGGATATCTCGTATTAAAGGAACTGCGAACACATCTAACAGAAGAAACTTTTTTTGATATGTACGAAAAGATGAAACAAGAAGGCTATGAAATCCACGGCTTTTATGAGGGGAAGGAAGTTACTGCTGTTTCCGGTATCGTCCCTCTGACAAACTATTATGATGGCTATCATATTTATGTGTATGATCTAGTGACAGCAAGTCATGCAAGATCTAAGGGTTACGGGGAAAAGCTCTTGTCACATATTGAGGCGCTGGCAAAAGAAAAAGGTTGCAAGGCTATTACGTTATCTTCCGGACTGCAGCGCAAGGATGCCCATCGTTTCTATGAAGAAAAAATGGAATATGATAAAACGAGCTATGTATTTAACAAAGAGCTGTAGCACCAAAAAGCTACAGCTCTTTCCAGTCACATGAAAGTGTGAATGGGGAAAAATCAGTCGGAATCGGTGCCTCAACAGTGGTGGAACCACTTTGAAACGGATAAGGAACAGTTAACTTCCAGGCATGCAAACTGTGACGTGAATGCTTGCTCTTCGCCCCATACAACGTGTCCCCAAATAGCGGGTGGCCGAGGCTGCTCATATGGACGCGTATCTGGTGTGTCCTGCCGGTATCGATTGTGAGTTGCACCAGTGTAAGTTTTTCTTTCGTGAATACCTTCAGCACTTTGTAATGGGTAACCGCTTTTTGGCCGCTTGGTGAAATCCTCCGGCGGGAAGCATGGTGTCGGTCTTTACCGATGGCTTTATCGATGGTGCCGGAAGAACTGGACAAAACACCCTCAACAAGGGCAACATAAGTTCTTTTAATACTCCGTGCCGCAAGCTCCCTATCTAAGATGGCGCCACTTAAGCTATGCTTCGCAAAAAGGATGGCTCCACTTGTATCCTTGTCCAGCCTATGAATATGACGGACTTTTGACTGTATCCCATTTTCCACGAAATAGTGAGCAACTCCATTGGAAAGCGACTGCTGATCGGTTTCAGAGGAGGGATGTGTTTCCATATCCGCAACCTTATTTACAATCAACAGATGCTCGTCCTCATACAGAACGGAAATGTCCATGATGTTCGGAGCTGGGCTTACTTCTTCGGAAAACACAGGAAGGATGATCGTATCTCCGGTCTGCAGTGCGTGTGTCCAATTGGGGATTTCACCATTTACCAATACTTTTTTCGACATGCGTAATTCATGAAGCAGCCCCTTTGGCACCCCTACTATATCCTTTAGATATTCCTGTAAGGAGTGAGCATTCTCCATATGGACACTTAACTGTATTTTCATAGGTAAAACTCCTTTAAATAGATAGAAGGGATGTCCTTCTTTTTGTCGTTTCTAGTCTTGTGATTCCATTAACTACCTACGCAATAAAACATATATTTATGTTACTCTTTTGTTATAGAGATTATAGAGAAGTTACAAAGGTGGGTTTTAATTCGTGAAAGTAGTTTATGCATCTACCCCAGAGCAGGAGGACCATATTGGGGAACTGGTCCAGCACCTCTTAACGAACATTCTTCCATATTATTTCACAGATAAAGAGATAGAAAACCTTGAGAGTCAGTTATCCCTCCATACAGGTGCCGTCCACGACACATTTACCGTTTATAATGGAACGCTGAAAGAAGCATTTCATATCATCTCCTGTCTACAGGCAATCATTGCTGTAATCGAGACAATCCAGGATGAGGGCATCAAGCCGAAACACCGTGAACTATATAAGAGGAATGTCAACATGTTAAGGGATTTCGGATTTTCCTTTCCATTTGCCATTGAACAGTTTACACAACAAACAAAAAATCCTACAATGCTCAGCAAGTTCATTCGAGCATCCAACCAATTCCTAGTGTAGCCAAAAAAGAAACTACGGGCCAATTATTCGCCCGTAGTTTCTTTTGTTTCTTCAAACCAATCAGAAAATACCGTCTGATCCTGGTGGTAATTTTCTAAGCGGCTTACTTCTTTGCCATCTTCAAAATGGATGAATGTCGGCGTAGATTGGATATTGTAGTCATCCCAGCCTTGCTCAAACTCCAGGATGTTATAAAGTTCGAGGTCCACATCCATCTCATCGGCCATTGGCACTACAACAGGACTTGTCTGTTTACAAGCTGGACACTCCGGGCTGTAGAAGTAGACGGTCGCTGATTCTCTATTTTCCAATTTTTCTTCCAGCTCATCCGGAAGAATGATGTTTTGGTAAAGTGGATCGTCCAACTGCTCCTGTGTGGATGGCCTGATTTTATCTTTCCCAAACGGATTGCCTTCAGACTGTTGTTTCTGCTGGATATTTGTAATGACGGCTAGTGCAATAAAGATAGCAACAATAACAGATACGATAACTACAATTTTTTTCAAGATTATTTTCCTTCCTTTACGTTCAATTTTTTAACCATGAATAGGATGATGGTGATAAGAGTAAAACCGATAAGTGCCAAAAATGGGATGGTGATGAAGCTTAACCAGTTGATATACTGCCCTGTACATGGGACGACGCCACAAGACACTGAGTTTTCCCCGATAAAATCCACTTTTTGTACAAGATAGTGGTAGAAGGAGATCGCCCCGCCAAGAATGGATAACGGAAGTACATAGGTTGCGATTCCTGCATCTTTTTTTACAGCAGCTATTCCAAGAATCACGACAAGCGGATACATGAGAATACGCTGGTACCAGCAAAGCTCACAAGGTATGTATAGTAGAATTTCGGAAAAATACAAGCTTCCCAATGTTGCAATTAAAGCGACAACGGAAGCTGCCAATAATAGATTTTCAATTTTTTTGGAGTGATCCACTTTTTCCTCGCCTCATTTATCTTGGTTTCATATATCTTGGATTCTTGTTTAAAATTATAGTACTTGTCCATCCGCATTGCAAAGCTAATCAATCATTTTACCTGTGAACATTTCATGACAGCTTGGAAGAGGAGTGGATGCGGGAAAAGAAAGCGGTTTCCATTAGAAAGGAAATCTTGTACAATAGGTTGTGGAATCGATTTCATTAATATAAGACAAAAAGGGTAAAAGGAGACGGAGCTATGACACGCCAATGGTGGAAAGAATCAGTTGTATATCAAATATATCCTCGCAGCTTTAATGATTCGAACGGAGATGGAGTAGGAG
The DNA here is from genome assembly GCF_050107295.1 of Sutcliffiella halmapala. GTDB lineage: Bacteria > Bacillota > Bacilli > Bacillales > Bacillaceae_I > Sutcliffiella_A > Sutcliffiella_A halmapala_A. Next base: position 132,890 of record NZ_JBNIKR010000012.1, on the reverse strand, counting down.
ATATCAGAGGAATCATTGAAAAACTGGATTATCTGAAGGAGCTTGGTGTTGATGTGGTGTGGCTATCACCTGTCTATCAATCCCCAAATGATGATAATGGTTATGATATCAGTGATTACCGTACAATCATGGATGAATTCGGAACGATGGCGGATTGGGAAGAGATGCTGGCTGAAATGCACAAAAGAGGCATCAAGCTGATTATGGACCTTGTGGTGAACCATAGTTCAGATGAGCATGACTGGTTCAAGGAAGCGAAAAAGTCCAAAGACAATCCTTACCGGGACTATTATATCTGGAGACCAGGTAAGGGAGTACGGGAGCCTAACAACTGGGAAGCGACGTTTGGCGGCTCTGTGTGGGAATATGATGAAACAACGGAAGAGTATTTTCTCCACTTGTTCTCCAAAAAACAGCCCGACTTGAACTGGGAAAATCCAAAACTTCGCCAAGAAGTATACGATCTAATGAAATTTTGGCTGGATAAAGGGATTGACGGCTTTCGGATGGATGTCATCAACTTCATCTCAAAGGTAGATGGCTTGCCGGATGGGGAAAATCCTGAAGGGAAAAAATATGTGTCCGGCCATCAATATTTCATGAACGGCCCCCGTATCCATGAGTTTCTTCAAGAGATGAACAAAGAGGTTCTATCCGGGTATGACATTATGACAGTGGGAGAAATGCCTGGTGTATCCCCTGAAGAAGGGAAGCTTTACACCGGAGAAGAACGTAAAGAGCTTAACATGGTATTCCAATTTGAGCATATGGACCTCGATACACAGCCTGGTAAAAATAAATGGCACCTCAAACCGCTTGATTTAAGGGATTTGAAGAAATCTCTTGGAAAATGGCAGTCTGAGCTCGAGGACGGGGGATGGAACAGCCTTTACTGGAATAACCACGATCAGCCACGAATCGTTTCCCGTTGGGGAGATGATAAGGAATATCGTGTCACTTCAGCCAAGATGCTTGCCACAACCCTGCATATGATGAAGGGTACCCCTTATATTTATCAGGGGGAAGAGATTGGAATGACCAATGTCCGTTTTGAGTCGATCGGGGAATACAAGGATATTGAAACGTTGAATATGTATAAAGAACGTGTGATTGAAAACGGGGAAAACGTGGACGATATTATGACATCATTATATACAAAAGGCCGTGATAATGCGAGAACTCCTGTTCAGTGGGATGATACTGCCAATGCCGGCTTTACAGAGGGTACACCTTGGATCAAAGTGAACCCGAACTATCCGGAAGTCAACGCCCAAAAAGCACTGGAAGACCCGGATTCCATTTTCCATTATTATAGATATCTGATTGAACTTCGCAAGAAGCATGAGATTATCGTATACGGATCTTTTGACATGCTCTATGAAGACCATCCAGAAGTATTCGCCTATACTCGAACATTAAACGACGAAACTTTATTGGTTGTGACAAATTTCTCAGGAAATATTCACGACTTTACATGGGAACATCCACCACATTTCGAGGAAAAGGAACTACTTATCAGCAATTATGATGTGAAAGATGATGATGTAAGGGAATTTACTTTACGTCCTTGGGAAGCAAGAGTATATAAGTTGAAATAATAACGAAGACCGGCAGCATTTTCGCAGCCGGTCTTTTTTAAAGTGCTTATTGTTTCAAATCCTGTGGTCAATATGCAAAACTAGAAGAGGAAGTGTTTTGTATTTATGAAATTGGGGAATAAGTAATATTGGGTAATTCTCCTTTTTTTACAGAAAGAGCCCAACATGAAATCCATATATTTAGCACAATTAAGAGGAGATGGTGTTTTTGTCTAAAATCGACTTGTCTAAATTCGAGAAAAAAATGATTATTAGAAATATAGAAATGAAAGACATAGATGATATTATCGCCCTGCAACATTTATGTTTCCCAGGCATGGATCCTTGGCAAAAAGAACAACTGGAAAGTCATTTGATCATGTTTCCGGAAGGGCAGCTATGTGCAGAGTATGATGGGGAAATCATCGGTTCCTGCTCAAGCCTGCTTATCAACTTCGATGAGTATGATGATCGACATACATGGGATGATATTACCGACGAAGGATACATAACGAACCATAATCCAGATGGCTATAACCTTTATGGAATAGAAGTGATGGTGCATCCAGGCTTCCGTCGAATGAAGGTAGGACACCGCCTTTATGAAGCAAGAAAAGATTTGGCAAGAAGGCTGAACCTGAAGAGTATCATTATCGGAGGAAGAATTCCAAACTATCATAAGCATGCGGAAGAAATGTCACCACGTGAATACGTCCGCCAGGTGATGCGCCACAAAATCTATGATCCCGTACTTTCGTTCCAGCTTTTAAATGAATTTACCTTGATGCGGATCAACCCTGGCTATCTGCCGGATGACCTCGCATCCAATAAATATGCAACACTGATGGAATGGAACAATGTGGAGTATACCCCGAAAACGAAGCGTCATTTTAAAACTTCCTTCCCTGTCAGGGTTTGTGTGGTCCAATATATGATGAAACCGATCAGTTCATTTGAAGAGTTCGCCACCCAAGTGGAATACTATACGGATGTGGCATCTGATGCAGGCGCGGATTTTGCTGTCTTCCCGGAAATATTCACGACCCAGCTGATGAGCTTTCTGAATGAAAGATCACCAAGTAAAGCTGTTCAGCGACTGACAGAATATACCGAAGAATATATTCAGCTTTTCACCGATTTGGCTGTCAAATACAACGTCAATATCATAGGAGGTTCCCATTTCGTCGAGGAGGATGATAAAGTATTCAATATTGCCTATCTTTTCCGTCGTGATGGGACGATAGAGAAGCAGTATAAAATCCATATCACACCAAATGAACGAAAATGGTGGGGGATCAGCCGCGGTGACACGGTGAAAGTATTTGATACAGATTGCGGTAAAATTGCGATTCAGATATGCTATGATATCGAGTTTCCGGAGCTTGCACGTATTGCTACCGAAAAAGGGGCGAATATCATCTTCTGTCCATTCAACACAGAGGACAGACAAGGCTATCTCCGCGTTCGATACTGTGCACAGGCACGCGCTGTTGAAAATCAGATCTATACTGTCATTGCCGGAACTTGCGGAAACCTGCCACAGGTGGAGAACATGGACATCCAATATTCCCAGTCTGCCATCTTTGCCCCATCCGATTTTGAATTTGCCCGTGATGGAATTGTCGGCGAGTGCAACCCGAATATCGAGATGGTGATCATCGGGGATGTGGATCTCGAAATCCTGCGCCGCCAGCGTCAGTCAGGAACAGTGCGTCAGCTGAAGGACAGAAGACGTGATGTGTATGAAATTAAATATAAAAAATAAAAAAGCTCTTTTCGTAAAGTTTGTTGCTTCTGACCGTAAAAAATCAGCCTTTGGATTTTTTACCGAGATAAACTTCGCATAATTTAAAAATTATATTATCTAATCCCATCGAAAAGAGCACGATGATATGTAAAATTATGTGTTTATGTTGTATTCGTCAATAGCAACAGTTTATGCGAAACTAGTTTAAAAAACAGGAGTCGACTTTTTCATAAGTCGACTCCTGCTTTATTTTGCCGTATGTCTGCGATATTGATACTGTTGCCATTGGAAGCGGATGAAGCAGCCTACGCAGAATCCTAAAAGTGCAACACCAGAGGCAACCGCCACCATGATGGAAAAAATGTAGCCGATAGCCGTAATCCCGGCGTAGAAACCAATTAGTGAAAGTGCAAGACAGCTGACAGCGATTGTCTGATTGAATTGCAATTGCGCTTTATCCTCCATAGGGTAGGAAGAATGCGGTTTTGAAAGAAACTTGCCAGCCAGTTTCAAGACTGGGTTAAACCCTGTTAGCAGTCCGATTGTGCCAGCCAATAAAGGTAGCAGTAATATTGAATAAAATCCAGTGATCAAAGAAATCACCACAGAAAGTATAATGAACCATTGGTTAATAGTGACGAGTGGTTTAGGTATTGTTGTAGCCGTTGTATTTTTCATAACTCATTAATCCCACCTGTATAATCGGAATACTTTTAGTTTACTCCATTACCTGTAATTCGTGCAAGGGGATAGAACTGGTAAATTATTAAGTGAACCGAAATAAATTCCTGTCATTTTTCAGGGAATTTGTTAAGATAGAAAAAAACTACATCATTGAAATAGTAGCAGATTGCGAGGATATTCATGATTTTTCTAGACGTACTTTTACCAGTTTTTCTTATATTTGCAATAGGTTTCATCGGTCAAAAAACACTGGGATTCGATACGAAAGCCTTATCGAAGATGGCATTATATTTATTATCCCCAGTGCTTGTGTTCCGTACTTTCTATACGAATGAGTTTTCGAGCGAGCATCTCTATATCGTGCTATATACGATCTTGCTGTGTGTTTCTCTTATTCTATTTGTCTACCTGTTATCATGGGTTAAAAAGTACTCAAGGGCTGAGACATGCGGGCTGATCCTATCAGCGAGCTTCATGAACAACGGAAACTATGGAACGCCGCTTGCGCTTCTATTGTTTGGTGTGGTGGGGTTTGAATACGCGGTTGTCCTGATGGTCGCACAGCAGATGCTGATGGCGACTGTCGGAGTGTACTATGCGGCCAAAGGGAGCCCGGAAAGTGATGGTTTCCGTTCCGCTGCAAGGGCTGTCGTGAAGATGCCGATCATGTACGGGGCTTTGATTGGCCTGAGTTTTCAATACCTTTCTGTACCGGTATCCTCTTCCCTTATGGAGGCGGTAAATCTAGTGGCAGATGCAACCATTCCTGTTATCATGGTGATTCTCGGAATGCAGCTAGCGAAGATATCGATTAAAGCGGCCAAAAAAGAGAAGCTGTTCTATGCCGTGGGAATCAAGCTGATTGTATCACCTGTTATCGCTTTTCTCATCACCCTTGTCTTGCCCGTTGATGATTTGATCAAGCAGCTGATGATTGTGATGGCTGCGATGCCTGCTGCAGCAAACACGACGATGTATGCGGTGGAATTCAATACGGAGCCTGAGTTTGTCTCCAGTGCAACCCTTGTAAGTACGGTATTGACCCTAATTACGCTTCCGGTTCTGTTTTGGGTGGTACTGTAGAGGGTATCCAACCTGAAATCAAGGAACGCGCCTTATAAAGAAGGATTTCCCCCCACCATAGGCGAAAATCTACAAAAGGATTACAGAAAGGAGCGAACCACTCATGGAATCATACATTTTATCCCTTGATCAAGGAACGACAAGCTCGCGCGCTATGCTCTTCAATCAAAAAGGGGAAGTAGTCTATACGGCACAGAAGGAATTTAAGCAGTATTTCCCCAAGTCTGGCTGGGTGGAGCATAATGCCAACGAAATCTGGAGCTCCATTCTTGCGGTGATTGCCTCTTGCATTTCAGAGTCAGGAATCAAACCTTCCCAGGTTGCGGGAATCGGCATCACCAATCAGCGTGAAACAACGGTTGTCTGGGATAAGGATACGGGAGAGCCGATCCATCATGCCATCGTGTGGCAATCCAGACAGACTGCTTCCATTTGCGAGCAGCTGAAGGAGCAGGGACATGAAGATCTTTTCCGTGATAAAACGGGCCTTTTAATCGATGCCTACTTTTCCGGAACAAAAGTGAAGTGGCTGCTGGATAATGTGGAGGATGCGAGAGAGAAAGCAGAAAATGGAGAATTGCTTTTTGGAACGATTGATACTTGGCTGATCTGGAAACTGTCCGGTGGCAAGGCACATGTAACGGACTATAGCAATGCATCAAGGACATTGATGTACAATATACATGAACTCAAGTGGGATGACGAACTACTGGAGATTTTACAGGTACCAAAGTCCATGCTCCCTGAGGTAAAGAGTTCTTCGGAAGTCTATGCTAAAACGGTTGATTTCCACTTCTTCGGCCAGGAGATCCCGATTGCCGGGGCAGCTGGTGACCAGCAGGCGGCATTGTTTGGTCAGGCCTGTTATGAAAAAGGAGTGGCCAAGAATACATATGGCACAGGCTGTTTCATGCTGATGAATACAGGGGACAAGGCAATCAAGTCCGATAATGGACTATTGACCACCATTGCATGGGGCTTGGATGGAAAGGTTACCTATGCGCTGGAGGGCAGCATCTTTGTAGCAGGCTCTGCCATTCAATGGCTGCGGGATGGACTTCGTATGTTCAAGGATGCAAGCAAAAGTGAGGAGTATGCAACAAGGGTGGAATCCAGTGAAGGTGTCTATGTGGTGCCGGCCTTTGTAGGCCTTGGAACTCCGTATTGGGATAGCGATGTGAGAGGCGCGGTATTCGGATTGACACGCGGCACCTCCAAGGAGCATTTTGTCCGGGCCACATTGGAATCACTTGCCTTTCAGACAAAGGATGTCCTGAGGGCGATGGAGCAGGATTCAGGTATCTCGCTGAAGGCACTTCGTGTGGATGGGGGAGCTGTTAAAAATAACTTCCTGCTGCAATTCCAGAGTGACATGCTGAGAGTGGCTGTGGAGCGAACCACAATCAATGAAACGACCGCCCTCGGTGCAGCCTATCTTGCAGGTCTTGCGGTAGGCTTTTGGAAAAGCGAAGAAGAAATCGCTTCACAGTGGCAAGTGGAAAAAAGCTTTGAGCCCAAGATGTCAGAAGGTCAGCAAACGGAGCTTTATGACGGATGGAAAAAAGCCATTCTGGCAACTATGGCTTTTAAGTAAAAAGAAGAATATGGTATAATCGGTGTATGTCAATATATCGGTCATAGTCGGGGAAAAGGTCACAGAACATAATCAGAGCAAGGGCTTTGTCTATGTTTGCTGTGGTCTTTTTTTGTGTAGTAGTAAGTAGAAGAAAAAATACCTGGAGGCTCTTATCATATGAAAAAACTATCCTTCTCCAGCACGAACCGTACGATGATTTTAGAGAAAATGAAGGAATCTACATATGACATCCTTATTGTCGGTGGCGGAATAACAGGGAGCGGCATTGCTTTGGATGCAGCGTCCCGCGGGATGGAGGTGGCACTTGTGGAAATGCAGGACTTTGCTGGAGGAACGTCAAGCCGTTCCACAAAGCTTGTCCATGGCGGTCTGCGATATTTAAAGCAGTTGGAAGTAAAGATGGTAGCCGAAGTGGGAAAAGAGCGGGCGATCGTATATGAGAATGGACCACATGTCACCACACCAGAATGGATGCTGTTGCCCATTTACAAGGGAGGGACATTCGGCAAGCTTTCCACATCTATCGGACTTCGTGTTTATGATTATTTGGCTGATGTCAAAAAGTCGGAGCGGAGAAAAATGCTCACGGCATCTGAAACGTTAAAAAGAGAGCCTTTGTTGAATAAAGAAGGGTTAAAAGGTGGAGGCCTTTACGTAGAGTACCGTACAGATGATGCCAGACTAACTATCGAGGTGCTGAAGGAAGGCGTGAAACATGGAGCAGATGCGGTGAACTATGCAAAGGTGGAAAAGTTGCTATATGAAAATGGCAGGATATCCGGGGCAATGGTGGTGGATCAGATCAGCAGGAAAAGCTATCAGGTCCGTGCCAAAAAAGTAGTCAATGCAGCCGGCCCATGGGTGGATTCCCTGCGTGAAATGGATAGCTCCAATAAAGAGAAGCATCTACAATTAACAAAAGGAATCCATCTCGTTTTTGATCAGAGCAAATTCCCCTTAAAACACGCGATCTATTTTGACACTGAAGACAAGCGGATGATTTTTGCCATTCCCCGTGACGGTAAGACCTATGTCGGAACGACGGATACAGTTTATAAGGAGGATATGCTTCATCCACGGATGGTCAGAGAGGATAAGGACTATGTACTCGGGGCAATCAAATTCATGTTCCCTTCCCTGAACATTATGGAAGCGTACATCGAATCAAGCTGGACAGGAGTTCGACCGCTCATTTATGAGGAGGGTAAGTCCGCATCGGAAATCTCTCGAAAGGATGAGGTGTGGATTTCCGATACGGGGATGATTACGATCGCTGGCGGCAAGCTGACCGGATACCGGAAAATGGCGGAAATGGTAGTGGACCTGATTGGAAAACAGCTGAACAAAGACGATCAGGTAAAATTCGATGCATGTAAAACGAAAAATCTGCCCATTTCAGGGGGAAATCTCGGTGGGTCCAAGAGTATGCCGGCGTTTTTGGAAAGAAAGTCGCAAGAGGGACAAAAGCATGGGTTTTCACAAGAAGAGGCACTATCCCTTGTTTCACGGTATGGATCGAATGTCGATAAGCTATACAGGATTGCAGAGAAGAAAAATGCAAAGGGGAAGGGAACCTTATTGCCATTGGATATCCATGTACAGCTGCTATATGCCATTCATGAGGAGATGGCCGTGACACCACTGGATTTTTTCATAAGGCGCACTGGTGCCCTTTTTTTCAACATCCACTGGGTGCAAAAGTGGAAGGGAAAGGTATTGGACGTAATGGCAAGGGAGCTGTTCTGGACGAAAGAAATGACAGAGCACCATCGAAGTCAATTGGAAAAGCATATTAAGGATGCAGTAACGGTAATGGAAGATGATGGATGAAAAATGGATAACGCTTCTATGAGGAATTGCCGATGCGATTCCTTTTCTTTTCTAGTATAATAATAATGGAAGCGTTCACGGTGCACAATTTGTCGCAAACTGACGTATTATATTTGCAGGATGTCGTACCAGCTTAAGAGAAATCTACAGTATCCTGATTATTGCAAGGAGGAAAAGAAACATGAACTGGATGGATAAATACGAACTTTGGGAAAGTAACTCGAACCTTGACGAGGAAGTGGTCAAGCTTTTGGAAGAAATGAAAAATGATGAAAAGGCTAAAGAAGATAGCTTTTATAAAGAGTTGGAATTCGGAACAGGTGGCATGCGCGGTGAAATTGGTGCAGGCACGAACCGCATGAACGTATATACGGTTCGAAAAGCGTCCGAGGGATTGGCCCGATACATAGAATCTTTTGGGGAAGAAGCGAAAAAAGGCGGCGTTGCGATAGCATATGATTGCCGTCATAAATCTCCTGAATTTGCGATGGAGGCTGCTAAAACACTGGCAAGCCACGGCATTCAGACGTATGTGTTTGAAAGCCTGCGTCCAACGCCGGTATTGTCTTTTGCCGTTCGAAAGTTAAAAGCATTTTCCGGAATTGTGGTGACGGCGAGCCATAACCCGCCTGAATACAACGGCTACAAGGTCTACGGTCCCGATGGAGGGCAGCTGCCTTTACTTGAAGCTGATCAAGTGATTGCCAAGGTACAGGAAGTGGAAAATGAGCTCGAAATCCAGGTGGAGTCCGAAGAAACACTAAAAGAAAAAGGGCTTATCAAAATCATCGGCGAAGAGATTGACCATGCATACCAGGAAAAGCTGAAAACCATTTCTGTACACCCGGAGCTAGGTCAGGAAATTGGTGACAAAGTGAAGGTGGTATTTACGCCGCTTCACGGTACAGCCAACCTTCCAGTGCGTGAAGGCTTGGAAGCATTGAGTTATACCAATGTGAAGATTGTAGCGGAACAAGAATTGCCGGATCCTAATTTCTCTACAGTCGCTTCTCCAAATCCTGAAGAGCATGCTGCGTTTGAGCTTGCCATCCGTGATGGAAAAGAGATGGATGCAGACATCCTTATCGCGACAGATCCCGATGCGGACCGCCTGGGTGTTGCGGTAAAGGATGAAACCGGAGAATATGTCATTTTAACTGGAAACCAGACCGGAGCCTTATTCCTTCATTATCTTCTAGCGGAGAAGAAAGCGACAGGTACGCTTCCGGATAATGGTGTCATGCTGAAAACCATTGTTACCTCGGAGTTTGGCCGTACGATTGCAGATAGCTTTGATGTTGCAACTGTCGACACTTTGACAGGCTTCAAATTCATCGGAGAAAAAATGAAAGAGTATGAAGCAACAGGGCAATACACCTTCCTATTCGGCTATGAGGAAAGCTATGGCTCCTTGATCGGGGACTTTGCCCGTGATAAGGATGCAGTGCAGGCAGCTGTTATGGCTGTAGAGATCTGTGCATTCTACAAAAAGCAGGGCAAGACTATGTACCAGGGGCTGATGGAGCTTTATGAACAGTATGGCTACTATCTTGAAGGCATGAAGTCCTTGACATTGAAAGGAAAAGAGGGAGCGGAGCAGATCGCAAGCCTTCTGACAGCATTCAGAAACGCAGCACCAGCGGAAGTCAATGGATATAAAGTTGAAGTAGTTGAGGATTATGCAGTTCAGGAGAGAACCGTGACAGCTTCCGGGAAACAGGAAACGATCGAATTGCCAAAGTCCAATGTTCTGAAGTATTTCTTAGAGGATGGTTCATGGGTATGTGTACGCCCATCAGGTACAGAGCCAAAGGTGAAATTCTATTTTGGTATCCAGTCGGAAACATTGGAGCAAAGTAAGGAAAAGCTAGAAGAAATTTCAAAAGCCTTTATGGTGAAGGTGGAAGGTCTTTTAGCAGAATTGAATTCAACAGGAAAAGCATAAATGGTATAAAGGGAAGGCTTTATGTCTTTCCTTTTGTTATTGATATCACATCTTTCAACTGGAAGGGACAGATTTGACATGTTATCAAACCAAGTTGCGATTGTAACGGGTGCATCAAGAGGTATAGGTAAAGCGATTGCCCATGAATTAGCGGAAAAAGGGATGAAGCTCGCACTGATTGGCAGCTCAAATGAAATACATAAGGTAGAGAAGGAACTAAAAGAAAAAGGCTTTGAGCATGTAGCAGGTTTTCAAGTCGATGTTGCAAATGAAGAAGAGGTTGAGAAAATGATAGTAACCACGATTGAAAAATTCGGTGGCCTCGATCTTCTCGTGAATAATGCAGGAGTGGGCTTCTTCAAGCTTGTGGAGGAAACGACCCTTGATGAATGGAAAAAGGTTTTTGAAGTCAATGTCCAAGGCGTCTTCGTCTGCTCCAAGGCCGTTCTCCCTCATATGAAGGAGAAGAAAGAAGGAACGATCATCACGATTTCCTCGGATGTAGCGCGTTACACGATTGCCAATGGCTCCGCTTATACGGCAACAAAATATGCCGTTCAAGGCTTCAGCGGTTCACTTGCCCAAGAGGTTCGGGAGTACGGCATCCGTGTCGGTACGGTTAACCCTGGTATGGTGGACAGCTATTTCAATAACTCCGAAGAGGGAGTCGAGGAGAAAAAAGACTGGTTGAAGGGAAAAGACATCGCTGAAGCAGTTTCCTATATGGCAAGCGCACCGAAGCACATGATGATCGATGAGATGGTGATTCATCCATTGGTACAGAATTATCCGATATCATAAATGATGATGCATTGGGGTCGAACCTATTTTAAGGGGTCTGGCCCCTCTTTTTTTGAGACTTATGGGACTAAAGTTGTAGAAGAGTGTGGACTTTTTCCCAAGGTGAAAAGGGGAAAGGCTTGTTAGAATAGAAAGATACTGAGTAGAAGTTTATAGGTTCAAGGGGGAGAGGCTTTGTGAGCGAGGCTCAGAGGATACAGGAACTACGCGCGCTGAAGATTATTGCAGAGTCTTTGAATCAAGCCAATGATCTGCAATCGATGCTAAGTGGCGTTTTGGAAGAACTTTTAAGGGTCACTGGCCTTCAGACAGGCTGGATCTATTTGATTGATGAAAAAGGATCTTATTCATTAACTGCCGCCTTCAATCTTCCCGAAGCGCTGATCAAGGACAATAAAAAGCCGATGTGCCAGGGAGGATGCTGGTGTCTGGATCAATATAAAGATGGCCGGCTGAAGCGTGCGTCGAATATCATAGAATGCAAAAGGCTTGAGGATGCGGTTAAATATGAAACGGGAGATACAGGTGAAATAACTCATCACGCTACAGTCCCTTTAAGAGCAGGAGAAGAGAAATTCGGGCTGTTGAATGTGGCATCTCCGAAAAAGACCCATTTTTCTGATTCGGAGCTTGCGTTACTGGAATCTGTGGCCTATCAAATAGGCACTGCGCTGAAGAGGATCAGGCTTGCAGAGAATGAACAGCATCTGCTAGTGATCGCTGAACGTAATAGACTAGCCAGGGATCTTCATGATTCCGTCAATCAGCTATTGTTTTCGCTGATGCTGACAGCACGTGGGACGAAAGAACTTACAGACAATCCGCAAATAAAAGAAATGCTGACCTATATGCAGGAGCTTTCTCAGGAGGCATTAAGTGAAATGCGAGCCCTTATATGGCAGCTTCGGCCTGAAGGGCTGGAAAATGGCCTGGTGAGTGCACTTATGAATTATGGTAAGGTGCTTGGCATGGAAATTGACTGTGAAGTGAAAGGTGTCATAGATCTGCCTACACATATTGAAGAGTGCCTATGGAGAATTGGTCAGGAGGCATTCAATAATTGTAAAAAGCATGCAGGTATCCGTGAGGCGATGCTGCGGATTCTTGTAGAAAATAAACAGGTCATTTTTGAAATCGAGGATAGAGGAGCGGGGTTCTCCGTTCATGAAAGCAAAGAGATACCTTCTTTGGGATTAAGAAGCATGAAGGAACGCTCAGAAGCTTTAGGCGGATGCTTTTCTGTTTGGAGCAAACTTGGCCATGGAACGAAAGTAAGAATAGAGATGCCGGTGAAAAGGGAGGAAAATCGATGATACGCGTCCTGATCGCGGATGACCATCACGTTGTACGCCGTGGGTTATTGTTCTTTTTGAATACACAAAAGGATATTGAAATAGTTGGCGAGGCCAAAAATGGGGAGGAGGCGGTGACGCTTGCTTCCTCATTAAAGCCGGATGTCATCTTAATGGACCTCGTTATGCCTGAGGTGGATGGGATAGAAGCCACAAGAAGGATAATGGAAATGGGCTTAGCATGCAAAGTATTGATCCTGACAAGCTTTTCCGACCAGGACCATGTCATTCCGGCCATCCGCGCCGGAGCGGCAGGGTATCAGTTGAAGGATGTGGAGCCAGATCAGTTGATCGCTAGCATACATGCGGTTCATCGGGGCGACAGTCAGTTGCACCCGAAAGTGACCTCTCACGTGATGTCCCATCTGACAAAAGGCGGTGGCAACAATCGATCCCTGCATGAAGAATTGACAAAACGGGAGCTCGAGGTGCTTGGTGAGATTTCAAAAGGGAAAAGCAATAAAGAAATTGCCTCCTCTCTTTTTATTACTGAAAAAACGGTCAAAACCCATGTGTCCAATATCCTGGCAAAATTGGAGCTTGCAGATAGAACGCAGGCAGCCTTGTACGCAGTGAAGCATGGAATCGGGTAGAAACCTACAACTTTAGTCGTAGATTTTGGTGCAAAAGCTCCTCCCATTTTTGTAGGTAAACTTAGCCATATTTTCCGATTTCGATAATCGGGTATACAGATATACTAAGAGTATCAACAAGTTGAAGGGAGAATGTTAAATGAACATCGTAATCATCAATGGAAGTCCGCGAAAGAGCGGCAGAACAGGAATTGCCGCAAGATATATAAAGCGTACCTTTAATACCGATCTTATAGATCTCAGTGAAGGGGATATCCCTTTATATAATGGCGAAGCGTATCAGGCTGAACTTGAGAATGTGGCGGCACTTCGGAAAAAAGTGAAGGAGGCAGATGCCGTACTACTTCTCTCACCGGAATACCACAGTTCCATGAGTGGAGCCCTGAAGAACGCGATGGACTTTCTCGGAAGCGAGCAGTTCCACCAGAAGCCGGTTGGACTATTGGCGGTTTCCGGCGGCGGAAAAGGTGGCATCAATGCACTGAACAGTATGCGTACAGTCGGACGCGGAGTGTATGCCAATGTGATTCCGAAACAACTTGTGCTTGATCCTCATTGCTTTGACTACGAAAACGATGCTGTCAATGAAGAAAGCGCAAAGCTTGTGGATGCCCTTTATAAAGAATTGGTGATGTACGCGGAAATGCGTCAGTATATGTTAGCAAAGGAAGAGGCCTGATTAGCGGTCTCTTTTTTTAAAAAAATGAACGTTGTCGAAATTTGGCATTCTGGCGAAAACTAGGAAATACGGGCGAAAAACTTACAAAAACGGGCGAAAAACTTTTTTTTCGGGCGAAAATCTAAATAATCGGGCGTAACAGTAAAGCTTCCCTTGATACATGGTGGAAAAGATGATGAGAGGTACTGTGACATGCAACCGCACAACCAAAAAGCAGCAAATCAAGGTCGAATAAACCCCATTTTGCTGCTTACAATAATAAATCAAACTCCCTACACCATATACCCATGGCTGACTTCGGCAGGTTCATCGTGATCGGCTGTGCTTCTGTCGACAGCGTGATCGATATAGCGCAGCAATTGATACAGGTGCTTCTCAATTTCCCGGTAATCCTTCGAGAAATTGTAGGAGTGTAAAAAATGTTCAATGTTTTTCGATAAAAAATCGTCTTTCGTTCTTACCATTAAGATGAGCAGATTATCCCACTCCGAACGGTGCGTATAATACAATGCTCGATCATAGTCGACTGAGTTCATTTCCCTTCCTCCTCTTGGTAAGGAGTGATATTATTTTGCGTCTTTTTGCCCCGGAATCCTCATTGTAAATGTTGGTCGTATCTCCATACGAATACTAAGGAATAATAAGCGAAAGTGAAATGTTGAGGTGATGAATTTGGCAAAAAAAGCAATCCTCCTGTTATTCCTCTTGATCCATATAAATCCGGCACTCTTTCATGCTGAATTTGTAAATGGGAAGGAGTGGTACACGTATGAAAAAATGGTGGAGGATCTTAAAGCGCTTAAGCGCCAATATGGTGGTGACCTCGACATTGATTCAATCGGGAAGACCGAATTTGGAAAGGATATCTGGGCCGTCAAGATGGGAAAAGGGAACGAGACCATCATAATATTGGCAGGTCACCATGGAAGAGAGTGGCTAACATGCAGTTTGGTGATGACGATGCTCGAGCAATATGTGCATGCTTATTCTGATGAGCAGCACCGGTACGGATATGATACTTCCATCCTGGACGAAGTAGCTATCTGGTTTGTGCCGATGGTAAATCCGGACGGCATCAGGATTCAGCAGGAAGGGGTTCATTTTTTGCCAACACATCTTCAGGAAAAGCTGATTAGGATGAATGGGGACAGCAGAAATTTCGAGAGATGGAAGGCGAACGGACAGGGGTTGGATCTGAATAGGCAATATCCGGCAGGATGGAACGCGATCAAAGAAAGTATCCGTGTTCCCTATTATCAGTTCTATAAAGGGGATTTTCCGATGCAGGCAAAAGAGACCAGGGCTGTGGTAGATTTTACACGCAGCATAACTCCCTTGATGGCTGTTACTTATCATTCATCCGGAAGGGTTCTTTATTGGAATTTCACCAGTGATCAAGCCATTTTAAAGCGAGATCTGGCTGTTGCAAAAAAGCTATCCAATATAACCGGATACAAACTGGATTATCCAGAGGAGCATGCTGTGGGAGGCGGGTTCTCCGACTGGTTTGTTTCGGAGTTTAAAAGGCCATCCTTCACCCCGGAAATTTCCTATCCTGTAGAAGAAACAAACCCTCCATTGTCCGTTTTTCGCGAGGAATGGCAGAGAAATAAAAGGGTGGGACTGTTCTTGGCAACAGAATCCAAAAAATTGTTCCTATCAGGTAATGATTCTGTGCAGTTTGAGGAAGAATAACCAAGAAAAAATGTAATGGAGGTTATGTTGCATGAAAAAATGGGTATTAGGTTTGTTAAGTGTTTTACTTCTGCTGTCAACTGTAGTCAGCGTAGCGCAAGCAGAAAAGCCTGATTATGAAAAATGGGGAAAAATCGCGATCCAATTAGTGAAAGAAAACTATCCAGAAGCGGAAGTTTCCGAATACCAGTATCAGGGTCGTGAAGAAATCTCTGAAACGGAAGCAAAGGATACCTTTCATTTTACTGCGAAACAGGACAACAAGAGCTTGGATATCTATGTAGCGCTTACATTCAACCCGCAAACAGAACAGCTTAAATCAGTAAATATCGAAGAGAAAAAACAGTAACTTAAAAAGGTTGACATAGCCGGTTTTTCCCTTGTAGAGTAGTAGTTGTGAAAACACTTGAACCTTCGTTAGGTGAGGCTCCTGTGCTGGAGATACGCTGCTGCCCAGAAACGTCCAAAGACGCCAATGGGTCAACAGGAACCATCGATATAAGGTGGTTTTTAATGCAGCTGGATCATTCCTATGCCACACAGTGCTAAAGCTCTACGAATGAGGGAATCTATAAGGGTAACTATGCCTTTATGCGCCTTCATTCTGTGGATGAAAGGTGCTTTTTTAATGGGGAAAATAATGAAAAGGAGCTGGTAGCGAAAATGGATAGTAGTCCGAGTCCGAGGACAAACACAAAGGCAGTACAGGATACATATTTATTTTTTGTTTACCACTCCTTTGGTGAAAAAATAGAGTGAATCCCTGTACTCCTAGCAGGCAGAGGAGGTAGCGCACATGGTGCATAACATGACAGAGGATCAAATCATATTAAATATCATCACCTTTTTAAAAGACGGAAAGCGTAAGGCGTTCCAGGATATTATCGAAGAATTGCAACCGTATGATACAGGCATCATTTATGCTCAGCTGCCTGAAAAGCACCGTGTCCGCTTTTTGACGTATCTGACAATCGACCAGCTGACAGCCCTTATTCAGGAGTTGAATCAGGAGCAGCAGCTTGAAGTTCTTCAGAAAATCGGGGTCGACAAGTCGGCAAAAGTAATGGATCGCATGGACAATGATGATCTTGCTTCCTTGTTTGATGAGATGGATCCTGATATTCAGGAAGCTTTTTTATCCAAAATGAACAAAGCGGAATCAACGGCAGTCCAGGATTTGATGAAGTATGAAGCGGAAACTGCCGGTCGACTGATGACCAATCGATATGTTTGGATTCCACAGGAGTATACCGTCCGCGAAGTGGTGGATAAGCTGAAATCCTTTGCGGAACTGGCAGAAACAATCAACTATCTATATGTCATTGATGAAGAGAAACGGCTTGTAGGTGTTGTTTCCTACAGAGACCTTATTTTGGCGGATGCAGATGAAAAAATTATGGACATTATGTTCTCCCGTGTCATTTCCGTTCATGTCGACACGGATCAGGAGGAAGTGGCCCATGTCATAGAAAGGTATGACTTTCTAGCAGTACCGGTCGTGGATGATGAAAAGACATTGATCGGGATCATTACCGTCGATGATGTCATTGACGTCGTGATCCAGGAAGCGAATGAGGATATCGAAAAGCTTTCCGCATCCGGTAAAGACATCGATTTTGATACACCGGCGCTTGTAGCGTCCGCGAGAAGATTACCGTGGTTGATCTTATTATTATTTATTGGACTTATATCTGGAAGCATTATTAGTGGTTTTGAAGGTACATTGGATGACGTCGTGGCTTTGGCATTCTTTATGCCGATGATTGCTGGGATGACCGGTAACACCGGAACGCAGTCGTTGGCTGTAATCGTACGTGGGCTCATTTCCCGTGATTTGGATAAAAAAGTGGTCACAAAGGTTGTTTTCCGTGAGTTGGGTGTGGGAATTACTATCGGAGTAACATGTGCGATTCTTATTTCAATCATTGCTTATGTATGGCAAGGGGACTTGATATTAGGGATGGTCGTAGGTGCTTCCCTATTTATAACCTTAATCATCGGAACAATGGCGGGAACGATTATTCCGCTAATCTTATACAAATTGAACATTGACCCTGCTATCGCTTCGGGCCCACTGATTACAACGGTTAATGACATTCTGTCGCTGTTGATCTATTTTGGGATTGCGACAGCGTTTTTGTCTTATATTACTTGATTCAATGAAAAACTGACTGAAAGTATTGTGATCATACTTTCAGTCAGTTTTTTTGTATTACTGGATATTAAAATATTGATGAAGAGCTTTTTTGCAGTGGACACTGGCTAGAAAAGCTCATCATAAGCCGAATGAAGAGCTATTTGCAGAGGACATCGGCTAGAAAAGCTCATCATAAGCTGAATGAAGGACTTTTTGCAGAGGACATCGGCTAGAAAAGCTCATCATAAGCTGAATGAAGAGCTATTTGCAGTGGACAGTGTCTAGAAAAGCTCATCATAAGCTGAATGAAGGGCTTTTTATAGTGAACACTGGCCAGAAAAGCTCTTCATATCTAAAATGAATTCCTTTTTCAGCCATTCGACTCCACCAAGTCCTGCTTAAATAGCCGGAAAAACATGAATATGTTCATCGCCAAGGTATAACATGCAAGAACAACGAGTCCGAGCACGGTATAATCCGTCATGTTAATGATCAGGCTCGCCATTGTACAAATGTAAAGTATGCCGAGCAACCGCTGAATGGTTTCATTTTTCACATAGGATGTAGCTTTTGCCCCCAACTGGGAACCGATAATGGCTCCGGCAATTAGTAGAAATCCGGTGTCATAATGGATTGGTATGTTGATGGCATATGTAAGAAATCCAGCAGTAACAATTAAAATTACACTCGTCAGGCTGGTTGCGACAGCATTCCTCGAAGGGAGTCGCAGGAAACTGATCAGGAGCGGAACAATGATGAAGCCGCCTCCTACACCAAGTGCAGTGGAGAGGAATCCTCCGATCAACCCGATAATCATCAAGGGGATAATGGAGGTAGAACCGTGCAGACTATCGCCTCCTCTTGATGATTGTTTCAACATCGTGAATGCGAAGTAGCTAAGCAATATTAAATACATTGAAGGTATCACCGTTTCGTCAAGGCCCGCGGAATCAAGCCACTCGACAAAAGGATAGGCCAGTTGTGTAGCCATAACACCGCTACCCCCAATAATAAGCGCCTGCTTCCATAAAATATTTTTCATTTTAAAATGCGCATAGACACCTGAAACGGATGTGCCGATCGTATATAGAAGGCTTGTCGAGATTGCCTCAATGGGACTGAACCCCAATAACATAAGTACTGGTGTCAGAACGAAGCCGCCCCCGATGCCGAAAAAACCGGATAGCATACTGATGGAAAACCCCATAAGGATGAATAATGCAAATTCCAAAAAAAACACTCCTTAAAAAAATCACAATAATAAAAGTATAACATGTTACATCCTTATTCTTTCCTGGAATCAGAAAAGAAGTTCATAAAAAAGCAATCCCTTTTCATCATATCAGGACCTTGTTCATACATTGTGATAAGAGGAAAAGGGAGGTTGTAACATGAGAGCAGATGACGAAAAAGCGTTATTTCGGGCTATCGATGAGATCACCGAGATTGCAAAAGGCTTTGGCCTAGACTTTTACCCGATGCGTTATGAGATTTGTCCAGCCGATATCATCTATACTTTTGGAGCATATGGAATGCCAACTCGTTTTTCCCATTGGAGCTTCGGTAAACAGTTCCATAAAATGAAGCTTCATTATGACCTGGGGCTTAGTAAAATCTATGAGCTTGTAATCAACTCCAATCCTTGCTACGCCTTTTTGTTGGATACAAATTCCCTTATTCAAAATAAGCTGATTGTGGCGCATGTGCTTGCCCACTGTGATTTTTTCAAGAATAATTGCCGTTTCCAGAATACGAACCGGGATATGGTGGAGAGCATGGCAGCAACCGCCGAAAGGATCAAGCAATATGAGCATGATCATGGAAAAGAAGAGGTGGAGAATTTCCTGAACGCCGTCCTTGCCATCCAGGAGCATATTGACCCATCTTTGGTTCGTTCCAAGCTCGCGTGGAGCATTGATGATATGGAAGAAGAGGAGGAAGTGAAGAAAAAATCGAGTGCTTATGATGACTTATGGAACCTCGATTCGCGCAACAAGCCAAAGGCAGTTCCGAAAAAGAGAAAAAAGAAATTCCCGCCGCAGCCGGAAAAGGATGTGCTGCTCTTTATCGAACATTACAGCAGCGAACTGGACGACTGGCAGCGTGATATCCTGACTATGATGCGTGAAGAGATGCTCTACTTCTGGCCGCAGATGGAAACGAAAATCATGAACGAAGGCTGGGCTTCCTACTGGCACCAACGCATCCTCCGCGAAATGGATCTCACAAGCGGCGAAGCTCTTGAATATGCCAAGCTGAATGCAGGCGTCGTGCAACCATCCCGCACGAGTATCAACCCTTATTATCTCGGTATCAAAATCTTTGAGGATATTGAAGAACGTTACAACAATCCGACAGAAGAGATGAAGCGCGACGGCATCAAGCCTGGCTCCGGGCGTGAAAGAATGTTCGAGGTGCGGGAAGTGGAATCGGACATTTCGTTCCTGCGTAACTACCTGAACAAAGACCTCGTCATGCGGGAGGATATGTACCTTTTCCAAAAGCAGGGCAAGGACTATAAGATTGTCGACAAAGCATGGGAACAAGTGCGGGACCAGCTGGTGAATATGAGGGTGAATGGAGGCTTCCCGTATATCACCGTGAATGACGGCGATTACCTCCGTGCAGGCGAGTTGTATTTAAAGCACTGGTTTGAGGGGATTGAACTCGACCTCAAATATCTCGAAAAGGTGCTGCCATATATTCATCAGATTTGGGGCAGACCGGTGCATATGGAGTCGGTGATCGAGACAAAGAATGTACTGTTTACGTATGATGGGAAGAGTGTGCATAGGAAATATATTTGAGACTCGGGGACAGGTGCACTGTCCCTTTTTCCTTCCATTTCTAACATATATTGCTTGCCAGGCTATTAAAGTAGCCTGTTATTTATCGGGAGACTAGTTTTCTAGTCTCTTTCTTTATGCTCGTTTTTAATAGATTTTGACTGTTATTGAAAGTTTATGATCGTTTTTGATTGATTTTTGAAAGGGCTTGCATTAAAATAAGGGTACTTACTAAAGTCCTATAAAAAAGGTGATGTTCATGTTAACTCCAGAGAGGCAACAGAAAATTATAGATTTGGTTCAACAGAATGAAATAGTGAAATTACAGGAATTAGTTGATATAACAGGGGCTTCGGAGTCGACCATCCGTCGCGATCTTAGCCAGCTGGAAGAGGAAAATAAATTAAAACGCGTACATGGCGGGGCAGCAAAGCTTCATCAAAAAGGCGAGGAACCAAGCATTCTGGAAAAGTCCTCGATTAACCTTGATGCCAAAACGACCATTGCCGGTGCTGCGGCAGGGCTTGTAAATGATGGAGATTGCATTTTTCTTGATGCAGGTACCACTACCTACCAAATGATTCCGTTCTTGGCGGGCAAAAGGATCACTGTTGTGACCAATGGTTTTGCGCATATTCAATCACTGATGGATAAAGGTATTTCCACATACATTGTTGGCGGTTTCATGAAAAATAAAACAGGGGCAATCATTGGAAGAAAGGCTACAGAAAGCTTGGAAGCCTACAATTTTGACAAAGCATTCATTGGTGCAAATGGTGTTCATCTAAAGAGCGGCTATACAACACCGGATCCGGAAGAGGCGGCTGTAAAGAGCCTTGCGATAAAGTTGGCACAAGAGGCATATGTACTGGCAGATGAATCAAAAATCAATGAAGTGACCTTTTCAAAAGTAGGGGCATTAAAAGAAGCGGTTGTCATCACCAATCACATGGATCCAGACTTGCTTCCTGAATTTGAAGAAAGAACGACGATTATGGTGGTGAACCACAAATGATTTATACCATAACTTTAAACCCTTCGATTGATTACGTGATGGAGGTTGCGGATTTCAAGGAAGGGTCAGTCAATCGCGCCGATCACACCATGTATTATCCTGGTGGAAAAGGCATTAATGTCTCGAGGGTGCTGAAGCGGATGGGTGCTGATACAACAGTACTTGGATTTACAGCAGGATTTACCGGCACTTTTATAAAAGAGAAATTAATAGAAGAGCAGGTTGCGGTAAAACTGATTGAGGTGGAGGGAACCTCTCGCATCAATGTGAAATTGAAGGCAGGAGCCGAAACCGAAATCAACGGAACGGGACCTATCATAGGTGAAGGTGCAGCAGCCCGGCTTATCAGTCAATTGGGTGCCTTGCAACCAGCAGATTTCGTTGTGATAGCCGGAAGCCTTCCTGGCACGGTGCCACCTATGATCTATCACACGATTGTAGAAAAGTGCAAAAAGCATGAGGCTAATGTGGTGATCGATACCGGTGGAGCTTTGTTGAAAAGTTTGATCGAAAAGCGGCCATTTCTAATTAAGCCGAATCATCACGAATTGGGAGACCTTTTCGGCGTAACCATTCGCTCTAAAGAGGAAGTCGTGGAATATGCAAGAAAAATCCATGAACAAGGTGTTCAGAATATCATTGTTTCGATGGCAGGAGAAGGAGCCATTCTTTATTCGGATGCAGGGACATTTATTGCCAAAGCTCCAAAAGGCAACGTGAAAAATTCGGTTGGAGCAGGGGATTCCCTGGTAGCAGGATTCCTGGCAGGCTACGAAAAATATGCCGATATCGAGGAAGCGCTGAGATATGGAATTGCTTCAGGAAGCGCAACTGCATTTTCCCATGACCTTTGCCAA
The DNA here is from genome assembly GCF_050107295.1 of Sutcliffiella halmapala. Classification (GTDB taxonomy): domain Bacteria; phylum Bacillota; class Bacilli; order Bacillales; family Bacillaceae_I; genus Sutcliffiella_A; species Sutcliffiella_A halmapala_A. Next base: position 110,512 of record NZ_JBNIKR010000012.1, on the reverse strand, counting down.
AAGGAAGAAGTGGAAAAACTATTAACTCAAGTAGAGATAGATAAACTATAAGAAGGGGAGTTCATGATGAAAATTACTGATTTATTGACAGAAGAAACTATTTCCCTGCGATTGAAGGGAAGCTCCAAGGACAGTGTCATTCGTGAGTTGGTGGATACGCTAGATAAAGCGGGCAAGCTTTCGGATAAAAAGGGATATGAAGAAGCGATCCTGGCACGGGAAGCCCAAAGCACGACAGGAATCGGGGAGGGCATTGCCATTCCCCATGCAAAAACAAAAGCGGTTAAAACACCCGCAATTGCATTCGGTGTTTCGGATGCGGGAATCGACTATGATTCCTTGGACGGTCAACCAAGTCATTTGTTCTTTATGATAGCTGCAAGTGAAGGTGCAAACAATGCCCATTTGGAAACACTATCACGTCTTTCTTCTATGCTGATGGATAACGATTTTCGGGCAGGGCTATTGAGTGCTGCATCGAAAGAAGAGGTTATCAGTTTAATAGATAATAAAGAAAAAGAATTGTTCGAAGAGGAAGAAGTGGTTGAAACATCCGAAACTAAAGGGATGATTCTGGCTGTTACAGCGTGTCCAACAGGAATTGCCCATACGTATATGGCAGCGGACGCCTTAAAACAGAAGGCGAAAGAACTCGGTTTGAACGTGAAGGTGGAAACAAACGGGTCAAGTGGTGTGAAAAATGAACTGACAAAAGAAGATATTGAATCTGCAACAGGAATTATTGTGGCGGCAGATAAGCATGTCGACATGGAGCGGTTCCATGGCAAGAAAATCATCCAGGTTCCAGTTGCACAAGCAATCCGAAAGCCGGAGGAACTGCTAAGAAAAGCGAGCAGAGGGGAAGGAACAACTTTTACTGGTACAGGAAAAGCTGAGTCCGGTTCTGAAGAGAAGAAGGGTCGTTCGGGATTCTATAAGCATCTGATGAACGGGGTTTCCAATATGCTTCCGTTTGTTGTGGGTGGTGGTATCTTGATTGCCATCTCCTTCATGTTCGGGATTGAAGCGGCGAACCCGGATGATCCTAGCTATCATTGGTTTGCGGAAGCACTTTCCACAATTGGTGGAGGAAACGCCTTTGGATTGATGATTCCTGTATTGGCAGGTTTTATTGCGATGAGTATTGCTGACAGACCAGGTCTTGCTGCCGGTATGGTAGGGGGACTGATGGCTTCGACTGGTGGAGCAGGGTTCCTGGGTGGAATTATCGCTGGATTCCTGGCAGGGTACATTATCCTTGGTTTGAAAAAAGCATTGAATGTCCTGCCTTCATCGTTGGAAGGAATCAAGCCTGTGCTGCTGTATCCTTTATTCGGGATTTTCTTTACCGGAATGATCATGCTTCAAGTGGTTGCTCCATTAAAGGCTTTCAATGAAGGGCTGACTTCATGGTTAGGCGGATTGGGCTCAGGAAATCTAATCTTCCTGGGGCTGCTTTTGGGTGCAATGATGGCCATTGATATGGGCGGACCTATCAATAAAGCGGCTTTCACATTCGGTATTGCAATGATTGACGCAGGAAATTATGCCCCGCATGCAGCGATCATGGCAGCGGGAATGGTACCGCCACTTGGTTTGGCAATCTCGACCACCCTATTCAAAAATAAATTCAACAAGCAGGAACGTGAAGCGGGAAAAACGTGTTATGTAATGGGAGCGACCTTCATTACAGAGGGAGCAATTCCTTTTGCTGCTGCTGACCCGATGAGGGTAATTCCTTCCGTTGTGGTTGGTTCTGCAATTGCAGGTGCATTAACAATGCTATTCGGTATCGGTTTGCCTGCCCCTCATGGCGGAATCTTTGTCATCCCGATCATTACGGGAAGTATTCTACTTTACATCTTGGCAATATTAATTGGTGCATTTGTTACCGCTATGATGGTGGGCTTATTGAAAAAGAAAGCAACCGTCTAATCAATGAAAGACCGTCCCAGCACATGGGACGGTCTTTTCAATAGATAATATTATTCAACAGCAATGGCTTCGCTTTCTACCATCCCGTCCTTCACCTTCAGCACAGTATGTTCCTCATTTTTTGTGATGACGAAGAAGCCGTTAAGGAAATCGGTGGATGCTTCTTTGTAAAATACCCCATTAAGTGCATTCGGAAAGCTGGAATCAAAGACAAGCTCATAATCCGACGGCTTTTTCACGAGTTGTGCTTTTATGCCTCGATCATAGTCCACTCCTTGCACCACTGCTTCGCGTCCGACTTCCACAACATGAATGTCAATTCCCTCTACAATTTGAAATATCTCGTTTATTAAGGAATTCTTCATCATCATTTCAAATTTAGATTGCACGGGCTGGCCTAAAATAATCTGGGTAATGCCCTTTTTATTAGAAACATCTGCAACTATGGAAGAAACCTTTTTCCCTGTAGCGGACTCTACAAGCATGGTGGCCTGATACTTTCCTGCAATGGTTTGGAATAGCTGTTTGGTGCGAATGTGATTCAGGTCTAGTTCATCTTTTTCAATAGAGCATACATAGAGTACGTAGCATTCCCCACCAAATGCGTCAGCGATGATTTTTCCCCTTTGAACCAATTTTTCTACGTTACTGGGATTGCTTACACAAACCAAAATGTTCTCCTTCATCCTTTCACCTCTCCAATTAAATATCCTATAATTCTATTATTATACTAAAAATGGAAGAAAATGTTGAATGGTCATATATCTAAAGCGATAACTACTTTAATCTGTAGAGATAATGCATTTATTATTAGGTTATATGGCAATGAAGAAAAGATAAAAGAGGATATTCAGTATGTGAAACGAATTTACTAAAGAGTTGAATTTTATGAATTATTTATCGAGGTGCTGAAAACATTGAAAAGAAATGGAAGTTTAATTGAAGCATTCAAACAGACTAAATATCAAGTTGCAGGGCATGGTCCAAGGGACATTCAGGTACTGAAAGAAGCCTTGGCCGATATCGATGGGCATCAGGAAAGTGATATGTATGGGAAAGGGAAGATTATAGAAGATTTTCAAGAAAAGATGGCGACGTATTTAGGGAAAGAAAATGCAGTGTTCTTCCCGAGCGGAACGATGGCACAGCAGATTGCATTAAGGATATGGTGTGACAAAATAGGAATAAAAAAAGTTGCCTATCATCCACTAAGTCATTTGGAAATCCATGAAGAAGATGGGTTGAAGGAATTGCATCAGATACAGACCGTTCTGTTGGCAGATGCGAGCAGATTGATACAATTCGATGACGTCATCAATATGGAAGAGGAAGTGGCATGTTTGTTGCTGGAATTGCCTCAGCGTGAGATTGGCGGACAGCTGCCGGATTATGAAACTCTTGAATCAATCTCTGGATATTGCCGTGAAAAAGGGATCAAATTGCACTTGGACGGTGCTCGGCTTTTTGAAATTCTTCCTTTTTATAAGAAAACGGCAGCTGAACTCTGCAGCCTTTTTGATAGCGTGTATGTTTCTTTTTACAAAGGTATTGGCGGAGTTGCGGGTGCGATTCTTGCTGGGGATGCACCATTTGTAGAAGAGTCGAAGAAATGGAAAAGACGTTATGGTGGGGATTTGATAAGCCTTTACCCTTATATAATCAGTGCGGACTATTATTTCAATAAAAGGCTGGATAAAATGGAGCAGTATTATGAGGAAGCGAAAGAACTGGCAGGGCTTTATAACGGTTGCCAAGGAATAACGACAGAGCCTTTTGAACCTGTCTCTAATATGTTCCACGTCCATTTCCATGTTCCAAAAGAGAAGCTTGAACCTATTCTAATAGCCATTTATAAAGAAACCGGAATCGGTTTATCCAGCTATATAAGGGAAACAAGCGAGGAAGCATGCTATTATGAGGTTAGCCTCGGCGATAGATATGCTGCTGTACCCAATGAGGAATTGCGAAAAGCGTTCCATTTGCTTGATGATTGTTTGCGTAAAATAAGACATTAAAAAGCTCAAAGCTATTAAAAGTAAATCAAAATAATAAATTATAAGGAAAAATTAATGAATAGTATCTCAAACGTCAACAAAAGAAAATTAACACCAGACTTAGCACGAGGTTTTATGTTGTTATTTATTGCTTTGGCACATGCAAATCAATTTATATTTTCAACTGAACAAAAAATTACTTTAACCGACCAGTTAACTGTATTTTTCAGGCAAGTTTTCATTGACGGACGAGCATTCCCTTTATTTGCCATACTATTTGGGTATGGGCTCCATCAAGTATTGAAAGGCCAAGAAAGAAAAGGGAACAGTTGGAAGGAAACGAAAAAAATTTTTAAACGTAGAGGAGCTTGGATGTTAGTGATAGGCTTTTTCCATGCAACTCTGTTCTTCGCGGATATTATCGGGGTGTATGGATTTATCGCTCTTCTTTTTGCAAGTTTATTTCTTCGATTATCCAATCGAAATATTATTATTATTACAGTGTTTTTTCTTGTTTTGGTGGGAGTGTTTGCTCCGTACATGCCTAGAGGATTTGATGCATTGAGTATGGAAGTCACTACTTCGGCTACGATTATAGATCCTATTGAGGCATCTATTACGCGAATGTTTGATTGGCTGTTCTACACACCTGTACTTAGTTATCAAGTAATCCCAGGGGTGCTAATTGGCATATTACTCGCACGCTTTCAGATAATAGATAACCCTAGGAACCATAAAAAGGCACTTATCACAGTTGCTATACTGGGACTTTTACTTTCGTTAGCTGGCGGTATTCCGATGGCCCTGATGTCGTCATTATTTTGGACAAGTTACAATGATGTATTGGAAGTAACAGCAAAATCACTTCATACTATCACTGGCTATGCAGGTGGAGTTGGGTGGACGGCGCTCTTTGGATTGCTAGTCATTAAGCTGGAAGGGAAAATTGGCAGCTTTACAAAGGCGATTGTTGCTCTTGGACAACGTTCACTGAGTTTTTATCTATTTCAGTCCATTCTGTTTGTTGTCATATTAGCTCCGTATGCTGGTGGTCTTGGTGGACAAATTGATCAATTGTGGAGTGATTTGATTGCGTTAATTGTTTGGTTTTTTTCAGTAATAGTTGCTAATTTTATGCATCAACGATCTATAAGCGGACCATTTGAGATCTTTTTAAGGAAAATGAAGGAAAAATAATTCAAGGTAAGTAATAGTAAAACCGGTCTATCCTACGTTACACAAATTAAAATGCTCGGAGATTTTCTCCCAGCATTTTTTATTGATTTCAAAGTGTGTTTAACGGTTATTTTGTGTGCCAATTTAATGACCATTTCCACAGTGAATAAGATTATTCACTTCAAAAGAATCCATAGTTTGACCTTTGAGGAAGTCTATTACAATAGTGTCATCAAAGTCCCGCCGATCGCACCTGTCACCACGATGACCCATGGTGGAAGCTTCCAATATACAAGCATACTGAACAGAACCGCTGCGAAGGCAAAATCAATGGGTTCCATGATGGAGCTCGTCCAGATAGGGAAGTAGAAGGCGGATATGAGAATACCTACAACTGCAGCATTAACCCCCATCAAGGCAGCCTTGACCTTCACATTGCGGCGCAGAGAATCCCAGAAAGGCAGAGTCCCTAAAATGAGCAGGAATGCCGGAAGGAAAATGGCGAAGGTTGCTAAAAGTCCACCTTTCCAGCCATCGATGACCGCTCCGATATATGCGGCAAAAGTAAACAATGGACCTGGTACGGCCTGGGCGGCACCGTAACCGGCAAGGAATGCCTCTTCGCTAATCCAGCCTGTTGGAACAAATTCTCTTTCCAATAACGGAAGGACCACATGGCCACCACCGAATACAAGTGACCCTGATCGGTAAAAGCTGTCAAACATGGCGATCCAATTTAAGGAGGTAGCCTCTCTTAAAATAGGAAGCAGCACCAACAACCCGAAGAATAAAGATAAACATACAACAGCGAAACTTTTGGATATCGGGAATTTAATTCGATCGGTATCGCTCTCTGCGTGCTGTTTGAATAATAGAAATCCAATTAATGCAGAAATAAGGATGACAGCAACTTGAGAATAGGCTGTTTGCCATAATAGGGTTCCAACCAATGCAAAAAGCGCAATGGCTTTTCGCTGAAGATCTGGGGTCAGGTTCTTCGCCATCCCCATGATCGCATGTGCAACGACTGCAACCGCGACAATCTTCAAGCCGTGAATCCAACCTGCATTGCCAATATCCATGGTATTCAGTACAAGTGCGAAAATAATCAATGCCAATACAGAAGGCAGGGTGAAGCCGATAAAGGAAACGATGCCTCCAAGTACCCCCGCCCTCATCACGCCAATCCCTATACCGACCTGACTGCTTGCAGGTCCGGGCAGAAACTGACAGAGCGCCACCAGGTCTGCATAGCTTTTCTCATCCATCCATTTTCTGCGACGGATGTATTCAGTATGAAAATAACCTAAATGTGCCACCGGACCGCCAAAGGAGGTCAGCCCCAATCTTGTGGAAACAATAAGTATTTCGAGCAGAGATTTTAATTTGTTCATGTTTCATCACCTTCTTTAATTTCTTTGAATAGTTCATATGCTTTGTTTCTCGCTTCATGAAGAATGAGATTTCCTTTTTCGGTGGTGGTATAGTACTTTCTGATTTTCCCTTCCACCTTTTGATCTTTTTTTACTAGTAGACCATCCGACTCCATCGTGTGAAGAATGGGATAAAGTGTCCCGGCGCTGATGTTATAGCCATGTTCTCTGAGTTCCTCGAGCATCCATAACCCGAAAATCGGATGTTCTTTTGCATGATGGAGTATATGAATTTGAATAAAACCAAGGAACAGCTTGCGCAGCACTTTCTCTTCCAAGTTTTCGCCTCCCATAGCATATTGGACTTCAATATCGAACTTCGATATTGGAAACCGATATGTTGATACTAACATACATTAATTACTTGCCCAACCCTTTCTACTAAAATTTACAAAAGCTTAACCTTTTATCAAAAGTGTTCAAACATTTGACCAATTAAACGATTTAAGCTATGATGAACCTAACATAAACGAATGAATTCATCCCAAAGGGGAGTAGCTATACAATAAAGTCGTCATTACGGGATTTTTAGTCCTCGGCTTTGTTGGCAACGTCAAGTTGTTTGCGAGACCTTTGTCAGTACTAGCATTCTGGCAAAGGTCTTTTCTATTCCAAGAGGCCTTCTACCAGAAAAGTGGTAGAAGGCCTCTTTTCTTTTTAGAAAAACTCTTATAAAGATTCGTGAAAACTCTTAAAACCCCGCTTAGCTGTTGATTGGAGCAATAGGCGAAGACTCCTCGAAAATGCGAGCATTTTCTTCGTGCGATGTATCGCTGCCGTAGTCTTCCTTGTCCTGCGGGAGGAAGCGGTAGGCTGGAGACCCCACAGGGCAAAGCCCGAGGAGCACCAGCATCGCCCCGCGGAAAGCGCAGCCTAGTGCGGAAATCAACAGCGGTGTTCAAAGGGGCATTTGGCAGAATATCAAAGGAGGGGAAAAAAACAATGATAAAAAAATTAGTGAAGGCACTGATCCTGAAAAAAGGAGCCAAGATTGCTAAACAGAAAGTATTGCCTGTGGTGATGAAAGAAGTAAAGAAAAGAATGAAAAAATAATATAATAGGAGTGAATGGACATGAAAAAATTATTAATGATTGTTGCAATTATTTCATCGGTACTTCTCAATGGCTGTTCTCTTTTGGAAGAGGTCAATAATTCGCTGGAATACGCGAACAAAGCAACGGAACATATCAATACGTGGCAGGACTTCGGTCAGGAGGCACCTCAGATGATCCAGGAAGCTGCTACAAATCCTGAGACTAAGCAAGAGTTGGAAGCGGAGCTGAATGCCCTACTGAAGGAAATTGACGAATTCAACAAGACAGAACCACCAGCTATTGCGGCAGATCTGCATCAGCAAATAGTTGAAAAAAATGAAGCTCTACAAGAAATTATCAATGATGCGATGGTAAACGGAGAGCTGGCTTTAGAGGAGCTTCAGAACTCTGAGTTGATCACGACAATCAATGAAATTACAAAGCTGATGAACTTGGTGGAGGAATTGGGGAACTAACCTCCTTCCTCCCAAAGCTTCTTAAGAGAGTGAGAGGTTTAGAATGAGACATAACACCGAGCTCCTGCAATCTTATGATGCACTTGCTAAAAGTGTCGTGTTTGTTCACGGTAATCAAGGAACATCCTTGGTGGATTATAATAAAGTGGAATTAACTCCTATAGGTTATGGGAGAAGCGCATTTGTATTTAAAATTAGCGGGTCAAACAGGGTGCTTAAGGTTTTCTACCCGCCTTTTGAAGAAATTGCAGCAAAAGAAGCAGAAATTTATCAAAGCCTAAAAGGAATTTCCTATTATCCAGCTCTTTATGATTATGGAGAAAACTATCTTGTCATAGATCATATAGAGGGTTTGACACTCTTTGAATGTCTGGTTCATGGCAGGAAAATGAATGAGCGGCATGTGGAGCAGATAGACGAAGCTCTCGGGATGGCAAGGGAAAGAGGATTGAACCCCTCAGATATCCATCTGCACAATATCATTCTCACCCCGACAGAAGAGGTGAAACTGATAGATGTGGCACGATTCAGACAGGAGAAATTCTGTACACAGTGGGAAGATATCAAAACAGTATTTTTCAAGTACTATATAAAAAGGTATTTCCCGAAAAAATGGCCAGCCCGATTACTGTATTTTATTGCAGCTTTATACAAAAAAAGACTTTTGACTAGATTCTATTAGAAAGGAAGCATTTCTCAATGAAGGGAGGTGCTTCTTTTTTGTTTATCAAAAAATTTTCAACTTAAGTGCGATAAAATGGAGATGGGATTCGTCTAATTGTTTAGAAACTGCAAGATACGGGGGAAGAGAATGTCAGACAAACAAGTCATTTCCAAATGGTTTTATGAATATAGCGATGATATTTATCAATTTTTACATTTTCGATTAAATGCCAAGCAGCATGACATAGAAGATCTTGTACAGGAAGTATTTATTCGGGCGTTAAAGGGGCTTTCCCATTTTAAAGGGAATTCGAGCCCGAAGACCTGGCTTTTTTCAATTGCAAGGAATGTAGCAATTGATGAGGGCAGAAAACGGACAAGAGACAGATGGAAATGGTTTCTTTCCTTTGACGATAGCCACCAGGAGTCCCTCCACACGGAGTTGACACCAGAAGATATTCTTACTGACAAGGAAGAACAGAGGGCCTTAATCGCTGCTATCCGATCTCTCAAGGAGTCGTATAAGGATGTGTTGATCATGAGGAGTATAAAAGAGTTTTCAATACAGGAAACAGCAGTGGTGCTTGGTTGGAGTGAGAATAAGGTCCGTTCGACACACCACCGTGCCAAGGCAGCCTTACAGAAGAAGCTAGGAGGAGATCACCTTGAATAGAAGAGAAGATCAATTGGATCAAAAACTCAGAAGAGTCTCGAAACCACGACTATCTCCAGAAAGAAAAGAACAAATCCATGACAACCTGATGAGTGATGAATTCCTTAAAGCAAGAGGAAACTGGTTGAAGAATTTAAAGGGAATAACTGCGGTCACGGTAAGTGCGATTGCTGTTTTGATTTTGTCCTTTATCATTTTTACAGGCGAAGAAGGTTTCGCACCAAGATCATCTCATCCAAAAGAGAACTACATTACCGAACTAAGTAATATAAACTTGCATGATGAATTTTCATCCACGACCAACTATGTAGGCGACAATGGTGCGGTTACTAGTATGGCGTATTTACTGCCAGGAAATGATGCAGAAAGGACATTCGAGCTCCAGACAAAGGAAGAGCCCTATGAGATCAGGATTTTTTATTCGATTGATGAAGAACATAAGGCTTTTACAGAGGAAAATCTGCCGAAAACTTTACTCTATGATGCAACAGCCTACTTCAGTTTTTTTCACAATTTAGGGATTCTTACACTTCATTATGAGATTGAAGGTGTAAGAGAAGGGGAGCGGACCATTTCTATAACACGGGAACAGATTAATGAAATTTATGGTCAGGACCTTACAAGGTTTGCAGAGGATAAGGACCTTTGGAAAAGCGAAGTGTTGGAAAAAGTGATGAGGGATGAAGAGAAGATCGATGATTTTTATAAAAGTATAAATGCTTTCACGCCATCGGAAGGTTCTCTTCAGAAAGCTGTGGAAACCTACTACAAAAGAAATGGATCTGAGGCGGAGATTTCCGTCATGCTTGAAAAACCTTCATTATCCAGTATGGTCTATTGGAGAAAATATGATGAAGATGTGCAATATATTTTAGCCGAATTTGAGGGTAGTGAAGGGAACTTTGTTTATAAGGAAAAACATATAGACGGCATGAGTGGAGGTTACCCTTTATGGGCACAAGCAACTGAAATTGATGGCATTCCAGTCATCTGGGGCACCATTCCATTTGACCGAGAGCCGGTCCAAGAGGTTGTGTTGGATTATGGAAATGGAATAACGGACAAAGTGGAGGTAGTCAATCGTAGTTTTCTAATTGAAGCGGACCAACTCAAACACTATAATCCTGAGCTTGGCTTGTATGAGCAGGTAAATGAGGTTTATGGTGTGGATGAAATTGGGGAAAGAGTGACACCAAAGATAAATTAATGATTTTTGCAGGCATGCGGGTTGGAGTTTTATTTTAACTGCTTACTTGTTTTATATTGGTCAGGTAAAGGAAGTGCAGAAATTCTATGAAGGGTCGAGCGGGGAAATTGAGGTCATTTGACATCTCCCCCGCATTTTAATATTATTAACTTAGTAGTTTAAGAGTGAAACTATTACTCTGCTATAGAGTTTATAATACTCCAAAGGGGAGTAGCTAACAGTTATGTCGTCAATCCGTGATGTACCATGCATCGCCGGCCTAACTGGCAACATTCATGTTGTTTGCGAGACCTTTGCCTATTCGGTAAAGGTTATATAATGGAAAACCTTTACTAATAAGCTTGGTAAAGGTTTTTTTAATGTATATAGGAGGGAAGCACCATATAAAATGTAAAAAGTAATTTATTCATTGGAAAGTAAAAATTAAAATTTCACGGAGGTGAATCCCTCAAAATAGAGGGAACCAATTGGACAGTATAACGATTATAAACTTGCTTTTAGTAGCTTTGTTAATTGCACTAACAGCATTCTTCGTAGGATCTGAGTTTGCAGTAGTTAAAGTACGTATGTCTCGAATCGATCAATTGATAGCAGAAGGAAACAAAAAAGCGGTTAGGGCAAAAAAATTGATCCATGATCTGGATTACTATTTATCAGCCTGTCAACTGGGTATCACCGTAACAGCATTAGGTTTAGGTATGTTAGGTAAGCCGACAGTAGAAGCCCTTATTTATCCTTTCCTTGAAAGTCTCGGAGTATCACCATCCATGATAAGTGTAATATCATATGCAGTAGCTTACTCACTAGTAACATTTTTACACGTAGTAGTAGGGGAACTTGCTCCAAAGACTTTGGCTATTCAATACGCCGAGAAAATGACATTGCTATTTGCTTCACCTCTATACTGGTTTGGTAAGCTGATGTATCCATTTATTTGGACTTTGAATGGTTCAGCGCGTATCCTGCTTCGTATTTTTGGTGTACAGCCTGCAAATCATGAACAAGCTCACTCAGAGGAAGAATTGAGAATTATTATGGCGCAAAGCTTTGAAAGCGGAGAGATTAATCAGACAGAACTTTCCTATATGGAAAATATTTTTACATTTGATGAAAGAGTTGCAAAGGACATTATGGTCCCTCGAGTTCAGATAATCACTTTATCACAAGCGTTTACCCGTGAAGAGATTATCGCCATCCTTGATGAGCACCAATATACCCGCTATCCTGTTACTGATGATGGGGATAAGGATAGTATCATTGGATTTGTGAACGTGAAAGAAATGCTGACAAGTATTGCAGCAGGTCGTGAAGGCCAGTTAAAAGATTTCCTTCATGAACTTCCACTTATTCACGAGTACACTTCTTTGCAGGATGCCCTATTAAAGATGCAAGAAGAGCAGGTTCATATCGCGCTTGTTATTGATGAATATGGGGGTACAGCTGGTATCCTTACAATGGAAGATATTCTTGAAGAAATCGTTGGGGAAATCCGCGATGAGTTTGATGCAGATGAAGTTCCAGAGATTGACCAGCATGGCGAAGGTCTTTATCATATCAACGGACGTGTGTTGCTATCGGAAATCGAAAATGAATTTGATATCAAATTCGAAGAGAGCGACGATATTGATACAATCGGCGGGTGGATTCAAGTACAATTGCAGAATGCCGAAGAGGAGAGTGTTGATACCTTCGAGCATGATAACAATACCTGGACAATTCTTGAGATGGAAAATCACCAGGTAAAGCAGGTTGCATTGCAAATAGGAGTTTTATCTGAAAATAGATGACGTTAATGTAAGAGTCCCGTTTTCATGGAAAACGGGGCTTTTTTGTGCGCAATGATGAGTAGCGAAGTATGACGGAATATGCGTTTTATCGATATCCAACGTGTTTTCGTGGATATTCTGACATTTTCTTTGATATAAAATTTTTTTCGTTGATATCGCCAATGGATTCGTTGATATATTGAAAATTTCGTGGATATCCACAAGGGAAATCGGTCCAATATGATCTATTTTCGAAAAATGGGTAAAAAATCATAGCTTTTCTGAAAAAAATACCAAAAATACCAAAAATACCTTTCGCAATGATGGAATTCCTTTTACAATAAAGTATATACTAACCATTACAACGATGGAGGTGAATTGAATGGAAAATAACCCTAATCACTATGATGGCAGCGTTCAAGCGGTAAACGGGAATCAAAATTCTTTATCGGAAAATGAAACGTTGATTGTAACGGATGAAATGAGAAAGAATATTGCAGCTAATCCGTTTGTACTACATAATGAGGAATAATTGGTAAGGATTTGTCTTTTTGGCAAGTCTTTTTTTTATGTAGAAACAAATTACTTGCATCGAGAAGATATATTTAATAAAATTACCTCGAATTAAAAATAAATTCATTCAAGATAGTTGTTACTTTTTGCATTTTAAGGCAAACTAAACTATCTAAATTACTTACATGGAAGGGATCGATTTAAAATGGCTAAAGTTTTATACATCACGGCACATCCGCATGACGATACACAATCCTACAGTATGGCGGTAGGAAAAGTTTTTATTGATACGTACAAGCAAGCAAACCAGAATGATGAAGTGATTCATCTTGACCTATATCGTGAGCATATACCTCAAATTGATGTGGACGTGTTCAGCGGATGGGGAAAGCTTCAATCCGGAAAAGGATTTGAAGAGCTGTCCCAAGAGGAAAAGGCAAAAGTCAGCCGTCTGAATGAATTGTCCGAGCAATTTATTTCAGCCGATAAGTATGTATTTGTTACACCTTTATGGAATTTCTCTTTCCCACCAGTTATGAAGGCGTATCTTGATTCTGTAGCGGTGGCTGGGAAATCATTCAAATATACAGCGGAGGGTCCGGTTGGTCTTCTGACTGATAAAAAAGCTCTTCACATTCAAGCGCGAGGCGGAATCTATTCCGAGGGTCCTGCTGCAGGGATGGAAATGGGGCATCGTTATTTAACTGTTCTCATGCAATTCTTTGGCGTTCCATCATTTGAAGGATTGTTTGTCGAAGGACATGCGGCAATGCCTGATAAAGCACAGGAAATAAAAGAAAATGCGATTGCACGTGCAAAGGATCTAGCTCATACGTTCTAAACCAAAAAGAAAGGAGCCAACTGATATTGGCTCCTTTCCTCTATTAATGGGAATCAGTTGGCTTCTTGATTTTCTTCGTGACTTTCACCTGCTTTAGCACATTATCCTCCATGACAACCACTTCAAAATGGAGATGGTGGTATACCATTGTTTCGCCAACCTCAGGGATATGACCAATTTCTTTAAAGAAAAATCCGGCAATCGTATCCTCGTCTTCAGGTACCTTCGTTTTGAAAACTTCGTTAAAACGTCTGATTGCTATCTTCCCGTGGCAGATGATCTGATTTTCTGTCAATTCATCAATCAGTATATCGCTGTCTTCATCCGTTTCATCTTCAATTTCCAATCCAATCATCGCCTCAATGATATCCTCATGGCTAATGATACCGGTAGTTCCGCCATATTCATCAATGACAATGGCCATGTGCTTCTTTTCCTTCAACATCATCTTGAACACTTTTTCAATATTGGTGGATTCAGCAACGAAAAGAGGGCTTTTGTCCATAAAATCCCTAATAGTCAAATCCGGTTCAAGGGACCAGTTGAGGAGTAATTTTGCATGAAAGACACCTACGATATTATCTATATTCTCCTTATAAACGGGGTATCTGGTATAGCTGCTGTCCATGACAAAATTCCTGGCTTCTTCAAATGTCACCTCACAGGGCAGACCATGAATTTCTATTCGTGGAGTCTTCAGCGCATCGCGGACATCTTTTGTATGGAAATCGATAGCGCCTTTAATTATTTGGGATTCTTCCTGATAAAAGGTACCTTCCGTTAATCCGATGTCCACCATGGTCTTCAGCTCTTCTTTTGAAAGGGTGGCCTCCTGGATCATTCCCCTTGAAAGCATCCTGATAACAGAGTTGGTAAAAAGGGAGAGGAGAAATATCAATGGCTTCAGAACGATTAGCAACACGGAAATCACAGGTGATACTATGTATGCTACACGATTGGCAAAGGTTGCTGCGATGGACTTTGGCAGCACTTCTGCGAAAATAATGATGACCACCGTCAAAATGGCAGTCGCAACTCCTATATTGAAGTCATATCGAATCGCTATCAACGTAACGAGTGTCGGAAGCATGATATTGGCAATGTTGTTCCCGATGAGAATAGCTGTAATGAATTCATCAGGCTTCGAAATAAGCTTCAACAGTTTTTGGGAACGTGGATCATGGTTCTCAGCAAGAGTACGTACTTTCATTTTATTTACAGCGGTCAGGGCAGTTTCGCTGCCCGAGAGAAAAAACGACATAAAAAGGAAAAATAATAATGCAATAATCAAGTTTGCTGCCTCCTAAGAAATAATAATAGTAATTTCCCCATTCCCTTCGAAAGAATACTTTATTTTGGCTAAAACTACATATTTGAAATAGTGGTAAAATGATTGACTATACCCCGATACTCGAATATGATTTATTCGATAAGAAAACATAAAGAATGTAGGAAATGTACTATATTATTAGATAATAATAGATGAAGTAGTAAAATCCTAATTATTTGCTGAAAATGGAGTAGAAGAATGTGGATTATAAAGATAAACAACAATTAGATGTCACGCTCATTTTTTTGATGATCATGATGGTGCTTGCAAGCTTGATTGCACTCGATAGTATTGAACCGACCTTGCCTAAAGCGTTGCAAGGTATAAACTTCATGGAAAAGCAGCTTGTCTGGTTTTTGGTAGGGGCAGTCGGGATTGGGCTATCCCTGCTTATTCACTTTGATTACCTACGAAATCTTGCATGGATTACTTATGGAATCGGTATATTCTTTTTAATAGGATTGGAATTGAACTTTCCGGGTACGCTTGAAATAAAGGGTGCAAGAAGCTGGTACAGCATCCCGGGCCTTGGGAATATCCAGCCCTCAGAATTAATGAAAATAGCTCTTATTCTAGTATTAAGTAAAATAATTGCAGACCACCGCACCAAATACGAGAACCCTGAAATAAGAGATAGTTTTTATCTTCTCTTCAAGATGGCTGCTGCATCCCTGGTGCCTGTCCTTCTTTTGATGAGGCAGCCTGACATGGGGACAACCATGGTGTACCTCTCCATTATTGCTGCTTTGGTATTAGTATCTGGTATACGCTGGAGCATTATTGTTGGGCTTATATCCATCGGTGTTGGTTTTGCCGCAATATTTATCTATATTTTCATCCAGTTTCCTGAGTTTTTTCATACGTATTTCATTCCTGAATATCAGCTTGACCGCTTCTATGGCTGGCTGAATCCATATGAGTATCAGGATGAACAGGGGTTCCAGTTGGTTCGTTCTCTGCTGGCAATTGGATCTGGCGAGTATACGGGTGCCGGATATGGCTCGATGAATGTCTATCTCCCAGAAGCCCATACAGACTTTATATTTGCTGCTATAGCGAACCAATTCGGGTTTATGGGGACAACGGTCGTTTTATCCCTGTTCTTTTTACTATTGTATAAAATTACATTTATTGCTTTGCAATGCCACGATACCTTTGGCAGTTATCTTTGTACGGGAATCATTGGGATGATTACGTTCCAGGTTTTCCAAAATATCGGGATGACAGTTGGCCTCTTGCCAATTACAGGTATTCCCCTTCCATTCTTCAGCTATGGTGGAAGTTCGCTCTTAACCTATATGATTGCGATAGGTATTGTATTGAATGTTCAGTTGAGAACCCGGAAATATGTGTTCGCATAATCTTTTTTGAGAAACAATGATCTAATGATATAATGGTTCAATGTTTAAATATATCTTCTTGGAGGCATTATGTTAACTTTTGAACAAAAACTTGCAATTATCGAATCCTTTCCGGAACTGGAACGTAAGGACGTATCTTTGAAACGTGTCAATTTTCAATTCGAGGAAAGCTTAAGTGACAAAAAAAATGTCGTGTATCACCTGCATCCAAACGGCAATGGATTTGTTTATGCCAAGGGGATCAAGGGGTACCGTACGGATGAAAAAGGTATGGTCAATATCCGCGAATTTTCCGAAGAAGAGTTAAAAGAGGTTATCGCAAAAGCGATCGAGGTTTTGAGTGTGGAAACCAACTCGGAAGTGTCTGATGAAGCGGAGGCTTTTGAAGATGAGAAGTGGGCAAATGACGAAGATCAGACGCTCATGCTGGTGCTAGAGGATGATATGTGGAATGTCTACGCAGGTCCCAATCTCGATGGTACGTTCCCATCGTACAACGAAGCAAAGCAATATCTGATTGAGGAAGGTTTCAGAAAGCGATTCTATTGAGGAATCGCTTTTTTGATATGAAAAAACTTAAACATGTAATAAAAAAATGCTCCTGGCAAAGGGAGCATTTTTTGTATCATCCTGTCAACAGGTCTTCGTTAGGGTAGCGAATCTTGGCAAGGGTCGGTTTTGCCAGGGAATAGGCAAGTGTCAGCGGACCGAGTTTCCCAAGAAGCATGATGAAGATAATGACCGCTTTTCCAATAATGGTGAGATCTGCTGTAATTCCCATGGAAAGTCCGACCGTTCCGAAAGCGGAAACCACTTCAAATAATAATTGAAGGAAGTCCATTTTTTCTGTGATCGTTAAGATGAATAATGATAAAAAGACGAACAATAGACTGATGATCGTGATTGCAAGCGACTTGAATACATATTTTTGATGGATCGATCTTTTAAAAAGAACAATTTCCTGTTTGCCTTTAATAAAAGTGATGACCGCCAGAATGATAATGAGAAAGGTTGTGAGCTTTATCCCCCCACCGGTTGATGTGCTTCCTGCTCCAATGAACATCAGCAGTATCATAAATAGGATGGATGAACTCTCCATGGCCCCTATGTCGATCGAATTGAATCCGGCTGTCCTTGTTGTAGCTGCTTGGAAATAGGAGGCCCAGAGTTTCTCCATAAACGTCAAATTAGCCAGTGTGTCAATGTTGAAGTATTCCAGTGAGAAAATCACCAGCATGGCCAACAGGTTGATGCCAAGTGTTCCAAACAGCATGATCTTCGTGTGCAAGGAAAGCTTCCTGAATTCTTTTGTGTACCATAAATCCGTAAGAACAGTGAATCCAATCCCTCCAATGATAAAAAGGAAGGATATGACGATGTTTATGACAGGATCTCCAACGTATTGAGATAAGCCATCTGCCCATAGAGCAAATCCAGCATTGTTAAAAGCGGAAATGGAGTGGAATATACTCAAATATATCCCTTGTCCCCACCCATATTCCGGTACCCAGCGATAGGACAATAAGAGTGCAGCTATTCCTTCAATCAGCAAGGAGAAGATGACAATCCTGCGAACAAGGAGGATAATTCCCCCAACAGAAGTCTGATTCAATGCTTGCTGCAGAAGCAATCGTTCCTGAAAGCCGATTTTTTTGCCGAGCATCATGAAAATGAGGACTGCAAATGTCATAATTCCGATTCCGCCCAATTGAATTAATGCCATGATGATGACCTGACCAAATACCGTATAAACAGTGGCTGTATCAACTACGACCAATCCTGTGACAGTCATGGCTGACATGGCAGTAAACAAGGCGTCGATGAATGATATTCGCTCGGTAGTGGAAACAGGGAGCATAAGGAGCATAGATCCGATAAAGACAAAAAAGATGAAAACGAGAATGAGCAATTGAGGCGGACTCAGTTTAATACTCAAGTTACGCATCCGTTACACTCCTGTCTCCTCAAAACGGTGGATATCTTCATTTCTTCCTAAAATGATCATCAGATCTCCTTCACGGATCACTTCATCAGCGGCCGGTGAAAGAATGATGTCTCCGTCCCGTTGTATGCCAATTAAGGTACAACCATACTTGGCACGTATATCCAGCTCCATCAAATTCCTATTCGCCACCTTTTGGGTTGCATATAATTCTGCAATACAATGGTTATCCGAAAGCTCGATGTAGTCGATGATTTTATCGGAGACGACATGGTGAGCAATTCTTTTTGCCATATCGCGCTCCGGTTGGATGATGCGATCGACTCCAATTTTTTCAAGAACTTTTTGGTGATATTTATTGTTCGCTTTTACCCACACTTTTTTTAATCCCATCTCCTTTAACAGGAGGCTGCAGAGGATGCTGGATTCGATATCATCCCCCATGGATACGATGGCGTGATCGAAATTTCTGATGCCAAGCGAATTCAGTGTGGCCTCATCTATTGCATTTGCTTGTACAGCATGGGTCGCATAAGGACTGATCTTGTTGATGTTTTCCTCGTCTTTGTCGATTGCAAGCACCTCAACACCCAGAGTGGAAAACTCTTCTACGATGCTGCCTCCGAATCGTCCCAATCCAATTACGACAAACTGCTTTTTCATGTTAGTTCCTTCTCCCTTTGAACATAAAAAGACCATTCCTTGACAACACAAAGAATGGTCCGGTCGTTCATAATTTAGACCCTTCTCTCAATAAGCTTACGAGGTTAGCTGTCGGATTAGAGGATGAGAGTCCTCTTCGCATATCTGCGATTCACCCCAAGATAATGAAAAAGTCCATTATCAATATGGTTCCCCCGCTCTTAAAAGATTAAGCAATAGGTTTATATGTTTCTGTATGATGTAATATAATTTACTCCCCTTTTTCATGTTCGTCAATACGTTTTTTTGTAAAATTTATATGAAGAAAGAATTAGGCATTTGGAGAGTCATTTGAGGATAGGGAATGTAAGACTACCCAGAAAATAAGTGTGTGATCTGTTTAACACCCTGTTGATTTCCGTTCTAGGTGGCAGCGACGAGGAGGCTCCACAAACGCCCAGCGGAAAGCGCAGCCTAGTGCGGAAATCAACAGCGGTGTTTTATCATGACAAAATATTAAAAAGGCCTCTCCACATATCGTGGGAGGCTTAGAATGTAACTTATTCCTTGGAACTGCGGATTTTCCGTTGGTAGAAGATGAAGATCGGAAGAGGAATGACGATCCAGCCGAAGCTTTTAATCAGCGTGTTCCACGCTCTTTCCTTGTTGCGTTCTTTATCCTGTTTCACCACCATTTCGTACTCCTTAAGCAGGTCCTCTTCGTCTATTTCAGGGGTGGAAATCGGTTTTCCATTTTCATCGTATTTGGTCTTGTTGGCAATTTTCATTTCCTTGTATTCCATGTAGCTTTGATAATAGCTTGGTGGAGAAACGATATCCGCGATTGCCATGAAGGCGGCGACACTTCCTCCGATGGTCATCATTAAGGTCATGAACAGAATCAAATAGTAATATACCACTCTAATCATGCTTGCACCTCGATTTTTGTCTGAAGTAGTTTTTCTTGCATAGCTTCCTGCCATGAAAAGACAGAAACCCAATAAAACAAGTATCAAAAATGGGATGAATAAAGCTGCTATACTCATGCTGATCATGCAGTCCCCCTTTCTTACTACTAGGATATTGTGATTATTGGAGTAATAGACGCACTGTAAAGTGAGGAACTTGCAAAACTTATTGTGAAAAGTATACACTTAAACAGGAAATGCCAAAGTTGGAAGTGCGTAAGAATGGATATGGAATACCACCGTTGTTAAAAGGGCATTTTATAGAGGGGATAAGGCAGCAGCCTTTTGTACATTTATAAAGGCCATGCAGCCTATTTGTACGTGGAAGTAGGAGACGAACAGCTATTCATTAATGCTGAATCAGAATCCGATACACTAAAATGGTTCGAACAACTCGTACAAAATTTGGAGTCGGCCAACTAATACAATGAAAAGGAATCGAATATTATGACATATGTACTTCTTGTAGTAGGCTTTGCATTATTAATTAAAGGAGCAGATTTTTTCGTGGAAGGTGCTTCCAAAATAGCATCCATTCTGCGAGTTTCTCCGCTCTTGATCGGACTGACCATCGTTGCATTTGGGACAAGTGCACCTGAGGCTACCGTGAGTATTTTGGCAGCAATGGAAGGTAATGCGGATGTTGCACTTGGGAATGTGATTGGAAGTAATATCTTCAATATCACCTTTGTGGTAGGTGTGACAGCTCTGATATTCCCACTATTGGTTGAAAGCAACACTATAAGAAAAGAAATTCCTTTTACTCTTTTAGGGAGTGTTGTATTACTTGTTGTGATAAGTGATATTGCTCTTCAGGGCTTAAATTCAAATCTCATAACAAGAAGTGATGGATTAATTTTTCTCTTGATTTTTACAGTGTTTATGTACTATATATTTGAAGTTGCCAGAAATAATCGTGAGCAGAGCAAAGCAGAGGACATCGTTGAAAAAAGTCCATGGATGAAAAATGCAATCCGTACAGTCCTGGGACTTGCAGCCATTATTTTTGGAGGAGATTTAGTGGTACGTAACACTTCAGAGATTGCCGTATCTCTTGGAATGAGTGAAACGTTGGTGGGATTGACGATCGTGGCTGTGGGGACTTCCTTGCCTGAATTGGTGACATCTGTTACGGCGGCCGTAAAGAAGCAAAGTGAGATTGCCCTAGGTAACATTGTAGGCAGTAACATTTTTAATATCCTATTTGTCCTAGGAGCATCATCTGTGATTGCTCCATTACCTGTGAATGATAAAATATTTGCTGATATTTTTATTTTGTTGTTTTTGACAGTAGTCCTCCTTATCTTTTCCCGTACAAGATACCGTATCGGTAAGATAGAGGGTAGTATCCTTGCCATCGCTTATGTGATATATTTAATCTTTATCATCTTAAGAAATTGAGGTTTATTGTTTATGGAAGAAATTTTGTTGTTGTTTAAATATTTATTATTAGGAATTTTCCAGGGGATCACCGAACCGATTCCCATTTCATCAAGTGGCCATGTCATGATTCTTCAGGAACTGTTAGGAATGAGAATGGAAGGGCTGACCTTTGAAATAGTCGTGAATTTTGCATCATTGCTTGCAATCCTGGTCATTTATCGTGAGTCCATCTCTCAACTTTTCTTTGGTGCAACAAGATACTTGGTCAAAAGGGATGAAGCGGATAAGGCTGATTTCCGATTCTCGCTATATCTTATTATTGCAACCATTCCGGCAGGTGTAATTGGTGTGCTGTTTGGCGATTGGATTGCCGCACGGCTCGATGATAACATTAAGATAATTGGAGTTACCCTTCTTGTCACAGGGGTTGCCTTATTCTTGATACGAAATCTGCGAGGCAGAAAGAATGATGCGGAGCTATCCCTAAAAGATGCCATCATCATCGGATTGGCCCAGGCTGTTGCCCTGATTCCCGGAATCAGCAGATCAGGTGCGACCATTGTTGCCGCAATGGGACTTGGCATGAAGCAGGAAACTGCATTAAAGTTCTCGTTTTTACTATTCATTCCTGTCAGTGTAGGAAGCATCATTTTAGCAGTTTCCGATCTCATCAAAACCCCGAACCTCGGAGAGCTTGCCCTGCCATATACATTGGCATTCCTGGGTTCACTGGTTGCTTCCTATTTTTCTTTGAAGTGGTTCATGAACATCATGGCGAAAGGAAATCTTGTCTACTTTTCCATCTACTGTTTTATCGTCGGAACTCTAGTAATACTATTTTTATAGATTGTAGGATAGAAGAAGCCTTTCACTTAGGGGCTTCTTTTTTATTGCTGAACTACCAGATAGTTGGTGTTGTTTAAATTATCTGAAATTATTTATCTCGAATTGAGCAAATAAATAAAATGTTACATATACATATGCTATAATAGAGTTAAGTAACATTAGGAGGTGTGTTTTAGGAATGGAGTATGTGGAGGCCTTAAAGGATAAACACTATATACATGCGATGAAAGAGTATCTTCATAAGCATTCATTAAGGGATAACCTATTTTTTGTAATGGGCATTAATATGGGGCTTCGTGTAAGCGAGCTGCTTCAGCTTAAGGTTCAGGATGTAGTGGAAGGAGAGGAAAGCATCAAGGAGTTCTACTCAGGCAAAGATGATTATTCTCCTTCCATCTATATCAACAATCAGGTAAGAGCGGCATTGACTTCCTATCTTCAAACAGTGGAGATGAAGCCGCATGATTATCTATTTAAATCAAAAAAATGTGCATTACCCATAACTCGCCAGCAAGCGTATCGGATCATTAACCATGCCGCCAAGGAAGTAGGTGTGCCAGGAAAAGTTGGGACGCATACGCTTCGCAAGACATTTGGCTATCACGCTTATCATAGCGGCGTTGCAATATCCATCCTTCAAATGTATTTCCACCATACAACACCTTCTGAAACACTTCGATATCTGGGCATCAAAAAAGCTGAAAACACATTGGTCAAGATCGATGTGAACTTATAGATTTAAGGGGGGAGACGATGATTTCTGGATCCTTTAATGTAGACTATTTTATTTTATTGATTGCAATGTTATTGATTGTTGGTGTCCTGACTACAAAATTCTCTGCCAGAATGGGTGTTCCTGCGCTTGTTCTCTTTATTATCGTAGGGATGGTTGCAGGTAGTGACGGACTTGGATTCATCTATTTTGATAATGCAAAATACGCCCAGCTGATCGGTGTATTTGCCCTTGTCATTATCCTGTTCGAGGGTGGTTTGCAAACCAAATGGAAGATAGTGAAACCTGTCATCATCCCATCCTTATCGTTGGCAACTTTTGGTGTAATCCTTACTACAACTATCGTGGCATTGGCTGCAAAGCTGATATTGGACGTGACGATGCTTGAGGCGTTCCTGTTCGGAGCCATCGTTGGTTCCACAGATGCGGCAGCCGTTTTTGCAGTGCTGAAGGGGCAGAATATCAAAGAACGCATGGGAGCGACCCTTGAAGCGGAGTCAGGTACCAATGATCCGATGGCTGTCTTCCTGACATTGGCATTCATCGAACTGATACTTGCACCTGAACCGAGCTATCTCGGATTTATCGGCAACTTTTTCTGGCAAATGGGATTCGGATTACTCCTTGGATTACTGTTAGGAAAGTTTGCTTCCTATGCCATCAACACAATTAATCTTGACTCGAGTGGACTCTATCCGGTCTTTGCGATGGCATTTGCGCTACTCACTTATAGTGCCGCAGCATTGATGGGGGCAAGTGGCCTGCTTGCTGTTTATGTGGCCGCTCTCATCATCGGGAATAGCGAACTGACGTATCGCCACTCCATCTTCCGATTTAACGAAGGATTTGCATGGATGATGCAGATACTCATGTTTATCATTCTGGGACTATTGGTTTTCCCAGGACAGCTGTTTCAGTTTGATATTATGATGAAAGGGTTGCTGATTTCCTTTGTGCTTATTCTTGTGGCAAGACCCGTGGCGGTATTCCTATCCACCATCGGTATGGATTTTGATACAAAGGAAAAGGTGTTCCTATCATGGGCAGGTTTGCGGGGAGCTGTTCCAATTGTCCTTGCCACTTTTCCGATGCTTGCAGGAATTCCGAACAGCCAACTATTTTTCAATGTGGTATTTTTCGTTGTATTGACATCCACCCTGGTTCAGGGGTCCACCATCACCATGCTTGCCGCCAAGCTGAAACTGATGGGTCCCAAAAAGGTTTCGCCTCCTCATTCCCTGGAGCTCGTTTCCATTGGAAAAGCTAATGCGGAGATTATTGAGGTGGAAGTGGAGGACAATGCAAAAATCATCGGTCAGTCTCTGGCGGATATCAAGTTCCCGGAAAATACGCTGATCAATGCCATCATCCGTTCGGACATACTTGTGACACCATCTGGAGATACCGTGATTCGCGAAAAGGATTTTCTTTATATATTAACTTCGAGAAAAAGTAAAAAGAAGCTTGAGGAGTTTTTGAAGGAAAAGAAAGTGGATGATGAGGATCATTACGGTTCTGAGCAATTAAAAATGAAAATGTAGAGCATGAAGAGCCAGGTTTTCTCTGAGAGGGGGATGACCTGGTTTTTTGATTTTTGAGTAGCGGGGTTTAGGGACGACTACGTTATGCGGTTTTGAGACCACGAAAACGGGAAGAAGGAGGAATGGTGGTGTCAAAATGCGGTTTTGAGACCACGAAAACGTGAAGAAGGAGGAATGGCGGTGTCAAAATGCGGTTTTGAGACCACGAAAACGAGAAGAAGGAGGAATGGTGGTGTCAAAATGCGGTTTTGGGACCACAATAGTGGGGAGATGGGGAAATGGCGGTGTCATATATATTTTTTTACTTACACAAACTCATTCGAACACAAGAAGACCAGTTCAACAGCACTGGTCTTTTCTGTTATTTTCCTAGATTAATATGAAGAGAGGTGTTTTGGGCAGCTTATGCTCCTCCCATTCATTCAACGAGTTAATTATTACCCTCTATATCTCCATAATTGTTCCCATAGTTTGGTCCGTATCCGCCACTGAACCCAGGACCACCGCCGCCGAACCCGGGACCACCGCCGCCGAACCCGGGACCACCGCCACTGAACCCGGGACCACCGCCACTGAACCCAGGACCACCGCCACTGAACCCGGGACCACCGCCACTGAACCCAGGACCACCGCCACTGAATCCGGGACCACCGCCACTGAACCCAGGACCACCGCCACCGAACCCAGGGCCACCGCCACTGAACCCAGGACCACCAAAGCCAATTCCAGGGCCAACTCCATAACCAGGGAAGCCACCATAACCAACGGGATACCCTCCGTATCCTCCACCGAATGGCCCGCCAAATTGATTAAATAGTGCACTGCCGACAAGCCCTCCGACTAATCCACCAATCAGAGGAAATCCAAAACCTCCAAATCCACCGATTCTGCCAGGACCGCCAAATCCACCAAAACCTCCTGGCCCACCGAATCCTACTCCTCTAGAACGGAATGACAAGGGTGGGGGACCATTCCAACGATGTGCTATCATAATTCTCCTCCTCTCGCTTAGGTCTACTAAGTATTCTATGTACAAATGTCCAATCGGTGCCCGACCCATAAACCCACCATAATATCCATACAAAAAGACAGCTCCTCCAAGAAAGAGAAGCTGTCTACCACCATCAAAGGTTAAGAAGCGATATGCTGCTGTTTTACTAGAATCTTTTTGTCCGCCTCCACAGTAATTGAAGCATGCTGATATGCACAATAGACCAAGAACACAGAGACAAGCATATAGCCAATTGCAAACTCCGGTGAGGCATTGAATGCAAGCTTTGGTGCATGCATGAAGCCTACGAAAGAAAGAAGTGCTCCAACAAGTGAAAAGACGGCAGCTTTCCTGAACTGCTGATCGATTACATAAACCGTGATGGAGCCTAACACAATAGCCGTAAACATCGCCCCTTGACCGAGTGGAACGATACCTTCAGAAATGCCTGCCACCACTTCGCCAGCAGCATTATTGAAGCGTGTCATCACGTAGTTTGCAAAATAAGGGAGCATGGCAATTGCCACTGCCGGGAAGTATTTCTTTTCATTGGATTGAAAGGCAGTTGCCACCATGGAAATCCCGACGAACACTAGAATTGGGGCAACGGCTGCCAACGGGATGATGGCTGCCATTGCAGCGATGACTCCTGTTACTGCTGCCAAGCCAAATACAATTGCATTCAGGATGCTGTAGCCTCGACCTGCTCCCATCCACTTTGAACCTACCGTTGCAATATATACGGTTGTAGGGAAAAGTCCACCGAATACTGCACCAAGCATGGTTCCGACACCATCCACAGCTTGACATTCACGCACATCATAGGAATCTCCTGCAGCAGACATGGCATCGACGTTGTTCATCGTTTCAATCGCATTATATAAAGTGATCGGTAGAATGATGGCTAAAAGACCGATTAGAGTACCGAACAAATAAGTCATTCCATCAAATGCTGCAAGTGTTGGCAATAATGGGTAAAAGCCGATGTTCGCAAGACCTTCATTTATTTTTCCGGGAGATTGATAGCCCAAAGTGAAAGCAAGAATGGTACCGATGATTACTGCAAATAAAGAGGATGGGATATTAAACGGCATGGACATCTTTCCGACAACCCCAACGATGATAATGACAAGTGCAACCAGACCCACTACCGGGATGGAAAAGGTGTTGAACAGCATTTCACCTGCGATAAATGTCAGGGCAACCCCCGCAAGTGCTCCGAGCATGGCAGCTCTGGGAAGCTGATTGCGTACCCAATTGCCTGTAAAGCTTACCAAGGTTTCCACAAGTCCGCTCAGGAAAGCGGCTCCCACTGCAATTTTCCATGCAAGTTCAGGATCGCCCGTCAGTGTTTTTGCTGGTACGAGAACACCGAATAAAAAGACGAACATGACAGGCGTACTAATCCCATAGGAGAGGGCGGTCACATCTGTCCGGCCTTCTTTTTGTGCCAGACGGTTTGCCATGTAAGCATAATAGAGATTTCCAACCATCACGGCTACAGCAGCACCCGGAATGACTTTTCCGAATACAATGCTGGCAGGAAAGCCCAAGCCTAGCATGGTAACAGCGATGATGACGAAGTTTGCCAGGTTATTTTGAAAAAGAGCAATAAATGCATCTGTGTCTTCTTTTTTATACCAAGGGTAGTTGACCGTTTTTGTGGACATACACAATACCTCCAAATAGAAATTTTATTAGCTATGGACAGCGTCTTTATGAAGAAAAGTAACGGTTTCATTTTCCAAGCTTTCAATCCTTGCCAGCGATTCAACACGGTAGCCTGCTGATACCAGCTTTTCTCTGCCAGGCTGAAAGGATTTTTCTATGACAATCCCAATACCTGCTACAGTCGCACCAGCCTGTTTCACTACATCAACCAAGCCAAGTGCTGCCTGACCATTTGCCAGGAAGTCATCAATGATCAGAACGGTGTCATCCTCATGCAGAAATTCTTTGGCAACGGTAATTTCACTCGTTTCCTGTTTGGTGAAGGAATAGACGCTGCTCGTATATAGATTATCCTGAAGAGTGAGAGATTTCTTTTTTCTGGCAAAAACCAGTGGTACTTCGAGCTCATGAGCGGCGAAAAAACTCGGTGCGATTCCTGATGATTCGATCGTAATGACCTTGGTGATACCACAATCATTAAATCTATGTGCAAATTCCTTTCCAATCTTGATCATTAGACCGGTATCTATCTGATGGTTTAAAAAGGAGTTAACCTTCAGTACCCCACCGGGAAGAACAGTGCCTTTTTCTTGAATGGCGTTTTTCAATGCTTCCATCTCGTTTCCTCCTAAAAATGAATAAATAAAAACCCGAAAGCTGGTTGGCACTGTACTACAAGTGACCACCAGACTTTCGGGTTTAATGGAAAATAAACAATACAAGCGCAGCAGGTAATGACTGTTGCTGACTTGTACCATGTCAGGGTATCACCCGTAGTCAAGCCATTTACGGTAGCTTGGTAGAGACTTGTAGGCCATATTCCCACTATTATACGAGTTTCTAATATGAATTTGTTTGGATTATGTAGCGATTATATCGGAAAACTCGATAAAAAGATACCCCTGAAAAGCAAAAAGCGAATTAAAATATAAAAACAAGTAAAATAATTCGGTTTCTGAACGACTAGAGAAAGTGGATAAGAAAAAAACGCTCCAGTGAAAAAAAGAATCACCGGGAGCGTTTTTTTACGCATCAATCGCATCTTTAAGCTTTTTCATTTCCATCATCAAGTCTACTTTTTCCAGCTTGTACTCCTTGGCAATATCGCGGAAGGATTGACCATCTTCCTTTTTCTTCAGCACATCTTTCAGCTCCACTCCTGCAAGCTTTGAGACAATGGAAGCT
This sequence comes from Sutcliffiella halmapala, assembly GCF_050107295.1. GTDB lineage: Bacteria > Bacillota > Bacilli > Bacillales > Bacillaceae_I > Sutcliffiella_A > Sutcliffiella_A halmapala_A. Next base: position 82,207 of record NZ_JBNIKR010000012.1, on the reverse strand, counting down.
TTTACGAGAGTATGAAGCTTTGCACCATCCTCAAGGTAACCATTCAACTCAGCTTCCTCTTTACCGAGGTAAGTTGCTAAGTATGGCATTACCTTGTCCTTATTTTTCTCCAGATAGAGGTGGTGTTTTTTCCAGTCATGATGATGCTTTACTTTAGTGGGGTCCAAGCCGAAATGAGAGGCAGTTTCTTCCCATGACTTGCCTTTTTGATGGAATGCAAGGATCTCTTTCGCCTCTATATCAGCCCCTTTTGAAAGCTTCAGGGCAACAAAGATATCATGCTTGGAATAGCCAAGCTTGATCAGTTCTTCCACCTTTTCTTTTTCTCCGGCTTCCCATTCCATTTTATGTTTATGATGCTCTGCTGGGTGATTGGCGTGATCCTCAGCATGGACCAAAGAATATGCTCCGACTGTGGATAAAAGCCAGCAAGTAATCAAACTGAATGCTAATTTCTTCAACAGATACCCTCCTTAAGATTGATCTTTCTTAATTTGTCCAAATTATATTAAAAAATGCAATAATTTCCTTATTCCCAACGTGCTTTTCCCATCTGAGGAAAGTCATCTGTGGGAATTACGAATTAAAGTCCAAATTGAGTTAGGACTTTCCCAATAGCTACCGAAGAAAACTTGTTCTATGATAGAAGATGAGGATATAGAACTAAGAAAAGTAATTTTTTTCTAAAAATATGGATCTTGCAGAGGGGGAGATTGCTTGAGAAAAGTAGCAGTGCTCGTTTTTTTCATTAGCATTATCGCAGTTGCAGCGGGTATTGTTCACCATTATGACATCTACTCCATACAGCACTCCGAAGCAGACATACAATACTTTCTTCATGAATGGTATAAAGAAGATGAGCCTTTATTGCTGGAGATACACACCATCGATAAATCCACCACCGTTATTGCAACCTACTTACATAAAAAAGATACCATCGGTGCGATGATTTTTGAAAAAGGAATGAACCGGCAATTAAAGCTGAAGAGCGTTCTGGATAATCAAGCTTTCTATTCAGAGATTGTTGAAACGAATAAAGGGACCTATGCTTTTTTTCTTGGGGAAAACCGTGAATTGGCCATTAAGACCATTATTACTGATATTAGGGGAGAAAACGAAATAAAGAAAATAACAGTACCTCCTCAGAGTTATTTTTCTAAGATTGAAAAAGCGGAATCCTTCATAAAGAGCGGAGCTTCTCCCATTTACTATTACAAAACACTACAGGGAGCTTTAGATGCTTCATTGGATCATGCGGGGATGGAGCTATTGTTTATGGATAGAGTGAATCAAACCTATATGCTTCATTCCCTTGAGAATAGTAGTTTGAACACTGTTTTGGGAAGCTTTGAACTTGTAGAGGAAGGCTATCGAATAGCTCCTGCAAAAGAAAGGGATACCTATTCGATGGAGGGAGAAAAGACTTTTTGCTTTGAAGAAAAACAGGTGAAAAGTGCAGATGGTGAGCTGAACTATATTCATGGGCTGATCCCGAATATGGGGGAAGTGCAAAAAGTGGTGTTGGAGGTGGAGCTCGAGGATGAGATGATTTTCCAGGCCGCAAGCGATGTGAAAAATCAGCAATTTCTCCTGCATGTTGAAATCCCTGAACACATTCTCAAAGAAGGGAAAGTGGTAAGGAAATTTCATCTTTATGATAGTGAGGGGAAATTTCTGGGGACGGAATGGAAATTATGAGGGGAAATTTTTGGTTGGAGAGCTGGAAATCCAGCTTCTTTTTTTTCGGAACTTTCCCAGTCTACATTACGTATATTCGATGTAGAGGTACTTAAAGGAGGAGTATTTATGATGACAGACAATATGGGGATGCCGGGTGGATTTTTTACTGGGGATTTTCTTTTTCAGCTTTTTCCGATCTTTTTTATCATCGTTCTCGGAATCATTCTATTTTCTTTTTTTCGTGGTATCAAAGAGTGGAACAACAATAATCAGCAGCCGAAACTGAGTGTAGCAGCAATTCTCATAGCCAAACGGACAAGGGTAAGAAGACATGGGGGAACTCATCACAATAATAATCATCATCATTCTCACACAGCCACTGATTATTTCTGCACATTCGAGGTGGAAAGCGGGGACAGGATGGAATTCATGGTGAAGGAAGGTGTTTTTGGCTTATTGGCAGAGGGTGATAAAGGGAAATTGACTTTTCAGGGTACAAGATTTCTTGATTTTGAAAGAAGAACGTGATTTGTCCAATACTTGATTTTTACATGCAAAGACCGCACCTATTGATAATAAAAGGTGCGGTCTAGCTCTTTGCCGGTTCTTCACTTGTATAAATATGTTTGTATACGGAAATGTTTTGCAGAATACTGATAACCATCAAGGCAAACATTACCCAAAAGTAACCGATGTCTTGTATGACAAATGCTATGACCGAGGCAACTAGCATTAAGAAGCTTGCCATGATGCTGATAACAAAGATAATTTTACTTAACCTCAACAGTCCATCCCCCGTCCATGTATGAATTATAAAAATTGGAAAAATGTATGTAACGGTTTATAGCCAAAAAATATAATAATTGCACGTTTACTATTATACACGATATAGATATGTCTCTTCATTACATTTTTGTAAAAACTAACTTTAACAATGGCTAACCTTATAACGTAAGTGAAAGCTTGAAAGTTCTAATATTCTTGAAAAAAATGAGCTTAGAAAGAATGAGTTAAGATTCGTTGATTTTCACGAGTTCGTGAATGTCTTTCAAATATTCCGCTTCTGTTTCATGACGTATCCAACCGACCTGTGGTGCAAAAGTGGATGTCCCTTTACGGATAATCTTTCCCTCTTTATCCTTTTCTTCAAAATCAATGACAATGGTTTGGTTGAAGGTTTTTGCCGGTGTTTCCAAGGTAGAATCAATGGAGCGAATGTGATAGGAGATGGACACGCCCAAATCTTCGAGATTTTCTGTCCATTTGCTTCCAACCTCAAGAGGATATGCGATGATTTTCGTCTTTTGAAATTTTTTTATATCATTGGCAGTCCAATCTTTAGGGAAATCCTCTGATAGAACCATATATCCATAAATTCCGTCCTTCAGTTCTTCATAAAAATTATTGGTTTCGGAAATTTCTGTTGAATCCAGCTTTTGAACCGTTTTAACCTGAACAATTTTGCTATCCGGTACTTCGCTGTATAGCACACGATATTCCGTATGCTCTTTATCTTCCACATAACGCAAAAAAGTATAGTCTCCTGATACCGGCAGCAGGGGAGCCTTTTCTGCTTGCCCTTTATCTGCGGAAGGATCTATATTCTTTGTGCTGCATCCAGCAAGCAAGGTTACACTAACACAATAAGCGAAAAGGAGTAGGTGACATTTTCTCATTTTTTGCTCCTCCAAAATAGATAGATATTGTTAGTGTAACCATTTTTCATTATTACATTATAGGGTCACCCCTAATTGCTTTAAAAACGGGATGGGATCCTCCTTAAAGTAGTAAAACATCGGATTCTTTTTCTGCTCATCAAAAAGAAGCATATAGGGCCGTTCCCCGTTTGGAAAAATGAAGATGACTTCTTTCACAGGGTCCTTGACCAGAATATTGTTAAGATTTATTGTGGAATCGAATGGAACCTTGACCATGATACCTGATCTCGGTGTCGCGTTTATCTTGGGAAAAAGGGATTCAACACTTCTCACTAGCCTGATGGCCTCATTTTTTTTATCTTCATCAAGTGGAATGGACTTTACCACCTTGCTTTGTGCTACGTCAAATACTTCTATTTGAATATCCGTCTGGGCAAAGGTCTGTTGGCAAAGAATCAAGCAGACCGAAAAAAGAAGGAGTGAAATTTTTTTCATCATTATTCACCTCTTCTTTAGTATGCACTGCCCCATTCCATTTATCAGTCTTCGTGCCCCAAAAATCGGTAGCCTACATATAAGATGATCATGCAAACTAAGGTTATCGCAAGTAGATCATATCCTACACAAAAGCTTTGGATGCAAAAAGAGTCCATCTTCATTCCCCCATCCTATTAATGACAGCTTCATATCTTCACGCTTGATAAAGTGTATGGGTGCATGCGAACGCTCAGCACCAGAATGAAAGAAAACGCTTACAATTAGTGGATAATAAAAGGTCGAGCCGTCAGGGGATGAAGCTTCAAACCCTTTGGTCGACCACTTTTATTCCTCTTTTTCCTTTTCCTCTTGTATCAGCTCTTCAAGAAGTGCTACCGCTTCTTCTTTATCATAAGTGAACATAATCATATCGTCCGTCAAATAACCAGTGTATTCGAAAATGGCATAGGCAGGAGTCTGCTCAAAGTTGTAACGGGAGTACTGTTCATTAGCTTTCTCAAGCCCAACAATCACTTCACCATTTCTTAATATCAAATCGATATCTTTTATTTCAGAGAGAGAAGCATCCTCTTGCTGTTCTACCACTTCTACAAAGGAATATCGCTGCTTGATTTCAGGAGGTTGGCCACATGCTGTAAGAAAAAGGAGGAACACAGAGAGAAGAAACAACTTCTTCATCATCGGTCACCTCATTAAATTTGACAATCATATATACGATTCGACAAAAAATAAGGAAATCCTCTTTGATTTCCAAAAACTTTTCGATAGCAGGAAGCTTGTTTCTTTTTTATGGTGATTATTAAGGACTTGCTTTCATACATATAAAGGACAACAACCAAAAAAGAGGCGTGATTTATGGAGCATTTCTTTCTATCGGTTTTTGAGCTTTTTACTGGATTGGGTGTACTTGGTATTGCACTTGGATTGATGATTGAAATTATCCCCAGTGAAATTGTGCTTGGATATGGGGGGTACTTGATTTCCAAAGGTGAGGTAGGATTTCTTGCCGCTACAATAGCCGGGGTAGTGGGAGGAACACTTGCCCAGCTCTTTTTATACTGGGCTGGGAGCATTGGCGGTAGGCCGTTTCTCGAAAAGTATGGAAAGTTTGTATTTATCCATCAGAAGCATCTTGATGTATCGGAAAGATGGTTTCAGGAATATGGACCCATCGTCATTTTTACGGCACGTTTCATTCCTGTAGTAAGGCACGCCATCTCCATCCCCGCTGGTATTGCGAAAATGAGGTTTCTCCCTTTTTTATTTTATACGGTAGCAGCGGTGATACCTTGGACCATTCTTTTTTTATTTCTGGGATTCCAGCTTGGGGAGAATTGGCGGGAAATCAAACAGGTCGCACAGCCTTTGATCATTCCGATCATGATCCTGATCATTCTTGGTGCCATCACTTATTTTGTGTTCGATCGTAAGAGAGGGTAGAGGGGGGAGCTATTTTGTCTAAAATAGAGGCATTCATACTTGGCATCATTCAAGGGTTGACAGAGTTCCTGCCAATTTCAAGTACAGGACATCTGTATTTGGGCAGAAATATTTTTGGGCTACAGGAAGCAGGCCTCTTACTTGATACCATGCTGCACTTTGGTACGTTGGTCGCCGTATTGTACTTTTACAGGGAAGAGTTTGCAAAAATTATCCGCAACCCCTTTCATAAGCTTTCCTTTCTATTAATTATTGGGACCATTCCGGCGGTTGTCATTGGCTTGACCTTCAAAGACTATTTCGAGGAGATTTCCAAAACTGGCGCAACAATCGGGTGGGAATTTCTGATCACAGGAGCTTTTCTATGGTTTGCAGACAGCATCAAACAAGGCGCTAAGAAAATGGAGGATATCTCTTGGAAGGATGCACTGTTCATCGGTTCCTTTCAGGCTGCCGCGATTTTTCCTGCCATATCACGATCTGGGCTGACGATTGTGGCCGGATTATTCCGGAAGCTCGACCGGGAAACAGCGGCCTATTTCTCCTTTCTGTTATCCACCCCAGCCATTGCGGGTGCTGTATTCCTGCAGACTGTGGAGGTCGCGCAGACAGGTAAAGAGGATATTTCTCTATTGGCCTTAATGGTCGGCATACTTTCCTCCTGCCTTTTTGGCTATTTTGCCGTCAAATGGATGATCAATTATTTGAAAAAGCACTCCTTGCGCATGTTTGCGGTTTACGTATGGATATTGGGCATTTCCATCATTGCCCTGCAGTATTTTAAATTGTTCTAGTTGTTGACAGGCACATTTCTAATAGTAAGATAGAGTTATGGTTGTAATTACCAATTGTAATGCCAAGGTCTTAATATTGGAGTGAGTATATGGATCAGGATTCAAAAATGCGCGAACTGGAAGAGAAGTTGAAAGCCTTGGAACAAGAGCTATCACTTTTACAATCGAAGGTGAAGAATATAGAGGAGAGGCAAGTTGAGGCTGGTTTCAGAAAAGTGCCGATCAAGCAAGCTGCGCCTATTCCACATTCAGATAAAAGCGGACGGCAGGAATTGGTTATCGATAAAAATGCGATATCTGAACATTTTAAAACAGAACCGAGGGACTGGGAAAAGATCCTGCTGCAAACCTGGCTTCCCCGTATTTTCATTTTCGTATTTATTGTCGGGGTGGTATGGGGGTTTAAAGCGGCGTCTGATTATGGCTGGTTAAATGATTGGGTCAAGATTAGCCTTGGCTATCTTACATCAGCGGCTTTGCTGTTTATCGGATACAAGCAGATGCATCATAAGCGGGAAGTATTGGGGCAGGTCCTGCTTGGCGGCGGCATATCGGTGCTGATTCTTGCCACTTTTGCCATGCATAGCCTATACGGAATGATTGGACCGATCCTGGCCTTTATCCTTCAGGTGATATGGATCATTGGCGGCGTCTGGTTAACGACGCGATTTTCGTCTCAAGCATTGGCAATCATCAGTGTGGTTGGCGGATTCTTGGTACCGTTTTTGATTGAGAGCAGCAATCCGTCCATCTACATATTCGTCGGATATGAAACGGTGCTGTTCCTTGTATTTTTGTATCTTGCCATACAGCTTAGGTTTATATATTTGTATGTGGCTTCCTTTTTATTATTAAATGGGGCTTTACTTTTTTATTATGCATTTTCTCCGGAAGTGGAAGGAAGCTATCTGCTGCCGACTGCCATTATCATTCAGCATGCAGTACTACTATATTTCTTCCTGACAACAGAGCATTTCACGAAGGTACAGGCAGGCACAGTATTTAGTAGTGTGTTTGTTACGTACACATGGGTGTATGGCATATTCCAGGACCTTTCCATTACCCTTTATCTGCTTTTTGGGATAGGAACATATGCAGTATTGAGTTTCCTATGGAAGCAGCAGAAGCATAAAGTCGATCAGCTTGCAATTAACGGATTATTGTTTATGTTCTTCTTTTTCTTCCATTACTTTTCAGATGAATATTTGGGAGCATTGCTTCTGCTCCAGGGTATCGGGGCGTTTTATGCAGCTTTCAAATATAATAGCTTGGCGAGTAAGGTGCTATCCGTATTTATCTTCCTGATAGGGACGATGATGGTCTTGGTGGATCCAATTTTGGAACCTTTATCCTTCGAGACGGTGCAGTGGCTGATTTTATTGATGACGTTTATACTCGGGATCCTGGTTGTCTGGCAGTTTAATCAGGATCTGCAGACACGGACGTTGACCATTGGCGGCCTGCTATTCACCTTCTTTTCGTTGGTATTCGTCACACAGCTTACGATGGCGATGACAAATGATCTGGCCTATGAAAATCAGACATTGTGGCTAAGCTTTGCCTGGATGACCCAAGCCGTGGTTTTCATTGGATTGGGCATATGGAAGAGGTTCAATCTTGCAAAATATATCGGTGTGGGATTATTGGTATTGACGCTTGTAAAGCTGATTTTGCTTGATCTGCCATTTATTTCAATCCAGTTTAAAGCGATTCTGTTTATTGCGTTGGGGTTGATTGGGTTGATAGCTTCGAGGGTGTTCTATAAAAAGAAATAAAGTGGAGAGCCTGCAGCTGGATGGTGATATAATCCAGCTGCGGGCTCATCTATTAGAAGAGTATATTGAATCAACAAAAAGCGGCTTTTCTCGAAAAATTCTGTTAAAATGAATTTATACATACATAAAACTCTTTATTTTTCGCACCGAATCAAGGGGGAAGGTCGATGTTCAAGGATATAAAATCACGAAATAAGCCATTCGTTGTACTGCAGCTGCTTTTGTTTTTTTCTGGACTGATTTTGGGTGGTATTGGTGTTTACACAGATAGTACATTGTATCTCGGATGGATGTTCTGTCTGGTGAGCCTGGCATTTCTCATGAGAGGCCTGGAAGTCTGGCTCTCACACAAACAGCAGTATATCGGCTATGTGGTGTTGGGGGTAGTGTATCTGGGTGTATCCATATTCTTTTATCCTGTTTGGTGACTAAATTCGCATACATTGTGCTTTTGACGTATCCAATGTAAACACGTAAAAGAACTTGCTTTCGTGCTCTTTTTCCATGTAATCAATTTATTTTCTTTGATTAATACAGGGATGAAAGCTGTAAAAAATCCAAAAGCCGATTTTTTACAGACATAAGCAACAAACTTTACAAAAAGAGCCTTGGTGAGAATAAAAAGCCGGTAGCAAGTTTTAACTCAGCTACCGGCTTTTAACGTTTAATTCAAAGCTCATCAAATCCATTGTCCACTACATTCACTTTTGTATACTGCCTGGATTTCTGTTCGAAAAAGTCTGATTTGCCAAGGTCGACCTCTTCATATGCCTTGATCCATTTCAAAGGATTGGTGCGGTATCCTTCGAAGGGGCGCGCGTAACCGAGCTGATTGCATCTTACATTGGCATAGAACCTAATATATGCCTCGACGTCCCCGATATCTATCCCTGCAATTTTATCTCCAAGGATATGCCTAGCCCAGTCGATTTCAAGTTCTGCTGCCTCGATAAAGGTTTGGGTGACAAAGGTTGCCAATTCATCTGTATCATATTCTGGATACTCCAACAGTACCTCTTTGAAGATTTTCACGAATAAGTCCACATGTATCTGTTCATCACGGTTGATGTAATTGATCATGGTGCTGGATGAGACCATTTTCTGCTGTCTTGCCAGATGATAGAAAAATGCGAATCCCGAATAGAAAAACAGTCCTTCCAAAATGACATCATAGATGATGGAATGAAGAAAGCTCTCCACATCCGGCTTTTCTGCAAATGCGGCATATCCATTTGTGATAAAGTCATTTCTTTTACGGAGTATCGGTTCAGTACGCCAGTATTCAAAAACCTCTTCCTGTTTTGACCGGGAAACCAGACTTGATAATACATAGGAATAGGAATGGTTATGAATGACCTCCTGTTGGGCGAGCATGATCATCAGTGCATTCAAGCTGGAATCGGTTAAATAGTCCGCCACTTTTCCTGCATAATCCGTTTGTATGCTATCCAACAATGCAAGAAGTCCGATGATTTTTAGGAAGGCATCCTTTTCATCAGGTAAAAGCTCGGAAAACTGTTTGATATCCTGGGACATATTTATTTCAAAGGGCGACCAGAAATTGGCGAGCATTTTTTTGTATTTGGGATAGGCCCAGGAAAAGGCGACATCGTCCCAGTTCAGCACGTTCGAGCTCTGGCCATTTATTATTTTCGTCGATCGGTTTGGAGCGGTTGCGTCCATCAGTAATCGTGAAGTCAGTGAAGCAGTCATCGTTGTTTCCCTCCTAAATTATCAGCTTGCACAAGAATCGCATTCTTCTATTTCTTTTGAAGTGGACCTTACATAGTAGGTAGTCTTCAATCCCTGTTTCCATGCATCCAGATGCAGATCAAGGAGCGCCTTTGCTTTGATTGCATTGGTTACATACAGGTTAAAGGAAATCGCCTGGTCAATATGCTTCTGTCTGGCCGCGTTCTGGGCGATGCTCCAATGCTGGTCGATATGGTAGGCTGATTTATAGAGCCATGTGGTGCTTGCATTCAAATCAGGGGCAGTCACCGGAATTTTGTAATCCTTTTTTTCCTCGGAATACACTTTCAGGAAAATTGGATCGATGCTTGCTGTGCTGCCTGCAATGATAGAGGTGGTCGCATTAGGGGCCACTGCCATGAGATAGCCGTTACGGATGCCGGATAAGGCTATTTGCTCCTGTAAGCCTCCCCAATCAAAAATGTCATCTGTTTGATAACCTCTTTTACTGAAATACTCCCCGGTATACCAATCGGATCCTTCAAATGCTGGGTATGCGCCTTTTTCTTTTGCTAGGGCTGCACTTGCCTGAATCGTATAAAAGGCGATTTCTCTATAGAGTGAGTCTGCAAATTCTACCGCCTCTTCACTTTCCCATTTGATTCCCTGCAAGGCCAAAAGATGATGCCAACCGAATGTTCCCAATCCGATAGCACGGTATTTCTCATTGGTCAGCTTGGCTTGAAGGACCGGAATGTTGTTAAGATCAATGACATTGTCGAGCATCCGAACCTGAATAGCTACCAATCTCTTCAGGACTTTAGCGGGGATAGCCCGCGCAAGGTTGATGGAGGAGAGGTTACATACAACAAAGTCCCCTGGTGTCTTCACCGTCACTATAGCGCCGTCTTTTACAAATTGCTTGTTCGTGGTGGTGGCACTTTGGTTCTGGGTGATTTCTGTACAAAGGTTGGTGCAATAGATCATCCCAAGGTGATGGTTGGGATTCATGCGATTGACCTCGTCACGATAGAACATAAACGGACTTCCTGTTTCAAGCTGGCCACGCATGATGCTTTTCATGACATCGATGGCTGGCACTTTATCATGATGCAGGGAAGGGTGGTGCACACACTCCCAATATTTATCCCGGAAGCTGCCTGCTCCTTTTTGTTCATCAAAGAAATCCTCAAGCGAATAGCCCATCACATTTCGCACTTCATGTGGGTCGAACAGGTACCAGTCGCCACGGCTTTCCACCTGCTCCATAAATACATCTGGAAGGCAGACACCAGTGAATAGATCATGGGTACGCACCCGTTCATCCCCATTATTGAGCTTGCTATCGAGAAAAGGGAAAATATCCTTATGCCAGACATCCAAGTATACAGAAATGGCCCCTTTGCGCTGTCCCAGTTGATCTACACTAACCGCCGTATTGTTCAACTGCTTCATCCAGGGAATGACCCCGCTCGATACACCCTTGAAACCACGGATATCACTTCCACGACTGCGGATTTTTCCTAAATACACGCCGATTCCGCCACCTGACTTTGATAGATTGGCAATATCTGTGTTACTGTCATATATTCCTTGTAAGCTATCATCCACAGTATCGATAAAACAGCTCGATAGCTGTCCATAGCTTTTCCCTGCATTGGAGAATGTGGGTGTCGCGACCGTCATGTACAGATTGCTTAGTGCCCAATATGCCTCTTTTACCAGTTCGATCCGATTGTTTTCTTCCTTGGCCATCAAGGTCATGGCAATTATCATGAACCTTTCTTGCGGAAGCTCCCACAGGACCTTGTTGTAGCCTCGGGACAGATAACGGTCTGCCAGCGTCTTGAGGCCGATGTATGTAAAAAGCTTGTCCTTTTCCGGATCGATGAACTTTTCCAATTCCTTTATTTCTTCAGTGCTATATGATTCCAGAAGTGACCGATGAAAAATGCCCATTTCCACCAAGGAATGTAAAAGGTAATAGAAATTCTCGTAGGGGGTGTCGGTGCCGCGAGTGGCGCACGCTTCCTCATATAATTGTCTGAGAAGAATCCGTTCAGCAACAAAAGTCCAATCTGGCTCATTCTCGGAAATGTAGCCAATCGCCTCCAAGGTTAGATGCTTATAGCCTTCCGTATTTTGACTTCCAACCAGCTTATCTGCTTTATCGAGGAACGATTCTGTTGCCAAGTGGGGGAATTCAGCCAATATACCATGAATCCAAGCTTTGGTATCCAAAGTCTGGTTTGTAATATTTAATGTTGAAGTAATCATATGCCGTTCACTCCGTTTCGCATTAATAAAAAAAATCCACCCAGGATTGAGTGGATCAAACGATAATAGAATACGTGAAGGAGAATACCTCCAACGCTGAAATAGGAAGAGGTATTGATTCATGCAAGCTTCTAGCACCGTTTCATCATCTCAACTCCCGAAGAATAAGAAACTAGTTCGAAAAGGCAGGTCTCCTGACTTGTGCTTCTTCCTACATTGACCCTTCCCATATAAGAGCCGTTAAGCCTACTTATACAGTGGTGATTCAATTCGTCTGCACTTACAGTTGCGGGGACAGTTCCGGAATTTCACCGGATTCCCTATTAAGTCTTGTTAAAGACACCTTTTTCGCAAAAATACTATATGTAGTTATTTTTAATATTTGAATAACTGTATTTTGTGTTTTGTGATAAATCTATCATAATCCATCTTTAAGTATATTACAATCAAAAAATAAAAAAAGAGCTGCAACATGTGCGGCTCCTAATTCTTCAACTGGAAATCCTGCAAGATCTGTTCGATGGACCCTGTAATCTGGATATCTGTCAAACTCACACCAGTGGAGATGAATTGCAAGCTCAGTTCCGGTCGTAATCCGGTAATGATCGGTGTAATCCCGATTAATTTCAGGGAACGGATCAGCAAATCTAATGTATGCACTACAGTCTCATCCAATTTATATACGCCTGAAAAGTCAACGATCAACTTATTGATAGACAAATTTTTGCTTTTCTGCAAAGTTTCTTCAATCAGTATGCTTGCTCTAAGCTCATCGATCTCTCCAACCAAAGGAAGAACCGCGAGACCTTCGAAAAGTGGCACGATTGGGATGGAAAGTCTGATGAAGCTCGTCCTGGTGTCCTGTATTTTCTGTTCGGTTGCAAGTGTGAATGCATGGCTGAAGCCGTAGACGATGATATTGAAAATCTCATCAATGTGGATGAAAATCTCGGTCAGATGATTCAGATGGATGCCTTCCTTGGCGCCTTCCTCCTGAATGAAATTCCATAGTGCACGTTTATAGAGAGTCATATTCGATAATGCGTCCTCCAAGGAACCTCCAGCCTGAACAGACATGATACCGACGGATTCACCCCAGTCTTTTGCCTCATCCAATACTGTATTCACCGGGTCCTGCACGTACTTCCCAATAAATTTAATAAGAGTCTGGAAGATTTCTTTTATTGCAGCCTGGTGATGCGGATCTCGGTATTCCGAAATTTCAGGATAGGCAAGCCTTATATCATTCAGTATTCTTTCTGATAGTTCAATCTCTGATTCTAGCATTTTCTTCCCAATCTTATGGTGTACTGCTGTAGGCATGGTAGTATCCTCGCTTTTTGTCAATTTTTATCTATCTTTTATTTTAATCAATAGTAGAACAGAAGTATATCCTTACATACTTCATATAGTAAAAAAGTTTTGTTTTTTTTAATAAAATCTTTCTATCAATTAAATTGGTAAATTCTCCGACAACCTAGTATAATCCATTTTGAAGAAGAAAAGGAGTGGAGATAATTGGAGAAAATACATTTATCTAAAGAAGTATCTATTTCCCGGATTGTCCATGGGATGTGGAGATTGCAGGAATGGAATTATACGAACGAGCAAACACTCTCTTTTATGGAACAGTGTCTGGAAATGGGCGTGACGACGTTCGATCATGCCGATATTTATGGAAATTATATGGTGGAAGAAAAGTTTGGTGAAGCCTTGGCCCTCAAACCTTCTCTGAGAGATAAAATGGAGCTGGTGACCAAGTGCGGCATCAAGCTGATTTCATCCAATAGACCGGAACATAAAATCAAATACTATGATACAAGCAAAGAGCATATCACCTGGTCGGTTGAAAATTCATTGAAGAACTTCCAAACGGATTATCTGGATTTACTGCTCATCCATAGACCGGATCCGTTCATGAACCCGGAGGAAGTAGCAGAAGCATTCACTGCTCTAAAGGAGTCAGGAAAAGTGAAAAGCTTTGGAGTATCGAACTTCAAACCTGCAGCTTATAAGCTATTGAATTCATATTTGGATTTCCCGTTAGTGACCAATCAGATCGAAATCTCTGCCACAAATCTGGAGCATTTCGAAGCAGGAACAATTGAGCTGTGCCAGCAGGAGAGAGTGTCACCGATGGCCTGGTCGCCACTTGGCGGAGGCTCGATTTTCACAAGCCAGGAAGCTGGTGTGGTCAGGGTGAGAAAAGTGTTAGAACAGGTAAAAGGCGAGATTGGAGCTGCTTCGATCGATCAAGTGTTGTATGCATGGTTGTTAGCTCACCCGGCAAAAATCATTCCGATAGTCGGGTCAGGGAAAATTGAGCGTGTAAAAGCGGCAGTAGAGGCGACAGAGCTTTCTCTGTCCAGACAGCAATGGTTTGAAATCTATGAAGCGTATAGAGGACGTGAAGTGGATTAAAGTCGTAAGCAATGTTTATGACTAGCGTTGATTTTTTAAGAATCTAGCTGTTGATTGGAGCAATTGGCGAAGACTCCGGCGGGTGTTGCGTTTAGTGGAGACCCCACAGGCGAAGCCGAGGAGGCTCTCGCAAGCCCCTTGGGTCGCTGCGCCTGTTGCGTGCGGAAACCAACTGCGGTGTTTAAAGTGCCAAGTAAAAAAAGCAGGCATCAGGCCTGCTTTTTTGTATGGATTAAAACTTCAACTGGTTGTTTCTTTTATTTATGAATTTCTTGAATATGTCAGAAAAAAGCATCAGCCCTATAAAACCAAAAATTAAGTATGACAGGTTGAAGTATAGCGCGGGATCGATCCGAACGTGATCTGTAGCGGCGGCTACCTTGATGATCTGATAGGAATCGATGGCCACTTTTGCTGCAATAAGAACAAATATTGCCACCATAACTCTCCAAATTAATTTCAACGAAAACCCCTCCATCTTTCTGCATGAAAATTTTTCTATTTGTGAATGCTATAAAAGTTTAATTTATGGGTAAATAAAAGTAGAAAATCGTTGTTAACTATATCAAAAATTTGAAAAGAAGACAACCCGACTTTCGTACCTGATCTCTGTAATATAACACATGGCGCAAAAGTTAATCTATCATAACTCACTTTACAGATTATTATATTAGACGTAGAATGAAAAAAGTCGCCTTTTGTGAATTACATACATCTCCTGTAATTTTCTTCAAAAAACATTATATCACTATTGCAAAAGGGAGGAACATCATGTGAAAAAGAAGAAAAAATTATCACTCACGAAAAAAATAATCATCGGTCTTATTTTAGGTATTCTAGTAGGTCTTGTAATTAATTTATACGCTCCGAATCTATATGAACCTTTAGATAAATTCTTGTTTCAGCCACTAGGTACGATCTTCCTTAACTTGATCACCATGTTGGTGGTCCCAATAGTCCTCATTTCCATTACGCTCGGTGTCGTGGGCCTTGGGGATACCAAGAAGCTTGGATCTATTGGACTGAAAACCATTCTGTACTTCCTGGTGACAACTTGTATCGCCATCACAATCGGATTAACATTGGCTTCTGTTATCGAGCCTGGTAATGCAGGGAATTTTGAGGATATGCTGGTGGATAAGCTTGCTGAAGATCAAAAGCCCGAAGAAGCTCCACCGGTTCAAGAAACACTGCTGAATATTATCCCTAAAAATCCAGTAGAAGCTCTTGCCAAAGGAGAAATGCTCCAAATCATCGCTTTTGCCGTATTTTTGGGTTTTGCGATTAACGTACTGGGTGAAAAGGCGGTCATGGTCAAGACCTTCTTCGAACAGGCGAACGATATTGTCATGTTCCTCGTTCACGTTGTTATCAAAACAGCACCATATGGGGCATTCGGCTTGATCGCCTCAGCTGTAGGCGGGCTTGGCATTGATGCCATAAAAGCGATGAGTGCCTACTTTATGGTAGTTCTCTTGGCATTACTTATCCACTTTTTCGTTACCTACGGCGGAGCGATATTATTCCTGGGGAAAACAAACCCGATCACCTTCTTCAAACGTTTTATTCCGGCGATGAGTGTTGCTTTCAGTACTTCAAGCAGTAATGCCACTCTTCCTGTATCCATGGATGTAGCACAGGAAAACCTTGGTGTGCCAAAGCGTATAAGCAGCTTTGTTCAGCCTCTTGGTGCGACCATCAACATGGATGGTACAGCAATCATGCAAGGGGTAGCGACTGTGTTTATTGCTCAGGTTTACGGAATAGATCTGACCTTGACACAATTATTAACTGTTGTAGGTCTTGCGGTTATTGCAAGTATCGGAACCGCTGGAGTTCCTGGAGTAGGATTTATCCTCCTCGCTATGGTACTGCAGCAAGTGAACCTGCCTGTGGAAGGGATTGCTCTGATCCTGGGTATAGACCGTCTTCTCGATATGACGAGGACAGCGGTAAATATTACAGGAGATGCTGCAGGAGCTTACATTGTTGCAAAATCAGAGGACAGCACATTAGAGATACCCGAAAAAGAAATGGATTAATAGAAAAGCCACTCCGCGGAGTGGCTTTTTGAATTTTGGTTGAGCTTCACTCGTCGCTACGACGTTATTTTCAATCCCACCACCCCGATGATAATCATCGAAAGCAGGAGCATGCGAACGATGCTTTTTGATTCCTTGAAAAGAAGCATCCCTAGAAGAACACTCCCCGCTGAACCGATACCTGTCCAAATGGCATAGGCTGTACCCATCGGTATTTCCTTCAGTGAAAGCGAAAGAAAGTAAAAGCTCATCATTCCAATTACAATAAAGAGGATAGAAGGGAGGAGACGCTTGAATCCTTCAGCCTTTTTAAGCGAAAGAACGGCACCAACTTCACAAAAACCTGCTATCGTCAAATAAATCCAAGCCATATTATCCTTCCTCCCCCTGAACTTCTGCTGGAGTCGTGAGTTTCAAACCGATAATGCCCGCAAGCATCAGTCCTATGAAAAAAAGCTTGAAAGCACTAGCAGTCTCCTCAAAGAATAGTATGCCGACAATTGCTGTCCCTGCTGCACCAAAGCCGGTGAAAATGGCATAGGCGGTTCCTATCGGTAAAAACTTCAAAGATTTCGAGAAAAGGTAAAAGCTGACCGCAAGTGTTGCAATGGTAACCACGCTCGGCACAAGCTCCGTAAAGCCGTTGGAAAAGCGCAGTCCAAGAACCCAAACTATTTCAAGTAGTCCTGCTAAAAAGATGAAGACCCAATGCATGTTATATTCCTCCTTGATGTATTCCCTTCCAGTAATGATCAAAAGCATGAGAAACTTTCGCTTCATATTCTTCAGGCTGGTAAAAAAAGCGTTGAACGAAAAGTCCATCTATTAAACAATAAAAGGCATCAATCAATGGTAGAATCTCCTGATCCTTTATTTGTTCTGTCCGGATGGCCTCGATGAATATCCTGTTTAGAATCTCGGTTGTATGTGCTTCACTCTGTTTGAATTGTTCACGGGTCAACTCTTGAAATTGTTCTTCCGGAAATAGCATCGAGCGCTTGTAAAGAAGCCCAAGCTGCTCATCCTTCCAAAAATCAACCATGCTTATTACCATTCCAAGCAATTGTTCTCTGGTTGACTGATGATGGGCATCTTGATAGGTCATGGTGATTTTTTTTGTGAATACATCCACCAATTCAATAATGACGGTTTTATATAGTTCATCCTTGTTCTTGAAATGCGCATAAAGGGAGGGTTTTTTAATTCCCACCATATTCGCGACATCATTAAGGGAGGTACCATAGTATCCTCTTTGGGCAAAAAGCTGGAGCGCACTTTTTTTAATCTTGTCGTAAGTGGAAGGGGGCATATTTTATCGGCACCTTTCTAATCATCCTTATCTACCTACCGTTCGTTAGGTTATAAATTTATACTACTACCAACCATCCAAAAAAGCAATCTCCATGTTTTAGATTAACGATATGGGGTAAGTAAAAGTAAGAGATGAGGGAGGAATTGATGTGAAAAGAAGATTGAAGAAGAAGCTTGAAAAAAGACAAGCTCTATTCAAGTCACATGCTGAGCATCGTGCCATCGGGCATACGCAGCGTCTGGTCAATGCACATCAGAGAACTCAAAGTAATACACATAAACCGACAGCAAGAGAACAATGAGGAGGGTATTTCCTTGAGTGAAAACACACTACGGACAAAGAATCAGAGTTTTAGGGAAAAAGCGAAATATGCAGAGGAAGGATCCTCCTTAAAAAAGGATGCAAAAAGCGTAAGCAGGATCAGTCGGCATATGGAGCGGGAAAAGAAGCGGAAAGAGCAGAAGGCCCTTCAACCTGCCTATGAAGTTTTTGTGAACGACAACTCTTTTCGCGTCAAAGGAGTAAAATCAGAAGAAGAAGCCATTGATAAGCTTTCCAAATGGAGCGCCTTCCACAATATGGTCAACAAGATGAAGAAAAACGACGAAGAAGTAAATATCCATGCCAAGAAAATTCAAGGATAACAAAAACACGCCACATATGAATCGTGGCGTGTTTTTGCTGGTTTTCCATTGAATTAATTGCTTAAAAACACTGGAATGATCTGATTCTGTTAGTGTCAATACCGAAGTAAATCCAAGTGAAGAACCACCAACGGTAGCCGGCTACTGACCTTCTGCCGATGTAAGTTGGCCAGAACCAGAAGCCTTCCCCGTTATTTAGTCTAACCCAGGTATAACGACGTAAGCATCTCCGCATCGCTCCCGGATCAACTGCAAATGCAGTAGGCCCACCTGCACCATAACCCATCACTTCAGGTGGAGGAGATGATGGTGGAGGTCCCGGTGGAGGTCCACCCTGTCCGCCTCCTTGTCCTGGAGGTCCGAATCCGCCTGGTCCTTGGCCAGGGGGTCCAAAACCTTGTCCTGGAGGTCCGAATCCGCCCGGTCCTTGGCCAGGGGGTCCAAAACCTCCTCCTTGACCTTGCCCTGGCGGAGGACCAAATGGCGGAGGTCCACCTTGCCCGGATCCTGGTCCGAATATTTGAGGCAATCCAGGTAATTGTCTATATGGATACATAGGGATATCTCCTTTCGTGTAGCATCTATATACGGTATGCGTTAGCCTATGGATTGGTGAAGATAGGCGTTTGAAAGCACAAAAAAGCCAGGTCTTTCCAGAAGGAAAGACCTGGCCCAGCCGGTTATCACTTTGCAACAAGTACGGGACAGGTGGCAGAATTTGTGACCTTATCGCTGACGCTGCCCAGAATAAGTTTCTTTAAACCGCCCAGTCCGCGGCTCCCGATAATGATCAGGTCATGATTTTGTGTTTCGGCAAATTTGCAGATGGTTTTGGCAGGATCTCCGTACATTATCTCCACCGGAGCTTCAACACGTTCCTGTGCCAGTAGTTCCCGGATTTCCCTGGATGATTCCTCTGTCGGATCATTGTTGGTAGCCTGTGGATGGCGGTCGGTTGGGACACGCTCTTTGACATTGTTGGCGTACATATTCATACCTTCGAGTCCAAAACCTCCGACAGGCATGACTTCAGGCTGCCTTGATGAAATGGGGGCTCCCGACATTTTTTCCTCCAGTACCTGCAGCACTGTAATATTAGTATCGAGTCTTCTCATCATATCGATGCCTAGCTTGAGAGCTTTGACGCTTCCGTCTGATCCATCATATGCAATGAGGATATTGTTGAACGAGTGCATGCTATTCCTCTCCCTTTTTTTAATCTGATCGTTTGTAATTTAAGTACCCTGTACCTAGACTTTTAAACGTAGATGAAGAGGGGAGAGGAAGGCATTTTTTGTAAAAAACTACTGAATGGAAATATGTCTGAACTCTGTTACTTCAAACAATCCTGATTCGGTAAGCTTTAATGCAGGAATAACATGCAGGCTCAGAAATGAGAGCGTGACAAATGGATTGAAATCAAGCTCCATCCCTATTTCTGTTAATGAGTGATGAAGGTTGTTTAAATGCTCTAAAACCTGCTCCAAAGGCTGCTCTGACATCAAACCGCAAATTTCCAAAGGTAGAGTGGCAATTGGTTCTTGCTTTGATACAATGACCATCCCTCCCTGTATATCCTGAAGTGTTTGAATGGCAACGAGGAGATCATCGTCATTGGTTCCGACAGCTACTATATTATGAGAGTCGTGCGCAACGGTAGATGCAATCGCTCCATTTTTTAACTGCAGTCCTTTCACAATGCCAATTCCGATTTTCCCGGTGCCTTTATGCCTTTCGACTACTGCAAGCTTCATCTGATCATTTTTTGTGCATGGAAGGAATTCGCCTGCGCTAGTTTGTACCATTTCTTTTATATACTTGGTGACAAGGCTATTAGGGATGATTTCAATAATGCTGCAAGGCACTGAACCATCCACAGGCAGCTTCAATTGGTCCTTTGAACACGTTTTGATGTGGACAGAATCTGTGAGTTCTTTTGGGACGGAAAGAGGAAACTTCGATAAGCCCTTTGATTGGTCTGTTACCAGTTTTCCGCGCTTCAGGACTTTTTCTATTTCCAGATTCTCCAGATCGCCTACTAAAACAAGGTCCGCGTGGTAGCCTGGCGCGACTGCACCTTTTTGAGGGAGGGAGTAACATTCCGCTGCATTCAATGTGGCCAACTGAATGGCAAGCAACGGATCCATTCCCTCTTGAATCGCGAGCCGAATATTATGGTCGATGCTTCCCTCCCGAACTAGATCGTCGAGGTGTTTATCGTCCGTGCAAAATAAAAAGCGCCTTGCATTTCGATTATTAACAGCAGGTAACAGTGCTTTCAGGTCCTTTGCGACCGAGCCTTCCCGAATCATGACATACATCCCCCGCCTGATTCGAGCCAAAGCTTCCGTTGCAGTAACACATTCATGATCCGTTTTTATCTGGGCACTGCGGTAGATATTGATCGCCGTTTCAGTCAAGCCTGCACCATGCCCATCTATCTGCTTTCTTTCATTCCAAGCGTGGGTCAGTTTTTCCAGCATCTCTTCATCGGTATCTCTGACCGCCGGAAAGTCCATCACTTCTGCCAGTCCCAGTACTCTTTCATTCTCATAAAAAGGTGCAAGGTCTTTTGCATGCAGAGTGGCACCATTCTGTTCAAATGGCGTAGCAGGGACACAGGAAGGCAGCATGAAAAATACATCCACCAAGGAATCCTTGGTTGCATTAATCATGAACTGTATGCCGGCGGCCCCGCTGACATTGGCAATTTCATGAGGGTCGGTGATGATGGTGGTTACGCCATGCTCAATTAAAGTATTGGTAAAATGAAAAGGGTGAACCATTGAGGATTCCATATGGACATGTCCATCAATGAAACCGGGACAAATATACGCACCTTTGGCATCCAGGAAATCTATAGCTTCGTAGTCTCCTATTCCAATAATCATTCCATCTTTTATTGCTAGATTATCCTCGATGATTTCGAGATTGAACACGTCAACGATTTTCCCATTTTTGATGACAAGGTCAGCGGGAGTGGTTTTTGCAGAAGCTTTGATAAGGTTTGTCAGGTTGGTTGTATTCATTTCAATCTCCTCCAATAAAAAATAAAAAACTCCATGGAAATCCTGGAGTTTGACATTAGAGAAGTGGCAAAATGGCTATAATTTGTTTCCGTTCTACATAAAAAGTAGGTTTTTGCCGAAAACATACATATAGTATTTGCTCCATCCCGTAGTCAAACTGTTTAAGGCAGTTTGGTAGAAACTTATGGACCATATCTCCAAGATTATACGAGTAGCACTTTATACTTATTCATTTAGGTAATTGTTCAACATTATATGGGTGAAAAGAAGGGTAGTCAAGAGAATTGGAATTCGCGCAATTATTAGAATTATATTTTTGTGGTTGGACTTCTTGTAAAATGGGTAAGTAGTAATGTTCAAGTAAAGGAGAACACGGGTATTACAGGGATCCGTCGTATTTAATTCTAATAGATGAAGCGTAGAATTATGTATGCTTACCCTAAAAAAATTAGGGGATGCTCCGAATTACTGTAAAGATTTTTGTTGTGAAATAGGGGGTTCTTATGGCGAAGAGAGTAGAACGAAACAAGAAAAAGGTAAGCCTGCGAGCATTGTTTTTAATGGCAGGATTATTCGTGCTAATCGTATTGCTAGGGATGCAATTATATATTAATACAAGGGATGTCAGTGCTTTGACCGAACCTTTGCCTCAGGCTACGGTAATCTATGACCGTCATGGTGAGGTTGCAAGTAAGCTGACTGCAAGTAAAATAGAGGGAGTATCGAGTGAAGACATTCCGGATGTGATGAAACTCGCTGTCGTAGCGGTGGAGGATCGTCGTTTTTATGAACATGACGGGTTCGATTTTGTTGGAACCCTCCGTGCGTTTTCCTCTAATATCAAGGCTGGGGGAGTCGTACAGGGCGGAAGTACCATTACACAGCAGCTGGCGAAGAATGTATTTTTGACACATGAACAAACATTCAAACGGAAATTTGATGAGTTTTTCCTGGCCAAGAAGGTGGAAAAGGCCTACACAAAGGATCAGATTATCAGCCTTTATTTGAATCAGATCTATTTTGGTGAGGGAGCATGGGGAATCAAGAATGCAGCCTCCGTTTATTTTGCAAAGGATCCAAGCGAGTTGACGCTGGCGGAAGCGGCCACCATTGCCGGCTTAATTAAAGCACCATCAGCCTTATCCCCGTTGAATAATCCGGACCGTTCCATCGAAAGAAGAAATTTGGTCCTGCACCTGATGTATGATCAGAAGTTTATTACACTCGAAGAATTAGAAGCCGCCAAAGCGGAAGAGTTGAAGCTCGAAACGAGAAATGTAGATCCATATGAAGGGAAATATCCGAGCTATATGGATTACATTCTCGAGGAAGCCAATAAAATGTATGGCATCAGTGAAAGTGAGCTATTGGCAGGAGGTTACAAAATCTACACTTCCCTTGAGCCTAAAGCACAGGAAACCTTGGAAAAGGTGTATGCCGACCCGGCCAACTTCCCGACGGCACCTAATGGGGAAGTGGCCCAGAGCAGCGGAATCTTAATGGATCCCAAGACAGGTGGGATTCTTGCACTAATCGGTGGAAGAGACTACAAGTTCCGGGATTTCAACCGTGCTTCACGACTCGCCAAGCAGCCTGGTTCCACGGTGAAGCCTTTATTGGTTTATACCCCTGCTCTGGAAAAGGGCTATGATATGTACGATATGTTAAATGATTCACCGATCGATATAGACGGGTACAAGCCGCTGAATCACACACTTGATTACCGCGGGGAAGTATCCATGTATGATGCAGTATTGAATTCGTATAACGTTCCGGCAGTCTCCCTATTACACGAAATGGGAGTCAAAACTGGTGTTGAAGCGGCAAAAAAATTGTATTTGCCGATTACAGAAAATGACCATAACCTTGCAGCCCTTGCTCTTGGTGGATTTGATAAAGGAATCGCCCCCAAACATCTGGCAGAGGCCTACACCATTTTTCCCAATAAGGGTGAGCTTGTCGAATCCCATGCAATTATGAAAATTGAAACGGGAGACGGCGATGCAGTTGCTAACTTTGAAGGGGAAAAGGAACAGGTCGTTTCTAAGGAAGCGGCGGAGAAAATGACCTATATCCTGCAGAATGTTGTGGAAGAAGGCAGTGGAAAGAACGCCATCATTCAAGGCAGGGAAGTGGCAGGTAAAACTGGTTCCACCCAAACAAGGGACGATAACCATAAAGCTACCTCCAACCAATGGTTTGCCGGCTTCACCCCACAGGTGGTCGGTGCTTTCTGGATCGGATTCGATAAGCCGACAGAAGATTTATACCTTCCGATCATTTCCGGAGCAGGCAGTCCTTCCGCGAAGATTTTCCAGCAGGTAGTGAGTGAAGCTTGGAAAGACGAACCAGTCGAATCCTTCAACCTTCCTGCTTTCGGAAAGCCCAAAGCACCTGTAAAGAAGGAAGAAGAGTCCGAGAGACCTTCTGACAATGAGGGCGAAAGGAAGAAAGAAGAAAAGAAAAAAGATGATAAGAAAAAAGATAAAGATAAGAAAGATCGCGGGAAGAAGAAGGATAAACACGACGATGATGATGACGATGACGATTAACCACTGATCAGTAGTGCCAAGTCCCTGATTTAGGACTTGGCATTTTTAAGTTTTCGAACCGCAGAAGATGTTGAAAATACAAATGGCTGATAAATGATAATTTCAGCTGATATCTAGTTTTTTGCATTCAAAGACATGTAGATAGTATATTGGACGATGAAGCAGGCTGGAATTTTGAATAGGTAATGGAGGGGATTTTAATGAAAGCTCTCGTATTTGATAAATTTGGAGGTCCTGATGTTCTGTATTACACGGAAATTCCGGACCCTGTAATAGGTGATCATGAAATTTTGGTTAAGACGGAAGCGGTAGGTCTGAATTTTGCTGATATTTATCGGAGAAAAGGCAACTACCATCTTGCAGGTGAGCCGCCTTATATTCTTGGATATGAAGGGGCAGGAGTGGTCTCAGAAGTGGGGGCTGCCATTACGGACATTAAGATCGGAGACAAAATAGGATTTGCAGATGTACCATATGCGAATGCGGAATTTGTGGCAGTACCTTACGATAAAGCAATTCCTCTTCCTGATAAGATTTCTTGTGAAACGGCTGCTGCAGTTTTGCTTCAAGGACTCACTGCACTTTACCTTGTGCACGACAGTCATCCTGTTAAAAAAGGGGACACAGTTCTGGTGCATGCAGCAGCCGGAGGAGTCGGTCAGCTGTTGACCCAGATGGCTAAACTGCTTGGCGGTAAGGTAATCGGATTGACTTCCTCTGCGGAGAAGGCGGCTATCGCAAAAGATGCAGGTGCGGACCAGGTGTTCCTGTATGGTTCAGATTGGGTGGCAGACGTAAAAAACGCAACTTCGGGGCAAGGCGTTGAGGTAGTGTATGAGTCAATCGGTTCGACCTTGGCATCAAGCTTTCAAGCAACAAAAATTGGCGGAACGGTTGTGTTCTTTGGTAT
Source organism: Sutcliffiella halmapala (assembly GCF_050107295.1). Taxonomy (GTDB): domain Bacteria; phylum Bacillota; class Bacilli; order Bacillales; family Bacillaceae_I; genus Sutcliffiella_A; species Sutcliffiella_A halmapala_A. The sequence continues at coordinate 57,483 of NZ_JBNIKR010000012.1, read as the reverse complement.
GGCTGGCGGTGATCCGGAACCTGTCGATCCAAGGATGCTGATGGACACCTCGAAGACCCTGACAGGCGGAGATCTTTGGAATGTTTTGACTTCCCGCGAAGAGAGGGTAGCACGTTCGACCAGGTTGTTCTCCTGGATTGCCGAGGATAAGCTGGAAATTGCAGAGCCGACTGTTTTTTCCCTAAGTGATGGAGCCAAAGCCCACGAGCTTTTGGAGAGCAGAAAAAGTACCGGAAAAATATTGCTGACGCCTTAAGATGACGCTTGGTAATCCTTTTGGATTGCTGGGCGTTTTTTTGTTTGATGTAGCAGCGACTGAACGTGCCTCCTTTTTCTCGAACCGCCACCCAGTAAAATACTTGATGGTGACGGAACGAAACAATCCTGTCCACACCCGTCTAACCATTCAATTAAGCCTCCATCACTACCCATCCCTCCTCCTTGAGACCGATAGAAAATTACCCGTAAGTCCGTTACCCTTGTTTACTAATCGAGGTAAAATGATGCTAGATAACAAGATGATGGTGGGGGATAAACCGATGAAAAATATGGTGCAAATCTTTAAAAATCGCAATTACAGTCTTTTGTTTCTGGCAGCATTTACTTCTCAGATGGGGAATATAATTGGAATTGCCGCTTTTATGCTATACCTTTTGGATAGATTTTCAGAAAAGCCGTTTTACGCGGCCATTACGGAGCTTATGTACTCCTTGCCTACCCTGGCAGTATTTTTCCTGGTAGGGGTGCTGGCAGACAGGATGGACCGGCAGAAGATTGCTGCCAACAGCGATTGGATCTGTGCATTCCTGTCACTTGGATTGCTTGGTGCCATCTACATAGATTGGATGCCGCTGATTTTTGCCCTATTGTTTTTGCGCAGCGCGTTTTCAAAATTCTTCTATCCGGCGCAAGGAGCCATGATACAAGGCATTCTCTCCAAGGATGAATATACGGTGGCAGCAGGATTAAACCAGATGACCAGCAGTTTGTTCATGCTTTTTGGAAATGCACTCGGTATTTTCATCTACTGGACCATCGGGCTGCAAGGCGCCATCATAGTCGACTTCGCCACGTATATCGTCAGTGCACTATTAATCCGTGCTTGTGTGCTTTCCGAGACAGTGCGCCTTCCCAATGGAAGCCACAAGTGGAAGGAAATCAACATCAAATTTGTAGCCAAGGATTTTAAGGAGGGGCTCCTTTACATCCTGAAAAGTCCGCTGCTCGTCTATTTAATTATTGGATTTTTTGTATTCGGGATTGTGAACGGCGGGATGTCTGTCATGCCAGCATATATTTTGAAATATAAATTGGCGCCGGACAATTATGAAGAAATCATGGTTCTTGTAGGAATAGTATTTGGTATCTCGGTACTTTTAGGCAGTATCATAGCTTCCATGCTTGCCAAAAAGCTGAAGCTCTATCAAATGGTCATCATTGGTGTTGGGGTTTCAGGAGCTTTTGTTATCGCGTCGGGGTATAGCACGTCCGTATATTTCTACCTGGCATTCAGTGCACTTGTTGGATTAAGTCTGCCATTTGTGAATATCGGAATAGGGGGCTGGCTTCCAAGAATTGTAGACCCGAAAATGATGGGACGGGTGCAGGGATGGATTACGCCTGTAATGATGCTTTCGCAGTCAATCACTCTTGGAATTATTGCGTTGACGTTCCAGAAGGTTGTCAGCGTCGAAGGGATCTATGTGTTGGTAGGTGGATGTCTGCTTTTTGTTTCGTTTTTCTACATGGCCACCCTTCCAAAACATTCAGAGGAGGAAGAGGGGGCGCCGGAGTCTCTTGAAAAATCAGCCTCGGTTTGAGGGGATTGATAAAGGTGTTATCCACAGTTGGTTAACATCTTTTATTTTGAAAATAAATATTTCCATAATTTTCTTATTATGTTAAAATATCCAACGGGACACTCAGTCGGAATAGAAAGGATGATTTTACAAAATTTTTACAATAATGAACGTAATGCCACGATATAGTTAGAAAAGAAAGAAAAAACCAGTAAATTCTTAGGGGATATGTGAGATGAAAAAATTAATCGGCTTTTCATTGAAAAACACAGCGGCAATCATCATTATGGTATTTCTTATTTCGGTTATGGGGGTCTATTCCACTACGAAGCTGCCAGTTGAATTTTTGCCTAGCGTCGATAATCCTGTCATCACTGTTACGACGATTGCACAGGGGATGGATGCGGAAACGACGGGAGATACGATAACAGAACCGATAGAAAACAACTTGAAGCAACTTGCGAATGTGGAGCAGATGGTCTCCTCCACTAGCGAAGGACTCTCAAGGATAGATATATATTTTAATAACGAAGCAGATCTGAAAGAGTCAAATCAAGAGGTGGAGAGGATTGTCAATCAGCTGCCATTGCCACAGGAGGCAATGAAGCCCTTTATTGTCCTGTTGAACACTTCGATGATTCCGATTGCGCAGATCGGTGTTCAAACAGATGTGGGAATGACACTTGAAGACGAAAATGTAATCAAAGAGAAGGTCTTGCCTCAAATGGAAGATGTCGAAGGAGTATCCACTGTCTCCCTTTACGGTCAATCAAGCACGGAGCTTTTGATTGAAGTAGATCCGGCAAGCCTCGAGGAGAAACAATTGACTGCCATGCAGGTAATGATGGCGCTTCAAGGCAAAAGCATTTCAGTTCCATCCGGGCATTTGAATGTGGATGGCTCCTCTACCGCAGTGAGAGTGGTTGGGGAAATCAATGATGTGAGTGACATTGAAGCGATTTTGCTTGCTCCAAACGTTGAATTGGGTGATGTGGCATCTGTATCGATCAATCAGTATTATGAGGCGCTTACCCGTATCAACGGTAACGATGGATTGGCCTTTATTGTCACAAAAGAAACAAGTGCAAATGCTGTGAATGTAGGTAAGGCGCTGGATAAAAAAATGGTGGAGCTCGCAGAAACGTTTCCCGATTACACTATAAACATGCTCTTCTCCACTGCAGCCGAAGTGGAAAGTGCAGTATATGGAATGGCACGCGAAGTGGGAATCGGAGCGGTAGCGGCTACATTTGTCATCCTATTGTTCTTAAGAAATATCCGAACGACTTTTATCGCAATTGTCAGCATACCGCTTTCCATTTTTATCACGATGTTCCTTTTGAAACAATCAGGGGTAAGCTTGAACATTCTGACCCTTGGGGGATTGGCGGTGGCTGTTGGTAGACTTGTAGATGATAGTATCGTGGTCATGGAAAACATCTACCGGAGACTGCAGCTTGAAAAACTTTCGAAAGAGCTTGTCCTCGATTCGACCAGGGAGGTGGGAATGGCGATCACCGCGTCGACCCTTACCACTATTGCTGTGTTCCTTCCGGTAGGGTTTGTATCAGGCTCGCTTGGTGAGTTTGTCCTTCCGATGATCTTGGCCGTTGTGTATTCCATCATGGCTTCCTTGCTGGTTGCTTTGACAGTGGTACCGATGCTGAGCTTTATGCTGTTGAAGAAAGTAAAGCAGCAGGAGGAAAAACCAGCATTAAGATATAAGAGAGTCCTGCAATGGTCCCTGTCTCATAAATTCATTGTCCTTGCAGCTTCTTTCGTGATATTTCTTGCATCCATTGGCGGCTATTTCCTGATTCCGCAATCCAATGTGGAGTCCGAGGTGGAGTCGGCAGTAAGTGTCAATCTTACATTCCCTAAGGATATGGATCCTGAACTGGCAAGGGAGAACGCGCTTCTTTTTGAAAAGGAGCTCCTGAAGGAAGAAAAAGCGGACCAAGTGTTGCTTCGGATGGGGATGGCCCAGGAGGATGCGGAATTTGGCCAGGTAACACAATCGAATGTTGGAGCATTTTTCGTCATGTTTGAAAAAGGGAAAGATGTGGATGCTTTTATCGAGGAAACAAAAGAAAAGGCATTGACCTTTGACGCGGTAGAAGTGGAAGCCATGAAAAATTCCTTTGGTGGATTTGGCGGAAGCGGAATCCAAATCGATGTAACAGCTGAAAATGAAGAAGAGAGGGTAGCTGCAGCTGAAATGGTGCTGCAAGAACTAAAGGAAATAGAGGGATTGGATAAAGTCACTTCCAACTTTGAAGAGATGCAGTCCGAGTGGAAGGTGGAAGTAAAGCAGTCTGAAGCCGAAAAAGCGGGACTGTCTGCTCAGCAGATTGGGGAACAAGTGAAAATGGCGTTGGCAAAAACGCCGATGGGAAAAGTGACGGTGGCCGGGGAAAGACTCCCAGCAACTTTTCAATACAACCACAATGGACTGGATTCACAAGAAGAACTGCTTGCCTTGAAGCTTGCTTCCCCTGTGGCAGGGCTGGTGGAACTTAAGGATGTAGCAACCGTAAAAGAGCAGAATATTAAAACGCAGATTTTCCACAAGGATGGAGAAGAAACGATACAGGTTTCGGCAGAGATTGTGGGGGAGGATGTCCGGAAAATAGGTCTTGATGTAGAGACGATGATCAAGGATCTGGACCTTCCGAATGGAGCTGATGTCGCAGTTGCCGGTGTCACCGAATCGATGCAGGAAACCTTTATGGACATGTTCAAGATGATGGGGATCGCCATTCTGCTTGTGTATCTGATCATGGTCATTACATTTGGTGAAGCTCGTGCCCCATTTGCGATTTTGTTCTCGCTGCCGCTTGCAGTGGTAGGTGGAGTGATCGGATTGATCGTGACGGGAACTTCGCTTGATATGAATGCACTGATCGGCGCATTGATGCTGATTGGAATCGTGACAACCAATGCGATTGTACTATTGGAGAGAGTCATTCAAAACAAAAAACGTGAGCTTGCAACAAGAGAAGCGTTGCTTGAAGCAGGGGCAACCCGACTGCGTCCGATCGTGATGACAGCAGTTACGACTATCGCCGCGATGATGCCGCTTGTTTTCAGCCATGCAAGTGCCAGCAGCCTAGTATCAAAGAGCTTGGCCGTAGTCGTAATCGGAGGGCTGACCGTTTCAACCGCCCTGACCCTGATTGTTGTTCCGGTTGTCTATGAATTGCTGGATGGCTTCGGGAAGAACTCCAAGAAGAAACGTAGATGGTTTGGGCGTAAAAATAAGGATAAAAACCCAATCGAAGTCAGCGGTAATTAAAAAGTTTTTGACAAATCGGAGAAAGCTGATATAAGATGGGTATCAGAAAATGGTTTCCACCTTTTTCACTAACTTTATAGTTTTCTACCACTAGGGGTGCCTTCAAAAGGCTGAGATTAGAGTGAGACTCTAAGACTCTTAGAACCTGATCTGGTTAACACCAGCGTAGGGAAGTGGTCGGTCGAGCTCTCCATCTCCTAATTTCCGAGTGGCAGAGAATTGCGAAATATACTCAACCACCTTTCCTGCGTAATCGAGGAAGGTGGTTTTTTGTTTTCTAAAAAAGATTTGAACAGGAGGAAGAAGGATGAAATTTTCACAGGAATTACGCATGAAGGCAGATCAAATTTGGGAGGCTAGCTTTCACCATCCATTTGTAACGGGAATAGCGGATGGTACTTTGTCGTTGGACTCATTCAAATACTACGTGCTGCAGGATGCCTATTATTTAAGCCATTTTGCAAGAGTGCAGGCCTATGCAGGAGCAAAAGCTTTCGATCTACATACTACATCCAGAATGGCTGCCCACGCACAAGGTACGTATGAGGCGGAATTGTCCTTGCATGAAAATTTTTCAAAGAGATTGGGAGTGTCAGAGGAGGAAAAAAGAAGCTTTAAAGCGGCGCCTACTGCACACGCCTATACCTCCCATATGTACCGTGCCGTCCTTACCGGGGGTCTTGGGGAAGTCATTGCAGCCCTGCTTCCATGCTATTGGCTATATTACGAGATTGGAGAAAGGCTGAAGGATGCCACACCTGTGGAGCTGATCTATCAGGAATGGATTGCCGCCTATGGAGGGGAGTGGTTCCGGGAGCTTGTAGAGGAACAGATTAATAGATTGGATGAGCTTGCGGAAAAAGCGACGAAAGAAGAGCGGGAAAGAATGATGGAGTATTTTATCATCAGCAGCCAGTATGAATATTCATTCTGGGAGATGGCCTATACCTTGGAAAAGTGGCCTGTAGTGGAAATACAAATAAACGCGTAAGGGATGAGGAAAATGAAAAAGGGATTAAAATTGACGGATATTCTCGTCACTATTGTGATTGCATTGGTGTTTGGAATCGTCTATAAGATCTGGGGACCAATCTACAGCCTTTTAACGCCATTGGGACTGCAGATCCAGGAGCTATCCTATGGCATGTGGTTCATTGCAGCGTCTGTTGCCTATCTGCTAATCCGGAAAGCAGGTGTCGCATTCTTGGCGGAAGTGGCTGCTGCCTCGGGTGAATTTTTAGTCGGTTCCGAATATGGTTTGATGGTACTTGTTTATGGAGTGGTGCAGGGGCTTTTTGCAGAGGCTGTATTCATGGGCTTCCGCTATAAGCGTTTTGACATGATGGTTGTTTCACTTGCAGGTGTTGCTGCAGCAATAGGGTCCCTTTTGTTGGACTTGTTCAGAGGCTACTTGTTTGATTATGTGTGGTGGAACGTCACACTGTTGATTTCTTTCCGTATCATCGGAGCCATCCTTTTATCTGGAGTACTTGCCTATATCTTGGTAAAAGCGTTGGAAGCAACAGGTGTTACGAATTTATTGCGTCCTGCGAGCAAAGAGGACTACGATTCCTTGAGACAGTAATAAGGAGGCAAACATGAAGCCAATCATCAAATTGGAAGATTTACGGTTGAAGTATCCAGGGGGCAGGCAATTGTTCCATGACTTTTCCCTGTCTGTAAAAAGGTGCGAGAAAGTTCTGATCCTTGGACCATCAGGAAGTGGCAAATCGACCTTGCTTCAGGTGATGTCAGGCTTGATTCCAGAAGTGCTGGATGTCCCGATGGTTGCCAAGGAAACGGTGTCCCCAATTTCCTGGGGCTATGTTTTCCAGGATCCCGATTCCCAATTCTGCATGCCATACGTTGATGAAGAGCTCGCATTTGTTCTGGAAAATCTGGCCGTTCAAAGAGATGAAATGCCCGAGAGAATTCGTCGTCTCCTGGAACTGGTTGGACTGAATCTCGATGATATCCATACAAGCATCGGGAAGCTCTCAGGCGGTATGAAACAGCGCTTGGCGATTGCGTCCGTTCTTGCCATGGAGCCGGAAGTATTGTTTCTCGATGAGCCTACCGCCATGCTAGATCCAGTAGGAACGCAGCAGGTATGGGATACGATAAAGGGAATAGACGAAGAAAAAACGGTGATTATTGTGGAGCATAAGGTGGACCTCCTCCTTGATTATGTGGACCGGATTGTGGTGCTTGATGAGGAAGGGTATATCGTGGCGGACGGTCCAACAGCCAGCATCTTTCAGAATCATATACCACTTTTAAAGAAATATGGCATCTGGTATCCGGGAGTGTGGGAGGATTACCTCGAGGAAAGAGAGCAAGCTTGTGAAGAACTTTCCATAGACAGTAACCATATTCCCATTATTACTTTAGATGATTTCTCTGGTTATCGGGGAAGAGAGAAAAAAATCGAGGTAGAGGGAAAGGTTATCCATAGCGGAGAGTGGATAGCTATTATAGGAGAAAATGGCGCAGGCAAAAGCACCCTGCTGGAGTCGTTGATGCAGCTGGTAAAAACGGAAGGTTCATATTCCTTGGATGGAAAGCCTGTTAAAGGTATTCCTTCCAATCGGATCGGCTTTGTCTTTCAGAATCCCGAGTTCCAATTTGTTACCACCAGCGTATATGAGGAAATCGCATACTCATTACGTTTGAAAAAGCTGAAGGAAGAGGAGATTGCAGTGCGGGTCGGGGAATTGTTGCAAAGGTTCCGGCTTCAGCAACTGAAATCTCAGCATCCCTACCAGCTCTCAATGGGTCAAAAGCGGAGGTTAAGTGTCGCAGCTGCAGTCATCAACGAGCCTGATGTCCTTTTACTCGATGAACCGACTTTCGGCCAGGACAGCAAAAATACCTTTCAAATGCTGGAATGGCTGTCCGCAATGAAAGAGGCAGGAGTAGCCATTGTCATGGTCACTCATGATCTTCATATTGCAGAGAATTTTGCAGATAGGGTGTGGGTCGTGGAGAATGGGAAACTAAAAGAAGAAATCCAGGGTAGTGAACTTTGCAGTAAATCCGGGAGTAGGAGGGAAAAGCATGCAGTTAGCGTTACCTAGAAAAGAATCATGGATGCATGGGGTGAATCCAAGCCTGAAGCTCCTCATCATGCTGCTTGTTTTTATCGGCATCATGTTCATCCATAATGTGGATGTCATTGCTTATGTGACCCTGTTATTCCTGTTGGTTTTTATAGCTTCCATAAGGTACCGTGTAAAAACAAAAATGCTGCTGCTCCTGCCTTTTTTGTTCATCTTCCTGACGAGTTCCCTTGCCATGATCATGTTTGGAAAAGGGGATACGACACTGTTTCGTTTTGGACTCATACATGTGACCGAAGAAAGCTTTTTCAGGGGAGTGCATCTAGGTCTTCGTTCAATGGTATTTGCCTTTTGCGGCCTGCTTTTCGCGCTTACCACAAAGCCAGTGCTGTTATTCTACTCCTTGATGCAGCAGGGAAAGCTTCCTCCAAGGTTCGCCTATGGCTTCATGGCTGGAGTAAGGCTGCTGCCCATTATGGTGGAGGAATATCTTACATTAAGAAATGCTCTTTTGGTCAGAGGGGTGGAGCAAAAAAAAGGAGTGGCCGCACTCTTTTATAAGATTAAGCTTTTTAGCATCCCCCTTTTATCCCAGAGCATCAGGAGGGCCCATCGTGTAGCGGTCGCGATGGAGGCGAAACGATTTAGTAGGCAGAAGGAACGGACCTATTATTATAGAACGGGGTTTTCAAAAAAAGACATCTGGTTTGTCACTCTTTTTATCAGCATGTTTATGATAGGCTTTGCAGCAGCCGGCTACCTGCCGATTTTCTCGATTTCCGATGTTCGTTACAGGTAGGTCAAGATGAATTGCTTGAAGCTTCATAATATTATGTTAAAATGTAAGTATTAATTGAATATTTGTTATCACTAGGGGAGTCATAAGTGACTGAGATGGAAAGAACGATTTCCAGACCCTTCGAACCTGATCTGGTTAATACCAGCGTAGGGAAGTGGAGCCGTTCTATTTTGGATGAGGAAAGTACATACCATTGATAGACAAAACCACTCTTTACGCGAAGAGTGGTTTTTTTAATGGAAAAGTGGGAAGGCACAAATAAACGAGTGTTGTTCCTTATGTTTACTAGCTGTTGATTCGAGCAATAGGCGAAGACTCCTCGAAAATGCGAGCATTTTCTTCGTGCGATGTATCGCTGCCGCAGCCTTCCTTGTCCTGCGGGAGAAAGTGTTTAGCGGAGACCCCACAGGCGAAGCCGAGGAGGCTCCACAAAACGCCCCGCGGAAAGCGCAGCCTATTGCGGAAATCAACTGTGGTGTTTAACGGAGCCAATGGAAAAAGGGTGTTGAAAATGACGCTGCATGTTATTACAGATGGAAAAAGAACAGCTGATGATCTGGTATCCATTCTTTGTTCGATTCATCCCTATGTGGACCACATACATGTTAGGGAAAAGAATCGACCAGCAAAAGATTTATATCAAATAGTCGAAAGATTGATTCATGGTGGAATTCCTCATAAAAAGCTCATCATTAATGACCGGGTGGATGTGGCACATATACTCGGAGTTGGAGGCGTACAGCTGGCGTATCATAGCTTAGGAGTTTCGGAGGTTAGGAATTCATTCCCCGGTCTGCAAGTCGGAAAATCGATCCATTCCTATCAGGAGGCAGTAGAAGCGGAACAAGATGGAGCTTCGTTTTTGCTCTACGGTCACGTATACAGTACAAAGTCAAAGGATGGTATGAAGGCCAGAGGAATGGAGGAACTGGGGGCAATTGCCTCTACCATATCGGTTCCAGTGATTGCAATCGGTGGGATTACTCCAGACAAAATAGCTGAGCTTCAAGGTATTGGGATAAAAGGGATAGCCGTCATGTCCGGGATCATGAGTGCCAAGGAGCCGGTGGAGGCGGCAATTTCCTATCAAACTAGTTGGAGAAAGGAGGGATTGGATGGGCACGAGCTATGACGTCATTATCATAGGTGGGGGTGTCAATGGATGTGCATCCGCCTATTACTTAAGCAAATCCGGAAAAAAGGTACTTCTATTGGAAAAGGAGCGGATTGCCTCAAAGGCGTCCAGTGCCGCTGCAGGCATGCTTGGTGCTCAGGTGGAGGTCACCGAGGCAGGTCCTCTTTTTGAACTTGCAAAAGAAAGCAGGGCTATTTTTCCCCACCTGCAGCAAGACCTGAAGGAATTAACCGGTATAGATATTGAGCTGGTCCAAAAAGGAATGCTGAAGCTTGCGTATCACGAAGAGGAGGCTCTTTCTCTTAAAAAGACAATTGCTCTTCAACAGAAACTTGGAGAAAAGGCAGACTGGATCAGCAGGGAAGAGGTTTTGCGAAGAGAGCCCGCATTAGGGATGGAGATGCTTGGCGCAATGGATATTCCGAGGGATGGCCACGTCAATCCGGAAAAGCTGACACACGCATTTGCCAAGGCTGCCATCACGCTCGGGGCGGATATCAAAGAATATGTGGAAGTGTATTCGCTTCAGGAACTTCATCAAGAAACTGTAAAAGTGGAAACAAGTGAAGGAAGCTTTTCAGGGGCTTCCATTGTGGTAACCGCAGGTGCATGGAGTAAGAGGATCCTATCTGGGCTTGGTATAAATCTCCCGTCCTACCCGGTAAAAGGTGAATGCTTTTCAGTGCTGACAGATAAGCCGGTTTTGGAGAGTACTATTTTTACAGACTCCTGCTATATCGTACCCAAAAGCGGCAACCGGTTGGTGGTTGGTGCCACCATGGTGCCCCACACTTTCTCTGAAAAAGTTTCAATAGGAGGACTGGCCTCCCTTATGAAGGAAGCAATCAGGACTCTTCCGGCAATCGAGCATGCAAGCTTTGAACGGACATGGGCAGGTATCAGGCCACAAACCGGTGATGGGCTCCCATTTCTAGGGAAACACCCTACCATCCCCAATCTCTTTATTGCAACAGGCCACTACAGGAATGGAATCCTGCTTTCCCCAATCACTGGGAAGCTTGTTGCCTGCATGATTAATGGATGGAAGCTGCCGGATTATACTCGTGCATTTGGACTTAATAGAATACAAGAACCTTCAATGAGGTGAAAATATGAAAATTCGGATTAATGGCGATCATGTAGAAATTCCAAACGAAGTAACCAACGTTGCGGAATTATTATCACATTTTCAGCTTGATCAAAAGGTAGTTATTGTAGAAAAGAACAAAGAGATATTGCAAAAAGAGCTTCATGCAGCTGAAACAGTTGCAGAAGGTGACCAACTGGAACTAGTACATTTTGTAGGAGGCGGATGATATGTTGAAAATTGGTTCATACACATTTAATTCTCGTTTATTGCTTGGAACAGGAAAATATCCCGATTTTGATATTCAACAGAAGGCGGTGGATGTATCCGAATCGGAGATTCTGACTTTTGCCGTTAGAAGAATGAATATTTTTGAAGCGAGTCAGCCGAACTTTTTGGAAAAGTTGGATTTGGAGAAATACACCCTTCTGCCAAACACAGCAGGTGCCAAAACAGCAGAGGAGGCGGTAAGGATTGCAAAGCTTGCAAAAGCATCCGGGCTGTGTGACATGATCAAGGTCGAAGTGATCGGCTGTTGGAAGACGCTGCTACCAGATCCGGTGGAAACCTTGAAAGCAACAGAAGAATTGTTGAAAGAGGGATTTACTGTCCTGCCGTATACGTCTGATGATGTCGTCCTTGCCCGGAAACTAGAGGAGCTTGGGGCACATGCCATCATGCCGGGTGCATCCCCGATCGGCTCTGGCCAAGGGATCATCAACGAATTGAACCTTAGCTTCATCATCGAACAGGCAAAGGTTCCTGTCATTGTCGATGCAGGAATCGGATCCCCAGCTGATGCAGCCAAGGCGATGGAATTGGGGGCAGATGGGGTGCTATTGAACACCGCTGTTTCAGCCGCAAAAGATCCTGTGAAAATGGCCTATGCCATGAAACTTGCCATTGAAGCGGGACGACTGGGATATGAAGCCGGCCGAATGGATAAAAAGCGCTATGCGACAGCAAGCAGTCCGACCGAAGGAATGAGTGTGGGATAATGGAACGCTATTCACGTCAGACCCTATTTTCACCGATCGGGGAAGACGGACAAAAGCTTTTAGGGCAAAAGCATGTACTCCTGATCGGTGCAGGTGCACTGGGAACAGGAAATGCCGAAGCGCTGGTCCGTGCCGGTGTCGGCAGGCTGACCATTGTCGACCGTGATTATGTCGAGTGGAGCAATCTTCAGCGTCAGCAGCTCTACAGCGAAGAGGATGCAAGTGGAAAGCTTCCGAAGGCGATTGCCGCTAAAGATCGTTTGGAAAAAATCAATTCGGAAGTAGAGATAGTTGCGCTAGTAGACGATGTCACAGCTGAAAGTCTGGAGAATTTCGTGAAAAACGAACAGGTTTCCCTGCTCCTGGACGCCACAGATAATTTTGATATCCGTCTGATCATGAATGATATTTCGCAAAAATATGAGATACCCTGGATCTATGGGGCATGCGTAGGGAGTTATGGCATTTCTTTTACCATTTTACCGGGAGAAACTCCATGTCTGCAGTGTCTGTTGAATGCCGTTCCGCTAGGGGGAGCAACGTGCGATACGGTCGGCATCATTTCTCCTGCTGTTGGAATGGTGGTGGCGCATCAGGTGGCAGAAGCATTGAAAATGTTAACCGGTAACAAGAAAGCGTGCCGAAGAAAGCTCGTTTCTTTTGACCTCTGGAAAAACCACTATGTATCGATCGATGTGGCAAAAATGAAACAGGCAGGCTGCAAAAGCTGTGGAGAAAAGAGAACCTATCCGAATCTATCCTTTGAAAACCAAACAAAAACAGCGGTCCTATGTGGGCGCGACTCTATCCAGATCCGCCCTTCCAAAGCCGGGGAAAGGGATCTGACTGAGCTTAAGAGAGTGCTTGTCGAACGGGGGATAGCTGTGGAGGAAAATCCTTATCTGCTCTCCTTTGAAATTGAGGATCACCGCCTTGTGGCATTCAAGGATGGCAGGGTCCTCATCCACGGCACAAAGGATGTATTGGCAGCAAAGTCCTTGTATTATCGGTATTTTGGTTAGTTTTTTTACATAAAAAAGCACGGAGGTGACACCCATGATAGGAAAAGCATTAACCATCGCAGGCTCTGATAGCGGTGGAGGAGCAGGAATACAAGCCGACCTGAAAACCTTTCAGGAATTGAAAGTCTATGGGATGTCTGCGATTACTGCCCTAACCGCGCAGAATACAAAAGGCGTTCAAGCGGTTTATCCTATCCCTATTGATATGGTGCTTCAACAGCTTTCTTCCATTGAAGAAGATCTGAAGCCGGATGCTTTAAAAACAGGCATGCTTTTTAGCAGCGCTCTGATTGAAGCAGTCGCACAACAGATAAAAAGCTTTCAATGGGGAAATGTAGTGGTAGATCCGGTGATGATTGCAAAAGGGGGAGCCAAGCTCTTGCAGGAGGATGCAATTCGTTCCATGAGGGAATCGCTCATCCCACTTGCAACTGTCATCACCCCGAATATTCCGGAAGCGGAGGTGTTGACGGAGATTCCAATCCGTTCAATGGAGGACCGTCGGAAGGCAGCAAAGATCTTGAATAAGCTTGGAGGGGATTATGTTGTGATCAAAGGTGGACACGGTTTTGGAGACGACCTCATCGACCTGATCTATGATGGACATAGCTTCCATGAATTGAAGAGTATGAGGATTGCCACGAAAAACACACATGGAACGGGCTGTACCTTTGCCGCAGCCATTACGGCTCAGCTGGCAAAGGGTGAGTCTGTTTGGGATGCCATACAGGTAGCCAAGGAATTCATCCATGCTGCCATTGAAGAGGACCTACAGATAGGCAGTGGCCATGGCCCTACCAATCACTGGGCTTACCAAGAGAGAAGGGTGAGTGTCAATTCTTGATAAACGAAAAATTGAAAGATTTGATGCGGTTATATTTAGTGATGGGGAGCACCAATTGTCGTGAAATGGATCCCCTGACCGTTCTTGATGCGGCTTTAAAAGGAGGGGTTACCCTCTTCCAATACCGTGAAAAGGGGATAGGGGCCAAATCTGGGCAGGAAAAAATAGTGCTCGGTCAGGCGTTGATGAGCCGCTGTCATTCATACGGTATCCCGTTTATTGTGAATGATGATGTGGAACTTGCCTTGGAATTGGGGGCAGACGGTTTACATATCGGTCAGGAGGATGGACCAATTTCCGTAATAAGAGAAAAATTCGCCGGAAAACTACTCGGTGTCTCCGTCCATAATGTACAAGAGGCCCAAGAGGCAATGAAGTGTGGTGCCGATTACCTGGGCGTAGGTCCAATGTATTTTACCAGCACGAAAAGTGATCTTCATGAGGTGAAAGGGCCGGATATAATCAAAGAAATCCGAGCAGCCGGAATCACACTGCCAATTGTAGGGATCGGTGGGATAGACAAGGAAAGAGCTGCGAGTGTAGTGGAGGCCGGTGCGGATGGGGTTGCTGTCATTTCCGCGATTAGCCAAGCCCCTTGCCCCACTGATGCAGCAAGGGAATTGCTAAGCACGGTAGAAAAAGTTTTGCATGTTGCAAAAAAATAAATATCCATTTTTAAAAAATGATGCTATAATAATAGGACCATTTACTTTATTACATGTTTGTAACCACCCTGTTCCTTTTTGGAGCAGGTTTTTTTATGTGATTGGCGCTTTGTTTGAAGTGAACGACGTTAAGGGGCCTGACCCCCACCGCTTTAAAGCGATGGGGGTCAGGCCCCTTTTTAGTGCTTTAATGTAGTGAGGGTCAGGCCCCTTTTTAGCGCTTTAATGCAGTGGGTTAGACCTCTAAACTTTCCTTCTGTTTCAAATCCATCGCAGGGCCGAAAAATTCGTAGTTGATTTTTTCGGCTGGTACTCCGATGTTTTCGAGGTGGGTCAGGATGGCACGCATGAATGGAACCGGTCCACATACATAGAATATAGCTTCTGGTTCAGCATGCAGCTCTTTGATCATTTCTTCGGTTACATAACCATCGAAGTGGAACTTTTGGAAGCTGCGATCTTCTTCTGTTGGATTTTCATAGACAAAGATGGCTTCCCCTTTTTCCAGAGTTTCCATTGAATTCTTCACTTCATCATAAAATGCATGAACCGTTCCATTTTTTGAAGCATGCAGGAAGGTCGTTGGGCGTGTAGGCTCTGTTTGAGCGATTGCCTTCAACATACTTAGCATAGGGGTGATCCCGACTCCACCACTGATGAGGTAGACAGGTTCATAGCCTGTATCAAGAGTGAAGTCTCCTGCAGGTACAGTAAGCTCCAGCTTATCACCTACATTGACATGATCATGAAAGTAGTTGGAGACTTTCCCTTCAGGAGTGAATTCCGCTTCTCTTTTGACTGAAATCCGGTAAAATTCTTCAGTCGGCGCATCAGATAGACTGTACTGGCGGTTCAATAAGTATTCTTCACCTGGAATAGATACACGGATGGTGATATATTGCCCAGGCTTATGAAGAGAAACTTTGCTTCCGTCTGCCGGCTTCAAGTAGAAGGAAGTGATTACAGAGCTTTCCTCTTCTTTTCTTACTACTTCAAATTCTTTAAAGTCGGACCAGCCGGCATTCGCTTTTTCTGCTTCTTGATACATTTCCTGTTCCACATCAATGAATACTTGAGCAATGACGCCATAGGCTTCTCCCCATGCATGCAGGATTTCCTCGGTCGCTGCGTCCCCAAGCACTTCCTTGATCGCAAGTAGCAGATGCTCACCTACAATTGGATAGTGCTCCGGTTTTACTTGCAGGCTTCGATGCTTATGTGCGATCTGTTTAACCGCAGGGAGCAGAACTTCAAGCTGATCGATATAGGTTGCTGCTGCATAAACGGTGTTGGCCAAAGCAGTTTGCTGGCGTCCTTTGGATTGGTTAGCATGATTAAAGATATTTAATAATTCCGGATGGTTTTCGAAAAGTTTCTTATAGAAGAAAGTAGTAATTTCTACGCCCTTGTCTGCTAATACAGGTGCAGTGGACTTTACGATCTCAATTGTTTTCTGGATTAACATGATAAGATCTCCTTTAAAAGATATATTTTAAATACATCTTTATTATAAGGGGGTGTATAGTTAAAGATATATTTTAAATACATCTTTAACAAGTCTGTCACATTCTTATGGCTGAATTGTGAATAAGGCCTGAGTATGTGTATATGAATCGAACTGGAAATGAAGAGGCATATAGGTTTAATCTGGTGAAAAAGGGCAAAATAAAAAGGCCCCCATAAAGGGAGCCTTTTTTATCTTTTGAAAAATTATGCTTTATTTACGTTAGCTGCTTGGTCGCCACGGTTACCTTGAACGATTTCAAATGTAACTTGTTGACCTTCTTCTAAAGATTTGAAACCTTCGCCTTGGATAGCTGAGAAGTGTACGAATACGTCGTCTCCGTCTTGGCGCTCGATGAATCCGAATCCTTTTTCTGCGTTAAACCATTTTACTGTACCTTGTAACATGTTGTTACCTCCTATGTGCTTTACGCACAAATGTATTACTATTCTTGCTCAAACAATATCAAGGCGAAAGTTAAATCTTAACTTTGAATCCTTACATACCGAACAAAAATAATTCTTCTTAAGAATAACAGGAAAAACCGAAAATAGCAAGAGAAGATGATATTCCTCTAAGAATTCGAATGACCTTCGACATGGACGAGGATACTCCTGCCGGGGTCTGGCCCCTATTTTCAATTTATTTTTTCTGTTATGTGTTTCGTCTTAGGCTTATTAATTATCTTAAAATTAGTAATTGACAAAATCTTGTCCATGGTGATAAATTTAGAGGGTGGAAAATTTATGAATCAGAAATTTTAAAGGAAAAGGAGGGCTCGAGATGATTAATTTAATTGTTGTTTTTGGTGATGTTGCAGGTAAGCTTAATAACTTCATAGATCTCGTGACCTGCCCTAAGAGTGTTTTCAGTCTGAATTAATTCTGACTGTCACTTACCTTTACTATTTTTTATGTGGGATAATAGTATTGTGCAAACACAGGTCACTTCAAGAACGTGGCGTGTGCTTTTTTATTGGGAGAATTCTCAGGCATACCGGACTGACGTTCGGTGTGCCTTTTTTTGTTTGCTTGTATTACTATTTTTTTCCACAAAAGAATCCACTAACCAAACTAAAATGAGGAGGAAATGAAAATGGAAAAAGTAACGTTTCTTAGAATCACATACAGAGAGGCTTCAGATGATGGGTAGGTATCTTAGTTTTAGGAGAACGGAAAGGGGTTGGATCATATGCTTTCAGTTTTAGGCAAATTAGGTTGGTTTTTTAAGGAGCATTGGAGAAGATATGCTGTTGCCATAGGATTATTGATTTTTGCGGGGTTTTTGGAGATTATCCCGCCAAAGATGATAGGGATGGCCATTGATGATATACAGATTGGAGCGTTTACACCGGAAAGGCTTTTTCAGTATGTTGCCTTTTTATTTGTTCTTGCTTTTGTTATCTATGGCATTACGTATGTTTGGATGTATCAGCTTTTTGGCAGTTCATTCCTGGTGGAAAGATCTTTACGCTCAAAGCTGATGGGGCATCTTTTAAAGATGACACCGACTTTTTATGAAAAAAATCGTACAGGGGATTTGATGGCGCGTGCAACGAACGATCTGAAGGCGATTTCGACCACCGCCGGTTTCGGGGTGCTGACGCTTATCGACTCCAGTGCGTTCATGCTGGTCATCCTTGGAACGATGGGGTTCCTCATCAGCTGGAAACTGACAATCGCGGCCATTCTGCCGTTGCCTTTGATGGCCCTTGCGATGAATATATACGGGAAGAAAATTCATCAGCGCTTCACAGAAGCCCAAGATGCTTTCGGTGATATGAATGACAGGGTTCTCGAATCCATTGCAGGGGTACGCGTTATCCGAGCGTATGTGCAGGAACGGGCAGATCAGGGCAGATTCCATAATATGACGGATGATGTCTACAAAAAGAATGTGAAAGTGGCAATCATTGATTCTTTATTTGAACCTACTATAAAACTGCTTGTAGGTGCAAGCTACCTGATCGGGTTGGGCTACGGGGCATACCTTGTGTTCCATAAGGAGATCACACTCGGGGAACTTGTCAGCTTTAACGTATACTTAGGGATGCTGATCTGGCCGATGTTCGCAATTGGTGAGCTGATCAACGTCATGCAACGCGGGAACGCTTCTTTGGACCGTGTCAATGAGACACTCGCCTATGAAGCGGATGTTGCGGACCATACTTCACCGGTAACGGTAAATGATCCGTCAACCATTGATTTCGACGAGGTGACATTCCGTTATCCTTCCTCTACAGTGGACAATTTAAAGAAGGTTTCCTTCCATATAAAGAAGGGGCAGACACTTGGTATTGTCGGGAAGACGGGAAGCGGGAAAACAACCATCATCAAGCAATTGCTGAGAGAGTACCCAATCGGCAAAGGTAAAATCACGATTGATGGCGTACCATTGGAAAGAATCACCCTCGAGCAGATACAAGGCTGGATCGGCTATGTGCCACAGGATCACGTGTTGTTTTCCAGAACGGTAAAAGAGAACATCCTATTCGGAAAGCATGATGCTACAAAAAAAGAGATTGCAAGGGCAATCGAATCCTCAGCATTTACAAAAGATCTGGAGATGCTTCCAGAAGGTTTGCAGACGCTGGTGGGAGAGAAAGGTGTTTCTTTATCAGGCGGGCAAAAACAAAGGATTTCTATTGCGAGAGCTCTGATCGCCAATCCGAAAATTTTGATTCTTGATGATAGTTTATCGGCAGTGGATGCGAAAACGGAAGCAGCCATTATTGAAAATATCAGAAATGAACGTTCAGGTAAAACGACCATCATCTCCACTCACCGTTTATCCGCAGTACAGCATGCAGATTGGATCATCGTGCTTGAGAACGGAGAAATTGTTGAGTCCGGGATGCATGAGCAGCTAATGGCAGCTGGAGGATGGTACAAAGAACAGTTTGAACGACAGCAAGTTCAGTCGCCAAAAGGAGGCGAGGTGTTGACATGAAAGAAGTAAAATCAGGAAAGCGGCTATTCCGCTATGCCTTAACACAAAAGAAAATTATCATTTTTGCGCTAATCATGCTTTCCATAGCAGTTGCAGCAGAGCTTACGGGTCCGTTTATTGCGAAGCGTATGATCGACAATCACATTTTAGGGATAGAGAAAACGTGGATTGCGACAGAGGAGGACGGAAAGGATAAGGTCTTCTACGATGGATCGTACTATATACGGGAGGACCGTGCAAAAGGAACAGAAGCCACCGGAGAAGAAACAGCGAGGGTTCTCCAGGTTGGCAGAGAGTATTATTTTGTCCCATCAGAAAATGCTTTTGATGGCGAGAGAAATGCTTCCAATGGCGAAATCACCATTACCCGAGGTGAGGAATCAGCTACGTATGAGGCAACATTACTCACTAGCGGCGAGCTGATCGACTTTTATCAGCCTGAGGTAAAATATATCGGGTATCTGGTTGCGATGTACTTTGGACTGTTGGTCGTTTCATCCTTTTTCCAGTATGGGCAAAGCTATTACCTTCAGACATCGGCAAACCGCATCATCCAAAAGATGAGGGAGGATGTTTTCGGTCAGATCCAAAAGCTTCCGATCCAGTATTTTGATCATCTTCCTGCTGGTAAGGTTGTATCACGGATCACCAATGACACGGAAACAATCAAGGAATTGTACGTAACGGTCCTTGCGACGTTCTTTTCCGGACTCATCTATATTACAGGGATTTATATTGCTTTATTCCTGTTGGATGCCAAGCTTGCAGCCATAAGCTTGCTGCTCATTCCGATCCTTGTGATCTGGTTTATTTTCTACAGAAAGTATGCATCGGTATACAATCATAAGATTAGAGCATTGTTAAGCGATATTAATGGAAACATCAATGAATCCATTCAGGGGATGACGATCATTCAAGCGTTTCGCCGTCAAAAGAAGGCGAAGGAAGAATTCGAAACGTGGAACGAGGAGCATTTCACTTATCAGAACAAATTGTTGAGCTTGAATGCGTTGACCTCCCATAACCTTGTTGGGGTATTACGTAACATTTCGTTTGTGGTTGTCATCTGGTATTTCGGTGGAGCCTCATTGGGTGTTGGATCGATGATTTCCTTGGGTGTCCTGTATGCCTATGTGGACTATCTTGGAAGAATGTTCGGACCGATTACAGGGATGGTCAATCAATTGGCCAACCTGGAGCAGGCCCGTGTATCCGCAGCCCGCGTATTTGAATTGATGGATGAAGCAGGGGTGGAAGTATCGGATGAAAAGCATCCCCGCTATGAAGGGAATGTCTCCTTCGAATCGGTCTGGTTTGGCTACAAAGAAAATGAATATGTCCTGAAGGATATCAGCTTTCAGGCGCAAAAAGGGGAAACGGTGGCACTTGTCGGTCACACAGGTTCAGGAAAGAGTTCGATTATGAACCTTCTTTTCCGCTTCTATGATATTGAAAAAGGAAAAATCCTTATTGATGGCAAAGATATTCAGCAGCTTTCCAAGCAGGAAATCAGACAGCACATGGGCATTGTTCTGCAGGATCCTTTCCTTTTCTCTGGTACGATCGCTTCCAATGTGAGCTTGGAGGATCCTTCGATTTCCATGGAGAAGGTAAAAAAGGCGTTGCAGGATGTGGGCGCAATGGACTTCATCTCCGCTCTGCCAAAAGGGTTGGAGGAGCCTGTTATCGAAAAGGGAAGCACGCTTTCCTCCGGTCAAAGACAGCTCATCTCGTTTGCAAGAGCCTTGGCCTTTGATCCGGCAATCCTGATTTTGGATGAAGCCACAGCGAGCATTGATACGGAAACGGAGGCAGTCATCCAAAAAGCACTTGAAGTCCTGAAAAAAGGAAGAACGACCTTTATCATCGCTCACCGACTTTCTACCATTAAGAGTGCAGATCAGATCCTGGTATTGGATCGCGGCGCAATTGTGGAAAGAGGAAACCATGATGAACTGATGGAGCGTAAGGGAAAATACTATCAAATGTATGAGCTGCAACAGGGTGGCCAGCATTTGGCAGGTTAATAAAATCAACAGGAGTCCGGGATAATCCGGGCTCTTTTTTATGGTGCAAAAAGATCAGTTATTCTTATCAAGTGCATGGTATAGTTTCAGTAACGGATGATACTAGGTGATCTGTTGAAACATGTTTCTCGTGGAAATAGGAAATGATAAAGTTGAAACAAAATTCTTTACATCAGACGAAACTTTATATACTATACAATATGTTAATAAAACAATTCTGATAAGATTACTGGGGGTTTAAAAAGGATGAAGAAATATTTAACACTCTTTACACTATTGTTCACATTCGCACTGGTTCTGGTGGCATGTGGAACTACAAATAATGATGAAACGACAGGCGAGGGCGACAAAGCGGAAGAAAAGGAAAATCTGCTAAGCAAGGTGGAGGAAGAAGGAACACTTCTGATTGGAACGGAAGGTACATACCCTCCATTCACATTTCATGATGATTCAGGCAAGCTGACTGGTTTTGATGTGGAAGTGGCAGAAGAAGTGGCAAAGCGCTTAGGCGTAGAAGCGAAGTTCATGGAAACGCAATGGGATGCCATGTTTGCCGGGCTTGATGCAAAACGTTTTGATATGATTGCAAACCAGGTTGGGATCAGAGAAGATCGTCTGGAAAAGTATGATTTCTCTGAGCATTATATTACATCCACAGCTGTGGTTGTAGCAAATAAAGACAATGATGACATCAAGGAATTTGCAGACATTGAAGGCAAAAAATCTGCACAGTCCCTGACAAGCAACTACGCGGATCTTGCACGCGAGCACAAAGCGGAGATTGTTGGAGTAAACGGTTTTAATGAAGCGATTGAGCTTTTATCATCCAATCGTGTAGAGGTAACCATCAATGATAATTTGTCTGTCCTTGATTTCCAGAAAAACCGCCCGAATGCACCAATCAAAATCGTAGCAGAGCATGAAGATGCTGCACAAAGCGGATTTATGTTCCGAAAAGGCAGTGACGAGCTTGTCGAAGCAGTCAACGGTGCATTGGCAGAAATGATCGAAGACGGCACCTACGCAAAAATATCAGAGAAATGGTTTGGTGAAGATGTACTTAACTAGTATTTTTTCAGACCCTGAAAGACTGGACCGGATGATGAGCATTGCCCAGAGTTCCCTTCTCCCATTGGTGAAGGGAGCTCTCACTTATACGATACCATTGACATTGATTTCTTTCAGCATTGGTCTTGTGATTGCGGTGTTAACGGCATTGGCAAGGATTTCTTCGGTTAAGCCGCTCCAGATCATAGCCAGAATCTATGTCTCCATCATCAGGGGAACGCCGCTTTTAGTGCAATTATTTATCATTTTCTATGGTTTACCGTCCATAGGTGTTACCATTGATTCATTTCCGGCTGCCGTTATCGGATTTTCACTTAATCTTGGGGCATATGCTTCCGAAATTATCCGTGCAGCCATTCTATCCACGCCAAAAGGGCAGTGGGAGGCGGCATATTCCATGGGAATGACATACCCTCAGGCGTTAAAGCGGATCATTTTACCGCAGGCATCCAGGGTGTCCATACCTCCGTTGTCGAATTCCTTTATCAGCCTTGTCAAAGATACTTCATTGGCGTCGTTGATATTGGTGACGGAAATGTTCAGGAAAGCACAGGAAATTGCAGCCACCAATTATGAATTTCTACTATTATATACACAGGCAGCTGCCTTGTATTGGATTATCTGTTTCCTTCTCTCACTAGTTCAAGGGCAGCTTGAGAGACGCCTTGACAGATATGTAGCAAAATAAAAAGGCTCTTTTCACATCAATGTTGCTTTCTGTCGCTAGTAAAAAATCGGCAGTTGGATTTTTTACATCCTTATGAAAAAGATGTTGTTCTCACTTCGTATGATCTTTAGGAAAAGAGCACGATGGTACGTTTACTACGGGTGGATATCCATACGAAAAGCAACAGACTATGCGAAACCGGCCATGAAAAAGGAGCTCGAGATATGATTGCAGTAGAGAGCTTATACAAGCAGTTCGGAGATTTAGAAGTTTTAAAAGGAATAGATTTGAATGTGGAGCAGGGAAAAGTGGTGGTTGTCATTGGCCCATCAGGTTCAGGGAAGACGACACTTTTACGCTGCTTGAACATTTTGGAGACACCAACCTCCGGAAAAGTGTCCATTGACAGTCAGGTACTGGACTTTTCCTCGAAGGTTCCTTCCGGGAAAATTGCCAGCTTCAGAAGATTGACGGGTATGGTGTTCCAAAGCTATAATCTTTTTCCGCATATGACAGCCCTCCAAAATGTAATGGAAGGGCCGATAACGGTGAAAAAGGAACAGAAAGCAAAGGTCGAAGAAAAAGCAAGACGTCTTCTGGAGAAGGTTGGCCTCGGCGATAAAGCGGACTTTTATCCATTCCAGCTTTCAGGAGGACAACAGCAGCGTGTCGGTATTGCAAGAGCGTTGGCGATGGAGCCGAAAGTGATGCTCTTTGATGAGGCGACTTCCGCGTTGGATCCCGAACTTGTCGGCGAAGTTCTTCGAGTCATGAAGGAGCTTGCCCAGGAGGGGATGACCATGGTTGTGGTCACCCATGAAATGCAGTTTGCCCGGGAAGTGGCAGATGAAGTGATCTTCATGGACAAAGGCGTGATAATCGAAAAAGGGAAGCCGGAGGAGATTTTTGAGTCTCCAAAGGCAGAGAGAACGAAACAATTCCTGCGCTTGATCAGCAGTGGAGTTTGATAAAAGTATTTCTTTGAGACTTCGGATTTTTTCGAGGTCTCTTTATTTTATCCTCATAAAGGAAGGCACCCCAAAGTTTGTTTGAGGTGCCCATAGCCATACATATAAAATTATGTGTTACATAAAAACTGAAACTTATCTTCCGCCTAGGGATTGCTCAGCCATTTGAACTAGGCGCTTTGTGATTTCTCCACCAACAGATCCGTTAGAGCGAGAAGTTGTGTCAGCACCAAGGTTAACTCCGAACTCAGAAGCGATTTCATACTTCATTTGATCGATAGCTGCTTGTGCTCCAGGTGCTACTAATTGATTAGACGAATTTCTTGATTGGTTTGCCATGTTGATTCATCTCCTCGAAATATAGTTTTGGTTGGACCCACTGGGTTTGCACCAGTTCAGCAGAAATTTTCTGCCGCGCTCTCGGCTGGTCCATTTGTTAGTAAGATGTTACTTGTATTATAGGAATTTCTTAAAATCCTTATTCTTTTTTCTATCAGGTAATTATTGGATATTACAGAGGCGTCTACAAAGCATAATTCCATCAGTTTGAGAAAAAAATAACCCTAATCAGGAATGGAGGGACAAGGATGGCAATGTGTCCTTTATGCAATGGATTTGAGGCGTATGAAAGCCGATGCTCATCTTGTGGAGGCATGATGTTGGACCTTGGTAAGGCAACAGATTTTTTGGATGATTATAGCGCTTATATGGATATTGATGTGTTAAAGCTTGTCGATGGGGATTTGACAAGTCTGACGGAAAATGTCTGCATACATGTTATTAGTTGCACTAGTTGCCAGCAGGACCTCATCTTGGCAGTAAATGAATAAAAGCCAGGCCACTCATGAAAGAGACGGCCTGGCTTGGAAGATTTATTATTTTGTACGAATGCGAGATTCTGTTTCGAAATCAAAGAAGTGAGCTTTGTTCATATCAAGTGCAAGCTGCAGCGTTTGCTGGGGCTTCACGTCAGAACGGGAGTCAACACGTGCTACGAAATCCTGGCCGTGGATCTGGGAGTAAAGCATGGATTCAGCACCAAGTAATTCTGCAACTTCGATTACTGCAGTGATGGTAGAACCAACAGCAGATTCGATGAAAACAGGCTCATCATGGATATCCTCTGGTCGAATTCCAAGAATAACTTCTTTCCCAACATAACCTTGGTCACGTAGAACTTTCATTTTTCCTTCTGGAACAGAGATTTTTTGCTCTCCTAGTAAGAATGCCCCTTCCTCCAATTTACCATTGAAGAAGTTCATTGCAGGAGATCCGATGAATCCGCCAACAAATACGTTTTCTGGATTTTCGTAGACTTCTTTTGGAGAACCAAGCTGTTGAATGATACCGTCCTTCATTACAACAAGGCGAGTTGCCATTGTCATTGCTTCTGTCTGATCATGCGTTACGTAGATAGTAGTTGTTTGCAGACGTTGGTGAAGCTTGGAGATTTCTGCACGCATCGCTACACGCAGCTTCGCATCAAGGTTGGATAAAGGCTCATCCATCAAGAATACTTTTGCATCACGGACGATTGCACGACCTAGCGCAACACGCTGACGCTGACCACCAGATAATGCTTTGGGTTTACGGTCTAAATATTGCTCTAACCCCAGGATTGCCGCTGCTTCTTTTACGCGGCGGTCGATTTCTTCTTTCGGGAACTTACGAAGCTTTAATCCGAAAGCCATGTTGTCATATACATTCATATGCGGGTAAAGCGCATAGTTTTGGAATACCATCGCGATGTCGCGGTCCTTTGGAGCTACATCGTTCATTCTTTTTCCGTCGATTTCAAAGTCTCCCTTGGAAATTTCCTCAAGACCTGCAATCATACGTAAAGTTGTAGATTTACCGCAACCTGATGGACCTACGAATACGATAAACTCTTTATCCTTGATGTGTAAGTTGAAATCTTTAACGGCAGTAACGTCGCCTTCGTATACTTTATAAATATGATCTAATTTTAATTCAGCCATTGTTCATTTCCTCCTGTGAAATCGTTTTCTTAACTAGTATCAGTGTAACGAAAACGGATACATTTCGTAAATGTACAAGTTGCACAAAGATGGAGGCGGGGGTTTGTGCATGTTGACATGAGCCCAACAAAAATACAATTGCAATCACTACTTCTCCGTCTCTAAAATAATGAGTGCAAGGTACGCCGCCAATGCCCCCTGGAAGTTTTTGATGTCTATTCCTGTCCGCTCAGAGAACTTATCTATTCGATATTGCAGGCTATTGCGGTGCATGAAAAGTTTTTTTGCAGTCAACGAGACATTGAGATTATTTTCAATGTAGACCTTGATGCTTTGCAGCAATTCCTGGTCTTCTTCGAGCACAGGTCCGAACTGCTGCTTAAACTGTATGACCAGCTCTGCTTCCAATTGGCCTGTCACCAAGTAGGGTATGGCCTGTTCAAATGTATGGATCATCATTTTCTTTTGTGAGTGGCGGGAGAGGTCAAAGCATTTCTTTTCCCAGTCAAAGGCATACTTCGCTTTTTCGTCTATAGGTCTTGCGGAGCCGGTGAACAGCTTTACGTTTGTATAAAAGTCGCTTGCAGTCGTATCGATAATATCGGAATAGGGAGGGCTGTCTTCCGGTTTATGGTTTTTTGGAAAGACTTCAATCAGGACCCCGCTTGTTGCATTTTCCCATATCAGCTCGATGGGAGTTTCAAAGAAGGCAGCCAATGCTTCCTTCCATTCTTCCTTGAGCGGGAAGGCCTCCCCGAAATGAAACTGGATAAAACGGCAATGCATTTGAGGTGGATAGGGATGGTCTGGTGCACTATATTCATTTAGATATAAGAAGGAATGCCACCAATTTTCCGTTGATGTCATTTCGAATTGGACTTGTGATACCCTCTCCAAAAATGCAGCCAGCAATAGTCTATCCTTTTCCGCTAATACGCTCTTCTCAATACCGATATATTCATTGGTTGGACCATAGAACCATTCATATTGGTCAAAATCATCAGGCATGGATCTTCTGACAAGAGAATCTCCGTATATTTTTTTCAGTTGATTGTACATGAGGATCCCTTTCTTTCTGTACATGCTTTGCTTCTATTATAGCAAAAGAACAAATAAAAAAACTCTTCCCATAAAAGGAAGAGTCAGTGGTGCTATTCATTCGGCGGCGTTTCCTTCTCGAGCTCGCGCGCCTCTTCGATATTCGTATACTTGTCCCTGGAAAAAACACTTCCTCCAGCCATGCCTTCATTGATATAGCGATCCACGTCCATGAAGTATTCATCACGGCCCTCATAGCTTGGTTCATTCCTGGTCTGATCCTTCTTTTTCTCCGACAAAAAAAATCCCTCCTTTTACTCGTAGTTTGTGTGAAGGAGGGAAGAACCATACCATTTATTCATAGACGTGAAACAGCATCAGTTCGTGGATTTGTTTCTCCACCTGCACTATTTCTTCAGGAGAGAAGGGGGCAGACTCGTCAAATTCAATTTTCCCATCTTTATGATAGGTGGCTTTTATGCTCTGGCCTTTGAAAAAGAAGGATAGGTGCCACCCGGGCAACTGGCTGTTTTTATAGAAAGATTTTATTTGAAAATGTGATATCATGCTGATACCTCCTAATCATTATTTCTCAATAATGATTAGTTCTTCATCAAACGGAAAAATCCTTTATTTTATTTGATTTTCCGATAAAAAGGTCGGTCAATTTTTCTGTTGAAGCTTCCTTGATTGCCGGTTCATCAAAGTCCATCGGCTTTGCATTCAGCTCAAAAAGAAAAAGTTCCCCTTCAGGTGTAATTCCTATATCAGCAGAGAACTCACTCAGATTGTCATAAAAGGTGGAGAGGTGTTTACCGCATAGGTTGATTAGATTTCTAACAGCAGGAATGTCGAGCTCAAAGGGAAGGTCCTCCAAGGATACAATACTACCCCCTGCAGGAATATGGGTAGTGACCTGCTGCGTATTGGCAACACGTACTCCGATTCCTGTGACGTCAAAACCTAAGCTCAAACCTTTTGCATGGGAAAGAATCCTGTAATCGAACTTTTTTCCTTCAAAAGGAAGGGTGGTGATGGCTTCCTGGACAATGTAGGAGTGTAATGAGTCGGTGTTGCCGAAATATTGGATCAGCTTTTTAATGCTCGGGAACAGAAAAGTTTTGGCTGAAGTGGTTTTTAGTATATAACTATGACCATTGCTATAAATATAGGCAAGACCGATTCCCTTCTTACTTTTTCTTTTTTTAATGTAGACGGCTCCAAATTTGGCCAGGAATTCCGCCAGATTCTCTTCTGATAAAAGAGCAGTCCCAGGGAGGTGCCGTACTATTTCATCATGGCTTTTCAGCTGCAGATAGAGCTCCCATTTATCAAAAAAACATGGGTTGAAAATAGGGATATGGTAAAGGTCGGCAAGATTCTGCACTTGTTCCAGTTGACCCGCTTCATCTTCATGGGAATAGAGCCTGTTATAGATGATATCAGGGAGAGGTGCCTTCATTTTTATCCAGTTCCGGTGGACCGGCAGAAAACAGAATCCTTCCATTCCATCCTCTGAAAGCTGATCTGGAGTGAAGACGATCGAATTCCCGCCTTTTCGGGCCAAGGAGAGCTGCAGCCGTTTGAACAAACCGATATTCCCGATAAAACCCTCTTTATTCGGGCTCGCCAGGATTCCGACAAGCGGACCTGCTTTTGACTCCTCGAAATGGAAGTGAAAGGACTGATAGCTCTTTGGATGGGAGTCCCTATAGGGGACAGTAAAGTATTTACCCAGGAATATTTTCTCTTTCCCTTGATTGAGATGATACCAGGATTCTCCTGACAAATCGTAGAAAAGCTGCTTCATGAGAATATACCATCCGGATACTTGATGCTTTTCTCTGTGAGATAGACGGCATATTCTATGGAAAGCTTTCTTGTCAAGATATCTTCATTTCTAAGTTTTGGATGATAGAAAATCGATCTTCCAGGCTTTGAATTTGCTTCAAACAGCCAGATCCTTTTTTCCTTATCCATCCCAAAGTCAAAACCGATTTCCCCGATAAAACCGGGCAAATGGGTATCAATGGCCTCACTGATCAGAAGGGAAGCCTGGGTGAGCTTTTGCGTGACATCCACATGATCCACCTCGTCAGGAAATAACTCAGAGAGGGTTTTTACCACACCGCCGCTATTCATATGGGTGGTCACACTCCCTTTGCCGCTAAGCTTAGCAGCCATTGCGCTTACCATCCATTTGCCGTTATCATCCTTATTCGTGTGTACCCGGAAGTCCACATGAGAATCATTCTTTTTCAGTAAAGGAATGCCCTGCTGAATAATGAAGCCTGATAAATCTTTGTTTTTCATGACGGTTCCGAGCAAGGTTTCCAAAGAGGAGAAGCGCATCAGCTTGTTGTGAAGTTCTGCATTTTTGAATCGGACATAATAGAGACCTTTCTCACGGTCATAGATGATTTTATAAACACCATGGCCAAGGCTTCCGTTCATCGGTTTTACATAAATGAAAGGATAATGGGCCAGATATTCCTCCATTTTCTCAATGGTCACATTATTGCTCGTCTCAGGCAGATAGGGGACAATGCTCTCTTCGATCTTCAATTTCTGATGGATATCCCACTTGTTGAAGAAACCTGGGTTGAACCAGGGAATGGCATAATCTTTTTGGATTTTCTCTCTCGTTTCCGAGAGAAGCTTGTGTTTTTCTGTTCGTCGATTTGGAAGCCTATCGTACACAACATGAGGGAAGGGTAGTTTTTTCCTGCACCAGCCCTCGTCTGAAAACATATATCCTTCCATTGTTCCCTCTTCCCAATTGATATGGTTTGCACCAAAAAGAAATACATACGCACCAACCTTTTTCTCAGTGGCCAAAAGCTTGGAAAAGAAGAGTGTCCGCTCACCGATCGGTCTGACGATGGAGTTGGTAAAACCGGCTGTGAAAATACCGATCAATGGACCGAGATGGAGCACATCCTCATGGACGAACAGATGGATTTTCCCTTCATATGGAAGCATAAGCTCCTCATAGATCTTCTTTGATACGTATAAAGTTCCTCCTGCATGGTAGGAGGGCTTGCAGCTGTATTGCAATGTTCCAAAAGCAATCGAGGAGACAGGCCATTCCTTCAATGTGTCAGGGATGGAAATGGCAACATCCTTTAATGAAACCTTACACTTTACAGGTAAAAGAGCTTTCATATCATTCAACTCCCATTTTGTTTCCTTGTGAAAAAGCAAGATACTCGCAATATTTGCTTGGAGCTTCATACATTTCCTTTTGAATTTGTTTTGCTGTCATTGTTACTATCTTATGACCTGGCTTGGAATTAATATCTAATATCCATAAATTCTGACGGCTATCCAATCCGAGATCTACGCCCAATTCAAATAGGGGCTGAAATGCTCTTTCCAGTAATACAGGAAGGTGAATAACTATTTTTCGAATGTTCTCTTCCAGCTTTCTTTTTTGCAAGGAGGTGAGGCTTTTAGTCAGTGAGGAGTAGGTATGCATCCTTCCTCCCCCAGCCAGATTGGAGGTAATGTGATGGGGAATGCCTGTACGAATGACCCTGATACGCTCCTGCCATTCACCCTTTTCATCCTTTTGCAGCAAGAGCCGGATATCAAAAGGCGTGCCTTCCTTATTTTGAAGGGATAAAAAGGGCTGGAAGATATAGAGTGTTTTTTTCATGCGTGTATGTAGCCATTGCTGAAAAAGATTTGAGGAAGGAAAAGTGAAATGCTGCTCCCCCGGCTGCTTCACTTCTTTAGCTACAAAATGCCCATTGGAGGCTTCCACCTTGATCAGACCTTTTCCTTGTGAGCCTTGAATCGGTTTCAGCACCCACTTTTTTTGAAGCTGCAAATTTGCCAATAGAAAGCTGAATGTAGTGAGTCTAAAAGTCCTTGGGAAAAAATGCGCAAGAGATGGGTCTGTTGAAACAGCCTGATAAACCATCCATTTGTTTGGCAGGCCATATCCCAAAAAACGGCGCTGCTCCCCCAGCTTCAACCTTTCCACTCTACCGGACAGTTCACGAGACAATTGGGAGGAGTAAAAGCAGCGGTCATAAATAAAAGAAGGAATAGGAAAGCTGTCACTTACCCATTCCATTTTTTCACGACAATACCGCAGACCATTTATTTTTTTCTCCCCGTTCAATGCTTGAGGAGAAAAGTGATATACCATTGTACTGCTGACGGCATGCTGTGCTATTTTCGTCATATATGGTGTCGGCTTCAAAAAAGAAAGTATTCCTAGTGCTATCATGCTTGATCAGGCCTCCTTGATTGTTTCATGTATCAGATATAGACAGTAGAGGATAATCGCTTTTGCAGAAGGGCGGACGGTAGCGGAGCTTAGAGTACTATCCAAATTTTTGGAGGGCTTGGTGTTCACTTCGATAATCCAAGGACGTCCGGTTTGATCGATAGCCAGGTCAACTCCAAGCTCTCCATAGATCCCCTCCGAAACCATTCCCACCACATCCGCTACCTCAAGCGCTATCTCCTTCAGATGCTGACGCAGATGTAAAAGTTCCTCCCTTTCATACCGTGATCGCAATGCTTTTGAAACTGTCAGCATTTCGCCGCCCTGTGCAAGGTTGGAAACAAAATATCCCTCCTTGGACGCTCTAGCGGTGGAGGAGGTCACACGCCAGCGGTGGTTTTCCCCGCGGTGGCAGAGGTAGCGGAAATCCACCGGTCGGCCATCGAGGTCCAACAGATCAAGACCCTGTTGGATAATATAGTGCTTTTTTTTGATATGCGAGGAGAGTCGCTTGTACAATTCAGCAAAATTACTGTATGTTGAAGATACTTCCTGCTGAATGGATGAGTAGCTTAATGCAAAACCATCAGGCACCTTGCAGACCTTGAAAATCTGCTTTCCCTGACTGCCATTGATGGGTTTAATAAAAATGGTGGAGTATTGTTCCAGCCAAATTTTCAGCGATTCCTTCGAGTAGAATGCCGTATCCGGCAAAAAGGGATGAAGATGCTCTGCTTCCTGCAACTGCTTATAGACTGTCCACTTATCAAGAAAATGGTCATTGAAATAAGGTATTTTCCATTCCTGCAATTGCTTGGTGAAATCCTGAAACATTTGCCGTCTTTCATTCGTACGTTTATGGAGCCGATTATGGATCACCTGCGGAAAAGGGAGGGTGTATCGTTTCCAGGCATCATTTTCGAAAAAATAGCCCTCAATCGATGGTGCTGCCCACTGATCCGGTGTGGAAAACACATAAAAAATGGCTCCTATCTCATAGGAGTACTTCGCCAGCTCCTGGCAGTATTCATGTATGGACTTCAAATCGATACCTTCTTCTTTTAAGGTGATTTCAGTCAGAAGCCCGATAACAGGTCCGATCAGAAGTCTTTGTCTTGCGTGATCAAAGGAAATCAAATAATTTTTTTCTTCCTCAAAGAGCAGCAGGGAATGTAAAATAGAGGGATCGAGTCTTATGGTGCATTCCTCTCCCTTGATACATACGACCGGAGCCGAAATTGTATTCCGACTGCATTGCAATTCAAGCAAAGATATATTCTGTGGAAGCTTCAATTTTTTTGCCAACGCTTCACTAATTTGTATAATTGGAACTGAATGCATGCTTTCAAAAGGCACTACTCTTACAATATGAAAGTTCATGATATTCCCTCATTTATTACCTGGAGCGGCAAAGTGTAGGTGTTACAGTGTGTGGATAGTAAGAAGGTGCCAGGATCTATCCTCATCGATGGGAGGAAGGTCGCTAACACCCTGATTGGTTCAACTAACTCTGGTTGGAAGCCTGGAGCTCCTAACCGAGTAGAAGGTTCCTTTTATTGTATGAAAGCACAAGTAATAGGTGATAAAAGAAAGGTTGTTTATAGATGAAAATAGTGTATGTCATATCTGTGATGGTTATTGTAGGTGCATTGATCGGGGGAGTCACGAACTCCCTTGCAATACGGATGTTGTTTCGTCCTTACAAACCCATTTATCTTTTCGGGAAAAGGGTTCCGTTCACCCCGGGTCTTATTCCTAAACGAAGAGGGGAACTGGCAGACCAGCTCGGAAAGCTTGTGATGGAGCACCTGCTCACTGCAGACAGCATGAAGCGAAAACTGGAAAACAGCCAGTTCCAGGAGAAGATGGAGGTATGGGTCAAAGCGGAGCTGCAAAACTATTTGGAAAGCGGGATTACCGTCCAGGAGTTTTTGTCCAGATTCGGAATTGAAAATGCGGATGAAAAGTTGAAGGGGAACCTTGTGCGCGTTGTGGAATCAAAATATGAAGAAATCATGATAGGTCTGCGCTCTAAGCCACTACAGCAAGTGTTGCCCGCTTCAATAGTTCATTCCGTCCAGAGCAATATACCGTTTGCAGCGGAATATGTATTATCAAAAGCTGTCCATTATTTTGAAAGTCCTGAAGGAAAAATACAGCTCAACAAGATGATCCAGGATTTTATCGCTACACGAGGCAAGCTCGGAAGTGTGGTCCAAATGTTTATGGGCAACTACAATATCGTGGATAAAGTGCAGCCAGAGGTTGTCAAGTTCCTGAAGCATGATGGAACAAAGGATGTACTGATGAAGGTGCTGTATGGAGAATGGGAGAAAATTAAGAAGATGGAAATCGGGGAAGTCGAAGAGAAGCTTTCAAAAGAGACCATCCTTTCCACTATCCACAAAGCGCTTGACCGCACCTTGAACATTCCAGGCTGGATGGAGAAGAGCCTGCTTGAGGCTATTGGGCCCATACATCCATGGATGATGGAAAAGCTTGTACCATCGATTCTTTTGACAGGAAGTCATCTTGTACTGGAAAAACTCGAAGAACTTCTTGCGAAATTAGAGCTTGAGGATGTGGTCCGGGATCAGGTCGAATCCTTCTCATTGGAGCAATTGGAGGAAATGGTCCTCTCGGTATCCAAAAAGGAACTGAAGATGATCACCTATCTTGGAGCCCTGCTCGGCGGGCTTATCGGACTTTTTCAGGGGATATTTGTTCTATTCGTTTAAACGCCACATAGTGAATTGTTTGAATGAGATTGACAGGTTTGTTATACTGGTCACTAGCATACCTGATAGTTGGGTAAAAAAGGAAGGAATGATTTATCTTGTCTAATAACGTTTATGATGTAGCATATGGTTTGGAAAAAGCGGTTAGAGAAAGCGACGACTTTAAAAATCTTCAAAATTTATATAAAGAGGTTTTTGCTGACGAGTCCACTAAAAGAATGTTCGAGAATTTCCGAAACATCCAATTGGAGCTTCAGCAGAAGCAAATGAGCGGTCAGGAAATCACTCAGGAGGAAGTGGAGCAGGCGCAACAAACGGTGACACTGGTTCAGCAGAACGAAAGCATCGCCAAGCTGATGGAAGCCGAGCAGCGCATGAGCATGATGGTAAGCGAACTGAACAAAATCATCATGAAGCCTCTTGAAGAATTGTATAGCGAAGAGAACCAGAACTAATAAAAAGCGTACTTCGGTACGCTTTTTGTTTTGGGATCATTTGCATACAAGCATAAACCTCGCCTGCAACCGCACCTTACCTGTTCTATTTTCCCCTCATTCCTCATACTCATATCAGTAAGTACAAACATCTTAGATAAGGAGGCCTCTCCATGATATACCGCTTACTAGCCATAAACATCGATGGCACTTTGTTGAAATCGAATGGAAGATTAGCAAAGGAAACGAAGGAAGCCATCGAATATGTGAAGAATAAAGGGGTCTATGTGACGTTAGTGACCGGCAGGAACTTTGCATTTGCGAAGAAGGTTGCCAAATCGATGAAGCTTGATACATTCCTGATCACTCATGGGGGAGCATTCATCGCCTCCAAGCTGGATCAGCCCCTGCAAGCTAAAAGGATTTCTGAGGATAAAACGTTCAATCTAGTTCAGGTATTGGAAAACTATGATTGTACAGTGAGGATATTGCATGAACGCTACTCGATCGGTAACAGATTGAGGGGGGCAAATAACCTGATGGCAAGGGCGGTTCTCGGTTCGAGTGATCCGTTGATCTATCCGATGCAGTTTGTGGAATCGCTGGGAGATACTTTAATAGATAATCCGATAGCGCCGCCGAAGATCGAGGTCTATTTTACGGAGCCGGAAGAAAGGGAGCGGGTCATCGACACCTTGAAGTCCGCCTTTAAAGATATTGAAATCCTCGTACATGCCGATGGGAAAGTGGATATTCTTCCGGATGGGGGAACGAAGCTGGATGGGCTGTTGATGCTTGGGGATGTTCTTAAGATTCCCCCGCAGGAAATGGTCGTCATCGGAGACACGATGGAGGATCTGCCAATCATCGAGGTGGCAGGTCTTGGTGTAGCAATGGGCAACGCACCAAAAGAAGTGAAGCAGGCGGCCGATTGGATTACGCGGACCAATGACGAGTCAGGCGTTGCTTATATGATAAAAGAGCATTTCCGCAAGCAGCAGCGAATTGCATTTTTAAATAAGCTCTTTTCGTAAAGTCTATTGTTTATGTCCGTCAAAAATCGGCTTTTAGATTTTTTATAGCATTTCTCCTCGTATTTTTCAAAGAGTAAATAAATCTATTTTTCGGGAAAAGAGCACGAAGGCAAGTAAAGTGACGAGTTTACGTTTACTACGTCAAAAGCAACAATCTATACGAAAGCCCCTGTAAATAAAATGAAAATATAGATGAATAGGGAGGCGGACGCATACTTTGGTCCGCCTCTTTTTCCTTAGCCTGATGCTTGATATTGGCTCACCTGTTCCGTTACACTAGAAAGAGTGAAATGGAGAGCAACATTGAAGGGTGATTATAATGAAAATAGCGATTAAAGGGCTTCATGATGATAGATACCACCGTCCGTTATCCTTGATTTCGGACTTGTTTTTTGAAGAAACTGAAGTGCTATTTGAGAATAGCGAAAAGGACATGGCTGATATCCATATCACTTTTTCTGTTGAAGAAGTGGCTGATACGTTCCATGTAAAAGGAATGCTTGACGGAGATAAAGTCCAACATGACAAGGAATTGACGTCTACCGATGAGAAGGAAAGGTTCCGATTGAAAAAGCAGGCAGTTTCCTACGTTTATCTGACGCTGTTGCAGAATAAGACGGAAATCATCCAGAAGTGGGGCATATTGACAGGTATACGTCCTACCAAGCTGCTACATTCAAAGCTGCAAAAGGGCGAGGAAAAGGAAAAGGTCCACCAGCAGCTGCGTGAGGACTATTTGATCACTGACGAAAAAATTGCACTGATGCAAGAGATTGTCGATCGTCAGCTTTCAGTCGTGCCTGATCTTTATGAGCTTGGGAACGAGGTCAGTATCTATATCGGGATACCATTCTGTCCGACGAAATGTGCCTACTGTACGTTCCCAGCCTATGCAATCAACGGGAAGCAGGGCAAGGTGGATTCCTTCCTCGGCGGACTGCATCATGAAATCAAGGAAATAGGTGCCTGGCTGAAGGAAAAAGGAATCAAGATCACGACTGTCTATTATGGCGGCGGAACACCGACAAGCATCACGGCCCAGGAAATGGACATGCTGTATGAGGAGATGTATGAGGCATTTCCTGACATGGACCGTGTCCGAGAAGTAACGGTGGAGGCTGGCCGTCCTGATACGATTACGCCGGAGAAGCTAGAAGTTCTGAAAAAATGGAACATCGACC
Source organism: Sutcliffiella halmapala (assembly GCF_050107295.1). Lineage (GTDB taxonomy): Bacteria > Bacillota > Bacilli > Bacillales > Bacillaceae_I > Sutcliffiella_A > Sutcliffiella_A halmapala_A. The sequence goes on along the minus strand of NZ_JBNIKR010000012.1, from coordinate 20,956 downwards.
GTATCAGCATCAATCCTCAATCTTATACGCAGGAAACCTTAAAGGCGATCGGGCGCCACCATACGGTCGAGGAGACCATTGAAAAATTCCATCTCGCACGTGGTATGGGGATGAACAATATCAATATGGACCTTATTATCGGTTTGCCTGGGGAAGGAGTCGAGGAATTCGACCATACCCTGCAGGAGACGGAAAAACTGATGCCGGAATCCTTGACGGTGCATACCCTTTCTTTTAAACGTGCCTCCGAGATGACGCAAAATAAGCGTAAATACAAGGTGGCCGACCGCAATGAAATCAGCCGGATGATGGATATGGCAACAGAATGGACCCGGGAGCATGACTATGTGCCATATTATCTGTACCGCCAGAAGAACATCCTTGGCAATCTTGAGAATGTCGGCTACGCACTGCCAGGACAGGACAGCATCTACAACATCATGATCATGGAAGAAAAGCAGACAATCATCGGGTTGGGCTGTGGGGCTTCCAGTAAGTTTGTCCATCCGACAACCGGGAAAATTACGAGATTCGCAAACCCGAAAGACCCGAAATCGTATAACGACGGGTTCCTGCATTATACGAAGGAGAAAATCCGCATCCTGGATGAGCTGTTCTTTTCGGATGATAAGCTGGAGGTATGATAGGGTGAATGGGGTTTTTACTGAGAGGTTTTCACGGGGAGTGTAGTCCAAAGGAAGGGAAAGAACGTATGAGCTTTTGGGCTGTACGTTCTTTTTTGTGCTTTGTGCTTGGCTGTTTATGGTGCTTAACGGAGTGTAGGCGGATGTTGCATATGCTCGTGGGTGCTTGCTGTCGCTATTTTCCTATAAATTGGAAAGTTGATAGAATATTAAGTGTTTTGGATAGATGAAGCCGCAAAGTCGATAGATTATGGTACGATTTGGATAGAATAAGTGGGATTTTGGATAGAATAATCTCGATTTCCGATAGATTATAAAAATGGCCATGTCGGAAACCTTAAAACTCCCCATAAACCTGTTATTGACCCGCCACCAGCAGCGGAATCGTTCGCGATTGATCGGTGAATTCCTGCCGGGGTCTGGCCCCTAAAAGGCCCAAAACACAATTTAATATTTCTGAAAATTCTATCAACCACAAAGTATTTAATGTATAATAAAGAAATGAATAGTCATTCATATTTGGTTTGATAATGGGGAGGGTTTTGAATGAGTACGGTGAAGGTGACGGATCAAGGACAGGTTGTTATGGTGGAGTTGAATAGACCGGAGTCGTTAAATGCCATGAATGTGGAGATGCTGGAGACTTTGGCGGAGGAACTGAAAAATATCGCAAAAGGAGATGCGAAGGTAGTAGTGTTGAAGGGAAGCGGGAATGCCTTTAGTGCTGGGGGAGACATCAAGATGATGTTGCAGGAGGATGAGGGCAACTTTGATAGAGTCATGGATTCCATTGCTTCGATGATCACGACACTATACACGATGCCGAAGATTACGATCAGCGCCATCCACGGGGCTGCCGCAGGTCTTGGGCTGAGTCTGGCTCTTGCAAGTGATTTTGTTGTAGCTCATTCTTCTACGAAATTGGCAATGAATTTTATCAAGATTGGCCTTATCCCCGATGGCGGCGGGCACTTCTTTATGGAAAAGCGCCTAGGGGAAACGAAAGCGAAACAAATGATATGGGAAGGCAAAACCATATCCGCGGCTGCTGCGCTGGAACTGGGATTGGTAGATCGTGTAGAGGAAGACGGGATGGAGGAAATGATCATGAAGAAAGTATCCATGCTTCTACATGCTCCACTCCAGGCGATGCTCGAGACAAAAGAGATCTACATCAAAACTTCCCTTCCTCGTTTGCAACAGATTCTGGAGCTAGAAAAAAATGCACAAGGCAGAATGAGAAAGTCCGAGGATCACAAAGAGGGCATCAAGGCTTTTGTGGAAAAGAGGATGCCTGTTTTTACAGGGAAATGAGAAGGATATTTTTTGCTGCTACTATTTCGGGTAGCAGCCTTTTTTAGTAAGGACCAAATAATTGCTTGTGTTAAAAATAGACAGAGCTCCCCCAATGGTGATACTATTTTTTCAACTAAGACTCAAGGCTTATCTAAACTTAATGCTTTGGTGCGTTTTATCATATTTGGAGGTAAACTATAATAAGAGTGGAATATCAGTTAGAAAATTACGGTTCACATTGGAGATGTTACTGCCTTGATAAATAATAGAAAACAGTTGCCGCTCGAGGTCTTTTTGCACATTCTTTTAGCGGTCACATCCACTTATTTGCTCTGTACAGTTTTCCCGACCTTGCTTTTATCGTATAAAATGATTTTCCTATTCATCATCATCGGAATCGCTGTGGTGGACTTTTTCCTCTTGTTGGGGAAACGCTATGAATATCTGAAAATCACAAAAATCGCCCACTTTACCGTTCTCATCTTTGTACTTCTTTTATTTCTTGTATACTATTTAACCAAATTCCTGGTTTTAACGGATATGTATGGCATGGAAAATATGCTGCGTGAACATGAATCGACAGCCCAGCTGATATTTTTCTTTGTTTGTATGGCACAGCCTATTATTCTCCCGATTCCCGAAGCAGTGACGCTCCCGGCTGGAAGTGCGGTTTTCGGTCCTTTTACAGCAGCATACTTAGGGTTCCTTGGAACGATGGTAGGTATTGTCCTCATGTTTTTCATTGCGCGTATCGGCGGAAATAAGCTGGTATCCAAATTGGTGAAGGAGAAACATCTACGCAAGTATCAGGATTACATGGGGAAGAATGAGACAGTGATACTGGCGCTCCTTTTTATCATTCCAATCCTACCTGATGAAATCATTTGCGTAGGGGCGGGTATCGGGGCGGTTTCGTTCAAAAGGTTTTTTATCATCGCGGCCATCTCCAAGCTGTTCACTACCACTCTATTAGCCTATTCGGTTTATTTTGCCACAGCACTTTCATTGACCAACACCCAGCTGGTGGTTGCGGGTTCTATTATCCTGCTTGTCATCTTCGGTTCTAGCATCGCTATAAAAAGAATGTTGGAAAAAAGCAAAAGACGCTTACGATCACAATGAATGATCGAAGCGTCTTTTATTATCCTGGCGTTTATCGAAAACAGCCTTTATCTATGAAACAATACTAATTTCCCGCTTGCATTTGTACAGCGGTGGGTGGAATCCAAGTAGTTCAGTTCGGCCAATCTTTTTTCCCCGGTTTCCTTTGCTTCTTTTTCGGTGGCAGCTTCAAAGCTTTCATCAAGAAGCGTTTCCCCTGATTTACTGAATACAGTCAGTGTATATTTCCCCATCGTTATCCCTCCATCAAAGAATGAATACGCATTCATTGCTTTTATTTTACTATTAGAATCCTATTTTGTAAAAAGAATATGAAACTATTTGTTTTATGCATCGTATAGTTAAGGAGAGTTTAGGAGGGATATAGTTATGGCGTTGCAAATAGAAGGTGTAACAAAAAAATTCGCGAAACATGTGGCAGTGGATGATTTAACCCTGGAAATCCCTGAAAGCCAGATGTTCGGCTTTCTTGGGGCAAATGGTGCAGGTAAGACAACGACGTTCCGTATGGTCCTTGGGTTGCTCGAGCCTACTGCAGGCAAGATTTCCTGGGCAGGGAAGCCGATTACATACAAGGAGAGCCAGATTGTTGGATATCTTCCGGAAGAGAGAGGGCTGTATCCAAAGCTGACAGTAAAAGACCAGATGATTTATTTAGGACGCCTGAGAGGGATGGGTAAGTCCGAAATATTGAAGGAGCTTGACTATTGGCTAGAACGATTCAGAGTCCCGGAATACTTGAATAAAAAGGTGGAGGAGCTCTCCAAGGGAAATCAGCAAAAGATACAGTTCATCGCTTCCACCATTCATAGACCAAAGCTCCTGATCCTCGATGAGCCGTTCAGTGGACTCGATCCATTGAATGTGGAGCTATTGAAGGAAGCGGTGGTGGATCTGAAAAATCAGGGTACTTCGATCGTGTTCTCCTCGCATCGGATGGAGCATGTAGAGGAGCTTTGTGAGCATCTTTGTATCATGCATCACGGGAAGCCGGTAGTGCATGGGCCGCTGAGGGATATTAAACGCTCTTTCGGAAGAAAAAATGTCATTATTCACGCAGACTTTGATTTGGAGTTTCTAGGGAAGTTGCCTGGAGTGACAAACACAAAGAAAACAGCTGAGGGCATGATTGTTCAGGTGAACGATGAAGAAGTCTCCCAGGATATCCTGCAGCAGATAACCGGAAAAGGCTATGTAAGGAAATTCATCCTTGAAGAGCCGTCATTGAATGATATTTTCATTGAAAAGGTAGGTGCTTCCTACCATGAATAAGTTTTTAGTCATTCTTTTTCATACGTATATGAGTAAATTGAAATCCAAATCATTCATTATTACAACGATCATCAGTACCATTTTCATCCTGGGCATCACCAATATCCAGTCGATCATTGATATGTTTGATAAAGAGGAAGAAAAGATTGTGGCTGTCTATGATGAACAGAATGCTGCCATTCCTATACTTGAACAGCAGTTGGCTGCCACCGGCGATTCCTTGAAAGTGGAACGGGTGGACAATACGGAAGGAATCGAGGAAAAGATTGAGTCCGGTGAGTATGAAGGGCTGTTGGTCGTATCCTTTAATGAGGAAGGACTCCCCTCAGGAGAATACAAGGCATCGTCCATCACGGATAACGAAACCATTTCCCAGCTTGAGCAGGCCCTCCAGCAAATCAAGGTGGGCATTGCGACCAGTCAGATAGGGCTTACCCAGGAGCAGATCGCCACCCTTTATGAGCCGATACAGTTCGATGTCACAGCTTTGCAGGAATCGGCAAAATCGGAGGAAGAACTGAATCAGGCACGAGGATTGGTGTATATTCTTCTATTTGTCATCTATTTTTCAGTAATCTTGTATGCTAGTATGATTGCTACAGATGTGGCAGTGGAAAAATCGTCCCGGGTCATGGAAATTCTGATTTCCTCAGCATCACCGATCATGCATATGTTCGGGAAAATCCTCGGAATTGCCCTGCTGAGTTTAACACAATTGACTTTCTGGATTGTGGTTGCCTTCATCTCGTTAAGCGGGAATCTGGAGGGCATGACAGGTGGCATGTTTGAATACTTCGGTGTGGGGGATATCGCGGTTTCTACCTTTATCTTTGCAGTTGTATTCTTCCTGCTCGGATATTTCCTCTATGCAACGTTTGCAGCATTCCTGGGATCTTTAGTAAGCAGAATCGAGGAAATTCAGCAGATCATCCTGCCTATGACCCTGTTGATTGTTGCTGGCTTCATGATTGCGATGTTCGGCTTGAACAATCCGGACAATTCATTTATTCAGGTAACTTCATTCATTCCGTTCTTTGCCCCAATGATCATGTTCCTGAGAGTCGGGATGCTGGAAGTTCCATTCTGGGAAATCGGATTATCCGTTGGAATTTTGATTGCCACCATTGTGCTGCTTGCGATATTTGGAGCCAAGGTATATCGTGGCGGAGTTCTCATGTATGGAAAGAGCGCGTCCCTGAAGGATATCAAAAAGGCATTGCAACTTTCAAAAGATAAATAATGCACTCACCCCCAAATGAATTCAATTGGGGGTTTCTTTTTTGAAAAGGGTTGGCCAAAACCGAAACTTTCTCCTAGTGCGAACGTGCATTCGCATTTCAATCGTGGTAAAATAAAGAAAAAGAGTGAAAAATGAGGTATACCAATGAATGCTATTCGATTTATACACGCAGCAGACTTGCATTTGGATAGCCCATTTAAAGGGCTGAACTATCTGCCGCAGGAAATTTTTGAGCAGGTGCGAGCGAGCACGTTTACAGCACTCGCCAATCTGGTTGATATTGCTATAGAAGAGAAGGTTGATTTTCTTGTTTTGGCAGGAGATCTTTTTGACATGGAAATACGAAGTCTAATGGCTCAGGCAAAGCTGAGAGAGGAATTCCTGCGTCTGGAGAAGGCGAACATCTCGGTCTATGTTATTCACGGAAACCATGATTTCATTGGTGCTGGCTCTCTGCAATTCAGGTATCCGGAAAATGTCCATATTTTTAATGAGAAGGTAGATAGTAAAAAGTTCATCAAGAATGGAGAGCACATTGCCAATATCTATGGATTCAGCTATGACAGACGGCATGTACTTCAGAACAGAACAAGTGAATATATAAAGAAGGACCATAACATCCCTTTTCATATCGGAGTGTTGCATGGAAACCTGGCAGGTAGGGAGGATCACGACCCATATGCGCCATTTTCCCTTTCGGAACTATTGGAAAAGGAATTCCAATACTGGGCGCTTGGACATATACATAAACGCGAGATCCTATATGAGAATCCCCCTGTTATCTATTCGGGAAATATCCAAGGCAGAAATAAAAAAGAAACCGGTGAGAAAGGCTGTTATCTAGTGGAACTCGATCAGCATGGGGCAAAAACCACCTTTAAGGAGACAGCCACCATTCTATGGAAGGACCTCAGGCTTTCCATTGAATCGATTGAGACGATGGATGAACTGTTGCAGGAAGCAAAGAATCTACTGGATAAAAGCAGGCAGGAGGAGAAAGCCTCTCTTATACGTATTGTATTGACAGGGAGCGGCCCATTATTTGTGCATCTTCATGATGAAAGTCTCTTGGAGGATCTTTTGCAATTTTTAAATGAAGGCGAATCAGATCAGCCCATTTTTCAATTTGTATATAGTGCAGCAAATCAAACCACCCCTTCGTTCACAAAGGAAGAGTTAAAAAAGAAAGCCTTTTATGAAGACTTCTATAAGGTAGTAGAGGAAACAGCGGATATCACACCATTCCTGGGATCGCTATTCAAGCATTCCGATGCAAGGGGTTTTTTGGAACCGTTTAAGCAGGAGGATAAAAAAGCCATCTTGGAGGAAGCGGAGCAATGGCTCGTGACAAAATTTCTGGAATCGGAAAAGAGGTGATAGAACTTGAAAATAAAATCTCTTGAAATCTATGGTTTTGGTAAATTGGAAAATGTGAAAATCGATGAGTTTTCCCCAGGCATTCAAGTATTCTATGGAAGAAACGAGGCTGGAAAGTCCACACTGATGGCATTTATCCATGCCATTCTATTTGGGTTTCCTTTGAAAAATCAGACTGAATTACGTTATGAGCCCAAAAAGGGGTACAAGTATGGCGGTAGGCTTATCATGGAAACGAAGGAAGGCAAACTACTAACCATTGAAAGAATTGCAGGGAAATCAGCGGGAGATGTTACGGTAACTGATGAGAAGGGGATAAACCTTTCCATCGACTCTGTATTGGCAGGTATTGACAGGAATATCTATAAAGGGATTTTCTCCTTCAATATAATGGATGTTCAAAATCTGAAGCTTATAGACTTAGAGCAGCTTGGAGGCTATTTGTTCTCCTCGGGTCTGATCGGGTCAGATAAGCTGCAGAGGATTTCGGATCAGTTGAATAAATCCATGGAGGAATTGTTCAAGCCTGGCGGTCGGAAGCCTGTATTGAATAAACTTTTGGGGGATTTAAAGGAAGAGGAAAAGACGGTGCTTCAATGGAAGCAAAAGCTCGAGCAGTATGAATCTCTCCAGAAAGATATACAACATGCAGCAGACAAGCTTGATTCTTTGAAGGCCGAAAAGGAAGAGCTCTCCGCAAAGCTGAGAAATATAGATGCGATGGTAGCCATCCAGCCCATTGAGGATCAATTATCACAAGTGAAAAGCGAGCTATCTAAGCTTGGGGACTACTCAACTTTTCCTCTTGATGGGATAGCAAGGTTGGAAAAGCTCCTGATTGAACAGTCCAACTACAATTCCAGATTGGAAAAGCTAGGGCAGGACAGATTTACGCTCGATAATAAAATGGACCAGCTCAAAGTGGATGAAGCGCTGCTAGAGAAACGGGAACGCATCGAAATCCTTTTAACTCAATTCCCTAAGTATCAGGAATCGATGGAGAGAATAGCGTTTCTATCTACCGAAGAGCAGCGACTGGAAAAACAGATTCAGGTTTTGAAAATGGAGCTTAAATGGAAAGAAAAACACGGAGAACAGGTAGAGGGCATCGATACAAGCCTTGCCGCGAAAGCGGAGCTGAAGGGCCTTCTGCAACAACAGAATAAGCTGTCCCTTCAGAAAGAGCACTTGGATGAAGAATTCCAGCAAGCGAAAGATGAACTTGAAAAGCAGGAAGATCGCATAGCCTCCCTTGTAAAGGAACAGTTACCACGAGAAGACTTTCAACAGCTGCAAGAAAAGGTGCAAGGCCTTGGGGTCGAACGCCTGGAAACTGATATAGCTATCCAGGAGCAGTTGCTTCATCAAATGGATGGTCAAATTCAACAGCAGGAGCATGACTACGTCCAAAAACAAAAGAAGAAAGGCTTGGCTGCAGTGATTAGTATTGCAGCAGGTATAGCAGGGGCTGCTGTCCTATACATGCTGGACAACACTTTGTTAGGCTTATTCTTATTCATTTTCTCACTGGGCATCGGAGGATATCTTTTCTTTGCAAAGCCATCCACATCCATTTTGATTCGATTGCAAAAGGATCGGGACGCCCAGAAAGAGAAGCTCAGCAAGATCAAGGAAACTCTCTACTCAAAACGTGAGCGAACCGGTCTCGAAAAGTATAGGTTGATGCTGGCAAAAGAAAAGCAAATAGAAGAGCTTCTTCAAAAAGAAAGGCTACTTCTTTCCCAAAGCGAAAGAACCTATGACAGAATCATCCTTCAATTTGAGGATTGGGAAAAACACCATTTTTCCTTTGAGGAGAAGTGGAAGGAATGGACAGAGAATCGAGGGTTGGAATCTATTCCTGCTAGTCATATGGAAGAGGCTTTTGCCAAGGCAATAGAATTAAAAAAGGTATTCATGGAAAGTCAGAATATCCATAAGAGGATCGAACTGAGCGAAAGCATGGTTAATCAATTCAAGGATGAAGCCTACAAGGTCATGAATCAACTTGGCTTGACTCAATCATCCTTAGAGGAAGTTATCTATTATCTTAAGGCGGAACTCGAGAAGAATGAGAGGAATAAGCAAAAACTTGAGGACCTTCATATTAAAAGACAAGAAATCGAGGAAGAAGTCACATTCTTAAGCATTCAAGAGAAGGGTGTCATTGAAAAAATCGATAAATTGATGAAACAAGTGGACGTTTCAACAGAAGAGGAATTTCGCCTCAAACATCAGCAGTTCCAAAAAGGGACTGAATATGAGCAGAATATATCGCTGCTAGAGTTACAGCTTGAGCAAGTGCAGAAATCCTATGGCATCATTCCGGAAACAGGAAAGACCCTTTCGATGTGGAATTCGGATAAAACGGAAACGGAAGAACGGCTTCGCCTTTTATCGGAGGAGCAAACCCATTTCTATCAATTGAAATCAAAAAAAGAAGAAGCCGTTCGCACGTTGGAAGAGAGAGGAACCTATTCAGATGCGGTCCAGAAATTCGAAATGGCAAAAAGCAATCTCCAGGAGCAGGCCAGGAAGTGGGCTGTCCTTGCAACCTCCCAGCAATTACTCAATAGAACAATGGACTATTATCGCACCGTAAAACTCCCTGAGGTCCTGAGTAAGGCATCCGAGTATTTCCGTTTTTTGACCAAAGAGGAGTATAGCCAAGTTTACGATCCAACCAATGAGACAAAACTGATGGTAAAACATAAAAACGGACTTACTTTCGAGCCGAAGGAACTCAGCCAGGCGACTGTTGAACAGCTTTACATCTCGATAAGGTTTGCAGTTGCCAGCGTCTGGAGCAAGGAACAGCGCTTTCCATTTATGATGGATGACAGTTTTGTCAACTTCGACCATATCCGTACGGTTCAAGCCCTGGATCTCATGAAGAAGATGACTGAGGAGGGAGAACAGCTGTTATTTTTTACTTGCCATGAGCATATGAAAGCACTCTTTGAAAAAGTAGAACACACCAAGATCATAGAATTGGAACGAATCGGCCTACCAATCACGGTAAGCTGAGGCTTATTGTCTATATTTGATTGCTACCTGGATAAGACAAGTGCTATGCTTATATAGACAAAAAAGAGGAACGACTGAAAGGATCAAATGAATGAAAGAAAGACTTGTATCTAAAACAAAAGCTCCCTTGATTCTATTGAGCTTCAACTTATTTATCATCATGGTGGGAATCGGATTGGTAATCCCCATCCTTCCCTTTTATATTGACCTTTTCGGTGCAAATGCAAGGACCCTTGGGCTGCTTGTAGCTGTTTTTGCCTTTATGCAATTTCTGTTTGCACCAATCTGGGGTAGACTTTCCGATAGAATAGGGAGAAAGCCACTGATTACAATCGGACTTTTCGGGTTTGCCGTAGCTGAATTCATCTTTGCTTTTGCCAATGGACTGTGGATGCTGTTTCTGTCACGCATACTGGCAGGAATTTTCGGTTCAGCTCTCATGCCGACCGCGATGGCTTACGTATCGGATGTCACCACATCAGAAAAACGTGGTCAGGGAATGGGGATTCTTGGAGCAGCCATGGGGCTTGGAATAGTAGTAGGCCCTGGCCTTGGTGGATGGCTCGGAGAGATAAATCTTTCCTTCCCATTTATCGTAGCCGGTGCAGCTGCGAGCTTAGCAGGAGTATTATCCATTCTTATTCTGCCGGAATCCTATCCAAAGGAAAAACGGGAACAGGATGCGCTTTTAGAAGCAGGGGAAAAAAGGGACAACCAATTTGTACAGATGTGGAAGGCATTAAAAAGTCCGGTAGGATTCCTGCTGATTTTAGTATTTATTATGAGTTTCGGATTGGCAAATTTCCAGTCCATTTTCGGGTACTATACCATGCAGCGCTACCATTATGACCCGAGTGAAGTGGGACTGATCATCCTTTTGGTGGGAATTGTTGGCACCGTGGTCCAGGGAGTGCTGGTTGGAAGGCTTACCAAAAGATTCGGAGAAGAACGGGTCGTGACAGGGTCGCTCTTGATCAGTGCGCTTGGCTTTGTCTTGATGACACTGGCAACGAATTTCCTGCTCGTTCTAGTGACGACAAGCATTTTCTTCCTGGGGAACTCCCTGCTTCGCCCATCACTTAATTCATTCATTTCCAAGCTTGCCGGAAATAAACAAGGCTTGGTCATGGGGCTGAATAATTCCTTCTTAAGCCTCGGAAATGTAGCCGGTCCCATTTTGGCAGGTATTTTCTTCGAAGTCAATATTCATATTCCGTATCTGTTTGGTGCATTTGTCATGCTGTTCGGACTAGCCGCTACAAAACTGTGGCTTTCCAAAAAAAGCAGATCCGTGGAAGTTTCTTCATAAATGAAAGTGCATCTTTTCAAACTATAAGTTATTTTATAGAAATAAGTAGATATTACCCGTATTCAGCTGGTGATTGGAGCAAAAGGCGAAGACTCCTACGGGAGTTAGCGGTAGGCTTGAGACCCCGCAGGGCGGAGCCCGAGGAGGCTCAAGCACCGCCCCGTGGGTCGCTGTGCCTTTTGCGGAAATCACCAGCGGCATTCATACCATCAAACTAAATAATATAATACTATCCTACAATTGCTAGATGTAGACAGGGGGAAATATACATGAAAAAAGGAATTCTCCACTTTGAGGTTGGCGAACAGGTGGATGTTCATTTATTGATTAAAAACTCGACAAAAGGGATTGCCAGTAATGGAAAACCCTTTTTGACGCTTATCTTCCAAGATAAAAGCGGGGAAATAGAAGCTAAGCTTTGGGATGCTTCACCTGATGACGAGCATCTATATGCTCCTCAAAGCATCGTCCGGGTCCAAGGTGATATTCACCATTACCGTGGTCGAAATCAGTTAAAAATACGCAAGATCAAGCCGAAGGAAGAGCATGAAAAAGTTTCCGTTGCTGATTTGATAGAGATCGCTCCACTTTCCCAAGATCAGATGATGGAAAAGATCACTCAGGCTATTTTTGAAATGAAAAATCCCAGTATCCAACGCATTACCCGACATTTGTTAAAAAAGCATCAGCAGGACTTTCTGCAATATCCTGCTGCAACGAAAAACCATCATGAATTTGTCTCAGGCTTAGCCTATCATGTCGTTTCCATGCTGGATCTCGCAAAAGCAATCAGCAGCTTGTATCCAACACTTGATAAGGACCTGCTTTACGCAGGCGTCATCCTGCATGACCTGGGTAAAGTGACAGAGCTTTCAGGATCTGTTTCTACGAGCTATACGATTGAAGGGAACCTGATCGGCCATATCTCCATTATGGTGAATGAGATCGGCAAAGCCGCAGAGGAACTGGGGATAGCCGGTGAAGAAGTGATGGTGCTTCAGCATCTTGTATTAAGTCACCATGGGAAGTTGGAATGGGGAAGCCCTAAAATGCCTCTGATTAAGGAAGCAGAGATGTTGCACTATATTGATAATATTGATGCGAAGATGAATATGCTTGATCGTGCACTTGAACGAGTAAAGCCAGGAGAGTATACAGAGAGAATTTTTGCGATGGACAACCGGAACTTCTATAAGCCTACTTTTCATGAATAAAAAGTAATAGGCTATCATTCTCTCTCATATAAATAGACTAGCTAGTAAGTGTAAGCTAGATTTAAAGGAGGAATGAACATGCCTTGGTGGATGTTGCTTGTGGTTATTGGCATCTGTTTCAGTGCGTATATGACGCTTCGGACTGCAAAAGAGGAGAAAGAAGTGGAAAGTGCCATCATCGAAAAAGAAGGACAAGTCTATATGGATCGGATCCAGGAAGCAAGGGAGAAGAGAAGACAGGTCATGTCTTCCAATGCCTCTTAAAGTCTGGAGTAACATGGTCAATAAAAAAGCTGGAGCATGGATGCTCCAGCTTTTTTGTATATTATTGTTCGTCTTTTGCTTCTTCTTTGGGCTCCTCTTTCTTGAACGTATCCTTTAAGGAGGATTCCTTCACTTCTACCTTTGCGTTTTCCAGCTCTTTTTCCACAGCCGCATCGACAGACTCTTGTCCAATCTTGGAGCGGTGCAGCTCATCTTCCACGTCTGCACGAATTTCTTCCAATGGCTGCTTTTCTTTGTTATCGGTCACCTTGATAATGTGGTAGCCGTACATGCTTTGTACAGGTTCGCTGATCTGGTCCACTTCAAGGCTGTAAGCTGCTTCTTCAAATTCTGGTAGCATTTTGCCTGCACCAAACCAATCCAGGTCGCCGCCGTTTGCAGCAGATGCAGTATCAGTGGAGTATTCTGTGGCCAATTCAGCAAAGTCTCCACCTTCCTCAAGCTTCTTCTTTACTTCCTGGGCAGTTGCTTCATCTTCAACCAGAATGTGGCTGGCACGAATTTCAGCTTTCATGCTATCGTAATATTGCTGTACTTCCTCGTCCGTAAGCTCTATATCTGCAATCGCAGCTTTTTCCTGAAGCATGGAAATGCGGAGAGTCTGTTTCAATTGCTCTTCGTCTTTAAATCCGCTTTGCATCAGTGCAGCTTCGAACTGTGGTCCAAGCTGCTGCTTCAGTTCATTTAAGCGATCATCCAGTTCTTCGCTCGTTACCTCGTATGTATCTCCCAGAACTTTTTCATACACAAGCTCACGAAGGACTTCCTCGCCGAAACGCTCCTTCAAAGCAGTATACAGTTCCTCTTGCGTAATGTTTCCTGCTGCTGTTTCTGCCACAACTTCGGAATTGTCCCCTTTATCGTTGTTACAGGCGGACAGTGCAAAGATTGTTGTTGTCGCAGTAAAAGCAATCATCCATTTTTTCATTCTAAACAACTCCCATATGTATTAAAGGTACAAAGTCTACTATAGCATAATCTCCTAAATTAATGAAAAAATTATCGGATTTATACAGAAAGATAAGGAATTTGTAGCATATGGGTGAAGAGCTGTTTATTTAGGCGAAGTACGTTCTTCCTAAAAAAATGGGTAAAAGTCCAATCCAATTCTGACTGCCCTACATATGATAAACAGAATCATGAAATACACCAGCTGTCCAGACAGCACAAGGATTTCATGGAAAAAAGCTTAGAGGCAGGATAAACGCCTATGCCTCCTAAGAAATGCAGCATAAGATATCGTAACAACTCAAGAAGGAGGTGTTACTAGATGGGTACTCCATATGCAGGTGGCTTCGCGTTGATCGTTGTATTGTTTATCTTGTTGGTAATCGTAGGTGCAGCTTGGTTGTACTAAGTACATTCTAATCCAGGTTATCCGGTCAACTTGTATACAGTGGCCGGAAATTAACACCCCGATTGGTTCAACTAATTTGTAATGGATGAAAACATCCATTACTGGAAGTTTCATTTATAAAACAAAAGGAGGAAAAAAGATGTCAGGTGGATATGCAGGCGGTTTCGCTTTAATCGTAGTACTATTTATTTTGCTAGTAATCGTAGGTGCAGCTTGGTTATACTAATATAACCAGAAAGGGTGGGGAAGAATTTCCCCACCCTTTGCTTTTGGAATGGAAAAAGCATCCCCTTAGCAAAAGGAGATGCTTTTTCAATATGGCTGATAGTAAACGAGTTGACTAGTTACAGAGATTTTAACAGGATATCTACATAAGAAGAAATTAAAAGAATGGTAATGAGTACATTGATGGTTCGGAAAACCTTTGGTTGACGTTCTTCAGGGATTTCCTTCTGAACACACAATGCATTAGTTAATTTGTTTATGTAGAAGAGTATAAATACAGCCACCACGATAAATAAGATAGCCATATAAGATCCCTCCTTTGGCTTCCGGTTATACATAATACATTACCAAAGTTTGAGTAAAAAAGATACCTAGACGTTCCAAAACTTTTACAGAAATAAGAAAAAGCCTCCTAATATATGTTAGGAGGCTACTTCTGTCTCATTTCTTATTAAAATATCATAACCGCTTTCCAGTTCTTCAATCTGACATGCGCTCGGGGCGCCCTGGATGTGTTTGACATACAGGAAGTCAGGAAAACACAAGCCGATGTTCAAAGAGGCAAGCATCGCAAAATAATGGTAATAGCTTGGAAAAATGCTCGCCAATAAAAGTATGGCAAACGTAATGATAAAGAATGGTGACAAAAATACAATGTATGATTGGAATTTTGAAAAAGGTTTTTTTGTTTTTATAATCATATAAGGCATAAAGCTTTTCAGTCTCCAGCGAAACTTCACTTGTTTTCTAGTAGCAAGTAGCGGCAAAGCATGACATAGCTTATGCATGGTAAACATGGAAGCTATTGATAAGCAGAACCAACCAAAGTTATTGGATGAAACCTTAACGTCATGAAAGACGAGGCTAAAAGATAAAAACAACAAGATAAATGAAAGTAAGGCGATGATAAAGGAAACGAGCATTATGCGATGGAGTCCATATTGTTTAACGATATTAATGGATTTCCAGCAGTTCATGGTTGATTCACCTTCCGTTATTACAAGTTCAAATTACTAAACTACTGTAAGCCTTTTTGTATTGAAAAGCAATAGGTGTTTTTCACTTATTTTAAAAGAAGAGAATCTAAATATTGGTAAGCGGCAAATTATAGGGTAAAATAGAGGGAAATGACGAAAAAGGAAGAAAAAAATGAGTAGTGTAGAAGAAAGATTGGCGAAGTTGGAATACCATATGGAACTATTATTAAAACAGATTCGAATGGATCAATATCCATTTGATGCCCTGGTAATCCAGAGTAAACTCGGAAGAAAAGAAGTCCTGGAACTGATGAATTTTTGTGAAAAACTGAGCATAGAAATGGAAAAGCAAAAAGCGGAAGGGTTTGTGACGTTTGCTCCGCTTCTTACTGAGTTTCATCAAAAATTACATCCTGATCTGCCATTGGAAAAAACGATACATGCCATGAAGGCCCAAAGGTTGTATGAACCACTGATGGATGTCTTTATGAAGCTCTTTATTAAGAAGAAGTAACGCTTTCATTTTTCTCTGCAGCTTCTTCTTTTTTAGAAAGTCTTCCATCGATCTCCTCAAAATCTTCTTCAATATTATTAAAAGAACGTTCAAAGATTTTCATGAAATCATCTCCGTAAATATTACGGATGACACACATCACATCCAATAGCTCCGGGAATTTCCCATATAAATCATGCATAGGCAGGGCACCGCTGAAAACAGAATTTTTGCTAGGATCATAGCTTTCCATTAGATCGAGCAGAATTTTTTCCCCTTTGTCCGTTAATTCAATATAGGTATTCCTCTTATCATTCTCTTTTTTGGAGAATTGTAGTAATTCACGTTCTTCTAGCTTCTTGGAAAAATTGAAGGCGGTAGATACATGCATGACTCCGAATTTAGCAATCTCTGAAATGCTTGCACCTTTCAAATGATATGCAATCCACAAAATATGGTGTTCATTGATATTCAAGTCATAGGGCTTGATCCACGCTTGCCAATCCTTCTCAATTGTTTTCCATAGAGCTTTACTTAGCTGAGCGACACGCTGGCTAAATAGCATAGCTTCTTTTAATGAATACTGACCATTCTGTGTATTCACAAACTCACCTACTTTTTTCTAATATATTACTATCTATTATGACAATAAAATAATAATTAATAAAGGTCAAAATTTACAAAAAATTAAAATTTTTTCGTCATTCGGCTTTTTTACCTATTTTTTTCTCTAATTTTTCCAATTCCTGTTGCACTAGCGCAATGCTATGCTGGATTGAATCCTGATGAGGTTTGATGGAATTCTGCCAAAGCTCCACGGAAGTTTTCAAATCATTTGAAAGGTTTGTGACAACGGATTTGCTCTCTTCTACAGCCTGTGAAACCTGATCTTTTATTCCCATTGCCTCGTCTTTGAGCTCATTTATACTCAATTGGATTTGCTGCTTTGTGGATCGTAGGCGGTTTCGCATTTTCTCTCCGGAACTGGGAGTCGCAAGCAAAGTGGATACACCTGCCACTGCGCCACCAATAATTACACCATAGATGAATGATTTGCCATTCATTAAAATCACCTCATTATTAAAATTATGTAAGTATAGTTCAATACCCTAAGATTATTATATAATTCAACATTTATTGAAAAATTCCTTTTTTTATTCTTTACGAGTTGGGATAAAAATATTTATCCCAGAATTGAAGATTGGAAAATATGGTGTCGGAAAAAGAACATGTACATAAGAAAGAGGGGGATTGCATAGATATGAAGAAAGGGGGCGGCATGATATGGCAGGGATAACATTTGGATTGTTTACCATAAGCATCTTGCTATTGTTGGGAGGAGTTAATTTTTTATTAGCTTCCCAAAGAGCAGGTGTCTACCCGCCCAAGAGAGTATTGCAGCAAAAAGGCCTTGTCATTTGCGGTGGTGGCGGGGCAGTATTTATACTAGCGTTGCTTGCTTTATGGATTTCTTAAATAACAATAAGGCTCTTTTCGTAAAGTTTATTGCTTTTGCCCGTAAAAAATCGGCTTTTGGATTTTTTACAGCATTTCTCCCCCTATTATTCAAAGAAAAAATATATCTATTTCACGGGAAAAGAGCACGAAGGCAAAGTGTATTACGTGTTTACGTTGGATACGTCAATAGCAACCATGTATGCGAAAACAGAAGCAATAAAAAGAGGGGATGACTCCATTTGGAGCATCCCCTCTGTTGTTTAAGCAGTAGCTATAATATTTGATCGTTTGGCAATGGAGGTTACAATTGGATAAATGATTACCATCAGCACGGTATTTAAGGCTGTTGCCGGTAAAATGGCCGTAACAAGGAAAAAGGTGAAAGATTCTCCTCCGGGCAATCCGACAAGCACAAGTGCAGACGATAGAAAAATAGCTCCTGATATTATGGTACCAATTGCGGTTAACACTCCAGCTTTCACTAAAGGTTTATTTATCTTTTTCACTGCAAGAAGCAGGAAGAAGAATAGAAACGCGGTAATCGGTTTGTCAATGATGTTTGGGATTTGACCTCCAGGGAACCCTGTGGTCAAAGCGGAAATTAATCCTGAAACAATGCCAACCAACAATACGTTCTTCTTTTCCGGGAACAGCATGATCGCAAGGAACATCATGGTCAAGCCCAGATCTGGCTTCATGCCAAGGATGACCCCGGGAACAACGGTATGTAATACCGCACCGATTCCCACCATTAAAGATAGTGCAACTAACGTTTTTGTATTCATTTCTCAACTCTCCTCATCTCTACTACTCTATATTTATAATCCCATCAGTACACTCGTTGTCTAATGCGGATTATAGTGACCATTATACAAACTATTTCCGTGTTTGGAAAGGGGAATGCTCTTTATTACATAAAATTGGTACGGAAATTCTTCATGAATTGCGCCAGTTTTTCGCAATGATCCAGTGGGACCGCATTATAGATGGAAGCGCGGCAGCCTCCTATCAGGCGATGTCCGGAGAGGCCGACAAAGCCATTCTCGCTTGCCTGCTGCAGGAACTTTTTCGTGAGCTCCTCTGATGGCAGTGTAAAGGTGACATTCATGTTTGATCGGCTATCGTTTCGTGCCGGCCCCTTGTAGAAGCTGTCACTGGAATCGATTACATGATAGAGCAGGTTTGCTTTTTCAGTATTTATGGCTTCGATTTGCCCGACTCCACCCTGATCTGCTACCCAATCCAGTACAAGGGACAGCATGTAGATGGAAAAGGTGGGAGGGGTGTTATATAAACTGCTGTTTTTTGCATATGTCTGATAGTTAAGCATAGTTGGAAGGTTATCCGGGCATCGCTCGAGCAGTTCCTTTTTCACGATGACAACGGTCACGCCGGATGGTCCGAGATTTTTCTGGGCCCCGGCATAAATTAGAGAATAGTTATCTATGGGTATGGGCCTGCTTAGAATATCACTGGACATATCCGCGATCAAAGGTATATGAGCAGGCAGTTCGGGTGTGGTTCTCCACTGCGTACCAAAAATGGTGTTATTGCTGGTAATATGCACATAGGCAGGGTTTTCTGAAAGTTCCAGGGAGTCTGGTATGTGGGAATAGTTTGCCTCCTTTGTGGAGGATGCAATATGGGTGGTGCCGACTTTCTTCGCCTCTCTCAGCGCCTTTTCAGACCAGGAACCGGTCAGGCAGTAATTGGCGGTTTTGCCTTCTGTGAGAAAATTCATGGGAACAGCAGAAAACTGAAGACTGGCACCGCCCTGCATGTAGAGGATGTCATAATCATCCGGAATATTCATCAATGTCCGAAGTCGCTCTGTGGCATGATTCTGGATGCTTTCATACTGTTTGCTGCGATGACTGAGTTCCATGACGGAAAGGCTTGAATCTTGATAGTTTAATAGTTCCTCTTGCGCTTTTTGCAATACTTCTTTGGGTAATGCTGCAGGACCAGCATTGAAATTGAACACTTGTTTCATGGAAGGTTCCTCCTTGGCTTTGGTTCAAAATATTAATATATATCCTACCACGAATTATGTTAGAATACATAAAAGATTTTGAAAACGAAGGAGATCCTTTCATGTATAGAGATAACAAACCATTTGATTTAAGTCCTTATGACCATCCCGATATCTATCCTGGACCAAGGCCACATTCCTCATTTGTCTTTTGGCAAGGAAAAGCACACCGAATAGAAGCGGTCAAAGGATTGCCTCTTGAGCACCAATGTGTCCATCTATCCAATAGTGATCATATTCTCGGCAGCCTTGCCTTCAATAGCTTTGAGACAAGGAAGGTGGCAGATTTCTTAGGCGAGGATCTGATGAAGGAAAAAGTGCCTGTTGTTGCCTATGGATCGAACGTCTGCTTAGCGCAGCTCCGTTATAAATTCAATCTCCGTCCATCTGTGGATGACTTCATGCTTTGTGTAAAGGGTGAAATTACGGATTCGGAAATTGTGTATGGTCCATTTCTTGCACCATATGGCTCGCTACCAGCAGTAATAGCACCAATGAAGGGAGCAAAAACCGAGGTCTGGATCACGTTTATGGATAAAAAACAGCTCGAATTGATAAACGCGACAGAAAAGGGCTACGAACTAAGGGAACATAGCGGTCAGAAAGTGGTTCTGGAATCAGGTGAGGTTTTTGAAAAAGTATATGCCTACTTTGTTCCAGAGGCATTGTTATGGGAAGGACATATGATAAGGTTTCCTGATATCCCGGGTACGAGCCCGCTTCCGGCCATTTGGCAAGCAGATATGCTGAACGAGGTGAGAGAGAGGATCGATTTTCTGGGAACTAGAGAAGAGTTTATTCATTTATTAAGATGGGATTTCGCATTCAGGGAGCAGGTGGAGTTTTACTTGAAGAAGCATACATGTGAATTTCATCATGAGGATTGGAAGCCGCTCGATTCGATTGCAAGCATCGGGGAGATGAATCGATCGTTTAGATGAAAAAAAAGTACAGTGCGGTGGTTTTTGACCTCGCACTGTACAGGTATCTATCAGTTATCGGAACTATCAGGATTGTCTTTGCTGCCGTGCTTTACACCCTTGCTTTTATAGGGCTTTGCGCTTTTTGCTTTATTGGCTCCGGCTTTCCAGCGATTCCAGCCTTTTTTTCCTGTTCCTCGGCCTGTTCCGCCACCTTTGCTCTTACTCATACTATCAACTCCATCATTCTTGTACGCGTTCGTTGGATTTGAAAAAGAAAGGAACGCATGACAACAAGCATACCATGTTTTTTGTTGATATGTAAAAGGTGCTTTTAAAAAGTGGGTGATGAAGGGATGTCTTTGTCGCGTTTTTTTAGATGTAGGACTTTTTGGGCGCTGATCTTAATGGAAAACTTCATCATCGGGTTTATGAAGGACGTTTTGGGGTGTGATGGTATGTGAAAAGTCACTCATCGGGTTTATGAAGGACGTTTTGAGGTGTGATGGTATGTGAAACGTCCATCATAGTGGTTATGAAGGACGTTTTTGGGTGTGATGGTATGTGAAAAGTCCATTATCGGATTAAGTCCATATAATTGTGTAAAATGAAAGAGTCATTTTATTCACTCTTGGCAACACTGTTTTCAACCACGATAAACAATGAAAAGAGGAATAAAGATGACTCAATTACAGTTTAACCTTAATG
>NZ_JBNIKR010000011.1:0-165020 GCF_050107295.1 Sutcliffiella halmapala | reverse complement strand
AAGTGAAAAGCCTTTGACATCCCTTCCCAGATATGAAGAAAAAAGTCCATGGAAGTTTCGCAAAAAAATAATAATAGTAGGGTTGAAACCATTGCCTACAATTTTACACAATAACCAGGACTTGACTGCAAATCCACTCAATCGCGGTCTCAAAGTGGAGTTTTGAGACCCCCATTCCTGCAATTCCTCCCAATGGCGGTCTCAAAGTGGAGTTTTGAGACCGCCATTCCTGCAATTCCTCCCAATCGCGGTCTCAAAGTGGAGTTTTGAGACCCCCATTCCCGCAAATCCACTCAATCGCGGTCTCAAAGTGGAGTTTTGAGACCACCATTCCCGCAAATCCACTCAATCGCGGTCTCAAAGTGGAGTTTTGAGACCACCATTCCCGCAAATCCACTCAATCGCGGTCTCAAAGTGGAGTTTTGAGACCCCCATTCCTCCTATAACACCATATCGCGGTCTCAAAGCGAAGTTTTACCAAAATAAGGCCGATAATCATCAAACTTAACAAAAAAGAGTGGCTCTCTAAACCGCCACTCTTCTCATCACTCTTTACCCATTCCAAACCTCGGCAAGAATTTCAAAAGATCTTAACCGGGCCTGGTGATCGTATACACTTGTGTTGACAATGATTTCGTCCGCTTTTGTTTCCTCCAGGATTTTCTGTAATTTATTCCTTACCGTCTCACCGCTGCCTGTAACAGTATATCGCAGCTGCTGCTGGACAATCTGCTGTTCGTACGGACTCCATAAAGTGTTGATATCTTCTACCGGAGCTTTCATTTTACCAGGATTTCCACGGATCAGATTCAAAAATTGCTGTTGGAGTGAGGTTGCAAGAAATTCGGCTTCCTCATCGCTTTCCGCCGCTATTACGTTAACACCAATCATGGCGTATGGCTGGTTAAGCGCATCGGATGGCTTGAAACGGCTGCGATACAGCTCTAAAGCCGGTAATGTATAATCAGGTGAAAAATGACTGGCAAATGCAAATGGCAAACCAAGTTCAGCCGACAGTTTCGCACTAAATCCACTGGAGCCTAACAGCCATATAGGAATACTCAACCCTTCACCAGGCACTGCCCTAACTTTGGTTGTACCGTCAGGATGGAAATAAGAACGCAGTTCCGCGAGCTGCTGAGGGAAATGCTCTCCACCACTGTTTCTGTCTCTTCGCAGGGCAGCCGCCGTAAGCTGGTCGCTACCGGGTGCTCTTCCTAAGCCTAAATCAATACGGCCTGGATAGAGGGTTTCCAAAGTTCCGAATTGCTCTGCGATAATAAGAGGTGCGTGGTTCGGCAGCATGATCCCTCCAGAACCTACTCGTATCGTCGTTGTTGCACCAGCAATATGGCCAATGACAACGGATGTAGCTGAGCTGGCAATTCCAGTCATATTATGGTGCTCGGCCAGCCAAAATCTTTTATATCCCAGCTTTTCTGCATGTCGTGCAAGCTCCACGCTATTCTGGAAGGATTGTCCGGCGTCGCTTCCTTCCACTATTGGAGCTAAATCCAATACGGATAGCGGAATTGGATTGGATGGTTTTAGATTGTCATTCATAGTAGAATAAACTCCTTTCCTACTTCACTTTTTTATCTTAGAAAACTCCACTTTAATACTATTTAATAGTTCCGGCTCTGTAAGGATTTGCAAAGCTGTAAGTGCCATCGCTTTTGCCCCGAGCATCATCGCCTCTTTACCTTGCACGCTTAACGCCGCATCCCGAAATTCCACGGTGTGGCAGCTGTAAAGCTCATTACAGATTTTAATATATGGATGGATGGAAGGGACAACAAGGCTGACATTTCCCATATCCAATGAACCTGACCCATCTCTTGATTCGGTAATGTCGTTAGCTGATACTCCCAAATCAATAAGTGAGGAGGTAAAAGCATCTGAGAGGGGTTCATTTGTCACCATATTGTCGTACGACAGTTCATAGTTTGACATTTTCATCGTGGCCCCAGTCATAAGCGAGGCACCTTCAGCTATAGCTTTCACCTTTTCCACCAATTCATTGACATAGCTCCTGGTTTGGGCACGGACATAGAACTGGGCGACCGCATAATCGGGAACTACATTTGCCGCTTTTCCGCCCTCTGGAATGATACCGTGAATTCTCGTATCAGAAGTGACATGCTGTCTTAAGGCATTGATACCATTGAAGGTTTGGATGACGGCATCCAAGGCATTTATCCCTTTTTCAGGATTTGCAGCTGCATGGGCAGGCTTACCGAAGTATTCAAACTGTATGGCATCCATTGCCAATGAAGAGCCGCTTTTCACATAGGAATGCAAAGGGTGGACCATCATCGCTACGTCAAGGTGATCAAATACCCCCTGTTCCGCCATTGTGACTTTTCCGCCTTTTGTTTCCTCGGCAGGTGTGCCGTACACCACAACTTTCCCCCCGGTTTCCGCTAATATCTTGCTGATCGCAATGCCAGCAGCAATGCCCATCGTTCCAATCAGATTATGCCCACATGCATGACCTATTTCTGGCAGGGCGTCATACTCACTCATAATTCCGATTGCCGGCCCTGGTGCTCCGCAATCAAATACTGCCTCAAATGCTGTAGGCAGCTCACATATTCCCATTTTCACCGAAAATCCATGCTCCAAGAGTTTATCTGCAAGCATCTTGGAAGATTTTAATTCTTCATGCCCAAGCTCCGGGTTCTCTCCAATCCTGGTGCTTATATCATAAAATTGTTCCCGTAAAGCATCTAA
Source organism: Sutcliffiella halmapala (assembly GCF_050107295.1). Taxonomy (GTDB): domain Bacteria; phylum Bacillota; class Bacilli; order Bacillales; family Bacillaceae_I; genus Sutcliffiella_A; species Sutcliffiella_A halmapala_A. The sequence goes on along the minus strand of NZ_JBNIKR010000011.1, from coordinate 162,287 downwards.
AGTATCTATTAGAATCTGTTTCATATGTGGTCCCCTTTGCCGTTTATATGTAAGAGAATGATTTAGAAAACATCTTATCATGAACTTATTTTTTCGGATAATAATCTGCTTGCAAAAAAATAACGACACTTCAATGTTTGAAGTACCGTTTGTTTATTTTGTAACATATATGAATCGGACCACCTTAAACTCTCCTCATTTGGAAGACGGCCATCCCATTTTTAAAGAGGGACCGGATCAGCGCCAGTTTTGGAGAAAGTTTTTCATTTGGTGTTTTACCAGCGGCAATTCTTTCGAGCTGCATACTATACCATGTCAATTCCAGCATGGCGGTTTTGTCTATCCATTTGATTCCTGTTTTTCTTGGTGCCAATTGAATTTGCTCTCTCGACCCTGCAATTAATTCATCGGGAAGGCTTGGATAGACAGCCATCGGACGTGCAAGGCCTATCATATCCGCATCTCCGGATTGTAGAGCATCCAACATCCCCCCTCTTGTTCTGAATCCACCTGTTACCACGATTGGTGCTTTGGAAATTTTTATGGCCTCCGCCGCAAAATCCAAAAAATAAGCTTCACGTTTTAAGGTGCTTTGCTTCATATTACTACCAGTCATTCTCGGATTCTCATAGGAACCTCCAGACACTTCGATCAAGTCTATTCCAAGGTTATTCAATCGTTCGATGACCATCTTTGATTCTTCTTCCGTGAAACCTGCTTTCATGAAATCAGCTGAGTTCAACTTTACAGAGATTGGGAACTCGTCCCCCACTTCCCGTCTGATGCTCCTGTATATTTCTTCAAGAAATCTCATGCGGTTTTGAATGGATCCGCCCCATTGGTCCTTTCTCCTATTATGACGGTTTGATAGGAACTGACTGATCAGATATCCGTGTGCAGCGTGGATCTGTACACCGGTGAAGCCTGCTGTTTTCGCTACACCTGCAGTAGTACCAAAGCGTAGGATTATATCGTGTATCTCTCTTTCTGTCAGTTCTCTTGCTATTGGAAAATACCTTTGAAGTGGTGGTTCGAATTCCACTTTTGAGGGAGCAACCGCCTCTTTTACAATTCCTTTGAATACTTGCTTTCCGGGATGGTTGATTTGCATCCAAAGTTGTGTGTTGTTTTGTGTACCTGATGATGCCCATTTTTTTAGAAGTTCCAGGTCCTTTTCATCTTCAATAACAACGTTTCTCGGCTCACCCAGTGCCCGGCGGTCAACCATGACATTCCCCGTAACAACAATACCCGCTCCGCCTTTGGCCCAAGCATCATAAAGCCGCACCAATTTTTCGGTTGGCCTGTTCCGCTGATCCGCCAACCCTTCGCTCATGGCAGCTTTGAAAAATCTATTTTTGATAATTGTGTTATTCGGCAATTTTATCTCATCTTCGAAATAGGTCATAATTATTCCCCTTTACTTGTTTTATAGCATGTCCAACCGGATACTTGAAAAAATGGCTGGACGATTGACCAACCATTTCAGCTCACCCACCTATTATCTTAAAGCTCCAGCTCCTGCGATAATAAGGATGATAAAAAGAACAACGATCAATGCAAATCCGCCGCCGTATCCGCCTCCACCTGACATGAAATTCCCTCCTTCACGTAAACTACTATACAGAATATGCATATGCCTTGTACGTAGTATGGGCAGGCAGATAAACGAACAAAAGAAAAAAGGCACTACATATGAGTAGTACCTATAATCCTAGGATAAAGTGGTGTTACTATTCCGCCCAGTTTCCGTTTCTGAAAAGAGGAATACGTTCGCCATCTTTTGTAATCCCGTCAATATCCATTTCCTTTGTACCGATCATGAAGTCAACATGTGTAATACTTGAATTTGCCCCAGCAGCCTCAAGTTCTTCCTCTGTCATTTCTTTTCCGCCTTCAAGAGCGAATGCGTAGGCATTTCCGATAGCCAAGTGGTGGGAGGCATTTTCATCGAATAGGGTATTGTAGAATATCAGATTTGTATTTGAGATAGGTGAATCATGTGGAACAAGCGCAACCTCACCTAGATAGTGAGAGCCTTCATCCGTATCCACCAGCTTCTGAAGTGTTTCAAACCCTTCTTCGGCCTCAATTCCCACAATACGGCCATTTTCGAATTTAAGTGTAAAGTTTTCAATAAGATTTCCGCCATAGTTTAAAGGTTTGGAGCTCCTTACTGTTCCATTCACCCCTGTTTTGAGGGGGGTAGTAAATACTTCTTCGGTTGGCATGTTCGCAATGAATGTGTGTCCTTTTTCATTAATGCTTTCAGGACCGATCCATTCATGTTTTTCAGGCAGTTCAATTGTAAGATCTGTTCCCTCTGCCTGATAATGCAATGCCTTGAATTTATGTCCATTAAGGAAATCCACTTTTTGACTCAGCTTGGTTTTATGGTCATTCCATGCTTTTACAGGGTCCTCCAGGTTGGCTCTGGTCGCATGGAAAATCGCTTCCCATAACTTCTCCACTTGTTCTTTTTCCTCAAGCTCAGGAAATACCTTAGCAGCCCAGCCCTTGGACGGCACGGCTACGATGGACCAGCTTACTTTATCGGACATCGTGTATTTACGGGACTTTTTTGTTGCTTCTCCGGCTGCCTTTTGAAGGTTGGCGATTTTCTGGGAATCGACACCTTTCAAAAGATCTGGATTAAGAGACGTGATTGCCAACAGCGCAGCCCCTTCTTCATAGGCCTTTTCCATCATCTCCGCTCTCCAGGTAGGGAAATATTCAAAAGATTCATCCGGTGCAACGTCATAACGGATTCTAGTCACTGCTTCGTCGCTCCACTCCACCTGAACAAGCTTTGCTCCGGCTTCGTACGCTTTCTTTGCCACCAATCTCACATATGGTGCTGCAGCGATGTCAGCGTTTACAATCAAGGTCTGGCCCGGCTGTACATTTACTCCTACCTTTACGGCCAATTCTGCATATTTTTCCATTGTCTGTTCTAAATTGCTCATTATGTATTCCTCCTTCATTTCTCTATCTACTGATGGTAATATTTCAAAACAGATACTCAAAAATCCTGCTTGGGTATATGAATTAATTAGTTGCCCTGTCCAAAAAGTATCATTTTAGAAGGTGTTTGTCCAATATATTGGATAAAAATTCATAAAAAAAACCGATGATCCACTCATCGGTTTCTTGTAATTATTTAACTTTTGCCACACTGCTCACTTTAGGCAATCGGTCGCTAAAGAACGTCATCCCATTCTTGAAACCTGCAAAACCGTACAGCATCGAGCTCCAGTCAATCAAAGTTACCTTAGTGGGGTACCAGCGATTCGGCTGCTCAAGATGCCACCAGGAAATTCGGTGTAATCCATATTTATAGGCTGCACGTAATTTGGCTTCATCTTCCTTATCCTCGTCATTTGTATAGACATCGTATGGAATATGCAAGGAATATTGTGCATACAGGTCATAGATCCCCGCAGGATACACAGGCAGATATCCCCCTATGATATAGGATGATGCAATGTCATGCGGCGCATTGTTGATTTTATCAGCGTGATAACCGCCAAATAGGCCATCATTCGGACCGGCGCCATAGCCCCAGATATAGGAAGGTACATCCTCCAGCTCTTTCCATTTGAATCTGTCAGCTAGACATGCATTTTTATAATATTCCAGATAGGTTGGGCTTTCTGCGTACTCTGGTACAAGGAAGAATGGAAATTGCTGCACAAAGGAAGACAAGAATGTTCCAGGACGGTCATTTAATACGGAAAGTCCACGGAAATCCTCCTGTGGAAGCTGAGAGATCCTGTTTTCAGCAAAATTATTGTTCCAAAGAGCTTGAATGTCTTCGTTTTCAGGTTGTCCAAGCATCGCCAGGTACGAAACCATCACATATTCGTTATAGGCTGGGAGTGGTGCGATACCTTCCCCGTCTTTCGAGATCATGTTGATGACACCAGTTTCCTTGTCCGCAACGACGATGCTCCAGTCGATGGACTTTAGGAGCTTATTGGCCATCTCCAAGATTTCCGGATGTCGATCATGGAAGTGATGTCCTGCGAATAATGCACCAGTAATAAGAAGGGTCGAATCAATTGTCGAGTACTCTGAATTCAGATTCTCCCCTGTTTCCATGTCTACAAAATGCGCATAGAAGCCAGTCTTTTCATCTCTTGCAACCTGGCATCCTTCAATTTCACCCGAAACACCACGAAGCGTAACGATCGCTTTTTCTGCAGCCTTTTCGTCCCAGCCTTCCTTATCTGCCACACATAAACTGATCAGCCCTACACCAGTTGCCGCAATGGAACAGCGGAAATCAGGATTTTCATCAAATGAGAAATAAGCATCTGCGTAAAGACCTGTTCGCTGATTGCGGGATGCTTCAAAAAGCAGATAGGAATCCTTATATTGTCGGTCAAAGAATGCCTTCACTTTTGCCGGCAGATTTTTATACATGTCTGTTGTCGTAGTCATTTTGTGTACCCCTTTCCTGGTAACAGTAATTCCACAATTTTGAATATTTCATTGTGTGTAGGAATTTTATGTAAAGTATTAGTAAATCACCATCTAGTCCATGGACTAGGATGATGTTATAGTTATCATATATGAAAGCGGATTAAATCGAAATGGACAAAACGATTTTTTTTGGACGATTCATCAATTTTTTTGAGGGGATTGGCAGTATGATCGATATTAGTGGAGTATTTCATGACGTAGAACCAAGTTGGAGCGTAAATAGTGACAGCGGGTGCTCCACCCTGGTTTTTGTGACAGATGGTATTGTGAACTACTTTGTTGATGGCAAAAAAATACCATTGCAAAAGGGTGAACTTTTATATATACCCGCAGATCTTGAACGTTCCTGGTGCAATGCGGCAGACACTACGCATAAGAAATATACGGTAGTCTTTTTAAATGATATTCATCCACCATTATTTTCCGACAATCATGAAGAACTTATTCGTTTCAGGCCAAGAAAAGCAGCGTACTACGAACAGCGACTTACATTCCTCTATATACAATGGCTAAGCCAAAGAAGCTTTTATAAGGAAATGTCACAAAGTATCCTGTCGGAGATTCTTATTCTGATAGCTCAGGAAAAGGAAGAATGGCATACCTCTCCAATTAAGGAAAAAGCGGTGAGGAAAATACAGGAATATATCCTATATAATTATCGCAGGAATATTACAATCGAGGAACTTGCAGAGCTTGCTGGTGTGACGAGCAACTATGTGACGGTTTTATTCAAAGAGGTGCTTGGGGTCACTCCCATTCAGTATCTACATCAGACAAGAATCAATACGGCATGGAATCTGTTGCATAATACAGGTATGTCTGTGCGTGAAGTGTCCGAATATCTAGGTTATTGTGATCAATCCTATTTTAACAGGATGTTCAAGAAATGGATGGGAATGGCTCCAACGCATATAAGAGTATAAAAAGAGAGTGTTCATTAATCTGGATGAACACTCCCTTTATCTATGTTTTCACCCGACAACTGAAGATGTTTCATTCTTCACTGTCATGGAGAAAGCTTGCTGAATTTTTCTAGTCAAACTTCCCGGGCTGCCATTGTTAATGGCTTTCCCATCGATGGAAACGACCGGTACCACTTCACTGGTCGTGGAGGTGACAAAAACTTCATCCGCCTCCATCAGTTCAAGACTTGAGAATGACTGTTCTTTGAAGGTCCATCCGTTTTCCTGATAGACTTCCAGAAGCTTCTGCCTTGTAATACCATTCAAAATGAGATTGGTTGCAGGATGAGTGTAGATGATGCCATCCTTGATGATAAATACATTGGAAGAAGTTCCTTCCGTCACCACCCCATCCCTAATTAGTATCGCTTCAAAACAACCTTGCTCATAGGCTTTTTGCTTGATCATGATGTTGTAGAGCAGATTCAGGCTTTTTATATCACAACGGAGCCAGCGCAGATCCTGTTCAGTTATGGCTGTAACCCCAGATGATCTTGTTTCTTCCATTTCCTTGTAAGGTAAAGGGTATGCTACCAATTTCGATAATATATCCTTTTGATATTGATGCGTCCTTGGTGCCACCCCTCTCGTCACTTGAAGATATAGTCCGCCCTTTTTCATATCATTTTCCTTGATAAGCTTACGGATATCATTTTTTAGATGATCAGATTCGAAATTGATGGAAATTCCTATTTCCTGTGCACTCCGGTAAAGCCTTTCGATATGTTCATCTAACGTGAAGGGAACCCCATCATAGACATTGATGACCTCATAAACACCGTCCCCGAATTGATAGCCTCTGTCTTCCATATCCACTTTTACATCCGATTTTGCAACCATTACTCCATCCACAAGAACCTTCATGCGAACCCCTCCGATTTATATTAAGTGTAAAGCGACAGGACAATGATCGCTTCCATGAATCTGACAATGAATCTCTGCATCTTTTAGTCTCGTTTGAAGCTGTTCTGATGCAAGGAAATAGTCAATGCGCCAGCCGATATTACGCTCTCTGACCTTGTTCATGTAGGACCACCATGTGTAGCGGTCTTTTTGGTCGGGGTAAAAATGGCGGAAGGTGTCGATGAAGCCGGTACCAAGCATTCTGGTCATCTTTCCCCGTTCTTCCAAAGTGAAACCTGAATTGTTCTGGTTTGACTTTGGATTTTTTAAATCTATCTCCGTATGTGCAACATTCATGTCGCCACATACAATGACAGGTTTCAACTTATCCAACGTTTGAATATAATCATGGAACCTGTCCTCCCAGTCCAAACGAAAATTAAGGCGAGCAAGATCCCGCTGTGAATTGGGGGTGTAGACATTCACGAGGTAGAACTCATCATATTCGAGGGTGATAATCCTTCCTTCCGGTTCTCGTTCTTCGCTATTTTCCATATCCAGGCCATATGTAACGTGAAGGGGCTTTACTTTTGAAAATACTGCAGTACCTGAATACCCCTTTTTTAAAGCATAATTCCAAAATTGATGGTACCCCGGCAGGTCTAGCTCAATCTGCCCCTCCTGCAGCTTTGTTTCCTGGATACAGAAGATGTCTGCATCCATCTCATGGAAGTATTCCAAAAATCCTTTCTTTACGCATGCTCTTATTCCGTTGACGTTCCAAGATATCAATTTCATGTTGTAGGTGTACTCCTTTATAAACTGTTAAACATATATTCTCTAAAGTATAGCAAAAAGAATGGACCTTTCCCATGAAAAGGCCCAAGCAGTCTATTTACTTTCAAAGAGGTGAAAGTTCATCCCATAAGGATCCTCGATCATGAGGCTCTTTTCGTTATACTTTTTTGTTATGCTACAGCCTTGATGTAGAAGCGAATCTTTGATGGAATCTACATCCTCTACAGCGAACTCAAAAAAGACTTTCTGTTTTGCAGCTTCACTTTTCTCCATATAGAAATTGATACCATTCAAGGTGAATTGAGTTTCGATTTCATTCGTCTCTATCAGTTCCATTCCAAGGGTTTGCTCATAAAATTGTAAAGCATCTTCATAATCCTGTACTTGTATGGCGATATTGTTTGTCAACTGAAAAGGGGTGTGCTCGTTTATCTTTTTACCCGGACGGTATTCTTCATAGCCGGATGGAAGAAGATCAAAGAAAGACCAAACAGAACAGAAATCATCACCAGGTCCGAAAAAGGTCTTCGCATGATGAAAGATTTTCCCTTCTTCGTCTCTTGTAAATACCGATACCCCGGGGTAGTTCATTCCTTCAAGTACGAATCCCATATCCTCTTTAAAAGAGTTTTCTTTTGTAGAAGCCATTGGGAAAATCCATTTTCTTTCGGCTGCGAAATTCTCCTGATCTGAAGGACTGTCCGGGCTCGAGACAACAAAGGAAGCCTTTTTGATAATGTGATGATATATACTATTAAACCCATCGGCCCACATTGTGCAATAGGAGCAGCTTTTCCCCATATTATGTACGACCAGCAGCTCATTCTTGTTCCCAAACAGTTCCAGTAGAGTGGCTTGTTTATTATGGGAAGTGACAAAGATATAATTTTCGACCTGTTCCCCTTTGATGCCTTTTCTCAGCTCTGCCAGCTGCTTTTTCTTTTCGATAATCTCCAATTCTAGCTTCTGTATTTCGCTCACTACTTGTGTTTGACTCATTGCTTGCCCCTCCTTTAAATTATGTGTATGGATAAAAATAGTTCTTTCAACTGTGTCGCTCTTGCTCTATGATAGGAATAATAAATTTTTTACGAAGGGGTGGGAGAATGAAACTGACAAAATATATTATTATCATTGCTATTTTCATAGTTTCCACCACGTTTCATCTATCCATTCATCCTTCCCCCAATACAATTCTCTCTTTGGTGAAGGATTCCTTCTTTTTGGACCAGGACAATATTAATGCTGATGAAGGTTCGGATAAAAATTATACAAGGATGAATGACCATCCATTTCCTCTTTCTCGATATCAGACGATTGCAACAAATATTATAGGTGCAAAAGAGAAACTTCCTTCCTTTCTCCAGCATCTTGTAACAGTATTTCATCAGGGGAACTATATGGACCAATTCATGAAAGATCTCACTTTTTAAACGACAGATAAAAGGAGGAGTTATCATGATGTGGGTTCGCATTATTGCAATTTGTTTTTTCTCCCTTACTTCCCTCAGCCTATTTGCATTTCAGGGTATCGAGGTTGTTAAGGCTTTTACAGATTATTTTCATTCAAAATAAGGATAGATGGAGAAAGTCGCATCCACGGGTGCGGCTTTTTCTTTTGTAAAACTATAATTATTTTCCGAAAATACAAAATATTTTGTTAGCACTTACATATATTAATACAACTAATACTTATCTTTTATCTACAAGGAAGGAGCGATGTTCATGAGAGATATGCCGAATTTCGGTGAATTTTATCCAAAATCTCTTGTACCGATCAAGAATGACGACCTGCTTATTTTTTTAGAGAAAGTGACGGATATCGAGTCATGTGATCATTTCAGTCATTGGTTGATTGCGTTGGAAGGAAAAGAGATGAATCTCGGTGAAGATTTCTACCATTGGCAAATTGTAGTCTTTCCGGCAGAACTGAATGGCGGATTTGATTACAAATATCCATTATATGTCTCCTCATTTTTCCTCTCCATCGATGAAGCGCTGGACTACATTACGGAAGTCGAAAAAATTGCTAAAGATGGGCAGTTGTTTACCATCGCAGGGTGACATAAAAAAAGAAAAACATCTCTGTTTTTCTTTTTGAAAGTATATGTGAAACAGTGTACAAAGAAAAAGGTATACATACACCCCTCGTTCGTAAGTCATTTCTAATCCAGATTATCCATCCACCCTATTTTATCCGGTTCTCCAATATGGTGAAAATATAGCCTATTATCCGTTTCCGTCACTCCAGTGATCTGATTGTAGGACAATCCAGGCGATTGAAAGTCATTTATAATTTCCCCTTCATCATTCATGCTTATGACATGTGCATATCCATCACCTCTGGGCCATAAGCTGTGGGGAATCCGCATCACGACCGAACGGAGCCAGGCTTTATCAGCGCTATAATCCAAAAACGAGTTTCTTGGACTGACCAAGCCGATCCAATACCTACCTTCTTTCCCCTGCATGAGGTTATCAGGCAAACCCGGAAGATTATCAACTATTATTTCAGCCTTTTCCTCAGAACCTAGTGTACTGATATTTTCGGCTGTTATACTTATTTTCCATACCCGATACTTCCCTGTTTCATTTAGTAGAATATTCTCCTGTTTTTCGTCCAAAGCAATGCCATTGGCAAAGCTCAAACCTTTCATTAATGTCCGAGTTTCCTTTGAAGCAGGATCATACTCCAGCAAACTGCCTGTTCCGGTTTGTGCAAGTATATCCATTTCCCCTGCTGCAAGAACATCCCCAATTTTCTCTGGTACCGCTTCGGACGAAGCATCCGTAAAATATATCTTTCCATTTTGTGAAACCACTACTGCATCGGCAAAATAAATCGCTTTTCCGTCCACGGAGTCGGTAAGGAGTTCAATTTCCGCCTCCGTTTGCCAGTTCACAACCCTTAGGAGTCCACCATGTGATCCATACATCGGGTCCGCGATGATCAGCGCGTTTTCCGAGTCAAAATCAAAGCCAAGCGGCCTTCCATTTGTATTTACAACCTCTTCGATTTTGGAACCATCCGGCCGCAATCGAATGATTGCGCCTCCCTTCACTGAGGCAAAGAGCCATCCATCCTTGAAAACGATATGCTCCGGCTGACTATAATTGTCTAAACGAAAAAACTTCATGTTGGACAGTTTATCATTTGGACGATGAAAACCTTTGTAGCCCTGACTTTTTGGTGCTTCCCAATCGGTCGGTTCAAAGGGTATTGGCCAAAATGCGAGGTAAAGTAACAGCGAAACTATAGCTGTTCCAATTGCAATTCCAATTCTCTTTCTTCTTTTATTCATTTGCCACCTCTTTTTTGGGGGTAATTAGATTGTATTACTACTTATATAGTGGTCCATTAGGCATTTACCACGTTATCTTAAAAGTTCAAGATTGAATGAAACCTTCCTGTAATACGTTTCTTAAAAATGGGCTCGGTTCCCCTACGCTGAAAAGTTGCAATTGATGCATCGCTCGGGTGCTGGCAGTGTAGAAAATTCTGCGCAGGCTCTCATCATCATACACATGTTCCGATGCATCATAAATAATGACGGCATCGAATTCAATACCCTTTGATAAATACGACGGTACGACAACTACACCTTGTTCATATTCAATTGAATTGCTCTTTAAGAGTTTAATTTCATCGATGCTGGAAAGAGATTGATATGCACGTAGACTTTCCTCAGCGGATTTGCATATGATCGCAATGCTATCAAGCCCCAGACTTCTCAAATCTGCGACTTTGGAGGCGATGCAACTGTGCAGTTCTTCGTGATCGACTAATTGCTTCAGGGCAGGTCTCTCACCGTCACGTTCAAAAGGAATGATCCCATCTCCATTTGGAACAAGTCTTCGGGTGAACTCAATGATCGGTTTGGTGGAACGGTAACTACGAGCGATATTGATTATCTCCGTTTTATCTGGTCCATAAAGGCTGGTAAGTGTATTGAAATTAACCTCTTCACTGGCATGGGCAAATATCGCCTGGTTAAAGTCGCCGAGCACGGTCATTCTTGCCGCAGGAAATAAACGCTTCAAAAATTCAAATTGAAATGGGGAATAATCTTGAGCCTCATCAACAACTATATGTTTGACCGAGCTGTTTGTCTGAAACCCTTGAATCAGCTCTTTCAAAAATAGAAACGGAGTAGCATCCTCATAAAAAAGTTTATCTCCACTCAGTGTTTCCAAGGTCTCTTCACAAATAGCAGCCCATTCTGCTGGTGTCTCCCCTTCCATCCAATGCTCAATTTCCAGTTGATCTGCAAAAAGTTGCTTATATAACCCTCTAAAGTCGATAAATCGAAAAGCTCGGACTCGTTTTCGTAACGGCTTCAATTTTTGTTGAACAATCAACCAGGCAAGTGCTTCTGGCTCCATTTCATAATCGCCAATAGATTCTCTTTCATAACCCCGCTTTTCCGCTAAAAACTTATGTGCTTTATGGTAATCATCATTGCTGAGCAGCTCGATTTCCTCCTGTACCCAAGCCTTTGTCCGTTCGACCTTTTGCACCTCCCTTATTTTCTTGATTAACCAATCTTTCAATTTTTCCAATCTATTATAGAAACGGAGTGAAGTGTCATGGCTATAGAACCTTTCTGCTATTTGTTGGCCTGTAATAATTGATTGACCTCTGAAGGTAATGTCCTTAAACAGCATTCCTCTTAATTCCAGGGACTGTCTATAAGATTGGATTGCATCAAAGAAACGGGTAGATGCTTTAAAGCGGATACCCGCAAGTCTTGACCTATAGGAAGGGGTATGCGCCGCAGTTAAAATATATTCCAACTGTTCGTAGGGATTTTCGGCTTGGAATTCATTACTCAGACGATAATCCAAGTATTCCTGGAAGGTGACCTGCTGCATATTCTCTTCACCAAGCTCTGGAAGCACATTGGATACATAACTGCTGAACATGGAATTTGGCGAAAAAAGAATGATTTGATCAGCATTCAGACTATCTCGATATTTATAGAGCAAATACGCAATACGTTGAAGGGCGGCCGATGTCTTACCACTGCCTGCAGCACCGTGAACAATGAGCAGCCTCCCGTGGTCATGACGGATGATCCGGTTCTGCTCCTGTTGAATAGTGGCTACTATATTGTGCATCTTTTTGTCGGTACCTTTGCCTAGAACCTGCTGTAAAATCTCGTCTCCAATGGTGAGACTCGTATCGAACATGGACTCTAGGACACCGCCGCGGATAAGATATTGCCACTTTTTTTCAAATATTCCGTGGATTTCGCCTCCCGGGGTTAAGTACTTAGCAGGACCTGGCTGGTAATCGTAGTAGACACTCGAAACAGGTGCCCTCCAGTCATAGATCAAGAAATTCTCTCCACTATTATCAATAAGCGAGGAGATACCAATATAGATTTGTTCCTGAGTTGAATGCCCTTCTTCGACAAAATCGATCCGACCAAAATAGGGAGATGCCTGCATTCGGCGAAGCGTGGATAATCGCTTGGATGCATGTTTATGGGTGCTTTGGCTTACCGACAGAGCTTGAGCCTCTTGGCGCAAGCCGATAATAGTCTCCAGAAAATCATCAAAGGTGTCCGTATTTACTTTGACTTCATCCCAAAAGTGTTTGCGGATATGAACCACTTCGTTCCGACGCTTCTCAGTTTCGTCTTCTAATCTGTTGATTTCCTCCGTAATTGTCTCCATTACACTGTCTACTCGTTTTTGCTCTTGTAGATGTTCTGAATTCATAGCAAACACTCCTTAAAAAAATTTATAAAAGAGTTGACATACGTATTGATTACATTGTATAATTAAAATAGGGATAATATATTAAAATTTAATTAAACAACATATATCTATATTAATTTACCACAAGTTCTCATGTTTTTCAATGTTTTATGAACCTTTAATAAAATTTATTAGTATTAATAAAAATAGCCAAATACCTTAACGAAAAGGTATTTGGCTATTTTTATGTAAACGATCACGAAAATTCTCCAATAAAAAGAAGCCTATCAATTTGATAGACTCCCATTTTTTCTATGCAAGTCGGAAAACAATGCCATGACCGCCCTTCGGGTACTCCCACTTGATATTCTGGTGCGGACAGCCGATACGGCAGCTTCCGCACTCATGGCATCCTTCGTACCCGACATGCATTCTGATCTGCTCCCATTTATATATTTCTGCAGGGCAAAAGATGGTACATAATTTGTCCGGACATTTGGTCAGGCAAATGTCCTCATCCAAAACATGGAGATGTGATTTGGTGTCTGCATTGAAACGAACAAGATACTGCTTCTCTTCGATAGTCTGACATTTCTTCTGTTCCGTCATTACTTCATCACCTTCCACGCTCGATAGGCGTCTCGAGCCAGTTTGAGTTTTTCTTTCGGTGAGCCCAGGTCCCTCCAGATTTTCTTTTGTTTTTCCCACTTGGATTTTCCATCGACCGTAAACATCTGGCTTGCTGCACGGTTGACCATCGGAATATACTGGTCAAAATACTGAGGGAATTTATTAAAGTGATGTGTTGAATCCTTGTATTTCTTCATATCCTGCCCAACGAAACTCTTCATCAGGTTGACCCGGTACTGGTCCAGGGTGTTTTCAGAGAAGTCTCCTTGTTCTTTTGCTGAAAGGATCGTTTCAGCAGCAAGCCTTCCGGAAGTCATCGCAAGATTGGAGCCTTCACGATGAATGGCATTGACGAGCTGTGCCGCGTCTCCCACCACGATCACTCCATTCCCCACGATCCTGCCCATCGATTTGAGGCCGCCCTCTGGAATAAGATGTGCCAGATATTCGACAGGCTCCCCACCAGCGAGGTATGGTCTCACCATCGGATGGTCTTTGACATATTCCAAAAGCTCATATGGTCTTATTTTATGCTCGATCAGCCCGGAAAGAAGTGTCCCAACACCAATACTTAAAGTATCTTTGTTTGTGTAAAGGAAACCGGTACCAAGGATGCCTTTCGTTGCATCGCCGAATAGTTCAATGGTACAGCCTTGATTTTTTTCCAGGTTAAAACGTTCTTCAATGGTTTTGCTGTCAAGCTTGATGATTTCCATGGTAGCGAGTGCCACTTCATCCGGCCGGTACTCTTTATGGAAGCCTAGGGATTTACCCAAAAGGGAGTTGACGCCATCCGCGAGTACCACGACATCGGCATAGACCTCCCCGTCTGGACGATCGGTCCTGACACCAATTACCTTGCCATCCTCGACAATGCATTCCAGAACTACCGTTTCATTGACAAGCAGGGCCCCCTGCTCGACTGCCTTACCCGCGAACCATTGGTCGAACTTGGCCCGGAGAACCGTAAAGTTGTTATAAGGCTCCTGTGCCCACTCAAGACCCTTGTAACCGAATGTCACAGCAGACTCTTTATCCATCATCATAAATCGCTGTTCTACGATCGGCCGCTCCAACGGGGCCTCCTTATGGAATTCGGGGATGATATCTTCCATCATCTTTCTGTAAAGGACACCACCCATTACATTTTTCGAACCTGGATATTCTCCTCGCTCCAAGAGCAGCACCTTTGCCCCGCCCTTCGCCAATTCAAAGGCACAGGATATTCCCGCTGGCCCTGCACCAACAACGATACAATCAAACTTCTCAGACATGATTTACCTCCTCCCCGGTCAGCACTTTTTTGAATTCTTGAACCAGCAATGGAATGATTTCAAATGCATCCCCTACAATTCCGTAGTGGCACGATTGGAAAATGGCAGCATCAGGATCTTTGTTGATTGCGATAATGAGTCCTGCATTTTTCATCCCCACGATATGTTGGATGGCACCTGAAATACCAATGGCAAAATAGATTTTCGGTGTGACGGTTACCCCTGTCTGCCCAACCTGATGGTGATGTTCGACCCAGCCAGCCTCAACGACATCACGACTTGCGCCGACGACTCCACCGAGTGTGTCCGCCAGTTCGTGGATCAGCTTGAAGCCGGCTGCACTTCCGAGTCCCTTTCCACCCGCAACGACGATATCTGCTTCATCAATCCTAACTTTTTTGTTGGCTGCTCTGACAATCTCCAACACTTTCGTTCTCATATCCTCTTCTTTCAGTTCGATTTGCTCCTCTATCAGCGTTCCTGTTCTTCCTGCTTCCGGGGAGTGTGCCTTCATGACCTTCGGACGTACTGTCGCCATCTGCGGCCTGTACTTTTTGCAGAGAATGGTTGCCATGATATTTCCGCCAAAAGCTGGTCTACTGGCCAAAAGAAGGCCTGTATCCTCTTCTACATCGAGCTCTGTAGTGTCAGCAGTCAACCCAGTAGGGAGGTCTGTCGCTACTGCACTCGCCAAATCCTTTCCTGTGGAGGTGGCTCCATAAAGAATGATCTCAGGCTTATATTTTTCACTGCAGTGAAGGAGCGCTTTCATAAACGATTCGGTGCGATATAGGTTGAAAATCGGCTGATCGTACACATAGACGGTATCAGCACCATATTCAAAAACCGTTGAAGCCAAGTACTTCACTTTATCCCCAATCATTACACCTGCAAGTTCTACGCCCCTCTTTTCTGCAAGCTTCTTTCCTGCCCCAAGCAATTCAAGGGAAACTGGAGCTATTTTCCCTTCCTTCTCTTCAATAAAAACCCATACGCCCCGGTAATCTTCAAAACTCACTAGGATCCCCTCTTTTCTGCAAACAGCTCTTTCTTTTCCAAAACAATAGAAAGAATTTGCTTTACCTGATCAATTGCTTCCCCTTCAATCAGCTTGCCCCCCTCAGGTTTAGGCGGGGCCCATACCTTTGCTACAATGGTTGGCGACCCTTTAAGTCCAAGCTGAGTCCTGTCGATGTCAGCCAGATCATTGACAGACCAGATTTGCGGATTGTATCTAGCGGCCTTCAGCATATTGGGAAATGAGGAGTATGGGACTTCGTTAATCTCTTTTTCAACCGATAACAGGCACGGCAAAGTTGTTTGCACCACCTCATACCCATCCTCAAGCTTCCTATGAACCACCATGAATCCTTCTTCCTTGTTGATTTCCACTATCTTTTTAACAGATGTCAATGGGGGGATATCCAATCGTCTTGCAATCCCAGGCCCGACCTGCCCGGTATCCCCATCGATGGTCATTTTTCCGCAAATAATTAGGTCAATCGGTTTAATTTCACTTATTTTTTCGATCGCCTTTGTCAAAGCATAGCTTGTTGCCAATGTATCGGCACCAGCAAATGCCCTGTCGGAGATCATATACCCCTCATCTGCACCGATTTCGATGCATTTTCTGATCGCTTTCACTGCTGGCGGCGGGCCCATCGTTACAACTGAAACCGTTCCTCCATATTTATTTTTGAGGCGTACAGCCTCCTCCACGGCATGAGCATCATATGGATTTAAAATGGCCGGTGCACTGGCGCGGTCCATCGTATTTGTTTTTGGATTCATCTTGATAACCTTCGTATCCGGCACCTGCTTGATACATGCGACAATATGAAGCAATCCCTTCCCCTCCCAGACTTCATCTATTTCACTATTTTTCATGATGTACAAGAAGATAACTTTCCCATTATTATTCATATATATGGACAAGGGGTGGATATCATTCCGGTTTTTAAAGGTTTGGAGGAAGAATTTGATTATGCGGGAGTAAAAAAAGAGCAGGAATACTTATCGGGATCTGTTAATCCCCCCTTTTTTACCCTATAAACAATTTCCATTATTTTTAATTTGACTAACTTGTTCCTTCTATAGAATAATCGTCTTTCAAATGAAGAGAGGTGCGTAATTCACTGAAGACTTGAGCATGATAAATGAGACCACTCATATGAAAGGATGAACTGTTATGAACTTTAAAAGCGAATTACAAAAAGCGCAAGATTTTATTCATAAAGCACATCATCATTTAAAACAAGTAAGTTCAAACAATATAGAATCAGAAGCATGTTATTTTGCTATAAACGAACTTGAAAAAGCACAACAGAAAATCCAACAGGTTCAACAACAAATCAATGAATAGATTATTCAAAAAAAATGGCCTGAGAATATGGACCTCAGCCATTTTTGTATTATATTCGATTAACGATCTTGATTGATAATACTCCAAATTGTAATTTATTCCAGTATTATTTTCGTTTGTACTTTTTGTTTAGTGTTTGGTCTTTTTAAGTAAGACATCAATTTCATCCTGTTATCGCATTGTGTAGCGATTTTTTTAAACTGGAAACAATACTTTTATCAAATAATTAATCCATTTTAATTAACCCACATTCTTAAGATATTTTTGTTTCATTAAAGCTCGCAAAATATTTGTAGTATATTGTCGAAAAATCTGGTATTTTAATAGTTGTTTCGCTTATAAAATTCAACTATTAAAGGTGAACATATATGAAACCAATATTATATCCCATTAATTCAGAATTAATGAACTCGAGTAATAAACAGTATATTCCAATTAAAAGGAAATTTTGGATAAGCCACTGTTTCGCTTTTTTATGGATGTGTTTTTCTTTTTATATAGCACTCCCCTGGTTAAAAGATTTAGCCCATATCGTATCATTTCCACTGGCATTACTTATAATTGGAGGTATTTCATATATCCCAGGATATTTAAATGCTTTTTTAGTTAGCAGCCTACTTTTAGATCGGCAGCCTCCCTTTAAAACGGAATTCCCAAATGAAGAGATCACAATTCTAATCGCTGCACATAATGAAGAAGGCAAAATCTTTCAGACACTACAGTATATCGGTAGGCAGGACTATTCAGGTAAGATTAAGGTATTTGTGATAAATAATTGTTCAACAGACCAAACTGTTAGTGAAACATTAAAGGCAAAAAAACATTTAACTATTGAAATTGATCTGCTTCATGAATCTAAACCAGGTAAATTTCATGCTTTAAATCATGGATTAGAAGTTGTGTCAACTCCTTACATCATCACCATAGATGCAGATACGTTGCTTCATCCTTCTTCTATCCGCTATCTTGTAGCTAGAATGAAATCTAGTCCTGACGAAGTGTGTGCAGTCGCTGGTTGTGTCTTAACGAAAAACAGTAGAGAGAATATGTGGACTAAAATTCAGGAATGGGATTACTTCTTAGGTATCGCTTCTATTAAAAGACTTCAAGGTTTGTATCAAGGAACCTTAGTAGCGCAAGGTGCATATAGTTTGTACAAGACAGAATGTATTAGAGAAGTTGGCGGTTGGCCTGATGCTATTGGTGAAGATATTGTATTAACTTGGCGGTTACTCCAGAATAAATGGAAAGTTTACTTTGAACCATTAGCTGTTTCTTTTACTGAAGTTCCCAATACATTTAAGCATTTAGTGCGACAACGAGCTAGATGGTCAAGAGGCATGATCGAAGGACTAAGAGAAATAAAACCTTGGAAACAGCCTCTAATTTATGTGAAATATTTAACTGGTATCAATTTAATCATGCCTTATTTAGATTTAACGTACACACTATGTTGGATTCCAGGTCTAATATTGGCATCTTTTGGTCACTACTGGATTGTAGGTCCAATGACATTACTAGTTTTACCGTTAACATTTATCAGTTATAGTTTTCTTTATTTCTATCAAAGAAATTTTGTATTTAAACTTTTACAGATTAGAATTCGCAAAAACATTTCAGGCTTTATTCTATTTATTCTTGGTTATCAAATGGTTATGTCTCCTGTATCTGTTTATGGTTATATACAAGAGGTTTTTAAATTTAAAAGAAACTGGAAGTAACATAGGTTTAGACCCATTTGGTGTTTGCACAATGCATTTCATATGCTTGTGTTTTTTGTTTATTAAAGATTCATTGTTCAGTGTTTTACTGCTCGAGTCTAATGCCAGGTATCTGAACCCGTTATGGGATACCTGGCTCTTATGGGTACTCGAAATATTTTTTGATTGGCGTTTATTTATACCTCTTCGTTCTCTTTTACCACTTCAAACCGTTCAATCAACTCATAGGGCTTCAAATAGGCTTCATAGGGTATATAATTCGGATTCATCGCATCCAATACCCGCTTTTTGAAATGTGGTCGTGTGATCCAAGTGTCAATGTTTTCAAAATTAAGCTCCTGGAACAGCACTTCCTTCGTTTCCACCCCATCATGACGAGGTTCACCGGAAATGTACCGCCCTCTAAATACTACGCATACAATTCCGCTTGTCATGTTCTGATAGATTCCCGTTATTCCGGTCAAAGATACCGTAACACCTGTTTCCTCCATTATTTCCCTCAGCGCCCCTTCGGTTAAAGTTTCTCCATTTTCCAGCTGACCTCCAGGAATTTCATACGTGTCTGCGCGGTGATGGTTCTTTACAAGCAGGATTTCCCCATTTTCGTTTGTAATTAATGCACTTACTGCAACGATTTGCTTTGGTGGGTGATATCTACCGGTTGCATGCATGAAATCCACGCTGCTTTCCACAAACAATTCCCCAAGCTCTTTTCGTCTAGTTTGCGCTCTGGTATGGAGTTCACTGCTTCGAATCGCTTTTTCGATACTTTCATAGTGTTCCTGATTCAGATATTCCCAGATGGCAACAACTTCCCTTTTATCCTCGGTAACCCAGCGTCCAATAAGATTGGCTCCATGGGTGATTTGATTGGGGTAGAGATATTCATGGAAGAATGCTGTGAATACGTCCAGCTTTTCCGGTATTATTTTGTACGTTTTTCTTCTATAGAACATTCCTAGACACCTCCGTCAGTCTATTAGCATTTCCCTTTCACACTAGGTCCATAATCTCCTTACTTTCTTTAATGAATTCGTTGATTCCTAGATTCTATAGTTCGCCAGAAACTGAAGAAACTCCTTTTGAGTTGAATGCTCGTACTTCATGAGAGCGTAAGTCCGCGCTTCCGGTAAAGGGATGTCGGGGCAGTCAATCTCCATGAGCCTTCCCTCCAAAAGCTCTCTTCTTACAGTGGAAATGGGTAGAAAAGATACACCGAGACCTTCCACGATAAACCGCTTCGTTATATGGACCTGAGAGACCTTCATCATTTTAATCCGTGGGAACCTGGCTTTCATGATCTGGCACAACTCTTCCCAGTAACCTGGATGGTTATGGGTCAGCAACGTGCTTGACTGAAGCACTTCCTCAACCTCCAAAGGATGGGCCCGTTCGGAATCAAAGCCATCATGGGGAGCTACTAGTACCAATGTATCCTGATAAAGGGAATGGCACCTCACTTTATGGTTACTTGCAGGCAAACACGATAATCCTATGTCCACTTCTTCATCTAAAACGGCATCTTCTATATCAATCGACTCAATGATCTTGATGGAAATCTCTACATGAGGATGTTTGGTAATAAAGCTTTTAAGTACATAAGGAAGAATAGTGTCCGCAATCAAAGGGGAAATTGCAATAGTTAAAGTTGATGTGAAACCCTGTTGGTAGGATTGGAGGTCTGCCACCCCATCGTTAAACGCATCCAAAATCCTTCTGGCATGAACCAAGTAGCGTCTACCTTCTTCAGTCAGTACAATACTTCTTCCCTCACGAACAAACAACACGGCACCTATTTCCTTTTCCAACATCTTGATATGTACGGTGACAGTCGGCTGTGATAGAAATAAAAGTTCGGCAGCCCTGCGGAAGTTTGCTGTATCAGCAGCGGTTACAAATGTTCGCAGCCAGTTGAAATCCATAGAAACTTTCCTCCTATTGATTAAAAAATTTAATTGATTTGATTAATAATATTTAATATTCATAATTAGCTTTATTTTATAAAATATATGTAAGAAAGGAAAGGAGAGATTTAAATGATCCAGCCAGGTTTGAAAGGTGTTATTGCAGCAGAAACGAAAATTGGTGAAGTGGATGGCTTGAATGGGAAGTTGATTTATCGAGGATATGAGATAAGGGATTTAACAAAAAAACTCTCTTTTGAGGAGGCAGCCTATCTGCTATGGTATGGTGAGATTCCTGATTCCGATGAGTTGTTAGAGTTTAAGGAGTTCTTTTATCATAACAGAGCTTTAACACCTGTGATGAAAGGGGTACTAGACGTTCTTCCTTCAGATATGGATATGATGAGTGTCATTCGCACCGTACTCTCCGCATCCGGCGATACCTCTTATGGTTGGAAACCAACACTGGAACAGGCTGTTGGGATAACAGCAAAAGTGCCTACCATTATCGCCAATCGAAAAAACAAGCTAGAAGGTCGTTCATATGTTATACCTGATTTCAGTCTCAGCCATGTAGAGAATTATTTGTATATGTTGGATGATTCTCTTCCAAGACCCGAACATGTATGGGCGTTGGAGACCTATATGATCCTTACGATGGAGCACGGAATGAATGCCTCCACTTTCTCTGCAAGGGTGACAGCATCAACGGAATCGGATCTGGTTTCAGCCGTATGCTCGGCCATCGGCACAATGAAGGGACCTCTCCATGGCGGAGCACC
The DNA here is from genome assembly GCF_050107295.1 of Sutcliffiella halmapala. Classification (GTDB taxonomy): domain Bacteria; phylum Bacillota; class Bacilli; order Bacillales; family Bacillaceae_I; genus Sutcliffiella_A; species Sutcliffiella_A halmapala_A. The sequence goes on along the minus strand of NZ_JBNIKR010000011.1, from coordinate 140,823 downwards.
ATCTGAAGTCATTCGTCTGTTGGATGAGGTGGCAAACCAAGAAGATCTGAAGCGATACCTTCGCGGGAAAGTACTTGCAGGAGAAAAGTTGATGGGATTTGGTCATAGAGTATATAAAACGCATGATCCCCGGGCACTTGCATTAAAAGAGAATCTTATGGAGCAGGTAGGAAAAGATGAATGGCTAGACCTCGCGCTTTCAGTGGAGGCCGCAGCAATTGAAACCTTGCATGAACTGAAGCCAGGCAGATCACTTTACACAAATGTAGAGTTTTATGCCGCAGCGATCATGAAATCACTTCAGCTCGATTCCTCCCTCTTCACCCCGACATTCACCGCAAGCCGGATGGTCGGTTGGACTGCTCATGTACTGGAACAGGCAGAAAACAACACCATTTTCCGGCCTTTATCGAAGTATGTGGGCAAATGAGTGGATTTTTGCATGCAGTTGCGTTTGATTTTTGAAATGCGGCTGTTTTTTTACTTTGAGTTGACATAACAATATTATTAATTACTTAATATGTCCTTTTTATTTGCATTCTACTGTTTATCAGACACAATTTAACCCCAGAAGAATCATCTCCTGGGGTTAAATTTCACTAGACGTTAATTCATTCACAGCCCTCATCTGAACAGTAAGATGTCTTATCCTTCGATTCAAACGTCTTTAATACAGGTTTCTCGTTTTCCTCTTCCCAGACCTTTTCAAGAGCCTGAACAAATGTCTCTACCGACTGAGCACCGGAAATGGCATATTTACGGTTTATTACAAAGAAAGGTACACCTTGAACCCCTATTTCGCGGGCTTCCGCTTCATCTGCACGGACGTCCTGCTCATACTGGTTCCCGCTCAACACTTCTTCCACTTCCGCGACGTCGAGCCCGATTTCAGCAGACAGGTCCTTTAGGTAATCCAGACTGCCAATGTGTTTGGAATCTGTGAAATGTGCTTTTAATAGGCTTTCTGTTAATTCATGATCTTTCCCGTTTTTTTCTGCGAGCTTGGCCAATCGGTGAGCATCAAATGTATTGGTTGGGATGTTGGTATCAAAATTAAATTGAAGACCGACTGTTGCAGCTTGAGCTGCAACTCCCTCGCTCATCTTCTTTGCTTCGGAAACCGGCATGCCATACTTTTTGGCAAGTATTTCATGAATGGAGAGATCCGTGTCACGCTTGGCGTTGGGATCCAATTCAAAGCTTTTGTATTGTACTTCTACTTGATCACGTTGTGGAAACATCTCCAACGCTTCTTCAAGTCTTCTTTTTCCTATATAGCAAAATGGACAAACAAAGTCGGACCAAACTTCTATCTTCATTGTTTTATCGCACCTCTTTCTAATTGTTGTTTGGTACATCTTATCATAATGTTCCATAATCCTCTCCTATTTTGCTTAGAGAGGCAATGCAATCGGAACATCAAATTCCTACATCAGTAAGGTTCCATTGGTTTATTAAATACCTGCAAAGCACAGCGGACTCCGCTCTAACCGAAACATAAGGAGGCCTTGTATTCCTTCCAGTTTCATAAGGGGTGCCAAGCCAAAGAATCTCTTCATCGATCATCACAAATGGAAAAGTAAGCTCTTCCACCACTCTCGATACCGTAAAATGGGGCTCCACAAAATCTTGACTTGTGACAATCACTAAAGTGGAGCGAGCTTTAAATTTCTTTAGTACTTGCAGCCATTGGGAGGAAAGGTTGGAAAAGCTGGGGATTCCGATAATGACGGTCTTTTTGGATTGGTCCATATCGTAGAATACCTTTTCCAGCTTTAACGCATGCATCCATTGGACTTTCGGATACTGATTTTTTACCCATCTTCCGATATCTTTCGGAAAAGCCTGACATTGTTGGGACTGCTGATGAAGTATCAGTTTTCCGATCGTTTTTTGTGATGTGATTTTGCTTTTCATAAAATGGCTATCACAGATATGAATAAATTTCCCTCTTGTCCTTGTAATAGCCACGTTCAGTAAACGTTCGCTCTCTTTTCCGATCAAGAGCATACCTGGCCGCTTTAGAGGATAGCTATCAACTGAATCGAAAATCACCAAATCCTTTTCACTTCCCTGAAATCTATGAACAGTTGCAGAAAGTATCTCTGCCTTTTCCATTTCTTCCAGATACACCTCTTCCAGAAAAGCTTCCATAAGGTTCGTCTGTGCCCGGTAAGGAGAGATGTATCCTATGGAAGTAATACCCGAAAGATTTGCTTCATGAATATTTTGAAAAGAGAGAAGCAGATGCCATAGGTTCACTCTTGACCTTGACACTCTATCTACCATCCCGTATTCTCCTGAAAAGCTTGTATGCAGCAGGACGGAAGCCTCCCCGGCAAATGGCAAGCTTTTGGCCAAAGCCTCCCGTTTTTTCTTGATATCAGGATGATCTCCAACGAGGGAGTGATAGATATGAATATTCGTGAAAGAGGATATGTCCGGATGCATTCTTCTCTGCTCTTTCAAAAGAAGCAATTGTGGATGAAGCAGCCCGTTTTCCACAGTATCTGCCACACCTGCAAGATGAAATATGTCTTCCCTGAGCCATTTGTCTACCAATTCATGCCTAGCGGAAGCAATTGGTGGGAGCTGCTTGAAATCACCACAAATGATGACATGCCTACCTAATGAAGCTGCAAAAGCGGCTTGGGGCACATAGGCCATGCTTGCTTCGTCGACTATCACCACATCATATTCATTTTCATAGATGGTTTTGTCACTTGCAGCCTTGGCTAAAGTGGTCCCTATAATATAGGCATCCTCCAGAAAATCTACTTCTTTCTGGCGGATTTTCTCCAGAATTCTTCCGAGCTTGCTTTCAATTTCCAACAGTTGTGCGGAATCCCTCTTACTGAAAGACCTATACAAGTCCCGGTTCAGAAGACCTCTTTCCTCCATCAGCGCATTTTTTTCCTTTGCAAGCTCTGGGTGGCCCGTTTCTATAAGTTGGCTTGTGGAAAGAGCAAATGGCTGTGAAAGAATGGCAAGGCTTTGTGTTCCATACCGTAGTACATCTCCTTCCACAAAACGGTCCTTCTTTGAAATGAAGGAAGCAATCTCTTTGATCAGCACATCCACCGCCTGGTTACTGTGTGAAAGGATCAGCACTTTTTTCTTTTTGAAATATTTATTGGCTGCAACACGGGCAAGGGTATACGTTTTTCCGGTACCAGGCGGCCCCCATACAAATGTGACAGGGTTATACTTGGACCGGAGGATAAGCTCATGCACATTGCTTTTTATTATCTCCTTGGGGTGCTTTATTTCCTGGCTGGGATTTAGCAGCTTTTTTACCCTCGTCCGCTTCTTCCTGTTTTCCTTCAGATCTTCCATTCTTTCAAAAAGGTTATCCAATAGTTCCCAGGGATCATGTTGGATGTATGCCTCTGAAAGGTTGGCGCCCAATGTTTCCACAAAAGTGAGGATGACACTCTTTCCTTCCGAGGTAAGGACTTTCCCCTCTTTCGTCAGCGTCCCCCACTCCAGCTTGATCTTGCTTCCAGAGGGAATTCGGATTGATTGAGGTGCCTCAAAGAAATATGTAAAGCCTTTTTCCCGTGAAAATAGATGTCCATTGCGAACTAGATACTTTGAACTGCCATATTTTTTAAGATGCATGATTTCTATTTGAATGGCTTTTTGCCATTCCTTTATGTTACCAAGTAGGTTTTTCTTCATTCCAATCTTCCTTCATACCTGAAGAAACCCCGTCCAGCTTGACAGGGTTTCTTTCTATTGTTGCTATACTATAGCATAAACCAGATGCTGATTCTAACACCTAATCAAACCATTTGGTGGTTTCCCCGTCCACAATCCGCTCCAGCTCGTTCAGAAAGTTCAACACTAGCGGTCCAGGAAGCAGATCTTGAATGGTGATCACTAGATCCAAGGATTCCGCCTCTTCCTGCAATATTGGCCTTTTCGGAAGTGTAGTATACCATTCTTCAAACTTATCAATGAACAGATAGAAATCACGTTCGAATTTATCCGCCCAATCTGCGCCTTCCTCCCCCTCTGTCTGTTGCATCATTTTCCAATCTTCGAGTGCCTGCTTCAAGCTCTCCAACACTTTATCTCTCATTCTGTTCTCCTTCTCGATACAAAAAAGTGCCAGATCTCTTATTAATAAGAAATCGGACACTCTTCCTTCTATTTATAAAACCTCACTACTGTTTTCTCGACTTTTTTGTCCTCTTTTGATACGTTTTTCGGCTTAATTGGTGAAACTGGTTCAGCTTTCACATTTTCTGTTGCACTGATTTCCAGATAAAACGGGTTTGAAGCTTTATCGCCCCCAAGGTAGCCTTTGAGGATTTTCAACTTGCTTGTGGATCCTTTCAGCATCGCCTTGTAATCCCAATCAATTTCATTTTTATAGGTACTATCCATTCTTTCCTTTAATGCTAATGCTTCTGATACTGCTTCAGCAGGCGTTCGGAAAAATGTATCCGCTCTTTTCAGCCCACGCTTTTTTATGCCGTCTCCAGCTCTTGCTTGATAAAGTGTTACTGACATATTTGGTCATCCTTTCTGTATGTCGGTTTCACACCTTTAGACGGTGAGTCTGTACACCAGGATACCAAAGGAAGTTACCTTCTTCCTCTAGTATACCCCTAAATGCCAATTACTACCACAATTATATTTTTTATGTGGGAAGAATAAGGTCTGTCGAAAATATATTTACGCTTTTCATGGGCATAATGAAGAATATATGAGATAATGAATGAATGATTAAAACTTCACAATGGAAGAAGGAACAAATATTGAAACTAAAAAATAAATTTCAAGACAACGAAAAGGTTGTTTTAAAAAGCACAGGCGAGGAAGTAACCATCAGCAAGTTCAACTACGTTCCGAATCTAAAGAGATATTCCTACACATTAAAAGAGTATCCTAAAACTTTCTACTTTGAGGAAGAAATAAAACAACTCTAATCTATCCTTTTCAGGTGTAAACAGATGACTAAAATCATAGCGGTCCCCTTCCGATTGCAGCCCTCAATAAAAACAGTTTGTAACCTCCATTTATCTTAAGCACACCATGAGAACCGGCTAAGGTTAGCTGGTTTTTTTATTTGGGTAGATAGATAAGAAAGAGAAAAATTTGGAGGGATAGTATGTTTATTTTTCTGTACATTAGTGGTGGTATCTTCCTTATCTCAATAATTGTATTCGTCGTCTCGGTAATTTCATTTCGCAGAGAGACAAAGCCGACATTCGACTCCATTGAAAGAATTCAGATGAGACTCCAAGAGGAAAAGGAAGCTATAAATGCCCAAAACGAAAAAATGAAAAATAAAAAAGGTGAAATAAAAAATGATCTCGATTGGAAAAAATCTGTTTTCACCTTTACAATCAATGAGTTCAAACGAATTCCTGATACATTGTTGAAAACAAGTGCAAATCAAAAAACGGCTAATTATCCCAGAGAGATGTAGACCGTGAATCATAAAAAAACGCGGAAGCTCATTGAAGCTTCCGCGGTTTTTTATAATGCTGTAAATTCTTCATCATGATATATTTTATTCGTTCTTATATTATCTTTATGATAGATGGCGTTGATTTCTCCTCCGATGACCAATGCAAGGCCAGTCAGGAACAGCCATAGCATAAGCACAATCACTCCGCCCAAGCTTCCGTAAGTGGAGGAATAATTTCCGAAGTTGCTAACATAGAAAGAGAATCCCAGGGAGATAAGCTGCCATATGATGGTTGCTACAAGAGAACCTGGGATGACTTCCTTGAAGGTTTTATCCACATTCGGTGCAACTCGATAAAGTATGGTAATAATGGCAAAAATGACAACAAATGCAATGATGAAACGCAGGACATTCAGAAGCACAGAAGTTCCACCTGGTATGTAAATGAATTTCTCCAGGTTACTGATAATCACACCACCAAATATCGGCAGAAAAAATGCAATCAAAAAAGCAAAAATCAATCCAATTGTAAGACCGATGGATAACAGTCTGACTATAATAAATGATCTGGTTTCCTGTGCATTGAATGCTTCATTCATTGCCTTAATAAATGCGTTCATGCCATTGGAGGCGGACCAAATCGTTCCTAGGATACCGAAAGTGAGCAGTCCCCCATTAGGCTTACTGATAAATTCGTATATGCTGTCCTCAATCAGCTCCACTGTCTGCTGTGGCATGATTGTATTTAGAAATTCGATTGCTTTTACGGGATCGATGGACAGATAAGGAAGGATGGAAAGTGTTAATATCAACAACGGGAAAATAGCAAGCATATAATAGTACGCTTGTTCTGCTGCAAGTCCTGTTGCCCGATCATCCTTCATTTCCTTCCCTAGTCTTTTACCGAATCTGATAGCCCTTCCCATGCTCTCCCACTTCCTTCTTTGTATTTGTTATCTATCGGAACGCTTTACAGGTAATGTACAACAGCGGAATGAACCACCGGATTTGATGATTTCTGATATATCCACCTCTATCACATCATATCCTCTGTCCCGCATATCTTTGTTCACTTTTTTATTGCAAGGAAGACTGATCACCTTTTTATTCCCAATGGAAAGAACGTTGGTTCCCATGGTGAACTGCTCCTCTTTCGTAACCTCGATCAGATCATAACGCGTAGCCAGAAAATCCAGTTCCTCTTTTCTCAGAGCAGGAGAAAAAACAAGTGCCTCTGTCGGAGAAAGGACGTTAAATACACAGTCCAAATGCAGATAAGATTTATCTATCGGGATTTCTTGTACAGTCAACCCCGGCATCGCCTCAGCAAGCTTATGTATGCCCTCGCTTGAAGTCCGACCGCTTATTCCCAGAAAAATGACATCACGGTCTACAATCACATCTCCTCCTTCAATACTGTTGTCTGTTATTGATAGATAGGAAGCGCCTTGCTCATCAAGCCAATTCTTGAAAAGCTGTTCTTCGCCATGTCTGACTTCACTGCCCATATTGGAAACAAAGATCTTATCTCCAAGTGTAAATCCAATATCACGTGTAAACACCTGTTCAGGAAATTGTTCCAACGCTTCCAGACTAATTACTTCAATTCCTGCTTCTTTCATTTTTGCAACAAAATTCCGATGCTGTTTGGAGGCGAGACTTTCATCGATATTGTCTTCGGCATAATGTTTTTGTGTTTCATTGATAATCTCGCTGATGCTCATGAATGTAGGTGGACATACCAAAACCTTTTCCAATCTTTCATATTCACTGTTACATTTTAAGTCTAAATTTTTGCGCGTAGCTTCCATTTCGATTGTCACTTTAAAAATCCCCCGTTCAATATCCATTGTTTTTATAAGATACATTCCCGAAAGTGGAAAAGCGTTAAACCTTTATTTGAAATATTATTTTAATAAATGATTATTATATAAAAAAAAGCAAATTTAACATGCATTAAATTTGCTTTTTTATCCATCACATATTATTTTCCAATAAACATTTGTGTCCAGTAATTTCCATCTTCAACATATCCTACGCCGATGTGTGTGAAATTTCCATTTAAAATGTTTTTACGATGACCTTCGGAGTTCATCCATGCCTGTACTACTTCCTCAGGACTTCGTTGCCCCATTGCAATGTTTTCACCAGCTGTATTATAAGTAATTCCAAAATCCCTCATCATATCAAAGGGAGAACCGTAAGTAGGGCTTGTGTGTGAAAAGTAATTCTTTGCTTTCATATCCTTGGACTTCTCTCTTGCAACATTACTTAGGGCAGAATCAGCTTTAAGATCGGATAGTCCGTTTTTGCGTCTCTCTGCATTTGTCAATTCAATTACTTTTTGCTCTGTTTCTGTAATGCCCTCAGTGGATTCAGCTGCTGGAGCCTGATCTTGTCCACCCTCTGGCTGTTCTGCAGGCTGGTTCTCAGGCTGCCCCTGTTTTGGTGCGGGTTGCCCTTGTCTTGGTGCAGGCTGCTCTTGTCTTGGTGCAGGCTGCTCTTGTTGTGTTCTAGGTTGTTCACCTTTAGGTACTTCTTGCTGGAACTTATATACTCCAAATTGTCCATACTGCTCCACTTTTTGGGAGTGCGGATACTTGTTGCTTGGAGTGCTGGTGCTGAAAGAGTTTGGATCAATTGTTAAAAATCCATGGTTGATTTTTTGAACCTCTCCGCTTATGCCCTCTCTTTGTCTATCGTTGTTGCCTATATTTCTTACTGTATCGTCCAATGCATTGTTATAAGAAGTGTTTTCCGGTGCTGCGTTGTTTCCCATATTATTGTTGTTTCCACATGCAACAAGCATGGAAAGTGTTAATGCGAGTACGGAACCCAAATAAACAAATTTTTTCATGTGACATCTCCTTTTCCAAAGTTATTACGATAATAGCTTTTCTTTTAATGGGAAAAGTATTATTGGTAATAAACGTGAAAAAAGGAGAAAACAGGGGCCAGGCCCCCTCTTAAAGTTGAAGTGGGGGTCTGGCCCCTTATCTTTAACCCTCTATTATCTTTTCCAATACTCGTTGCACAGCGTAGCCTTCATCAAATCCAACCAGATAGGCGTCATCTCCATCAAGCTTTTTGGCCAGTTCTTCTATCAGCGTATATTGGGGGAGATTTTTTTCGTTCAAATCAACAGGTTGCCAATCCTCTCCCATCTTAGCTGATTTTACGATTCTCCAATCATCGAGCGCTACGGATTGCTTTGTGCCATGTATGGAAAAGGAGAGATGTTCCTTTTCAGCTTGTCCTACGAGGCCATCTACCAATACTTTTATTCCACTTTCCAATTCGATTGTCGCAATGACGCCAAGTTCACTTGCTGTTTCATCTGCAGGGAATTCAACGGAACTTTGCACTTCTTTTACCGGTCCAAATAAGGACAATATCATTTGCAGATAGTGCGGCGTAATCTCCCTGATAAATCCGCCCTGTTCCCTTTTGCCGATCCAAGGAGTTTGCTGCCAAGGTCTTGGCCATTCTGGAAAATGCATCTTAAGGTGAATGCGCCTGATATCCCCTAGAGAATCTTGCTCCACAAGCTCTCTCATAAAAAAGAAGGCTTTTTGGTATGCTAAAGGAAAATGCATCGCATGGATAAGCCCGGATTTCTCTGCCTCTTTTAGCATCTGTAATCCTTCCTGCTCTGAATTTGCCAATGGCTTTTCACAGAGAACGTGCTTATTATATCCGAAAGCTGCCATCACTACGTTATAGTGGATTGCAGGTGGCACTGCCACATAAATAAAATCAACATTCTCTTGTTTTATAAGTTCATTAAAATCAGTATAAAAGGGAACACCACCCAGTTCAGTGGATGTTTGTTCAGCCAATACCTTATGTCTATCACAAATCCCCGCAATCTCAATGGAGGATGACTTTTTAAATTCTGAAATTAAGCGTTGTCCGATTACCCCAAGCCCTACAATTCCTACTCTTTTTACATTACTCATGCTACTTCCCCCTTAACTTGAAAAAACGAAGAAAAGATAGTCTCCCGTCATAACGGGAAACTACCTAGGTTAACACCTTGATGAACTCGCGCATATAATCAGGTAGATCTGGCGGACGGCGGCTGGAAATAAGGTTGCCATCCACTACAACCGGTTCATTCACCCAGGTTGCCCCTGCATTGATCATGTCATCTTTTATTCCGGGTGTACTTGTCACTTTTTTACCTTGGAGAATCTTCGCTGAGATCAGGACCCAACCTGCATGACAAATTTGACCGATCGGTTTTTGCTGGTCGTTCATCACTTTTATAAGCGACAGAATATCATCATACCTTCTTATTTTATCCGGCGACCATCCTCCTGGTACCAAGATTGCGTCGTATTCATTTGGGTCCAGGTCATGGAATGACACATCCGATTCAATCGGGACGCCATATTTCCCGATATATGTTACATTGGATTTTTCTCCAGCAATGACTACGGTTGCTCCTTCCTCTCTCAGACGCAGAACCGGATACCAAAGTTCAAGATCTTCAAAATCGTCACTGACGAGTTGAATGATTTTTTTGTTATGTAGTTTGATGGGAAACGCCTCCTTCTAAATTGGTCTACTGTTATTGTGAAGGAGTAAATTGAGTTTTGCAAATATTACTCAGCCATTTTTCACTAAAATATCATGCTTTATGTCATTAATGGAGGACAAGCCACTGAGGGCCAGGGTTGCATCCGCATCTGTCTGTAGGTTCTGAAGCACCTGTTCCACACCATTTTGCCCGTCAGCTGCCAACCCATAAATATATGGACGTCCTACCAGGACTGCGTCTGCTCCAAGTGCAATTGCCTTTATCACATCAGGACCTCTGCGGATTCCACTGTCGAAAAGGACTGGGATTTTACCCCTTATTGCATTTGCTACTCCCTCCAAAACATCCAAGGCCGCAATGCATCCATCCAATTGTCGCCCCCCATGATTGGAAACGATAACACCGTCCATCCCATATTCAAGGGCAAGTCTGGCATCTTCAGGATGTAGGATACCCTTTAAAATAATGGGTAGATTCGTTTGTTTTCTCAGGAAACTCAAGTCCTCCCAGGAGAGAGTTGGTTCGTAAACGACATTTACAAGTTCCTTTAACGCCGCCTCCAAATTGTCTTCAGGGCTTTCATGTAATCGTGATAGAAAAACCGGATCGGAAAAATAGTTAGCTGCCCCTTTCCCTAGTTTCAATGGTGAGTAGCCATGAGTCAAGTCACTTTTTCTGAATCCCAGTAGTGCCGTGTCCAAGGTTACGACAATTGCCTCGTATCCTGCCTGTTCAGCCCGTTTCACGAAGCTTGCAGTGATTTCCCAATCCCTGCTCCAATATAATTGAAACCACCTTGTATTATCCCCTGATTCATGTGCGATTTCCTCAAGGGAGTAGGTGGATACGGAACTTGCAATATACGGAATGTTCAACTGTTTGGCTGCTCTCGCAGTTGCTTTTTCTCCTTCCGGATGTGCGATCCCCTGCATCCCGATTGGAGCCAAATAGAAGGGAGTGGGGTGTTTCTTTCCGAAAAGGGTTATGGACAGGTCTCTTACTGAGACATCATTCAAAAACCTTGGCCTTATTTTCCACCTGTGAAAAGCCTCTTCATTTGCACTCAATGTTTCCTCATGCCCTGCACCACTTTGGATATAAGTAAAAGCGTGAGGCTCCATTCGTCTTTTAGCTTCCTGTTCCCATTCTGCATACTTAATTATCCGATTTTTCAAAAGGTCCACTGCCATTTCCTCACCCCTAATCCTTTTTTAGCGTTCTTGCAACAACATTTCCAAGAGTCTGAATGCCTTGCACCAAAATGATTAAAAGAAAGACTGTTACATACATCACTTCTTCTACATAGCGAAGATGACCATATCGATAACCGAGATCACCAAGTCCTCCAGCCCCAACAAGACCTGCCATCGCTGTAGCTCCAATCAACCCGATTGTTGCAATCGTTAAACCGAGTACAATGGAAGGACTTGCTTCTCGTATCATGACATTCCAGATGATATCTTTACTTTTAATTCCCATTGCTTCATATGCTTCCAAAACCCCTCTATCCACTTCTAGCAGGGAGTTCTCCATCAGTCGTGCAATGTATGGAGCGGTATATACGACGAGGGGTACCATCACACCTGCTACACCCATCGTTGTTCCTACCACAAGTTTCGTAAAAGGCAGAATAAAAAATAATAGGATGATGAACGGGATGGACCGTACTACGTTTATCAATATATTTAAAAGACCGTAGACATACTTGTTATCCAAATTCTTTCCTGGTCTTGTCAAGACAAGTAGAATCCCAAGCGGAAGGCCGATCAGTACGGAAATGAAAAGTGCGATTCCAACCATCTGCAGAGTTTCCAGAACGGCTTGCCAGACAGCATCTCCCCACTCACTATGAAATTCGCTTATTGTGTTTAACATGATAGCCCGCTCCCTCCACTTGTATATTTTGATCTTTTAAGTATTGTATCGCCCTTTGAACCTCTGACTCTTCCCCTTTGATATGAACGAGAAGACTTCCAAAAGGATGTTCCTTTAACTGTGTAATGTTTCCAGACAAAATATTAGGAAACACATCGAATTTTTTGCTCACCACAGCTAAAGCAGGATCTTTGGAGGAATGCCCCAGAAATTTCAAAGAAACGATTTCCCCATTATCCCCTAAAGTCTCTAATAGTTCAGGCGTGAGTTGGTGATTGAAAATGCTATTAACAAACTTTTTCGTTGTAGGATGTCCAGGCGATGTAAATACATCTTTGGTAAGGCCCTGCTCGACCACTTCGCCATTTTCCATCACCGCCACACGATCACAGACCTTTTGAATGACATGCATTTCATGGGTGATCAGGAGAATGGTTATGCCTAGTTCTTTATTTATCTTCAATAATAGATCCAGAATCGCCTCTGTTGTATCAGGGTCCAATGCGCTTGTTGCCTCATCGCTTAGTAGAACCCTCGGTTCATTGGAAAGTGCCCTTGCGATGGCTACCCGTTGCTTTTGCCCACCTGAAAGCTGACTTGGATACGCGTCTTTTTTGTCCAATAGACCGACAATTCCCAGATATTTGTCTACTCTATTCGCTATCTCCTTTTTGGATACACCGGTCAACCGCAAAGGTATGGCGATATTTTCATATACTGTAGCGGTTTTTAGCAGATTGAACCCCTGAAAGATCATTCCTATTTTGCGGCGTGATGCTAAGAGCTTCTTCGAGGAAAGAGAAGTTAATTCCAGCCCATCAACAAACACCTTGCCTTTTGAAGGTTTTTCCAGAAGATTGACACAACGGATCAGGGTGCTTTTTCCCGCTCCACTGTAGCCGATCACACCAAAAATCTCGCCTTGCTGCACCTCCAACGAAACATTTTTCAATGCCTCGATGCTGGATTTCTTGGAGACAAAGCTTTTGGAGATGTTATCGAGTCTAATCATTATGTATCCCTCCATTTTCTGAATAAATATTGTAGAAAGCCGCACCATTGGCGGCTTTCCTAAGTCTTGCTTTTACCATGATGGAACAACAGATCCTTCAAACGTTTCATCGATAAACTGTTTCACTTCATCTGATTGATAAGCTTTAATCAGCTTTTTCAATACTGGATCATCCTTGTTCTCCGTGCGGACGACCAATGTATTAACCCAAGGAGAGTCTCCCGGTTCAATGAAAATTGAATCTTTAGTTGGAACAAATCCAAACTCCACCGCAAAGTTTGTGTTGATTGCAGCAGCTGCCAGTTCCTCGAGTTGACGTGGAATCTGTGACGCCTCCAATTCAATGAACTCCAGGTTTTTTTCATTTTCCTCAATATCCTTCAAGGTTGCATTTGCTCCAGCGCCTTCTTTTAGTTTGATCAGACCTGCCAATTCAAACAACTGCAAGGAACGAGCCCCATTAGTTGGGTCATTTGGCAAACCGACCTTATCGCCATCTTTCAGATCTTTGATATCTTTGATGCTTGTAGAATATATGCCCATCGGGAAGTTAACTGTTGTCGCTACATCTGTTAAATCCAATCCGCGGTCCTTTTTGAACTGCTCCAGATATGGCTTATGCTGGAAGCTGTTTACATCCAGGTCACCCTCGTCCAACGCGACATTCGGCATTACATATTCAGTGAAAACCTCGATTTCTATTTCCAATCCATCCTTTGCCGCGACTTCCTTCACTTTTTCCAATATCTGCTCGTGAGGTCCCGCTGTAACCCCGACAACCAGCTTATCTTCACTCAGTGCCTCACTACCCCCTGATTCACTGCTCCCACATGCAGTAATAACGAATAATAATAGTGCTGTCACCAAAAATCCTAATGTTTTCTTCATCCTACTCTCTCCCTTTTCCATTTATTTTTTCGATTATTTCTAATGCTTCCAAAATATCTGATGCTTCAAATTTCCTTTTCATAAAGTGGATCGACTCTGAAGGAAGCAGGGTATTATCGGCGATTTTTTCTAGAGTCTGTCTATCATTGATGGAAATGCCAAGATCATTGAGGTTCATCGGAAGACCTGTTTTTTTATAAAATAAAGCCAGGCTGTTGATTTCCTCTATTTTTCCTTCCAATGCCAATTGGACGAGTATTCCATATGCTACTTTCTCTCCATGAAGAAGATGATGGGTGGCGGGAATTTTCGTCAATGCATTATGTACAGAATGTGCGGCTGCTATCCTTCCAAAGTGATCTGCATAGCCACCCACCATTCCACCTAGCATAAGGATGGCGTCGGTGACAGCTCGGAAACTGGATGTGAGCGTTCCCCCTTCTATATCAGCGAGGGCTTGAATTCCCTCTTCCAATATAATGTTTTTACAAAGACCGGCTGATTGCAGCCCTATTTGTACAGGTACCGGAACGGTTTCGAGATCGTAAATTAGGCTATCCGCCTCATACCATTTGGCAAGTGTATCGCCGATGCCAGCCTTGAAAAACTGGATTGGTGCTTTAAGCAAAATTTCAGGCTCCACCAAGACCATAAGCGTGCTTTTAGGAAAAATGGTGTACCGTTCAAACTGGCCACTCTCCGAATAGAAAACACTAAGTGGGGTCCAAGCGGCACACGTGGATGCGACTGTAGGAACCAGGACGACTTCCACTCGCATTTCGTAGCCCAACGCTTTAGAAAGATCTAACACTTTTCCTCCACCAATCCCGATGATTAAGTCCGCGTCCCATGATTCTGCGATTTGTCTAATCCGTTTTACTTCCTCATCAGAGCATTCACCACTGTAATGTTCAAAGTGCACTTGTAGGCATCCGAAATCAGGAATATGCGATTTTACGGCATGGAGTGATTTTGTGCCATGTACGATGAAGACCCTTTGAAACCCATTTAACTCTAGAAATTCAGGAAGTTTTCTAAGCACTCCCACCTCGGATTGATAGATGGCTGGTGCACCCTGTACTTTGATCATTTCATTCCTCCCTCCAAAGTTCCAATGCAACAAAAAATCCTCCCTTGAAAACAAGAGAGGATGAGAATACAAAAAAACGTCCTCTCTTATCTTCCAGAACATCGTAGTTCTGTTGGAATTAGCACCTTTTCTAGCGTTCTAGAAAGGTTGCCGGGCGTCATAGGGCCAGTCCCTCTGCCACTCTTGATAAGAGTTGTAATTTTTGAAACTATTGAATTATTAAAAGATTAAAGCAAGTATATGTTGCTGAAAAGCTTCTGTCAATAGGTTTTTTGAAATAATAAAATGTAAGCGTTTTACTGTGGAAATGATTACTTATTTATAAAAGAAATCTCCTAATATTAAGTTGGCACCGTTAAACACCGCTGTTGATTTCCGCACTAGGCTGCGCTTTCCGCGGGGCGTTTGTGGAGCCTCCTCGGCTTCGCCTGTGGGGTCTCCACTAAACGCTTCCTCCCGCAGGAGTCTTCGCCTATTGCTCCAATCAACAGCTAGATTCTTAAAAATTTTCACTAGACATTAATAGAGCCTTCTTATTAAAAGTAAAAAGTTTAATAAATATAGTTTAAGATATTCTATGAGCTATGAATCTAACAATTATTCAACAAACTGTTCTGCGAAGGTTAGCTGGTTTTTTACTTGTTGGAATCCTGTGCCTCCTTGGCTGTTTCTGGCGCCTACTACATTTTTGGGCTGTAGGATTTCATAGATGTCTTCTTTGAATAACGGGGAAAATTGTTTGTATTCCTCGATGGTCAAGCCTAAGAGGAACTTTTGGTTGTTTATGGCATACAGGACAATTTTCCCGATTATTTCATGTGCCTGTCTAAATGGTAGCCCTTTTGTTACAAGGTAATCTGCAATATCTGTTGCATTGGAGAAATCCTGTGATACAGCTTGGTGCATCTTATCTTTGTTGACAGTCATGGTACGGATCATCGGAGAGAGAAGGCGCAATGAGCCGTCGAGAGTTGCTACGGTATCAAACATGCCTTCCTTGTCTTCCTGCATGTCTTTGTTGTAGGCAAGGGGCAGCCCCTTCAACACAGTCAACAGACCGACAAGATTTCCATACACTCTGCCGGTTTTGGCACGGAGAAGCTCCGGGACATCAGGATTTTTCTTTTGAGGCATAATACTAGATCCTGTGCAAAAGGCATCGTCTAGTTCTATGAATTGAAATTCCTGGCTCGACCAGATGACAAGTTCCTCTGATAGACGTGAGATATGTGTCATGATCAGAGAAGCGTGTGAAAGGAACTCGACGATAAAATCCCTGTCGCTGACTGCATCCATACTGTTCGGGTAAACCATTTCAAACCCTAATAATTCTGCCGTCTGCTGTCTGTCAATCGGAAAGGTTGTTCCAGCAAGTGCGCCGGCACCAAGCGGAGACCAGTTTATGCGTTTCAAGCTGTCTTGCAATCGTTCCTTGTCGCGCTCGAGCATCCAAAAATAAGCGAGTAGATGATGTGCAAAGGAAACTGGCTGTGCTCGCTGAAGGTGGGTATAGCCAGGCAAAATGGTGTCAATATTAGCCTTAGCCTGTTCCATGATCGCTTTTTGCACGTCGTTTAAAAGACCGATGATCGATTTCGTCTGCTTGCGAAGATACAGATGCATATCTGTCGCGACCTGATCATTACGGCTTCTTCCTGTATGAAGCTTTCCTCCAACAGTTCCTATTTCATCTATCAGCAGCTTTTCGATATTCATGTGAATATCTTCATGCTCCACAAGAAATTCAACATCTCCATTATTAATTTTTTGCTGTATTTTCAATAGACCCTCTTTGATTGTATTTGCATCCTCAATGGCGATGATTCCGCAGTCCCCGAGCATCTGCACATGTGCGATACTGCCTTCGATGTCTTCACTAGCCAACTCTTTGTCGAAAGTAATCGAGGCAGTGAACTCTTCAACCAGCTTGTCGGTTTCCTTGGTGAATCTTCCGCCCCATAGTTTTGACATAGGATGATAGCCTCCAATTCTATATTATCGGTTTAATAGCTTTCCTACTTTTTCCTTTTTCTGAATTTCCGCATACACCTTTGTCGGCAGGCCCCAAAGCTTGATAAAGCCGACAGCAGCGTTATGGTCAAACATATCCCCTTTTGAATAGGTTGCCAGCTCCTCATTGTATAAGCTGTTTTCGGATTGGCGGCCTACTACTGTATGGTTTCCTTTTTGGAGCTTTACACGGATTTTTCCGCTTACATGCTTCTGGGTTTCTTCAACGAAAGCTAGCAGCGCCCCCACTAATGGGGAATACCATAATCCCTCATAAATTACTTTTGCCATTTGCTGATCGATGGAGGTTTTGAATTGAGTCACTTCTCTAGGCAATGTCAAAAATTCCAATTCCTTATGTGCTTGAATAAGGATAAGCGCAGCGGGATTCTCGTAGACCTCACGGGATTTGATTCCCACAAGACGATTTTCAATGTGGTCGATACGGCCAACGCCATGCTTTCCACCTTTTTCATTCAATTCTTCAATCAAGGGTACAAGTTCCATACTCTTATCATTAAGTGCAACAGGAACACCATTTTCAAATGTTATCTCAAGGTATTCCGGCTGATCTGGAGTCAATTCGATCGGATTGGTCCATGCAAATGCCGCTTCAGGTGCTTCATTCCATGGATTTTCCAACACACCAGCCTCACATGCTCTGCCCCAGATGTTCGCATCAATGGAAAATGGATTATCCAAATCCACGGGAATCGGGATATCATGCTTCATCGCATATTCGATTTCTTCATCACGTGTCATGCCCCATTCACGTACCGGTGCAATTACTTTCAAGTTAGGGTTAAGCGCCTGGATGCTGACCTCGAAGCGGACCTGATCATTCCCTTTCCCGGTACAACCATGTGCAACGGCTACCGCTCCCTCCTGTTCAGCCACTTCCACCAACAGCTTTGAGATCAAGGGGCGTGAAAGTGCGGAGGATAGGGGGTATTTCCCTTCATACATGGCATTCGCTTTTAGTGCTGGAACGATATAATCCTTCGCAAGCAGTTCTTTTGCATTTACCATGATTGCTTTGATGGCTCCTACATCCAGTGCCTTTTGTTGAATGGAAGCGAGATCTTTCCCTTCTCCTACATCTAGTCCGAGTGCGATAACATCGTATCCATATTTTTCTTGCAGCCATTTAACTGAAACGGAGGTATCAAGACCCCCGGAATATGCTAATACCACTTTTTCTTTAGCCAAATCATTCGTCCTCCCTAAGAATAAAAATCTATCTTGGTGTATTTTTATACATTATATAGTAAAAAAAATCATCTTTCCAGTAATAATTTCAAAATCGCCTTTTGGGCATGCAGGCGGTTTTCCGCTTCATCAAACACAACAGAATGCGGGCCATCAATAATGGCAGCTGTCACTTCTTCTCCTCGATGTGCAGGCAAGCAATGAAGGAAAATATAATCTTTGTCCGCAAATTTGCAAAGAGCTTCATTTACTTGATAGGGAGCGAATGCTTCCAAGCGATCCGCTGTTTCATTTTCCTGCCCCATGCTGGTCCAGACATCAGTTACCACCACATCCGCACCTTTTATCATGGCTTTTGGATCTGTACAGCATTCTAATTTCGAACCGGTCAGTATTGCCTCTTCCTTCACAACTTCCAAGATGGCATTATTCGGTTCGTAACCGCTTGGACACGCAATGGAAATATCCATTCCCACTTTAACTGCGCCTTCCAATAGAGAATGGCACATATTGTTGTTACCATCACCCAAATAACACATCTTCAGACCTTTTAATCTGCCTTTATGCTCAAGTATGGTCAATAGATCTGCCATTACTTGTGCCGGATGATGGGTATCTGTCAAACCATTGATGACTGGAACAGTAGAATGTTCTGCAAATTCTTCAATCGAGTCATGCTCAAAGGTTCGAATCATAAGTCCGTCAACATAGCGGGAAAGGACTTTGGCTGTATCGTGGATGGTTTCCCCTCGGCCTATTTGGATATCTTTGGAGCTTAGGAATATGGCGTTGCCTCCAAGCTGAAGCATTCCGACCTCAAAAGATACGCGGGTTCTTGTGGAGGATTTATCAAAAATCATCCCTAATACCTTGCCTTGCAAGTAAGGGTGAGCCTTACCCGATTTTTGCAAACTTTTAATTTCGATTGCTTCTTCCAACATGATCATTATTTCATCGGATGATAATGATCCCAGTGTTAGAAAATCTTTTTTTGATATTTTTCTGGTTTCTTGTTTCGAATCCCATTTTAGTACACTTTGCATAAATATTCAACCACCTTTTTATTTTTACTTAAATAATTTTCCATGTGTCCATAATTGGGCTGAACTGTTCCACTTAACGCTGCAGCCATATTTGCTGTATCCAGACTTGTGTAAATAGGGATACCATATCTTGTGAATAAGGCCCGATTATGCAACCCGTTTCTGTTTTTGTCCCTTCCCTTTGTAGGAATGATAATTCCTGCAGCACATGTTCCTGATTGGATGAATTCTCCCATGCCATCCGTTGTGATCTCCTCTACTTCGACTATTCCTTCTGATTTCAGATATTGATAGGTTCCTTTGGTCGCGGCTATTTTAAATTTCGTTTCTACTAATTTACTGATAAGTGGAAGGGAAGCCTGTTTTTCTCTATCTGAAAAGGAGCAGAAGATTTTGTTTGCCTTCTGGTTCGGTACGAATGGATTGTTCTTTCCTTGGAAGAACGCCTTGGAAAGTGCTTCTTCTACAGTTATTCCCAGGCCTATTACCTCTCCTGTCGATTTCATTTCGGGTCCCAGTACATGATCTACGCCCTTTAATTTTGTTACGGAAAAAACAGGTGCCTTGACCGTGAAGAAATCCGGTTCACTTTTGAACCCTTTATCTATAAGCTTCTGTCCAAGCATAACGTTTACCGCGAGCTCAATCATCGGCACCCCTGTCACTTTACTCACGATCGGTACAGTACGGGAAGCGCGGGGATTTACTTCTAAAACGTAGACATTGTTTTCATGTATAACAAATTGGATATTGGCTATTCCTATAACCTTGGCATTTCTACAGATCTTTTCTGTGTATTTCAGCAATGTTTCTTTTACAGTATCCAAAAGTGTAATGGGAGGAAATATCGCTACACTGTCCCCGGAATGTACGCCGGCTTTTTCGATATGCTCAAATATTGCAGGAACGTATATATCCCTTCCATCCGACACCACATCAAGCTCACATTCCAACCCTGGTACAAATTCATCCACAAGCAATGGCCAGCTTCTGCCTTCACCCATAATGTCCAGCTGTAGATATTCATGCATTTCTTCTTCATTGTATAGGGTAAACATCGATTGTCCACCTATCACATAGGACGGTCGTACAAGAACAGGGTATCCTAATGAAGCAGCCGCCTCCTTCAATTCTTTCGTATTATGAACAATCATACCTTTTAAATGAGGGATATCCGATTGTTCCAATAACTGATAAAAGAGGTTACGGTCCTCCAATTGATCTATGGTACGGATGGAGCTTCCTCCAACGTTTACACCTTCTTTTTCAAGTTCCTCTGCAATATTGATGGCGGTCTGGCCACCGAATTGAATGAATGCAATATCTATCTGTTCTTTTTTTATGATGGGAAGAATGTCCTCTGCAGTGATTGGTTCAAAATACAACTTATCTGCAATGGAAAAATCTGTGCTCACTGTTTCAGGATTGTTATTAACAACAATCGTCTCATATCCATGTTTCTTAAGTGCCATGACAGCATGGACAGATGCGTAATCAAACTCGATTCCCTGCCCTATCCTGATGGGTCCGGAACCAATTACAAGTGCCTTCTTTTTTTGGCTGACCTCCACTTCATCTCTGCCGCAATACGTGGAATAGTAATAAGGGGTTACGGCTTCAAACTCCCCTGCACATGTGTCCACCAATTTATAAGATGGGAAAAGGCCCTTATTTTCGCAATACTTTTTCCACTCATCATCCTTGCAGCCTAGTAGCGAGCATATAGTGGCATTACTGATATTCTGATATTTAGCTAACATCAAAGTTTCATAGGGTAGTGAATCTAAAGTATGCAAGGCCAATTGGCTTTCCAATTCAGCCATAGCAGCAAGCTTGGTGAGGAACCATTTATCAATGGAGGTCAGTTGATGTATTTCCTCTATACTTAACCCCTTTTGAAGCGCCTCCACAATGGCAAATAAACGCATATGGGTGGGAACTGTGAGCAGATCTATCAGTTCATCTATCCTGCTTCCAGAAAGACTGGGGTGCGAAATGCCCTTGACTTTCATCTCCAGAGAACGAATCCCTTTATTTAAAGCCCCTTCAAACGTCCGATCTATCGCTAATACCTCGCCAGTTGCTTTCATTTGTGTACTAAGTGTATGATCCGCTTCTGTAAATTTATCAAATGGGAACCTTGGAAGTTTTACCACAATATAATCAAGTGCTGGTTCAAAGGATGCGAATGTGTTATTTGTAATCGGGTTGACGATTTCATCCAAGTGGTATCCTACTGCACATTTTGCTGCAATTCTTGCAATTGGATAGCCGGTTGCTTTTGATGCTAAGGCTGAAGAACGGCTGACACGAGGGTTGACTTCAATAATGTAATAGTCATCTGAATGCGGATCCATCGCAAACTGGATATTGCACCCACCCACTATCTCCAGCTCCCGTATGATTTTGAGAGAAGCTTTTCTGAGGATCTGATACTGTGTATCCGTCAAGGTCTGGGATGGAGCTACTACAATGGAATCCCCGGTATGAACTCCGACCGGATCAAAATTTTCCATATTGCAGACAATGATGCAGGTGTCGTTCGCATCTCGCATTACTTCGTACTCCACTTCTTTCCATCCCTTAATGCTCTTTTCAATCAGTACCTGATGAATCGGGCTCAGTTTCAATGCATTTATAAGGATTGTCTGTAATTCTTCGAGATTATTGGCAAATCCGCCCCCTTCTCCACCAAGTGTATAGGCTGGACGTACAATGATCGGGAAGCCTGCAGACTCAACAAAATCCAGCCCTTCTTCGTAGGAATGAACAATACTTGATTCCGGTATAGGTTCATTAAGGTCCAGCATCAACTGGCGAAACTTCTCTCGATCTTCTCCTTGTTTGATCGAATGAACAGAGGTTCCGAGGATCTTCACTCCATATTTTTCAAAAACGCCCTCATCATGAAGCTGGACAACAAGGTTAAGTGCAGTCTGACCGCCAAGTGTTCCGATCACTCCATCGGGTTTCTCTTTTTTGATTATTTCTTCGACTGTTTCAGTAGTAAGCGGCTCCATGTAAACCTTATCCGCAATATGCGAATCGGTCATGATGGTGGCAGGATTATTATTATGGAGGATGACTTCAATGCCTTCTTCCTTCAAGGCAAGGCAGGCCTGGGTCCCGGCATAGTCAAATTCTGCAGCCTGGCCGATGACAATCGGACCTGATCCGATCACTAACACTTTTTTAACTTCTTTAATAAATGGCATAAGTTATTACCTCAGTTCTTTCATTGATGCTTTTTAGAAACTCTGAAAACAGATATGTGGTGTCATGTGGTCCCGGGTTCGCTTCCGGGTGGAACTGCACGGCCAATAATGGGAGGTTTCTATGTCGGATTCCTTCCACTGTCCCATCATTGATGTTTTTGAATAGTACTTCAAATTTTGACAAGTCCAGGCTCTCTTCTTTCACCACATAGCTGTGGTTCTGTGATGTGATAAAAACCTTTCCCGTAGAGCTTTCTTTAACAGGATGATTTCCTCCCCGATGCCCGAATCGCAATTTTTGCGTTCTTGCTCCGTGAGCCAGGGCTATCAGTTGGTGTCCAAGGCATATCCCAAGAGATGGATAATGCGTGCTTATCATTTTGATATCAGCTAAATGATCCTTTAGTTCTTCCGGATTCCCAGGCCCGTTGCTGAATACGACTCCATCCGGCGAGAGAGCCTTTACCTGATTGAAGGTAGTATCGTAAGGAAGCAGTGTTACCTTGCAGCCTTCTTCGAGTAATGCGTGTAGTATGGATTTTTTATGACCATAATCGATCAAGGCGATATGTGCTCCTGGGTTTTCATAAGTCTTTGGTTGTGAAGTGGATACTTCTTTTACTAAAAATTCGGAATGTGCTATTGTCGGAAATTGCTTGATATCACTCGTTATCAAACCCTTTACAGTACCGCGCTTCCGAATGGTTTTCACGAGCTCGCGTGTATCCACCCCTGTAAGACCGCTAATTTCACTTCCCCTCAGGAGGATATCGGCAGACCCTTGAGATGAATAATGATTTGGCGCATTACAAAGCTCTCCTGTAATGATCCCTTTTGCATAAAGTGTTTCCGCTTCAAAGTCATGGGCATTCACACCATAGTTGCCGATTATAGGATAACAAAATACTATTATCTGACCTGCATAGGAGGGATCGGACATGATTTCCTGATACCCTGTCATGCTTGTGTTAAAGACGACTTCTCCGATAGACTCCTCCTGGCTGCCTATCAGGATTCCCGGAAAAATCTCGCCTGTTTCTAGAAGTAAGTATCCCTTTTTCATTTTCACGCCTCCATATAACGTACTAATGCACGGGTGAATTTCGCTTCAAAAATATCAATCTCTTCTTTAGAAATATTGAGTGGAGGCAATAGTCTGATTACATGTGCTCCTGCAGATACAACCAGAAGCTTTTCTTGGAGTATATAGTTAATGACACTGCCTGCCTCCCCATCTATCTCGATCCCAATCAGAAGCCCTTTTCCTCTTATGCTTCTGATGAAGGAGAATCTATCTTGTAAATTTCCCAATAGAGCAACTATTTTTTCACCAGCTGTACTGGCATTTTCAAGTACAGATGAATTGGTTAGTTCGGTTATGGTTGCTAACCCTGCAGCAGCTGCCAGTGGATTGCCTCCAAAAGTGCTGCCATGACTCCCCGGCTGAAAAGCTGTAGCTATTTTCCGTTTTGCCAGCATGGCTCCAATAGGAAAACCAGATCCCAATCCTTTGGCAAGGGTGAGAATGTCAGGTTCAAAGCCGTATTGCTGATAGGCGAATAATGTACCAGTTCTCCCCATACCTGTCTGTACTTCGTCTACTACCAGGAGTATGTCTTCTTTTTTACATACTTTAACGAGTTCATCTATCCAATCCTGTTTTGCCGGTATCACGCCTCCCTCACCCTGTATCAGTTCAAGTATCACAGCGCTTGGTGCGGCATCTTTCATCAATTCTAAGGAGTCAGAATCATTGTAAGGAAAATGGATAAATCCATCGAGCAAGGGTTCAAAGCCTGCACGGATCTTCTCCTGTCCTGTTGCAGATACAGTTGCCATCGTTCTGCCATGGAAAGACTGTGTAAATGCAGCTATCAGTGGACGCTTACCTTTTTTTGTTGAATAGGCGCGCACCAATTTTATGGCAGCTTCATTCGCCTCTGCACCGCTGTTGCAAAAGAATGCCTGATCAAGACAGCTATATGAAATTAGTTTTTTGGCGAGCTCTTCCTGATTCTCTATATGAAATAGATTGGAAGTATGCCAGAGTTTAGTAAGCTGCAATTGAATGGCGTTCTTGACATTTTCAGGAACATGACCAAGATTGCATGTTGCTATCCCGGATGTAAAGTCAAGAAATTCTGTACCATTTTCATCCCATAAATAACAGCCTTTTCCCTCAACGAAGTTAATTGGAAAACGTTTATATGTATCCATGACTGGAGAAAGAGCTTTAATAGAATCAGCCAATGTTCTTCATTGCCTCCTTTAGGTAAAAAGTGGTGCCTACGGCATTGCCCTGTATAAAGTCCAAAAGAATTTGCTCGCTAGCTCCATTAAGAATGACAACCTCTTTGACACCTTCTTTCAATGTTTGAAAAGCTGCTTGGACTTTTGGGATCATTCCACCTGTGATGGTCTGATTTTCTATGAGCCGACCTGCTTCCAAATCTGAAATAGCGGGAATGACCTTGTCATTGACAAAAACACCATCTACATCCGTTACGATACAGAGGGATGCCTGAAGTGCTTTTGCAATCGCAGCAGCTGCCGAGTCTGCATTGATGTTATAGCTTTTACCCAGCTTGTCGACTGCGACGGGTGAAACGACCGGGATCAAATCACTGGCTGCAAACTGTTGCAATATACCTTGATTAACCGAGAGAATTTCACCAACAAGTCCAAGGTCCACTTCACTTTCTAATAGCTTTGCCTCAAGAAGCATTCCGTCGACACCGCTAAGCCCAAAAGCATTCCCTCCAGCTTTTATGATGTTTCGCACGATCTCTTTGTTCATGCTCCCTGACAGAATCATTTCTACCACTTGTAGAACAGGCTCGGTTGTTTTCCGGATGCCATTGATAAATGGACTTTGAATCTTCATCAACTCTAAATGGGATGAGATATTCGGTCCTCCTCCATGGACAAGTACAGGCTGTACCCCATGTTGCACTTTCATCTTTACAAGATCCTTATAAAAAGAAGATGGAACCTTTTCCACGACACTTCCGCCGATTTTGATTACCAGATATTCCATTCTCACACTCCCTTTATGTTCTATATGAAGCATTGATTCGGACATAGTCATATGAAAGGTCACATCCCCATGCAGTAGCTTTTTCATTGCCTGCTCCGATATAAACAAATATTTTTATTTCATCATTTGAAAGATAGTTTTTTGCTTCATCTTCTGAAAATCCGTATGGCAAACCGTTTTCCACTACTTTGATTGGTCCGATGCTAACACTGATCAAATTTGGATCGAGTGGAATGCCGCTGTACCCAATGGCAGACACGATTCTTCCCCAGTTGGCATCTTCCCCAAAAATTGCTGTCTTCACAAGACTTGAACCAACAACAGTTTTGGATATTCTTTGAGCATCCTGTTCTGTATGAGTTCCCTCTACAGTCACTTCAATCAATTTGGTCGCACCTTCGCCATCCCTTGCAATCTGTTTGGCCAATGATAAGGATACCTCTTGAAGCCCTTCCACAAAGAGATGGTAGTCCGGATCATCCTCATGCAGAAGTTCGTTATGCGCCAAACCACTTGCCATAACGATGACCATGTCATTTGTGCTCGTATCTCCATCAACTGTGATCATATTGAACGTTTGATTCGTTACACTATTTAGTGCCTTATCCAAAGCTGCCTGCTCGATATTGATATCTGTTGTGATAAACCCAAGCATGGTTGCCATATTTGGATGAATCATTCCAGAACCTTTTGCAGCCCCGCCGATGGTGATTACTTTATCTTTTATCTTCATTTGCAGACACTCGTTTTTTGTAAAAGTATCGGTAGTGAGGATCGCCTCTTCAAATTCAGCAGCATTGTTGTTATCTTCTATGCAGCTTACCTGTTCAATGCCATCTAGCAGTTTCTTTATTGGCAGTTGTTCACCAATTACCCCTGTGGATACGACTGCCACATCCTCTTCCTCTAATCCGGATTGGTTGGCAAAGCTTTTTCTCATCATATACGCATTTTTCAGCCCTTCATCACCAGTACATGAGTTGGCATTTCCTGAATTGACGATGATACCTTGCAACTTCCCGTTAGAACCTATACTTTCCTGGGTCACCTTAAGAGGAGCCGCCTGAAAGAGATTTGTCGTGTATACCGCAGTGGCATTGGCCGGTACAGAGCAATAGATCCACCCCAGATCCCTTCTTTTGCGCTTGATGCCGCAATGCATGCCTCCTGCAGTAAACCCTTTAGGAGAACAAATGCCTCCTCCCTCCACTTTGACCCATGTTTTCATTTCTTTTAGCATAAAGTTTGCGTTCATCTTATCCTTCCTCTCGCTTATCTATGGATATACAGGGGTAAACGTTAAACCGGTCTCATCCGGCCAACCATTTAGTACGTTCATATTTTGGACAGCCTGACCCGCGGCTCCTTTTACGACATTATCAATCACAGAAACTATGATAAGCTTCTTCGTTCTTTCCTCCACCTTGATCCCGATATCGCAATAATTGGAACCTAGTACTTCCTTAGTTGCCGGCCATGTATCTAGCGGTCGAATTCGAACGAAGAAATTGTTTTGATAATATGCTTCATATTGTGCTAACAGTTCATCAGTCGTGTTGTCTACTTTCAGATCCGCATACATCGTACACATTATTCCTCTTGTCATCGGAACCAGATGTGTAGAGAAAGTGATGGGATGTTGTATGCCTGAAAGGATGGAGATCATCTGCTCTATTTCAGGTATATGCTGATGAGAACCCAGCTTATATGCCTTCATGTTTTCATTGATTTCTCCATAATGTGTTCCCAAGGAAGCTTTTCTTCCAGCTCCTGATACACCTGATTTTCCGTCGACCACAATGTTTGCCGGAGATATCCATCCATTTTCCAATGCAGGTGCAAGACCTAAGAGTGTTGCGGTAGGGTAGCATCCAGGATTTGCAATCAACTTTGAACCAACTATTTCTTCACGGAAAATTTCCGGTAATCCATATGTAGCCTTTTGAAGAATTTCATTGGATGCTTGCGTATATTTATACCAC
Organism: Sutcliffiella halmapala; assembly: GCF_050107295.1. Classification (GTDB taxonomy): domain Bacteria; phylum Bacillota; class Bacilli; order Bacillales; family Bacillaceae_I; genus Sutcliffiella_A; species Sutcliffiella_A halmapala_A. The sequence goes on along the minus strand of NZ_JBNIKR010000011.1, from coordinate 113,497 downwards.
TCTTCGTATAATACGCCATCCTTTAACCGAAAATCTCCCGACAGATCGATACAAGTGATCCCCTTTTCAAGGAATGCTGGAATCAAATCTTTGGATATCCCGGATGGAGTTGCAAAAAACATCAAATCTATTTTTGAGGCTGCTTCATTTATATCCAGTTCTTCAATTCTATCTTCAATAATCCCATGTAGATGAGGATATTGCTCACTTATCAGCTTGCCGCTCGAAGAATGGGAAGCAAGATAATTCAGTTGAGCAAACGGGTGTTGCTTCAGCAGTCGAATCAGCTCCACACCGCTGTAACCATTCGCTCCGATTATTCCAACGTTCATTTTCATCACCGTTACCTCTCGCTAATAATATGAATCATTATAACTTCGTATGCATAAAAATACAATCCTGTTTTTTAAAAAAGACGCCTCTTTTTAAAAGAGACGCCTTTCCTTATCCTTCTGAAAGCTTATTAATCGTTTTTGCAAGGAGTTCTATCCGTTCTATGAGAGAAGGAATCTCCAGGTATTCCGCATCACTGTGCGCATTTCCACCAACCGGGCCCATGCCATCAATTGTTGCCACTCCCATTGCTGCAGTAAAGGAGGCATCAGAGCCACCTCCTGTTGCTGTATCCTTTACTTTTATACCCATTTCCTCTCCAACATCTTCTATCAAATGGAGCAAGGAGGTGGTTTGGGCATTTTTCTCCATTGGCAGTCGGTTCATCTTTCCTTCCAACTGGATTTCCGTACCTTGTACATCGGTTGAAGCACAAATGGATTCGATTCTTTCTTCCATTGGTTTTGCTTGTTCTTTTTCCGAAATCCGAATGTCCACTTCTGCCATTGCAGTATCTGAAACGGTATTAACCGAAGATCCCCCTTCAATCAATCCCACATTAACACTGATTCCTTTCGCATGATCCGTCAAATCGTGCAAACGAATAATTTTGTATGCCAGTTCTTCAATTGCGCTTCTTCCTTTTTCCGGTTCGATCCCCGAATGTGCCGCTCTCCCCTTAACACTGATGGTATAGTGTCCTTTTCCCCTCCTGGATGTAACAACAGATCCGTCTTTTCTGGCCGGCTCCATCACTAAAGCGTATTTTTTTCCAGCCGCTTTATTCTCTATCAGTTTTTTGGAGGATGGCGAGCCGATTTCCTCATCGCTGTTCAGTACTATCATGACATCCTGATAGGCTTTGGAATGAAACTTTATCAGGGCTTTCATAGCATATATAACCGCCACTTGACTGGCTTTCATATCGATCACACCAGGTCCATATGCACGGTTATCTCTAATTTGAAAAGGCCGGTTCTCTGCAGTACCTTCCGGAAATACAGTATCCATGTGGGCTATGATGATGGTTTTGGGGTTTTGGGCTAGTGGGTGTTGAATGATTAAGTGGTTACCATATTCCTCTTGCTTGACTTCCTGTACCGCAAAACCCATGTCCCGATATTCCTTCATGAGAATTGCCCCGATTTCATCCACTCCTTCCTTGAGATAGGAACCACTATCGATATTTACCATTCTTTCTAGCAGTTCTAGCATTTCATTTTGTTTCTCCATTAAAAACTGACGCATTTTCCAATCGCTCCTGACTTGATATACACAAATTAATAGATTTTCATCTCTTCTCTATTACCATTATAGCTCTAATATGAGCATAATATCCTATATTTCATTTATTCTATTATTTTCAAAAGATTAAACGTAGTAAAATTTAGGAAGCAAACAACTTATATCTTGAATTCCTCTCACTGATGTGTTATATTAATTTGGCGATGAGCTGAATTGTGTAAGTCGATATTCACGTTACTAGTAGCAATGCATGAATGTGGTCATGCAGATTATCGCCTCAATACGCAAATAAGACACCTTCAATGGTGTCTTATTTTTTTGTCTATTATCTGTTTTTAGTATAAGATTGTACCATCATCCATAAATAAAGGAGCCGTTACATATGAGATTTGGAATAATTGGAACCAACTGGATTACAGAGAGCTTTATCGCCGCAGCAAGTGAAGTGGAGGGTTTTACTTTGACTGCCGTATATTCGCGCACTCATGACCGTGCCGAGGAGTTTGCATCAAAATACGGTGTTGACCACATATATACAGACTTAAATGAATTTGCCTCAAGCGACAAATTTGACGCTGTTTACATTGCCAGTCCAAACTCCCTTCATAAAGAGCAGGCAATTCTCTGCATGGAAAACAAGAAGCATGTACTCTGCGAAAAGCCAATGGCCTCTAATACAAGAGAGATTCAAGAAATGGTTCATGTGGCGAAAAAACGAAATGTCCTGCTTATGGAAGCTTTAAAGACAACCTACTTGCCAAACTTCTTAGCAATTAGGGAAAACCTCCATAAGATCGGTAATATCAGGAGGTATACAGCAAGCTACTGCCAATATTCTTCCAGATATGATAAGTACAAAGAAGGCGTCATTCTAAATGCTTTCAAGCCTGAGTTCTCCAATGGATCATTAATGGATATTGGCATTTATACCATTTATCCAATGGTCGTTCTTTTCGGAGCGCCATCTGAGATTAAGGCACAGGCTGTGATGCTGGAATCAGGTATTGATGGACAAGGAACCGTCCTGTTCGAATATCCGGGAATGGAAGCTGTCATCACCCACTCCAAGATTGTCAATTCGTACATGCCGGCTGAAATTCAAGGAGAAGAAGGAACCATGGTGATAGATAAAATCCATACACCTGAAAAAGTCCAGATTATTTATAAAGATGGTACGTCTGAAGATATCACTGTCTCTCAAAAAACAAATTCCATGTATTACGAGGCGACAGAATTCATGAATCTCGTGCAGAATGGCGAATTGGAACCAACCATCAACAACTTTGCCAACTCATTAACCACACATAGAATTCTAGAAGAAGTAAGAAATCAGATAGGATTGATATATCCTGCTGATTAATAATTCGTTAAGTTGACGGCTCTCCATTTTGGGAGCCGTTTTTTATTTCTCAAGCTTTGTCCCCTACTTTCCCTATTAAACTATCGCCCTTTCTATTAAAAATTGAAAAAATGGTCATTTGATAGAAGATGTTTGTCCAGTCTCTTTCTTATCTCTTACATAATATGTGGTGAGGCAGTAAAAAGGAGGTGGATTTATGGCAAATCGTGAAGACATTCAAAATGAGATTTCCAAACTCTCTCAAAGCGGCACAAATCTTCTTCTCGATAATATTCTTAAAAAACATAACGTCAAACTGGAAAAAGGTAATCTGACGAGCGAGCAAAAATCTCAGCTTAAGAAACTGGTTCAAGATTTACAGAGTTCTTTTCAAAAGCTTCAAAAGCAAGAAAAAAAATAAAGGGATAATGGGGGATTATATAAATGAGTGAAATGAATAAATGGTTGTTTGGAACTAGAGATTCCTATTGTGACAGAGATAGCAACTGGAGTGCTCTTGATCCTAGAGGGGTACATCCTTTGGATGATAGCACTGTGAATCAGGAAGCTGATCAAGTGAACAAAATGATTCAAAAATCCTATGAGCAAATTATTATCAAAGATTCTGCGGATGTCGAGGTGACAACTACTGATACGCAAGTAGCACTTTCCTTGCAAGCTGCAATTCAAGCTGCCATTGTACTTGTCATCAGTGTCTCCATTGCAGATAGCACAAAAGCGGATGCAATCACGCAAGAATTACTTCAAAAATCCAAGTCTGTCCAAGTCAACCACCAACAAACGTATATCCAAAACTCTCGTGGAGTAAGAGTAACAACTACTGATACAGACATTGTCATCAACATTCAATTGTTGCTTCAAATCCTACTAGCTCTAGTAGTACGCATTGATATTCTGTAACTCCGGATTCAGCCAAAGTTAAAACGCCACCTGCAAGGCCCGCCTATCTTCACCATCCTTCATTTACATGGAGACTGCCGCCTACAGTCTCCTATATAGAAATTTCGAATTAATTAATCACACTTAAATAGCTGTAGAGAAGGCCCGTAGTGGGGGCCTTCTTTGTTTTCATTATCGGAGAACAAATTTGTATACAATCCTCTTTTCAAATAAGATAATGAATAACGGGTTAGATTAATACATATGTCGGAGGAGATGTAAGTGAAAGGATTAGGGAGGTTTATCTATACTCAAAGAAAATGGATGATAATATCCTGGTGTATATTTATATTATTTTTCGGATATTTTGCCTCCAAATTGCCTACTGTTTTAAGCGGCAACGGGTTTGAGTATGATGGCAGCTATATGAACACACAGACTATTTTAGAAGAGGAATTCAACCAGTCTCAATCCTCCATCCTCTTACTGTTTGAAAAAGAAAACTTTGCCAGCCAGACGGCGTTTGAAGTCTACATAACAGATACTTTGGACCGTTTGGAAGTAGACGGCAGTGCGAACATAATAGTAAGCCCAATAGATCAAAAGGACATGATGAAAGATAATATAGCTTACGCCGTACTGTCCTATGACAAAAAGCTTGAAAATATCGGGGAAGAAATTCGTACTCTCTCGTCAAGTTTAAAGGATGAGGCAGGATTATCCGTTGAAATGACAGGTGGTCCTGTAATAGAAGAAGATCTGAATATTGCAAGTCAAAAGGATCTGGCAAAAGCGGAAATGATTGCCCTCCCAATCGCGCTCATAATCCTTCTTCTCGCTTTTGGAAGCCTGATTGCTGCCGGTATCCCATTATTAATTGGTATTGTTTCGATTGTTTCCACTATGGGCATCATGTATTTCTTCAGCTATCAAATGAATCTGACCATTTTCATCCTTAACATTGTTCCGATGATCGGATTGGCATTAAGTATTGACTTTGCCTTGCTGTTTATTGATAGATTCAGGGAAGAAGTCCAGAAAGGTTCCATAAAAGAGGCAATTGAAACTACCCTGGCGACAGCAGGACGTTCCATTGTTTTTTCCGGATTATGCGTTTTCATCGGACTTCTCGGGTTGATGTTCATCGAAATTGACATTTTCCGAAATGTCGCATTGGGTGGCATGACAGTGGTATTTGTATCGGTTTTATCCGCAATCACTTTCCTACCCGCACTTCTTTCTCTTATAGGCAAAAATATTAACAAGTATTCCATTCTCAATGTTTCAAGTGTTCGCTCCCCTTTATGGAGAAGGTTCGCAACATTTGTCATGAAACGTCCTGTGATCATGGCAATAGTAACGCTGGTACTCCTAATATCTGCACTGATTCCTGTGAAGGAAATGAACTTGGTTGTTCCTGGGGCTGATGCCCTCCCAACCTCTTATGACTCAAGGGTTGCCTATGATAAGTATGAGGAGTATTTTGTCGAAAAGAATAAGAGCGATGACGTCAAAGCTGTCGTGATTCTGGAAGCTGAAGGAGAGATAATGGATGAAGCTAATCTGGCTAAAGCAGAAGACCTATTCTCCTCTTTCACAGCATCAGGTAACGTAGTATCAGTGGAGACACCTTTTTCTATGTCAGGTATAGACAGTGCGGAAGCATTTTACCAGACTTTGCAGCAGCCGGAAGGTAAATCCTCATTGGCTCCAATTGTTGATAATTTTACAACATCAAAGATGATGCTCTCTTATGTTTATTTTAAGGATGAAGAATCCGCACAGCAGTGGGTAAAGGAATGGGATAAGAAAGACAGTGAAATGAACCTTCATTTAGGAGGCGTACCGAAATTCGAGCAAGAGATTTTCGACGAGATAATTAAAAAGGCTCCCTACGGATTTGCCTTTATTGTCATCACAACTTTCTTTATTTTGCTTGCCGCTTTCCGTTCGCTGCTTATCCCGCTTAAAGCGATTCTGATGAACATCCTTAGTCTTGCTGCCACATTTGGAATTGTTGTCTGGATCTTCCAAGGTGGTCATTTCGGAATGGAGCCAGTTTCCTTGGCACTGATCCTGCCCATATTCGTCTTCTCCATAGTCTTTTCCTTGAGTATGGATTACGAAGTGTTTCTTATTTCGAGAATTCATGAAAACTACCTCGAAAGCGGTGATAACGATACCGCCACTTTGGAGGGATTGACCGCAACAAGCAAAATCATCACCTCTGCCGCTGCAATCATGATTGTTGTAACAGGAGCATTTGCCTTTACGGGTGTCATGCCTGTCAAGCAGCTCGGTGTCGGAATAGCTCTGGCCATCTTCATTGATGCAACCATCGTCCGTATGATTCTTGTACCGGCCTTCATGAAACTGCTCGGTGATTGGAATTGGTGGTTCTTCAACTTTAGGAAAACCAAAAAAGAGCCCGCTAAATAGCATCCTTAAAAGAGTAAGAATCTTGGAATGGATTCTTGCTCTTTTTTTATTTTGTACTAGTCAAATGCCTAGTTTTTAGTAGACAATCAGCATCCTTCCCGATATTCCATATGATATAGCACCCCCCTTCCCTTTTAATCACATGACCAAGGAGTGTTAAGATGACCGAGGAAGAACAGTTACACCCCAATCCAAAATTATATGTAGACTATATAATGATTGAGAGCAATCAAAATGTTCTAAGAAAAAACTATCTGATGGAGCTATTAAGCTTGCAATCCCAAACCAATGACACACTCTCCCATTCCGTTTCTTTTGTACAGGAAAAATTGGAAGAGACAAATTCCAATCAACTTCATCAATTTGAGAATATCCTCTCGAAAATGGTGACGCAGCAGGAAGTCAGCGAGCATCTGAAAAATGAGATCCATTTAAATGATAGAAACAATAAAGAAGTCATGGATCGGCTGAAGGCACTTGAAGCAATGAGTGGAGAAGTGAGCAGAACACTAGAAGAAGAAAAGTTGATGAGCCAGGCTACCATTGACCAGCTATCTTATCAAGAGGATCTGACGAGAAAAATACACGATCAGCTGAAGGAATATGAAGTGATGTATAAAGATATTCAGCAAAAAATGAAGGATCAGGAATCCATATACGAGCAAATCAACAGACAGCTTGAAATACAGGATATGTTTCATCAGACAGTCATACAGCGGATGGACCAGCAGGATGCCAATACAAAGCAGATTGAGAATAAAATGGATAGCCTACGAGAAACGATAATGGAAAAAATGGATGCTGCTATCAATTATTTCGAAACCAAATACAAACAAACGCTCTATTACTTGGGTAATCTGTTTAATCCAAAAGAAAAACGACTTATTCAAAGGCTCCCCTTACAAAAGGAAGAATCCTTGGAAATAACCGAAAAAGAAAAAGTCAAAATAGATTAGCTGCTATATGCGGCTGATTTTTTAAATTGATTTTTCAGAACATTCGTACTAATATTTAAGTATCACATGAAATGGAGGTATCTCAAATGGCAGAAATCGTACATAAAACTATTGGAGAGCTATTGGATGAAACTGTAGAGAAATATCCGGCAAAGGAAGCTGTCGTCTATGTAGATCAGAACCTTCGCTATACATATCGGGAGTTCCAGGATGTATGCAATATCGTAGCAAAAGGTCTTATGAGCATGGGAGTTAAAAAAGGTGATCATATAGCCATCTGGGCATCCAATAAACCGGAATGGGTCATTACCCAATATGCCAGTGCGAAGATCGGAGCAGTACTTGTGACTGTTAATACAAGCTACCAATCCCAGGAACTCGAATACCTCCTGAAACAATCCGATTCTACTACCCTCATACTCATGGAAGATTTCAAGGGGGTCAGCTATCTTGATATTTTCAAAGACATCTGTCCTGAGGTTACGGAACAGCTCCCCGGCGAATTATCCTCTTCCCGGTTTCCGAAGCTGAAGAATATCGTCTTCCTTGGAGACGAACCGCAGGCTGGAATGTATAGTTGGAATCACTTATTGCGAGCAGGGGCTGAAATTTCGGATGAAGCTTTACATGAAATACAGCATAGCCTGGTTCCAGATGAAGTGATCAACATGCAATACACATCCGGCACAACAGGATTTCCAAAAGGAGTCATGCTCACCCACTCTAATATTATCAATAATGCCATCAATGTCGCAGAATGCCAGCGTCTGACAGATGCGGATAAGATCTGTATCCCTGTCCCTTTCTTTCATTGCTTCGGTTGTGTGATGGGTACCCTTGCAGCAGTAGCTACAGGTGCAACAATGGTTCCGCTCGTCACTTTTGACCCATTGCTTGTACTAAAGGCGGTGGAACAAGAAAAATGTACAGCCCTTTACGGCGTTCCGACCATGTTCATTGCCGAGCTGAACCATCCGCAGTTCCACGACTATGACCTATCGAGCATAAGAACCGGCATCATGGCCGGCTCCACCTGCCCGACAGAGGTAATGAAAAAAGTGGTTCATGAAATGGGGGCTCGTGAAATCACGATAGCCTACGGACAGACTGAAGCATCTCCGGTTATCACCCAGACCAGACCGGATGATAGTATTGAACGAAGAGTTTCCACTGTGGGTAGAGCCCTGGAAAATGTTGAGGTGAAGATCATCGATCCTACAACGGGAGAATCCGTTCCTAACGGTGTCCAAGGGGAGCTTTGTACAAGAGGCTACCTCGTTATGAAGGGTTATTATAAAATGGAGGACCAGACCGTTTCAGCCATTGACAGCGATTCCTGGCTTCACACTGGTGACCTTGCCACGATGGATGACGATGGGTATATCCAAATCACCGGCCGGTTGAAGGACATGATCATCCGTGGTGGCGAAAACATCTATCCTCGTGAAATTGAAGAATTCCTCTACACACATCCCAAAATCTTTGATGTCCAGATTGTAGGTGTACCTGACGAAAAGTTCGGTGAGCAGGTTGCAGCTTTCATCAAGGTGAAAGAAGGAGAGCAGCTCTCCGCTGAGGAAGTAAAAAACTATTGTAATGGGAAAATATCACGCTTTAAGATACCGTACTATGTAGAAATAGTAGAAGAGTACCCGATGACAGCGTCCGGGAAAATACAGAAGTTCAAACTGAAGGAATATGCCGTGCGGGAGCTTGTAAAATAAACTTTTAATAAATGTTGGAGGCTGTCTAAAAAGTCATTAATTCATGGCTTTTTGAACAGCCTCTTTTGCATTTAAACCTTTTTAGAATTACGCTAGTTGGTTATTGGCCTTTTTGAGCATGTTTCCCTGTGAGAAGTCCATTAGCTGCGTTCTATTGGCCTTTTTGAGCATGTTTCCCCATGAGAAGTCCACTAAGAATTTGCAAAACGTCAGAAAAGGATAAAAAAGTGAGAACCCTACCATCAGGTCCTCCCCGCTCTCCCTATAGCATAAGCTCTGCTGGTACTTCTCTTATCGCCTCAATAGCTTTCTCCAAATCTTTCCGGCTTACATCATAATGTGTTGTCAATCTCACCTGTGTAGGTCCGAACGTTACGGCCAGGACTCCTTTATCTTTCAATGTAGCTACAAACTTGTCAGCTGAACATCCAAGACCGCCAACTTCCAAGACAACAATATTGGTGTCCACTGAGTTGGTAACGATCAAGCCATCAACCTTACCTATTGCCTCAGCCAAAAATCTGGCATTTTCATGATCCTCAGAAAGTCTGTCTGTCATTTTAGTCAACGCGACCAGTCCAGGCGCAGCAATAATCCCGACCTGTCTCAAACCTCCGCCCAATCGTTTTCTCCACTTTCTGGCTCTTTTTATAAATTCCTCTGAGCCTGCAAGTATGGAACCGACTGGTGCGCCAAGCCCCTTTGAAAGACAAATCTGCACTGTATCACTATACTGGGTAAATTCCTGAATCGAACAATTTGCACCGGCTGCTGCATTAAACAGCCTAGCCCCATCAACATGGACAGGGATATGATGAGCCTGAGCATGCTTATAGATATCCCTCATATTGGAAGCAGGAACAATAGCTCCACCAGCACGATTATGGGTATTTTCGATGCAGATCAAGCCGGTTTCAGGAAAGTGCTGGTCCTCTCCCCTGATGGCTGCGAGCACATCATCGGGGTTCATTGCCCCGTTTGTGCCTTTGATTGTTCTAGTTTGAACCCCAGCAAGTGCTGCCACAGCGCCCGATTCATAATAGAAGATATGTGAATCCGCCTCCAGCACAATTTCATTTCCAGGTCTGCAATGGGTAAGAACGGCAATCTGGTTCCCCTGCGTCCCGCTTGTAACAAAGAGCGCCGCTTCCTTCCCCAGCATTTCAGCAGCTTTCTCTTCCAATCTGCGAACAGTGGGGTCTTCACCATACACATCATCCCCCACTTCAGCTTCATAAGCTGCCTTCCGCATTTCTTCCGTCGGACTTGTAATTGTATCACTTCTTAGATCTATCATATTGAACCTCCACGGGGACAGGTCCTGCGTCCCATTTTATTTCGCTTTCCGTAAAAAACGATACCTTTTGCACAAAAAGTCATGCTATGATAATCATAGTTCACCTCAAAGGGAGTATTCAATATGTTAGCTCAAAAAATTTCTGTCCCAAAAGAAGAAAACAAAACAGTCTATTCCATCCTATTCATCATCGGCCTGGTGCATCTGTTGAATGATGCCATCCAATCGGTTGTCCCTGCTTTGTTTCCGGTTCTGGAAAGTTCGATGGGACTGACATTTACGCAAATCGGCCTCATCGGATTCGCGTTAAATGCAACCTCATCCCTGATTCAGCCAGTAGTCGGATTATATACAGATAAACGACCTTCGCCATACGCACTACCAATAGGTCTGATCTTCTCTTTTGTTGGGATTGTAGGATTGGCAATTGCGCCTACATTCTGGCTCATCATTATTTCTGTCATGTTTATCGGAATCGGATCTGCCACGTTCCATCCGGAAGGTTCAAGGGTAGCTTACATGGCTGCAGGGAATCGGAGGGGATTGGCACAATCGATCTATCAGGTCGGGGGCAATTCCGGTCAGGCGCTTGCCCCACTTATCGCTGCATTTCTATTGGTTCCATTCGGACAATTCGGTGCAATATGGTTCACCCTGGTCGCCGGTCTTGGAGTGTTTTTATTATTCTATATTGCCAAATGGTATAAGATGAAGGTTTCAGAATCAGCTGCAAAAGCTGTGATTAAGAGAAAACCGGTTTCCGGCAACAAACAGTTGGAACAAAAAAAGCTTGTACTGTTCTCTATTACTCTATTAATTTTTCTAGTATTTGCCCGGTCCTGGTTCCATGCAGGAATAACAAATTTCTACCCCTTCTATCTAATTAAAAATTATGGGCTGTCCATTGCCGAATCCCAGATTTATATTTTTATTTTTCTTGGAACGGGAGCCGTCGGGACTTTCTTTGGAGGACCGCTTGCTGATCGTTTCGGGAAGAGAAACATGATCCTCCTCAGTATGCTGGGTTCTGCACCGTTGGCTTTCCTACTTCCTTATGCCGGGCCGATGCTCTCCTATGTACTATTGGGTATCATCGGGTTCATCATCCTTTCCAGCTTCTCTGTAACCGTTGTATACGCACAGGAGCTTGTCCCTGGTAGAATTGGACTCGTATCCGGCCTAATTGTCGGCCTCGCTTTTGGAATGGGAGCAGTCGGTTCAGTAGTTCTTGGTATCCTCGCTGACTGGATAGGTTTAAACAATACAATCATGTTTGCAGCTTGCCTTCCATTGATTGGATTACTCACCTTCCTGCTTCCAACAGATCAAAAGTTGCGGGAAATGAATGGAGATTGACCCAATGAGGGCACTTCCCTATACTAGTAAAGTGATTTCCAAAAGATAATAAATTGAATTAGGTGATTAATCTTGGATTTTGATATTCATTCTTTAGCCTTTTATGTGATTGAAATTGAAGGAAGCGGAGATAATGCAAAAAAATATTATAAACAAATGGCTACTCTTGACGAGGCGGACTATCAAGAGAGTCCTTTAAAATCATTTCTGGAAGGAGAATTAATGAAAATCTCCAAACGCAAGGTGGACCGCCACCCAAAAAGTGATCAGGTACCAACAAAAATTGGACGTTTCACCGTAGAACCCGGGTATGATCTTGGATCCAATCCAAACTATAATCTATTCCATCGCATTAAATTTGCAGAAACAAAGGAACAGTTCGCTAAGGCAAGTGAAGAAGTAGCAAGCACCTATACAGACACTACTGCTGTCAGAGGCGGGGTGCTGATCATTGCACGTGCCAAGTTGAATAAGTATTTTGATGAACCCTTCGTCTTTGTCCTAAAATGTGACTTTGAGCAGAAGGTCGCATCCATCACAGACGAGAAAACATTGATACATAATGTGCAAATGGCTATTACAACGAAAAACATGAAGTCCATTCAGTACCCTTTCATGCCAGAGGAAGGGATGGTGGAGGAAGGTGAATTGAAGATTCATCAATCCTCCCATTCCCGATATTTCGAGGATTTCCTCAAATATGTCGAGTATGGAGAATCGATGCCAGAGATCATCAAGACGCAAGTAATGGGAATGGTGCATCAGGAACTTGCAGAAACCTATCAGGATGAAAGTGAAGAAAAAGAAAAAGCGGAATCGGCAATGGAGGCATGGGCAACTAGCCCGAAACGGGAACTGCAGGAGCGCTGGTCTGATGAGCAGGTAATCGAGGCATCCTCGAATATTATTGAGCAGACACCTGATATTGAACTTAAATTCAAGCTCGATCACCTATCCGTTAAAGGCCTTCTCGCCGACTATGGGGAAAATATCCATATTGCAAGGATCAACAATCGGGTAGTCGTTCTTTTGGAGGGAGATTATCTGCAATTCGAAAAAAACGTTTCCCCTGTCGAAATGCTGAAACCGGGCGATCTAAAGCAGATCGTTGAAAAACTGGAACGGAAACATTAGAATCTCTCTAATCCGGAACAAGAGCATATAAATTGATATTTGTGGCAACATAAACTATCAATTATATGGGGTGAGCAAATGGATTGGTGGACATTCGTACGCTATGCATGCTCTATTTCTGGTATGGTGTGCCTTGGTTTTACCTATGCATATATGATCAAGACTTCAAAAAAGAAAGCAGAAAAAGTTGAATAACAGAAAAAAAGCAGGCGTCCAATGACACCTGCTTTTTCGCCTCAATCAGTTCTTCTTCTCAAAAAGCTCGATCCGTTCCCCATCCGGTCCTTCAAAGAAAATATATCTCGCTCCATTGGGAAGTGTGGTGATTTCATTTTCCACAAAACTGACATTCAGATTCTGCAGACGCTGATACTCTTCATCGACATCATCCACCGTCAAAGCTATGTGGTGAACCTTGCCTTCTGCAGGCAATGCATCATTATACCCCTCAATCAATTCAATTTCCGTTTCGTCGTCCACCTCAAACCCTAAGAAAGCCAGTTTTATTTTTCCGTTCGGATGATCAAGCTCCCCTTTCAACTTCAGCCCTAGGGTTTCTATATAGAATGAGATTGATTTTTGGATATCCCTCACCATTATTCCGACATGCTCAAGACGCTTCATTGCCATCGTTACTCTCTCCCTTCCATGTTAATTGCTGCGTAGGCGACGGATATTTTCCACAAGGAATGTCACATATTCCTCATCCTTCACAAGCCATGCAGCGAAGTTTCTCTTTATATATTTTTCCGCATCCTGGAATGACTGAAAACTTTCCTCCAACTGCTGTTCATTATTTTCAATCACCCACGAACCATCTTCTCTTGGCATCAGAAAAAGAATACCCTTTGACTTGGATTCATAGAGAACCCCGTTCGGAGATTCCTTAATATTGAACACATTCTTGTCTGCATCTGATTTCAAAGGATCCAATTGGAATGATTCTGCAACATATAGCTTATATGCCGCTTCATTTAAATTGCATCCTGAAGCTTTCGCATGACCGCCTCCTTCAAATTGTCCAGCTACATCCGACACATCCACATCATCATGAATCGTTCGAAGGCTTATTCTTTTACTTCCCATATTGATCATTGCAATATAATCAAGGTGGGGATTTTCTTTTCCTAGTGCATTGCCCAGCTCCGATAAAAAGGATTCTGCATACACGATACCAGCCCATAGGCTTCCAACCTGTTTTTGAACAAGCTCCCTCTTTTTGCGGCGCAAATACTTTTCCATCTTTTTTTCTTCCATATTCAATAACTGGTCTTCGAGGTCATCAAATCGGAAATTCGTTGAATCCGCTACCTTTGCAAGCATTCTTGCTTCAAATTCTTCAATCGACATCATATATAGGAGATCATTTAGCCTTTTAGCCTTGTTGTTTTGGTTTCTATCCCATTCCCATGTATCATATTGGCGTACGAGCTCCACAAACTCATGGATTGCTTCGGTTCTTTCTAATAGATTATGGTTCTGAAGATACTCGTAAAATAGAGATGTTGCACTCGTTAAACGTCCATCTTCGTATTCAACTTGCACAAAAGCCCAATCATACTCATTTAGGGCGAGCGCTGTTTTGTGATGATCAATAAACTGAACCTTACCCCCTGCTTTGTTAAGGGAATCCAGCTTTTTGGCATTTTCTTCATGGACCGATAAGTCCGTTATGTATATAGTGTCATTGGGAATGGCGTGGTCAAGGTAATTGGCAACCTGATAATTCAAGCTTCCTACCGAGTTGTAGTGAACCTCTACTTTTTCCTTAAACGCTATTTTAGCGAGTATACCACAGCCAACCCCGTCCAAGTCGTTATGTGTAAACAAATGGATCATTGCATTCACTCCTTTTCTGAACGTAAGAGAGGCCGAAAAAACTCGAACTCCTTATTTAGTATATTCTGCTCCCCAGTGCTCACTTATATGAGCTTCTCTTCCGGATTCCACACGTTCCTGCTTATATTTTTCTGGATTTTTTTTGTAGAATGCCTGATGATATTCCTCGGCAGGATAAAAAATCTTTGCTGGAATGATTTCGGTAACAATAGGCTTTTTGAATCGACCACTTTCTGCAAGCTCTTTTCTGGATTTTTCTGCAAGCTTTCTTTGTTCATCATTATGGTAGAAGATTGCTGTTCTATATTGGCTCCCTCTATCAAAAAATTGGCCGCCGTCATCAGTAGGGTCAATTTGAGGCCAATAAAGCTCGAGCAGTCTTGTATATGGAAACAAATCAGGATCAAACTCGATTTGAACAGCCTCGTAGTGACCCGAATCCCCTTTTTTAATATCCTCATAGACGGGATTGATGGTATTTCCTCCCGTATATCCAGAAATTACGCTGACAATCCCCGGCATTTCGTCAAAAGGCTTAACCATGCACCAGAAGCAACCTCCTGCAAAGGTTGCTACCTCTGTTTTTACAGTTGTCATAAGACAAACATCCTCTCTATCAAGCAATTATGTATTTGATGGAATTTTACACTAATTATATAGCCGAGACAATGAATTTGTTCTATTTCAGGTTTACATAACAAAATTACGTTAAATCAATAAAAACTTAATCTTTAAACTTTTTCTTGGTTGCGTTTACATACATTTACTATCCATTCGTTGTATTGTACGATATTCCTTTGTGTCAAAAAACATATCTAATATAGAACGATTGGAGTATATCATGCAAATACTAGAACAAGTTACACATCTGCAATTAATGAACCAGTTTTGGTTTCTTCTACTCTTTTTGATTCCCATGGTTTTGATTTCAAGAATGGCAGTGGCAGGCACACGTTTTTCCCCGATCTTAATCATTGTAATTTTAGGATTATCCATGGGTTACTTATTGGTTTCCACTGGAGTTGCTACACCTGGTCTTGTGGAATTCCCATTGGTTGACTTTATGGCAAGGACGACCATCATAGCATTGATTGTCTCGTTTTTTGTTGGCGGACAGGAGCTTCGGAAAATTCTTGGAAACAAAGATCTGGAGTCCGAGGATATCATCACACCGTCTGATGAGGAAACAATTCTTGGGACAAATCGCAGTCAATTCATTTTTATCATACGAGCATTTTTCCTTTTATTCGGTCTCGAAGGATTGACCCGTCTATTGTTGAATGATGATAAAAGTATTTTCAGCAGCACGTATCCTTTGATTGCCTATATAGGTATCATTGGAGCAGTTCTCTTTGTAGATAACCGTGCAAAGATAAATAACAAACATCAGTATATTCGTAAAGGACTTCTTGAAATGGGGACCATTGTGCTCGTATTGGTCCTTTCTTTTCATATTGCTACTCTGGTAAAACCCATCATTGCTCTTCCGCAGATATTCTTTGCCATGATGATTTCTGCCGCTTTAGGGGCAATACTTTATAATTGGACATTTGGCCCTACTGTGCGGGCTTTGCTTTATGCCGGTATTCCAGTAGTACTAGCTGCAAACTTCATGGTTGGTGGATCTAGAATCGGTGATGCTTTTTCAATCACCGGAATGAACGCGGTATTGGCATACGGCTTTTTCGGCCAGTTGTTCTGGATGTTTGGCGGAATAGCACTTGTTATGTTTTTTGCCAAAACAGCAAATGCACGCAACTTAGCACCTGGTATGGCTGGTTCTTTGTCTCATTCAGGTTTGACTGGAGCCTGCACTGCAGGTGACTTCGGTTCCACTGCTGCAAAAAGGGCGCCGATCATGATCAACATCCCATTTTTCGGGCATATTTTCGTGTTTTCCGTATTGGCGATCAGCGCAGAGCATGGTAGTCTCTGGATTTGGCCATCTCTATTGATTGTAGCGGTAGGTATCGGGCTTACTGTCCTTTCCTTAATCAATCTAAGAAAATCAGCCGGGGAAGATAAGAAGGAAGTAAAAGCCCTGATGCAATTTTCATTTGGCTGGCAGATGTGTGCCGTGTTTGGCGGACTTGCTCTTTTAAGCCTTAGCACGATGAGTCTCGATTATGCAGCAATGGCTCAATCTTCTGCCATTTCCCACTTTGGCTTGTTTGCGGCTATTCAAGGGGGAATGTTTGGTACGGAGGCTTCTGCCCTGATTCCTTTCATCTTCTCCATGCCATTCCTTGTTCACCCATTGGTATTTTATATGTTTGGTAAATCCATGGAAAACAATGGTGAAATGCCGATCAAACCAGTATACATTCTTGCATTAATTGGTGTTGCCGGAGTTGCTTTTGCCATATTTGGTGTTTAAAAGAGCTAATCTATATGACACTTAAAACGCCTGGAAATCAGTTTTGATTTCCAGGCGTTTTTGTTTATTCCTGAACATTTTTATTATAGTAATCCACAGAGTACATCGCACCTTCACTTACCATTTTGTTGTCCTCGATATCCTCTGGATCTGGGTTTCCAGCCTTTTCAATTGGCAGATTTGATTTTTTATGGTTAAAAGAGACGATTCTGCTTTTAAGTTTTTTGGTCATGGATACTAGTTTATGCCTGCTTGGGTTAAATGCAATCACTCCCACACTTGTTAGCCCTGCTCCTACTAATAGATACGACTTGAGTGGACGATTATTCATTTTACATAAACCTCCTCTAAAAAATGTTTTATGATTATTCTATGTTTATACCCCATCAGGGAGGGATAAAACATTTAGGAGGCCATGAAGCTCATTCAATTTATTCCGTGCTTGAACATGACGGCCTTAATTGCCATATAATCCACTTCTTCCGGAAGAGCGTCTTTTATCGGTTTCAGTTTCTCGGAACCAACCTCTTCCACTGCTTGAATAATGGTATCTTCAAATTCACGTGGAATGAAAGCATCCCAATCTATTTCTACATCTTCCTCCTCTGCACATTTGAAAAGATGATTTTGAATGGTGATGGCACTCATCTTTCTTTCTTTTGCTATTTCTTTTATGGATTGGCCTTCCATGAAAAGCTTATAGGTGAAAAGATGACTGGGCTCTCCTGCCGGTGCTTTATTACGGGTGCCGACTGATGATAGCTTCCGTTGCGAAGACTCCATCAGGTTCGACGATTTATCTATTTCGATTCCATTCTCTGTCACAAACCTGGTTATCTCTTCTTCAAATAGCCTGCCAAACTTCTCATATTTCTGTTCTCCTACCCCTTTAATTTCAAGCATCGCATCTTTATCCTGAGGGTAGAATTTACTCATTTCTCTCAAGGTACTATCAGCAAAAACAACATAAGGTGGTATCTCTGCCTCTTGTGCAACCTTCTTTCTTAGCGCTCTTAGGGCTTCAAATAAATCACTATTCTCAGAAATCCTCTCCACGGTTTCCTTCAATTTCAATAGAACCTTCTCTTGATTCCTTAAAACCGGTACAGCTCTTGAACCAAGTTTTACTATAGGGTATTGGCCTTCTGTCAGAATTAAATATCCTTCTGCAATCAAGATATTTATCAAGTCCACAAGTTCCTTCTCCGTGTAATTGCTCATCAAGCCATAGGTAGGCAACTGATCGAAGCGGAATTGCTGAATCCGTTTATCCTTTGAGCCCTTCAGCACTTTTGCAACAAGAGCCGCACCGAACCTTTCATTCATCCGGTGGATACAGGAAAATATCTTCTGTGCCTCAAGCGAAATATCCTGCTCGACATATTCATCTGAACAGTTGCTGCATTTCCCACAGTTTTCTTGCGTGTCCTCACCAAAATATCGAACAATATAGCTTTGCAGACACTGCTGTGTATAACAGTAATCCATCATGGATTGGAGCTTTTGGTATTCCTGCTGCTTTCTTTCGGGAGATTTGATACTTTCTTCTATCAGAAATTTTTGCAACTGAACGTCTCTTGCGTTGAAGAGGAGCACACATTCACTCGGTTCTCCATCACGTCCTGCCCTTCCCGCCTCCTGATAATAGGATTCCACCGTTTTCGGCATATTGTAGTGAATGACAAAACGGACATTCGATTTATCGATGCCCATACCAAATGCATTGGTGGCAACCATTATTTTCAACTGGTCATAAAGGAAATCCTCCTGGAACTGTCTTCTTTCCTCTTCTGTCAGGCCTGCATGATACTTCCCGACCGCATAGCCTTTTTCACTTAAAAGGCTGAATAGTTGATCCACTTCTTTTCTTGTGGAAGCATACACGATTCCAGATTCTTCCTTATTTGCTTTTAAAAACTGTTTCAGGAACGATTCTTTATTTGTGCCCCTTAAAACGGAAAATGTCAGGTTCTCCCTTGAAAATCCCGTCACGAAGGTATTTTCAAAATCTATGTTCAAAATGGCACTGATATCACGGATAACTTCTTTCGTCGCAGTTGCAGTGAATGCTGCAATAATCGGGTTCCCTTGGAGGCGTTGTATGAACGTTCCTACTTCCCTATAGCTCGGTCTGAAATCATGTCCCCACTGTGACATACAATGGGCTTCATCCACCGCTACAAGTGAAATGGGGGTATGTTGAAGAACGCGCACAAAATCATAGGAATCAAGCCGTTCCGGTGCCAAATAGACCAACTTTACTTCCCCTTGTTCAATAAGCCCTAAACGATGCTGAACCTCCCCAGAGGAAAGCGAACTGTTGATGTATGTAGCCTTCACTCCTATGCTATTTAATGTATCCACCTGATCTTTCATAAGGGATATCAGTGGGGAAACGACAATGGTCAATCCATCCATAAGCAAAGCTGGAATCTGATAACAAATAGATTTCCCTCCCCCGGTTGGCATAACACCTAGCGTATTGTTCCTATCTAATATGTTTTGGATGATTTTCTTTTGTCCAGGCCTGAAATCCTGATAACCGTAATAATGTTGAAGCAGTTCTACAGCTTGTTCGTACATAATGCACCTCATTTGTTAATATTAATTGGAAAATTACATTGGTTTGGATTTTTTTTCGAGGAAAAGGAAGAATGAGTGGAAGAGGATCTACCACTATACTAGCTAAAATAAATGAAGTGTTCAACTTTCAGGTTAAGCGAATAGTTCGTTGACCGTCTTTGATAAATCAGACAAAATTCTGCTATTCTTCATCGTTTCATTCATTTTGAAGCTTTCAACGATCCCTTTGTAGTACCACTCCTGTTTTTCTGCCCCTCTATTGAACCGGGACCATATTGAGTCACCGATCATCTTTTTGTCTTCAATGATAGATTTCAGATTATGTAATTTATCCGCACAGATTACATGACCGATTTCCATATCCACCTTCATGATTTCGGCAATGGTATGCTGTTTCCGCTCTTCCCACGGTGCCCCCTTGTCCGGTTCCGTACAGCCCTCCACTATCCTGGCTACGTTATAGTTGAATTCCAACGAAAGAATGGAAAGAGTCATGTCTGTGTCCTCTAGAGTATCATGAAGTATTCCAGCACAAATGACATCCTCTGAACACCCGTACTCCTGCAGGATCATTCCTACTCTGACCGGGTGCACGAAATATGGTATATCTGTTCCTTTTCTAACCTGATTTCGATGTGCAATGGCTGCAATGGATAAAGCCTTATCAATTTGGCTCATTTGTATCCCCCTATTAATCTTAATCCTAAGTATTCTCTTATTCTATCATGATAAAACACCGTATTGCTTGATTTATAAGTTCAGAATGTTTAAAATTTACCTTACAATAGGTTGTCTAACAACTCATGTTGACTGTTTTTGAATCCGCTTACATAGTTGGATGCCTATTAGTATTTATTTAGGGGGAATTTTCAATGATTTACGCAAATCCTGGTGAAAAAGATTCAAAGGTATCCTACAAGAACCGTTATGACAATTTCATTGGTGGAGAGTGGGTTGCTCCAGTTAAGGGTGAATATTTTGAAAATACTACTCCGATTACCGGACAGGTCTTTTGCGAAGTGGCCAGGTCCACTTCCGAAGATATTGAATTGGCACTGGATGCCGCTCACAAGGCTAAAAAAGCATGGGGTCAAACCTCTGTCGCAGAAAGAGCAAATATCCTGAATAGAATAGCAGATAGAATGGAAGAAAACCTTGAAATGCTAGCAGTTGCTGAAACATGGGAAAATGGGAAACCTGTCAGGGAAACATTGGCTGCCGACCTTCCGCTTGCCATCGACCATTTCCGATATTTTGCAGGTTGCATACGTGCCCAGGAGGGATCACTTGGTGAAATCGACAATGATACCATCGCCTATCATTTCCAAGAGCCGCTAGGTGTTGTTGGGCAGATCATCCCATGGAATTTCCCGCTCCTGATGGCTACATGGAAGCTTGCCCCCGCCCTTGCTGCAGGAAATTGTGTGGTCCTTAAGCCTGCCGAGCAGACTCCTGCATCGATAATGGTACTTACTGAACTAATAGCTGACCTTCTCCCACCTGGGGTATTGAATGTCGTGAACGGTTTTGGTGTGGAAGCAGGAAAGCCACTTGCATCCAGTGACCGAATTGCAAAAATAGCATTTACCGGTGAAACCACCACTGGGAGACTTATCATGCAATACGCTTCCCAGAACATCATTCCAGTTACACTCGAGCTTGGTGGGAAATCACCAAACATCTTCTTTGAAGACGTTCTTGCAGCGGATGACGATTTCTTTGATAAGGCTGTAGAAGGCTTCGTGATGTTCGCTCTTAATCAAGGCGAGGTGTGTACATGCCCTTCCCGAGCACTGATCCACGAATCCATTTACGATAAATTTATGGAAAGGGCATTGGAACGAGTTGCCCAAATTAAACAAGGAAATCCTCTTGATACCGAAACCATGATCGGAGCGCAGGCATCGTCCGAGCAATTGGAAAAGATTCTATCCTATTTGGAGATTGGAAAAGAAGAAGGAGCAGATTTGCTAGCTGGTGGTGAACGCAATATGCTTGAAGGAGATCTTGCTGGAGGCTATTACGTTAAACCTACTGTCTTTAAAGGCAATAATAAAATGCGGATTTTCCAGGAAGAGATCTTTGGTCCGGTTGTTTCTGTTACTACCTTCAAAACTGCAGAAGAAGCATTGGAAATTGCAAACAACTCCCTGTATGGCCTCGGAGCAGGGGTATGGACTCGTGATGTTAACACTGCCTACCGCTTCGGAAGACAGATTGAAGCTGGACGTGTATGGACAAACTGCTACCATGCCTACCCTGCAAACGCCGCTTTTGGTGGGTACAAAATGAGTGGTATTGGACGTGAGAATCATAAGATGATGCTCTCTCACTACCAACAGACAAAAAATTTGCTAGTGAGCTACAGCCCGCAGAAACTAGGTTTCTTCTAAAATGGAAAAAGTCAAGGCAACAGTTGTCGCTATTGAGCTAATAGAAAAGCTGAAAGCCAAACACGGTCCAGTCCTATTTCATCAGTCTGGTGGCTGTTGTGATGGCAGTTCGCCGATGTGCTATCCTAAGGATGACTTTATAATTGGTGATTCTGATGTTTGTCTTGGGGAAATCGGCAGTACCCCTTTCTATATGAATAAAAAGCAATATGAATATTGGAAGCATACACAGCTGATCATTGATGTCGTACCAGGCAGAGGTGGCATGTTTTCATTGGAAGGTCCTGAAGGAGTAAGATTTCTTACCCGTTCAAAGGTATTTCCAAAATAATCAAAAGAAGACCTCAGACTAATCGGAAATTAGTCTGAGGTCTTTTCTACTTTTTCATTCTATTCTTGGTTTAGTAGGATCGCATTTAGGTGGAGCGGTACTCGACGATTGGGCGAGTTTCATAAGGTAATAGCACTCTTCCCTTGCCATATGGTCTGCCATGATAACGGAAAATGTCCCAATCAACTTGTCTTCCAGCTGCAACTCCTTAATTTCATCCAGGAAGACCATAAATAACTCTATTTCCAGTTTTACTTCATCATTCATTCGATCCAATGCAGGAAATGAGTCAACATTCGCCCTTAGATACCCTGCCAGCTCCACTGCTTTAACATAAAATTCTTTGAAATCATTGACAAAGTCGAAGGATTTTAATCTGATTTTATGCTCTACCATATCCAGACTGTCATTAATCCCTTGTGCGTGCCCCGCTGCATCCAATAACCAAATAAGGTGATGATGCAGTTCATGAAAAATCGGAGGACTTTCCCCCTTTTCCAAGTACTGAAGAATATTCATATATTCTTCCAACTCATTCACCATATGGTTGATGAATGTAGGTGGAAGATTTATCGTGATCTCCCCTGTCAGCTGACGCCAAATAATGGAAAGCTTATATTCTCTGAATTGATTTGTAAGTCTTTTCGTCTGCATTAGTTGATTCTTTACGTTTACTTCATTTAATGTCCTGCTCTCTACATACCATTTGTCATATTCGTCCTTGAAGAAAGTCGCTTTTTTTACATCCTCTGTTTCCTTAGGAGCCAAACTATCAAGGAAAAAACGCGCATGATCTCCAAAAACCTGCATCCAAAATAATTGTTCAAACTTCACATCTTCCAAATACCCCAACTTCCTACCACCCCCGATTTAAATAATATATTCGTATTAATATAGAATTATTTCTTTTGTGGCTATGAAAATATCTCTCGTTTTTTAAATATATTAGACAACCCTTTCGCTTTTGTTGCATACAAATTAATAATAGTCATGCTATTAGAAGGGGTGGAATATGTGAGATTTTTTATTGTAAAGAAAAGTTGGCTTATTTCGGTATTATTATGCTTCATTATCGCATTAGGAGGCTGGTACATCGTTAATGTAGGTATCATTCCGACAACTGGAAAACCAGCACAGGATGATCAGTATATTTATCATATGATTACCTCTGAATTTAAAACCACACTGGCAGATGGGTCCGAAATGGAAGCATACCGTTTTGATCCTGGCACCATAACTGTTCCTAAAGGAAAGGAAGTTACCATCAGCATTTTCGGGGTGAACGGGTCGGAGCATCCTTTTTCTATTGAAGGAACCGACATATCCGGCGTCGTAAAAAAAGGCGAAGAAACATTAATCACCACCACATTTGATAAGCCGGGGATGTATCAGTTGGTTTGTACCACACATACCAATCACGCTCATCATGCCAATCAAAAAGTCCCTCCTATGATTGCCTACATCTATGTATATTAAGAAAGCTGGGTCCCTCCCAGCTTTTTTATTTTGCATAAAGATGAAATGATTCTTTTGCAACCTCTCTATTTAATGGTATAATTTCAACGACATTAATTTTGGAGGAAAAGTATACATGCTTACAGTTACAAATATAAGTCTACGTTTTGGTGATCGAAAATTATTTGAAGATGTTAATATAAAATTCACCCCTGGCAACTGCTACGGTTTGATTGGAGCAAATGGAGCAGGGAAATCCACGTTCTTGAAAATTCTATCTGGCGAAATAGAAGCACAAACTGGTGATGTTCATATGAATCCAGGCGAACGTATGGCCATCCTTAAACAGAACCACTTTGAGTATGAAGAACACGAAGTAATGAAAGTGGTTATTATGGGACATTCCCGTTTGTATCAAGTAATGCAGGAAAAAGATGCAATCTACATGAAAGAGGATTTCTCTGATGAAGATGGTATGCGTGCAGCCGAACTTGAAGGTGAATTTGCTGAACTTAATGGTTGGGAAGCAGAGTCTGAAGCTGCTATCCTATTAAAAGGCCTAGGAATCTCTGTGGACCTTCATGATAAGAAGATGTCTGAACTGACAGGTGGAGAGAAAGTGAAAGTACTACTTGCTCAAGCCCTATTCGGTAAACCGGATGTACTATTGCTCGATGAGCCTACCAACCACTTGGACTTGAAAGCGATCCAATGGCTGGAAGAATTCCTGATCAACTTTGAGAACACAGTTATTGTGGTTTCCCATGACCGTCACTTCTTGAATAAAGTGTGTACACACATTGCGGATCTTGACTACAGCAAAATTCAGATCTATGTTGGAAACTATGATTTCTGGTACGAATCAAGCCAGCTTGCATCCAGACTTTCTTCTGATGCCAACCGCAAAAAAGAAGAAAAAATCAAGGAACTCCAGGCATTTATTGCCCGATTCAGCGCAAATGCTTCCAAATCGAAGCAAGCGACTTCCCGTAAAAAATTACTAGATAAAATTTCGATCGATGATATCAAACCATCATCCAGAAAATACCCATACGTTAACTTTACTCCCGAGCGAGAAATCGGTAACGATCTGCTTCGCGTCGAAGGATTAACGAAAACAATTGATGGGGTTACGGTGTTAAACAACGTCAGTTTCATAATGAATAAAGATGATAAAATCGCCCTGGTTGGCGGAAATGAAATCGCCAATACAACCTTAATGAAAATTTTGACTGGTGAAATGGAGCCTGACAGCGGAACGTATAAATGGGGTATCACCACTTCCCAAGCATACTTCCCAAGAGACAACTCCGAATACTTTGAAGGTGTGGACGCAAATCTTGTTGACTGGTTGCGTGAATACTCCCCTAACGACCAGACGGAAAGTTTCTTGCGAGGCTTCTTAGGAAGAATGCTATTTTCTGGTGAAGAAGTGTTAAAGAAAGCAAGTGTCCTTTCCGGAGGAGAAAAGGTACGTTGCATGCTTTCCAAAATGATGCTGAGCGGATCGAATGTCCTGTTATTGGATGATCCTACAAACCATCTGGACTTGGAATCCATCACTGCATTGAATAACGGTCTGATCAGTTTCAAAGGGTCCATGATCTTTACTTCCCATGACCATCAGTTTATCGAAACGATTGCAAACCGTATCATTGAGATTACACCAAACGGAATCGTCGATAAGCAAATGACTTACGATGAGTACCTGGAAGATCCAACTGTCCAAAAGCAATTAGCAGATTTATACGCATAATCATAGAAAAAGTCTTCTTTCCGGAAGGCTTTTTTCTAAATAAGTGAAACCTTTTCAAATACCAAATCGTAGAAAATGAATGAATGTTTTTTATTGATTCCTTTGTCTAGTGCGGAGATCAACAGCGGCTTACTTAGGCTCATTAATTTTTTCGAAAAAGAGGTGTAGACAGTGCCACAATCCAAGTGGTTTCGAATCGGCTATGGGCTGATTGTCATTTTATTGATTATTTACTTGCTTTCCCTTGTCAATTTCATTTTCACCCCTATTACAATCATGATCAAAACGTTGTTTGCACCGATCATTTTGGCAGGAGTGATGTATTATCTACTTCGACCTCTGGTGAATCTGGTAGCTCGATACATTCCCAGAGGTTTGGCTATCATAAGCATTTACTTAATGTTTATCGGATTGATCACGCTTTTACTATTCCTCATCGGTCCAACACTACAGCAGCAGGTTAACAGCTTAGTGAAGAATACACCTGACATTGTAGATGACATCCGTGACTTTACTGCTGAGCTCCAGGAAAATGAATATATCGCAAGATTCCAACAGGACGAGCGTTTCTCACTTGAGGAAATCTCCAGCAAAATTGCAGATAACCTGAACGCTTATTTGACTGCTTTTGGATCAAATGTGATTAATGTCATAAGCGCAATAACTGGCTTTATCGTACTACTTGTCATCATTCCGTTTGTCCTCTTTTACATGTTGAAGGATGGAAACAGTCTTCCGAATCAGATCATTAAATTCATCCCTAGACAGCATGAACGGGAAGGCCGGGATGTTCTAAAGGATATGGATATTGCAATCAGTTCCTATATTCAAGGTCAGATCATTGTAAGTATATTCGTAGGGGTGCTGATCTATATTGGATTTTTGATCATCGGCCTCGAATATTCTCTTGTTTTGGCTCTGATCGCTATGTTTACCAATGTCATTCCATTTATAGGTCCTTTTATAGGTACTATTCCTAGTATTGTAGTGGCATTTTTTGATGAACCGATTATGGCATTATGGGTGTTGATTGTCGTAATTATCGTACAGCAACTTGAGAGTAATCTTGTATCACCTCAAGTAATGGGGAAAAAACTTGATGTACATCCTTTGACCATTATTCTTTTACTGCTTGTGGCGAGTAAGTTTGCGGGTCTGTTGGGCCTCTTGCTTGCCGTGCCGACCTACGCCATCTCCAAAGTGGTGGTTCTGCATACCATCCGTTTTATCAATTTACGAAAAGTAAAAGTGACAGAAGATACAATCATAAGGTGACGTACAAAAAAGTAGGATTGGGCTTACCCCTCTCATACTTTTTTGTTCGAAAGAATGATAAAGTGCCAGCTTCCAATTTAGCAAAATGCCCGTATCCGATTACCTGGTTCTTTTAAATGGATATTTCATATAATTCTTGATATGATGGATATAGATTTTAGTTCATTAAACTAGGAAAGCGCGGGGATAAATATGGCACAAACACATACGTTTTCGAAGGGAGAGGAAATTGCCAATTCCATTACGCATGGTATCGGAATACTAGTTAGCGCAGCTGCATTGGTTCTTCTCATCGTATTTTCGGCAATTAATGGAACACATCTTCATGTTCTTACCTTTATAGTATATGGTGTGACCATGCTGTTGCTATATACCGCTTCTACATTACTGCATGCATTACCTCAAGGGAGAGCGAAAAATGTCTTTGAAATTCTGGATCACTCTTCCATCTATTTCTTTATTGCAGGTAGTTATACTCCTATAACGTTGATTATCATGGATGGCGTATTAGGATGGACCTTGTTCGGAATCGTTTGGTCCCTTGCATTGGCAGGCACCGTTTTCAAAGTTTTTTTTGTCCGCAGATTTATTTTTGCGTCCACAATTCTGTATGTTTTGATGGGTTGGCTGGCTATCTTTGGATGGAGTGAGATTACGGCTAAGGTCGGCACTACTGGAATCGCCTTCTTGGTGACTGGCGGAATCGTATATAGTGTCGGAGCCATTTTCTATATGTGGCGGGCATTCCCATATCACCATGCGGTTTGGCATATTTTTGTGCTAGCAGGGACTGTGCTTCACTTCTTTTTTGTTCTGCTATATGTGCTGCCTATAAAATAAAACAAGCAGGAGCCCTGCTTGTTTTATTTTGCTATTTAATAGGTCGTAAACCTGAAAAGCTTTTGTAAGCGATATAATACTTTTTTAATAAAAGTTGTTTCATCCTGATATTTATCCAAAGGAAGAGTGAACTCTGCATCTTCGTTATTCCACAATCTTTGGAAATAGCTATCCATTTCCGTCATAATATCCTCGTTATTCGGTGCCACAATTTTAATATCCGTTTCCAGATTAAGATCAAACAGATTCCTTCTTGTAAAGTTTGCAGAACCTCCAATGATGGTCGACTCTTCTGGCCGTTTGAAATAAATCATTTTCGGGTGATACTGTTCCCCGTCGGTATTAAACCATTTTATTTCAATATTCCCTTTCCCTTCCTCTACCATCTCAGCAGCTACCGGTCTATTTGGCATTCCGATTTTTTGTTGACCAAAAGCATGTTCATTTGGATCGAGGACCATCTTGATCGAAACCCCTCTTTGAGAAACCTCAATAAGCTCATCCACTACTTTTCTTTCGGCGAGATAGAACATCCCCACCCAAATTTCTTCCCCTTTTTCTGTCTGTTTAATTTCTTCTATGATATGTTTCAGGATTTTCCCTTCTGTCAGCAACTGCACAGTTATATTTTTATTTTCATCACTTTGGTGGTCCGCTTTATTATGATAGGTTGGCAACTCTCCCCCCTCGGAAAAATCCAGGATAGCCTGCTCAGTTTTGAGAAGATCTCCTATGATAGAACCTGAGACTTCGAATGCCGTATTGGAATGGTAGCCACTTGCATCATGAGGATTCGCAGATGAAATGATGGCAGTCTTATCCGTAATGACGACTTTCCGGTGATTTGCTTTTACATTAAGCAGCTTCAGATAGGAGCGAACCGTTGTTTCTGGTGCATTTTTAGACATCGGGTTTTTGATCCAGCCAGACCCGCCTTGTCCGAACCATTGAAAAAACACTCTCCATACACCTGAATAAAGCGGATTTGAATCGCGAAGCACATCCAAATGTGTTTCAACTACTTTTATTCCATTATCCTCGAGCATCTTCAACTCTTCCGCTTCATGGGAGCCATATGTGGTATTGATTTCGTCCGTTATAAAAACCATTTCCATATCAGGGTTTGTCTTCTTCTTGTCAAGTAGCGTTTTCAATAAGTTATCACTTAATGGCGGAAAGTCTCTCTCTCCATCATTGTAACCATTAAATAAAAACATATCGATAACCACAAATTCCTCCGCTTCTTCGATTACCTCGAATATCCGATCGAATATCGCATGTTCCGTTGCTAACTTATCATTTTTTTTATAGGTCAAATCGTAGAGAAAGTCCACGTCAGATACCAGATGCTCTTCCCCTTCAAAAGAAACGTTTTCCGGCAGTGGCTTGAAGCTATGATAGATACTGGTACCAATTACTGTAAGAACAATAATTCCAATGATAATCGAAATTTTATATATTTTTATAAACCTAATCACAAAGCTTCCCCCTACATTCATGTATAAACTATATTTCCTCTATTTTCCTTATTAAAACATAAAAAATAGGCTTGTTATTATTCAAGCCTATTTCTATAAGCTTTGTTTATATTTTTACAAGTTTGTATCCCATTTTTGACCATACGTATTGGATACCCTGCTTGAAGGACTGACAAGTTTTTACCCGGACCTTCAACCCTTTCCTGATCATCTGCTGGACAAATTGTGCATTCAATCCGACAAATATTGCCTCAGAGCCCATTATTCTTAACGCTTCAGCTATTTGATCCAGGTGATATACTACCACTTCGTCAATATCATCAACAATCCCTGTAAAATCGAAGATGACGTATTCCGCTTTTTTTTCCGCACATGCAATCAGGATGGCATCCTTCGTGTATTGCATTCTTTCTTCGGTCAATAAACCAGTCAACGCAACTAGTAACACCGAATCAATGGCAGTGCCAATAATAGGCGTATAGAGGCTCTTCAACATATTCTGCTGGACTTCGAGTTCATTTTGAAAATCCGAAACGTCCTTCCATGTTAATATATACCCGGAGAACTCTCCCGTCTCGCTAAATATTCGATCCACTACAATTTTTGCAGAAAAGCGGTTGAACAGTTTTATTTGTGCTTTATGGGGGAACGTTTCACCTGACAATATCCCATCCTGCCTCGGACCGTGAAACATGGAGAGATTTACTCCAATAAATTCTTCTGGGTCATGTATCTTTATATATGGCCCAATCTTGGCCAAAAGCTCTTTTGCAGAACCATTCATCCATCGTATATATTGGTTTTCATCTGCAAAAATAAGACTTTCCCCAATACTGTCCAATAGTCTTAATACATTCAAGTCTTTAAACATTTCTATATTATTTGGCATCATAATTTCCCTCTCCACTTTCTTATTAAAAACTCTATGTGGGATCAGTTTTCTGTTTTTAGCGGTATTTTTATAAGTCTGTCATCGGTTGGTATCGGATTTCCTCTACCATCAGTATTGTTAGTTACTGCATATAAAGTTTCTCCATCCAATAGAACATCTCTGATTCTACCGAAATTCTCAACAAGTGGAAATTCCTTTTTACTCTCCAGTTCAAATTGGCGGATCATTTCGCCCCTTAGGCTTGCAACGAATAAAGACCCATCGTAATAGACCATGCCGGAAGGGGCCCATGTATTGGTCCCTGACTGAAATATTGGTGATTCCATTCCGCCCTTTTCTTCCGTGCCGGAAATGACTGGCCAGCCATAGTTTTTTCCTGCTTCGATGATATTGATTTCATCTCTGGCAGAAGGCCCATGCTCAGATTCGTATAATGTGCTCTGCGTTTTATCCCAAGCAAGTCCTTGAGGGTTGCGATGCCCGTATGAATAGATGTAGGAATCTGGAATTGGGTTATCCTCTGGAATCGATCCGTCCAATTCCATTCTTAATATGCTTCCTGACAAACTTGAAGGATTCTGTGCTTCCTCAGGTATTGTAGCATCCCCAACTGTAACGTAAAGCATGTTATCAGGTCCAATGGCAATTCTTCCGCCATTATGGTAGATTGCCCCAGGAATGTCTTCCAATATTGCACGTTCTTCCTTCCAGGAGCCATTTGCATATTTTAACAGCACTAAGCGATTTTTGACATCCTCTGTCGTACCGTATGTATGATAAGCATATGCCAGC
The DNA here is from genome assembly GCF_050107295.1 of Sutcliffiella halmapala. Taxonomy (GTDB): domain Bacteria; phylum Bacillota; class Bacilli; order Bacillales; family Bacillaceae_I; genus Sutcliffiella_A; species Sutcliffiella_A halmapala_A. Next base: position 82,763 of record NZ_JBNIKR010000011.1, on the reverse strand, counting down.
TTGTTTTCCTCGAAATCGGGATGCAGCGCCAACCCAAGTAATCCTCCTTCTCCGTACTGGAGAACCGCTTTATTTAGTTGAACTGTCTCTCTTGAAAAGTTTCCATCTGAGATTCTGGCGATAGTTCCCTTTCTTTCTGTTATATAAAAAGTATCATTGTGCTTGGTAATTGCCCAGGGCACATCCAGTTTTTCAGCAACCGTTTCAACGGATGACTCCATGGAATTATTAACTTCCTTAGCTGGTGGTGTGTTTGTATTGGTATCTCGTTCCTGTTTAGCCATACATCCACTGGCAAAGATAAGAATTAGAGCAAAGCAAAATATCATCCTTTTCCTCATGAGCTCACTCCTCCATTTTTTATACCCTTTTTACTATATTCTAACCCTTTTTTTAAAAAATAAAAAAGCACGACAGTTGATCGTCATGCTTCTTGAATTTCCTTTTAGATTGTTTCGAAATAATCCTTGAAATAGCCTCCGATATGGCCGCTGTTATCCACAACAAAGTAGAATTCATCTGTTTCATTTTTTACTTCATATGTCTTCCCAGCCGTCAGCATATTGTTCACTACATATTTTTCTGCATTCGTATGTACGCACTTGACCATTTTTACGGTGGCACGATCTTTCCATGTTGCATGTATCATTCTATGCACCTCCTGCTTCTATATCCCCATAATCATATCTTAACTTATACATAAATGCCAGTTCCTTTTTGAACGTTCCATCTCCTCTACTCATATGAATAATGGAGGTGATTAATATGAAGAAATGCTGCTATACAGACATGCTCGCATTATTCGGAATCGGTGGTGCCCATCCTGGAGGGCTTGAGGTTACTAAGGAGCTCATGACCAATATAGACATCAATGATAAAAAATTCTTGGAAGTCGGCTGTGGTACTGGGCAAACAAGTGCCTATCTGTTTGAAAGAGGAGCTTTACTTACCACGATGGATGCTCACCCATTGATGGTGGATAAGGCAAATAGAAGGTTTATAGAGATGGGCCTGACATGTCAGGCAATCCAGGGGAGTATAGAAAAAACGGATTTCGCTTCAAACACTTTCGATTATATACTTGCAGAATCTGTACTGTCTTTCACGGAAACTCTTTCTTCTTTAAAAGAAATACATCGTATTTTAAATTCCGGAGGTTCCTTTTTTGGCCTTGAAATGGTGAAAAAAAACTCTCTCCCGAAAGCCATCGAAGAAAGAATGAAAGCATTCTATGGTTTATCGAGTATTTATTCATTAGAGGGATGGAAAACTGTTCTAAAAGAGAGTGATTTTCAAATCAACTCCCTAATTTCGATTTCTTTAGATGATTTAGAAGCAAGCGAACCCGATATCAACCCTTCTCATGATATTGATACAGCATACTTTCATGTTATACAGGAACATGAGGAGATCACATCAATATCCCGTCCTCATATAGAACTTTGTATGATCAGCTGCCAAAAATAAACATGGGCTAATGTCATAGGTGGCATTAGCTGATTTTCTATATTTATGTATTTATAGATATTTTTTCGTGCATTCCTCCTATATTTTTCTATATTTTTGTGATATAAAGCCAATATCTACAATAATTATGTTCAGTTGGCAACATTTATACAGTGAAATGATTCCTTGGACTTGTTACCATTTACATTAGAGTGTCCGAGAGTTGCTTATAACAACACAAGGAGGAATCATTTTATGAAGAAACTTATTGCGATTTCAACTTTAGCAGTTGCACTTATTTCTGGTACAGGATTCAGTGCACAAGCTGAAGAAACATATAAAGTTCAATCTGGGGACAGCCTTTGGAATATTGGTAAAACTTATGGTGTATCCGTAAAAGAGGTACAAGAAATCAATAATAAAGGCAACCATTTAATCTTCCCTGGTGAAGCGTTAAAATTGCCAACTGCAGTATCTGAAGAAGAAAAAGATCTATTGGCACGTCTTGTTCATGCTGAATCAAAAGGTGAACCATACGAAGGGAAAGTAGCTGTAGCGACAGTGGTTCTTAACCGTGTAGATAGTGATGTTTTTCCGGATACGATCAAAGAAGTCGTAACTGAAACATCACCTGGTGGCGTGTATCAGTTCTCTCCTGTGAAAAACGGGGAAATCAACAAAAAAGCTGATGAAGAAGCGATCAAGGCTGTGGAAGAAGCGATTGCTTTCCGTGGTGATGGTAACAATTCATTGTACTTTTTCAATCCTGATAAAACAAGTGACGAATGGATCCGCACAAGAACTGTAACAAAAACAATCGGAAACCACGTTTTTGCACAATAATATAGAATTCAAAAAAGAAGGTGCGGATTTTCGCACCTTCTTTTTTTTATACTGTTTTGTAATTTTTATGGTTAATGACGGTACGTATCGGTTCGCCTGTGTTTGGATTCTTCCCAAGCTCCACAATAACGGAACTGTCTCGTATAACAATGACCTTTCCTTTGCTTCCTTTATTTGTGCCATTTTTTATCAGGATGGTATCCCCAATTTGGATCCCATTAGATTTTGTTTCTTCCATTTTTCATTCCACCTTTTAAATTTTATGTACTTTCCTATTATTACCCTTAAATCTTGGAAAGCAAAATACTTTTTATACAGTTATAACAAATGGAGCGAATTTCCTCCGTTTCATTGAATAGCTGATGATTCCCTCCATCAATCAATGTCGCTTTACTATCAGGAAAAAGATCGAGTAAAAATGAGATATTAAACCGCCAATCAACCGTAGTATCCTTATTACCCTGTATCAGGTGCAATCTCTGATTCTGAATCGGATATTGAAAGACTGCCTCGTGCCATTTTGATAGGGAAACAATCCAATTAGTCGGTAATGTGTCAAATTGTAGTGGGTCATTCTTTACAAAATCCAGATAATTTTTATTTGAAGCATTTTTTCTGTATTTTCTTTTGATGGATTTTATCCTATTCCCTAACAGTTTAACCCCTATCTTTGAAAATGACCATAAATAAGGCTTGATTAGAGGTGCCACCAGGATAACCTTTTCAAAAAGAGGCGGATGATGAATGATATATTCCGTAATGATCGAGCAGCCTGTACTATGCCCAATAATAAAATATTTCCTGTTATCCATAGGTTGGATTGATGCAGATATCACACATTTAAATGCATGTACATATTCATCAAAACCGCTGATATCGCCTCTCGGTCCATAAGAATTCCCATGTCCTGGCAAATCGAAGGTTATGACAGAAAAGGAGTTTGAGACGAGAAAGCGAATGAGATGCGAAAGTGAACCCGCATGATCCAAATAACCATGAACTAACAAAATGGTCCCTTTTGACTTGCTTGGCATAAAAGATTGCTTAAATATATCTCCATAATCTGTAGAAATGAATTCTGTATGGTGTAATGAAGATAAATCTGAAAGTGCATATTGTTTTAGATATGTTTCTTTTTCGAATACAGACATACTGTCATTCCTTATCATCTTTTATGTTCATCACTAGTTTAACCTAAAGATTGTATAAAGTTCCTCCATTTGAAGAATTCTAACTGTAATTGATAAGGAAAGAGGTGAAAAAGGTGAACATTAAAGGTTTTTTTGTCACTGGACTTGCATTTACTTTACTAGCTACCGGTTGTGGAAATGTAGATGATTATGGTGCTGCAAATAGAAACGCACCGAACGATTCACTGAATGTAAATTATGAACAAATGGGCCGTTATAATAGGCCTGATAATGTACGTAATAACATTAATCCAAGAAGAGTTAATGATGAAAACGAACCAAGAATGGCAATTGCAGACCGTGCTGCAGATAACGTAACAGACTTGAAAGAAGTGGAAACCTGCAATGTCATTGTGACAGATGATAATGCATATGTAGCAGCTGTACTTGACAATGGAAAAGATGAGCTCTCGCAAGATGTAGAACGAAAAATCGCTGATCAAGTTCGTAAGGCAGACCCGGATATAGACGATGTATTCGTCTCTGTTAATCCTGATTTTATAGATCGTATGGATGGTTATGCAAACGACTTACGTTCAGGAAGACCAGTAAGAGGAATGCTTGATGAATTTACGGAAACAGTTCAACGTATTTTCCCAACAAACAGATAATTCCACAAAATAAGAGAGAGGGAAGGTCCTCTCTCTATTTTTGCGCTTTTGAACGTATATTTAACAGTTTGTCTTTTAATTCGTTTTCCATTTGAACAAGCTCCAGCTCCACCTGTTGACGTTTTTGACGACCCTCCTGCTGAATCTGGAGGGTTTCTTCCAATGTTTCAATCAGGTTTTCCTGTGTTTTCTTCAGCGTTTCAATATCAACAAGTCCTCGTTCGTTTTCTTTTGCAGCTGAAATGGTATTCTGCTTCAACATTTCGGAATTTCTGAGCAGCAATTCATTGGTTGTTTCAGAAACATTTTTCTGCGTATCCACGGCTTTTTGCTGGTTATAGAGGGATACGGCAATTACCAGCTGGTTCTTCCATAGCGGAATAGCTGTCAGGATCGATGATTGGATCCTCTCCACCAATGTCTGATTCGTATGTTGGATCATCCTTATTTGTGGAGCCATTTGCAACGTGATCTGTCTGCTGATTTTCAAATCATGGGTACGTTTTTGAAGGCGGTCCGCAAATTGCATCATATCACTTACTGCTTGCACATCCATCTGATCATTGGTGGAACGTGCTTTTCTTTCCATCTCAGGTATAAGATTCGCCTGAATATCCTCGAGTTTGTGCTCTGCTGCTGCAATATATACATTCAATGCCTGAAAGTAATCTTTGTTTTTATCATATAAAGACTCGAGCATAATATTATCGCGCTGCAACACTTTTTTAAAGCTTTCCAGCTGATCGGCAATTTTGTCGATTTCAAACCCGATTTTTCGGTATTTAGCAAAAAGCTGATTCACAGAATTATTGACACTACCGAAAATCCTGCCAAAAAAACCTTTCTTCTGCGGTTCTAGTTCCCCAGGTTTCACTTCTTTGATTTTTCGCATCAAATCTGAAACCACTTCCCCGACAGGTCCTGCATCCTTCGCTTGTACATGTGATAGGATTGAATTCGAAAAGGTCGATAGCTCGTTCTGGGCTGTAATACCATAAGAAGAAATGGCCTGCTGATCATTCGGATCTATTTGTTTGGCAATTTCCATCGCTCTAAGCTTCAGGTCTTCCGAAAGGCTATCCATCACTTTTTCCCTTTTTGGTTCTGTTTGCTGCTCGGTCTGAGTGGCCACTTCATTTTCCATCGCAGGATTAGAAAAAGGGTTGCTAAGCAGGTCATTTAATGTATCGTTTTTGATTTTTTCATCCAATTTCTCTTTATTATTCATCTTTTCACCTCATATTACTTCTTGTCGATTGTAAGAGATTGCTGATTCATCAGTTTAATTTCCGTGTTCAGGTTGTTCATATCACCAGCTAGAACCACCATCAATTCCTTTTCCATGTTACGCTCCATCTGTTTAAGTGCATTCTCCGTTTCTCTTAATGCTGCAGATACCTCATGTGTTCTTACAGGTTGAGACAGTAATTGTACATACTTTTCAGCAATGATCGCGGATGAGTCCAAATGCTGATGAAAAAAGGTCTGGGCACTTCGATAACGGATTGGTTCTTTTTCGACCATTTTAATGATTTTATGGGATATTTTATAGAGCTTCGTAATATTTTGGTAGACAAAGATGCTTCTCACTTTAAATCTGTTACTATTCAATTTTTGCAGCTTCGTTTTTGCATCCTTGATCTGCGTAAGAACATATTTCTTCTCTTTCCTTTCCACTTTATCCAATTCGTCCTGAGGCAACAATTTGCGCTTCAGAAGCCAGTAGCTAAGCAGAAACCCGGCAAAAGCGCCGAGCACTCCCAATTGGACTTGATTTCCAGTTGAGAAAAATACGATCACAAAAGACACGATCGCTATATTGGAAGAAGCAACAAAAATAAATGCTTGCTTTAAAAATCGTTTCATCCTCTCACTCCTCGCCCTTTCCTTTAGGCATATCATTCATATACTTCATATACGAATAGCTAGAGAAAAAGTTTCATTTAACTTACCTTCATTATATATGATTTTTGCATATAAAAAAAAGCCTAACCCTCTTCATGTTGAGTTAGGCTGAAAAATGTCTTTCAGATTCCGATAGATATATATTTTACTTCCAGATACTCTTCTAATCCATGGTGTCCGCCTTCCCGACCGATTCCGCTTTCCTTCAGCCCCCCGAATGGTGCTTGCGCTGTTGATGGAGCCCCATCATTAACACCGATGATGCCATATTCCAATGCTTCAGTAACCCGATACATTCTGCCTAGATTCTCGGTATAGACATAAGCTGCCAGACCATAAGGGGAATTATTTGCTCTTTCAAGCACTTCCGCTTCTTCTTTAAAAGTACTGATTGGCGCCAACGGACCAAACGTTTCCTCCTGCATACAGATCATATCATCCTTCACATTGGACAATACAGTCGGCTCCATAAATGTTTTCTCTAAAACATCCCCACCAAAGGACACTTTCGCACCTTTTCTTTTGGCGTCCTCGATATGCTCCTGAACCTTTTCCAAGGCACCCCGATCAATCAAAGGTCCGATATCGATTCCTCTTTCCAGGCCATTTCCTACCTTCAACTTGGAGACATCCTCAATAAACAGGGAGGTGAATGATTCCGCCACTTTTTCATGAACATATATTCTGTTCGCACAAATGCAAGTCTGACCTGCATTGCGGTATTTTGATTGGATAAGCCCCTTTGCCGCCTTTTCAAGATCTGCGTCTTCGAATACGATAAACGGTGCATGTCCCCCTAGCTCCAGAGAAAGCTTCTTTACCGTATCGGATGCCATTGTCATCAGCGTTTTCCCAACTTCCGTCGATCCGGTAAACGTAAGCTTTTTGACTTTATTGCTTTTCATCAACGTTTCTCCAATGAGACTGGATCTACCCGTGACCACCTGTATCACACCCTTAGGAATTCCTGCTTCATGTGCATACTTGGCAAGAAGCAGTGCGGTTAAAGGTGTCTGGCTGGCCGGTTTGACAATTACAGTACACCCTGCTGCAAGAGCTGGTGCGACTTTGCGTGTAATCATGGCTGCAGGAAAATTCCATGGAGTGATGGCCGCAACCACGCCAACCGGCTGCTTTTGAATCAGTATCCTTTTATTTTCCTGTGTAGCAGGGATGGTTTCTCCGTAGATTCTTTTTGATTCTTCTTTATACCAATCTACAAAGTTATTCGCATACATGACTTCTCCAAGAGCTTCCTTAAATGGTTTGCCCTGTTCCTTCGTTAGTGTTTCAGCAATACTCTTTTTGTTTTCATCCAATAATTGATACCACTTCCCTAAGAGCTCTGCACGTTCATATGCGCTTTTTTTTCTCCAGGATTGGAAAGCATCGGACGCGTTGTCTATTGCTTGCTCCAGCTGCTCTTCACTTATACTGGGAACCGTGCCAATCACTTCATCAGTTGCTGGATTGGTTACCTCTATCTCTTTATCCGACTGGACCCACTCACCATTTATGTACATAGAATACTTCTCCATCCTGATACCTCCTTCAAATACTGTAATCATATCTAATATATTCACTATCTTTCTCTCATTCCCTCTAGAAACAAGAAAAAAACACCCTAATGACATTAAGGTGTTTTCTGGTGTGCAATTTTCATCGGCTGCCTGAATAGCTTTAAGCCATACATAGTAATAAGCGTCAACGATAGGAATCCAAATACAAGAGCCATCATCTGCAATCCGATTGTATCAAGGAATAATCCTGTACCGAGAAGCACTACCTGGAACATGACCCGATCGAGCATATTTCGGAAGGAAAAGAAGCGGCCGTGATACTCTTTTGGTATTTTTGTTTGAAAGATAGTAGCCGCGATCGGGAAAAAGCATCCGACAGCCAAACCGAATATCCCGAATGAGATAAGTGTCATAAATTTGATATCCGCAAAGAACAAGGATAGATGTGCTAGAGCAATCAGTGTTACGAAAATAAACATCAGTTGCACCATGTTATTGTCATTCGACAGTTTTTTTACGGCAAATGCCCCGACCATAAAACAGATGCCTTCAATGGTGTAAATAAGACTCTTGATGGTCTGATCATCCTGTAATTCACTTATATTGATAACTACCAGATTAAATCCGCCGATAAACAGAAATGGAACAATGGTCAAAATCAAGACAGTAAGGGCAATTGGAGTTTCCCTGAGCACCGGCATAATTTCCTTGAAACTGCCAGATCCCTTTCCATCCTTTTTCCTCTCTTCTGCTGACTTATCCTCAAAATTGAGAAGAAATGTTGACATAAAAAGGATTCCGTAGGCCACCATCGAAGCCAGATACAAAGAGGATAGACTCATGATGACGAGCATCGCCCCAGCCAAAGCGGTTCCTGCAATTCTTGATACGGTGGAAACATTCATATGGACCCCATTCATTTGCAGTAGTTCCTTTTCCGGAACGATAAGCGGAATGGACGACTGCAGTGCCGGAAAATAGAATGCCGCAGAAAGCTGTATTGCAATCATAAATAATATCATAAAAAAGATGGATTGATATTCAATCGCCAAAAACATGAAGCACACACTAAGCATTCGTCCGAAGCCTGAATAGATCATCACTTTTTTCTTGCTGTAGGAATCAATTATTTTCCCTGCCAATGGTCCGACCAGAACACCTGCGAGAAGACCAATAAATAGAATTAGAGATTTTGCAAAGTCAGATGGTACATGAGCCTGCATAAACTCCAGATTACCAATGATTCCTGTCCAAAGTCCGATACCTGCGATAAATTCTCCCATTAGAATAATCCATACATTTCTATTTTTCCACATGTTGTGTTCCCCTATTTCCTATTGTAATAGTAAAATCATAACATGGTTAAATTCTTTTCGCCACACGAAGTTTTTAAAAGAATACGCTCTGTTAAACACTGCGGTTGAATACTTTAGAATTGTGCCCGATCTTTTTAGTAAATGATAGAAAACAAAAATATTATGTATCGCTGAAAAATTTTGGAACGTACCTTAAAGAATCACCGCCATTAATTTGGTTCATAATTACATTTTAAGTACTGAATTAATAAAAAATAACTGAAAGTGTTATTAGATGTTTAGTTGAAGGTTTAAGGAAATGTTTTTAGGTGCTCATAACTAATGAGTTCGCCTCTTGTACTTCCCCATAACTCAAATGAGCACGGTAGTAAGACTACACTTTAAGGGTTAACCTGAAGCACCTTAATCCAGTCGACATCTCAACCATATACCGATGAATTAGGCGCTCTCCCCTTTTCAAAATATGAATGAGCTGCGTCTACTTTAGTTGCCTTCTCCCAGAGTTACAGATATTAATTTTCATGGTGGTTGACTGTGTTGCTTCACAATCTTACTCAAAATTAAAAAAATGAATGCTGATCCTTGTTCCATGATCGCGCCCTATTATGGAAAAACTTTTTATATTCTTTAACGTTCCATATTAAATGCTTCACTATAGATTTTACGCAGCTTAGTTGAGTTATCGTGCCACTTAATTGGTTTACCATTGACGATTTGGGCTAATACATCCAGACACCTATGCCATCCTGCCGCAGTATTAACTGCCCATGAATCATCGTTAAAAGTATGGGTAAAGATCATTCGACAACCTTCATCCTCTTCCACCAATGAAATGTTTATCATATCATCAACTTCACGGAAACCAAATAAATATGGTTCTTCTAACTCTGTAATAGTACCATTATATGTCGTTCCTTCACCGTCATCGAAGGCGATCTGGCCACCAACTCTGAGATCCATCCCCCCGGTTGCGAAAGGGTACCATTGGGAGAAGCAACTAGGATTCTTAATGACAAGGAAAACCTCTTCTGAATTATGAGGAAAAAATCGTTCAAATCTTATAGCGTAACGACTGTTTGACTCATGTAGGGTACCATATCCATTCATCATTTCATCCTCCATCTTTTCATCGTTGAAGTTTTGCAATTACCACTAATTCTAGGAATAGGATCAAAAAAGCATCAACAATCTCATATCCGTTTTCATGCTTTTATTGTACCAAACATTCATAAATTTTTTCGGCAAAAAAAAGAAATCACTCGCTATATATTGAGTTTAAGTAAAAATAACCTTGAATTGAAGTTGTTCAGAGTAATTCATAAAATCCCCCTTATCTAAACTAACTTGCCCCGGTAGAGCTCAATAAGAAATTAAATATAAAAGGACGCTAATCCTTCCCAGATTACCATGCCCTCAATTTTGATAAGAAATATCTGGTTTTACTTCGTATTATTTACCCCTAAAAAGTATAAGGCATCCTTAACAGTAGAAAAAGTAATGATGTTTTTTAAGTTGATGCCATGTTTAACTGCTTCTACAGCTAATTGGGGCCTTACCCCTGTTAAAATGCACTTTACCCCTAGTAAATTTAGTACATTGTTAATCCTAAAGAGGGAGTCAACAACTAACTCATCAATTTCATAAATCCCTGAACAATCTATAATTAAATGGCTAACCCCTTGCTCTTGAACATTAACTGGTACTAATTCTAATAGTTGTACTGCCCTATCCTGATTGATTGCTCCTAACAAAGGAAGTATAGCAATTCCATCTGAAAAAGATACGATTTTTGATGCTAGCTCATTTATTTGTATATACATTTCATGTTTTATTTTTTCTTGCTGTTTTCTCTCCGTGATATCTTTTACATAAGTTTGGATTGCTTTTGTTTCCCCTATTTTAATAGGATGGCAATATAACTCAACATCAACTGGAGTTCCATCCATTCTATAGATAGTTTCCTCAATAACCTCCGCTGGTTTACTATAAGCCCCCGATATTCTTTTTGTAATCGAAGGTTTAGAGGTTTCTTTAAAGATATCTAAAGGACTGGCCCCAATTACCTCGTCCCTTGAACTTTGAAAAAATTTTTCTGCTGCTCTATTTATATATATTATCTTCAACTGCGAATGGACAATTAGTGGATCCAATGAATATTCCATTACTTCTTTGTAATTGATACTTTCTATATTATCACTCATAACATCACTCCTTATATAAATAGAAATTCATTTATTGTAGTGTACGGTCAATTTCCCCCATTGAAACAAGTTTGATAGTCGAAGGTCTTCGTATTAACAATATATCCATGAACGCTCACCGACCCGGGTATCATTGGGTGTTTATTAATAAAATCTATATTGTTTTGGATTATACCCTCAATATTCTTTGACCCTGTTAGCCATTTTATCACATCATTTCCAGCAGCTTTAATATAATTGAGAGTTTGAATAACTTCTAAATTTACTCCCTCTTTTTCAAGTAGAGTAATAAGCCTTTCTTCACTAATGGAGAAGGCTTTGTCTTCCCTATCCACAATAATATAAATTTCTTCTATTTTTTCAAGGTAAACAGCCAATATAATATTTCTCATAATACAACTATAGCCTTGTGAGATTTCTGCTCCATAACTATTGATTATTAGTAAGTCTTCTAGTTTCCTGTTTGTAATGCCTGGGAAAAATTGTTCTAATTCCTTATTAAAACCTGTTAATACTAGTGCTTTCTTGAAATTCCCCATTCCAATACCCCCAATTATAACAATTTTGCTATTTCATAATATAATGGTATTCCTATGATTAGATTTAATGGGAACGTTACACCCAGCGATAATCCCAAATAAATAGACGGATTCGCTTCTGGAACAGATGTTTTTAATGCAGCTGGTGCAGCAATATACGAAGCACTGCCTGCTAAGACTCCCATCAATGTAGCCCCTCCCAGTGATAAACCTATACTGCTCCCAATTAAAACTCCTAATGAACCCAAAACCAACGGGGTACTTATACCAAAAATCAACAGCTTTACTCCGTGCTGCCTTACTTCTGGTAATCGTTGTCCCGCTATGAGTCCCATATTTAATAAGAAGAGAATGAGAACACTATTATATAAATCTAAAAACAGCGGTTTAACCATTGGGACCATCTCTTCTCCAAGAGCCAACCCGATAAACAAGCTCCCCAGTAAAAGCAAGATACTTTTTCCAAAGAGGCTTTCTCTAATTACTTCCATATCAAATAATTTAATGGATGATGGTACAAACCCAACGCTATGAGACGGAATACTTAGCGATGTTTTGTTTTTCTCCATTATTTTCATTAAAAGGATAGAAACCAAGATTGCAGGACTTTCCATCAACACAACCATAGCATTCATAAAACCTTCATAGTCAGTACCACGGCTATCAAGAAAAGAAATGGCAGCACCATACGTAACAATACTTATAGACCCATAAGTAGCTGCAAGACCGATAGAGTTTTTAAAATCCATTTTCATCAAACGCATAATAAAGAGTATGATAAATGGGATCATCCCCCCTATTAGCAGTGTTGCCATGATGGGCCAGATTACAGATTGAAGGGAGTATTGGGATAGTTCAATCCCGCCCTTAAGCCCTATGGCAATTAGAAGATAAATGCTCAACCCTTCACTTAGCCCATTCGGAAACTTTAAATCTGATTTGAAAATTGCTGCCAAAAGTCCCAATACAAAGAACAGGACTACAGGTGATAATAAATTTTGCATAATAATTTCTGACATGGACGTCTCCCCTCCTGAATTTGAATCAAAAAAAACCGACAAATTCAGAAAAAATCGCCTTTTACAGCCAATTTTCCATCAACTTGTCGGTTTACCTCCAATTGTTTAAAACCCTTGGAAAGTCTCCCAGCTTTTTTATATTTTTCCCAACTATTTCTCAAAGTTATTACATAGCTTAAATACCATGACGCGTTCTCCTGTAACAGTACTAATATCTGTATAAAAGCTTTTCGTTTCTTCTCCAGTAATGTTTCTAATAATATCTTTTAGTTCTTCAACCCCAGACTCTACCAAATCAGAACGGGTTCTTTTTATTGAAATCATTCCTTCCTTGGTTCCACAAATGGTTAGCTCAGCGGGTGTTAGAACTCCCTTTAAATTCACAATGATCATATCACGCAATATATCTGTTTTAACAGACACAGAACCACGTCCTAAATAGTCCTTTTCCCATTGTGTCAATGCTTTACTAATTTCTGATTCAATCGACCCTTTTGTTTTCATAATTGTCCCTCCCATACCTAACCAATAAAAAAATCGGTATACTTCTTAACATTATACCCTCGTTAAGAAATATACCGATTTATCTTAATTTCTTCCTAAACTTGAGCCAGAAAAGTCTTTTTCACACAATCAATCAATTTATTAACAGTGCGCTAAAGCATTCTAAATCATCAGAAAGAATCATGATCTGTCGGTTATTAATTTAAGTACACTTTACCTTTAAATACAATGAATGTCAATCCTTAAAAATCCTATATGCCTTCAATTGAGAATTTAAAACCCTTTCTTCTTTTACTTAATAAAAATAAATTATTATAGGCAAAATAAATGTATCTGTATTTTATGTAGGAGGACAAATATGGTATCTCATTCTAATCTAAAGTTGACATCAGCAGAGATTGCAACTCTTTGGACTACTTATCAAAATGATACTTTATCAGTATGTATAACTGAATATTTTTTGGCAAAAAACGAGGATCCTGATATAGAACCAATAATACAAATGGCGAGGACTATGTCCGAACAACATATTGGGTTTATTACTCAAGTATTTAATACTGAGAATTTCCCTATACCAGTAGGTTTTTCTAAAGAGAAAGATGTGTTTCCAAATGTTCCGCGAATATATGAAGATACATTCTTTTTATTGTTTTTAAGACAAATGGCTAAAGTAGGAATGATAACTTATAGTGGGGCATTATCATTGGCAGTACGCGATGACTTAGTTAAGTTCTTCCAAGATTGTCTAGTGTCTACAAGTAATTTATACAAGAGCACAACTGAGGTTTCCGTACAAAAAGGAGTTTTAGTAAGACCACCATATATATCATACCCTGAAAAAGTTGGATTTGTGGAGGGGAAGGATTATTTAAGTGCCAGTTTAAACCCTTTTACAAGTAAAAGACCTTTAAATGCAATCGAAATATCACATTTATTTTTGAATACTGAAACTAATTTACTTGGTAGTATGTTAAGTACAAGCTTTGCACAGATGGCACAGTCAAAAGAGGTAAGAGAGTTTATGACACGAGCACAACAAGTTGCACAAAAGCATATAAAGTTGTTCGGAAAAACATTGTTAGATAGTGATATGCAGGCACCTATGTCGTGGGATACGAATGTTAAGAATTCCACAACACCAGCATTTTCCGATAAACTTATGATGTTTATTACAACTTTAATAAGTAATGCTGGGATGGGGAATTACGGATTGGCTGCTTCAGCAAGTATGAGGATGGATTTAGGAACCGACTATTTTAGACTTGCATTAGAGGTTGCAAGGTTAGGGAAAAGTGGAGCTGATATAATGATTAAAAATGGCTGGCTTGAAGAGCCACCTCAATCCTCTGATCGTAAAAAACTTTTTCAAGAAAAATAACAAGGGTAGCTCTCTCCCGACTTATTTTTCTCCTTTATCTTTAGCATGTGTGCGGTTTAACCAAACATGAATCCTGTCCCGGAAGACAAAGATTAAGCAGTGTTTTTTTTTAGTCTTTCGTCTTCTAAATTTTTCTGTATTAACTTAAGTACATTCTATCGAAACGTCACCTAAAATAAAAAGACCGTTTAGTGTATTATCAGTATTTATCGTGTCGAAAAATAGGTTTACTACGTAGTAAAAGAGTTACGCCATAAATTAGCTCTAAGAAATGAGGCTGAACCTTATACCAGGAATCGCGCACGCTTGCTTTTATCATTCATCCACTATCTGAGCCATAGTTGCCAAGTAATATGTGATACCAATAACAAATTTTAAGACTACAGTATATCAAACCATAGACACTCTACTCCTTATATTTTAGTTCTAATCTATACCATTAATTTGCCTATTTCTCTATTATGTAGAGAGCGAACCAGCTATACTGCCTACCGCTCCAGCCCCCTTTTATTATTTTCATCAGCCTAACAATTTGATTCCTCGGCTTTAAGCAAATCACCGCTTTGGTTATCTACTTGAACAGTACCAAACTCACAATGCTCGTCGACTTCCCATTCAATGATGTACTTTCCCCAACCTTTGCTCACTGATTTTATATTAATTTCACTTTTTTCTTTGTTGAGGTCTTCAGTTATATGTTGCAGAACTAATGACTCTGCTTCCACTTGAGTAATTTTAGATTCAGAAATACCACAAGCAGCTAATATTAAAAGTAGGAATAACATAAAAACTGTTCTTGGCATCTTTTTTGCCCCTTTTCTTTCCTAGATTAAAATGGATATGTGTATATTAATGTTCTTATTCGCCTATCCTGCACATTAGCTTAATACCAATTATTTCATAATCAAAAAATTCCCTCAATAAGATAATCCAAAATCTGACCTAAAATGAAAAATAAGCGCTTACCCCCTGTTCAAGGATCGCGCCTGATTGTTGATATCCCTTATCTATTGATTAAAATTTGTACTGTGCAGCAAACGTATGAGATATAAATGAAAGTCCTTGTTTAACTAAAGCACCAGTTCAAGATAGGTATCAAATAATCCACCGAAAGTATAAAACATTAAGTAAAAACAGAATTATATAACTTGGAAATGAGTAAATTAACTTCCAATCATAATATTTAAACACATCAAACATATAAGTTGATATAGCTTCTAAACCTGTAGCAATAATTGAAAATGTTAGAATGTATAAAATTGTCTGTTTGTAATTTAGTTTTAATAAATCATAAAGATACAATAAGAAGTACCCGAATAAAGAATATAGAAAAATATAATTGATTAAGTCAAATAATTCAAAACTTGGCTTATCTAATATGTCATAGAAATCATGAGGAGGCATGGCTAAAAGATGATCTACTACAAAGCTTAAGAACAGGTTAAATAAAAAAATATTCAATGTTATGTTAGAAGGGAATCTTTTAGGAATGAAAAAAAATATTAATAACATGATAATACCAATAATTAGGATATACCATTCATTCTTATCAAAAGCCTTAGGTAATAAAGGTTCAATGAACTCATTTAACATTATGCTTCACCTCGATAAAAGAGTGGTATCCAAAAAAGAAAATTAAGTTACCAATAAGTAGTATGATTGACTCAATAAAAGAATAGGCAAGTCCCCATTTTTCAAATTCAACTACACCTGTCCATTTATTAATGTGTTCTAAGGCGGGTAATATTAATAACCAAGCTCCACAAACAACCACCTTATTAATCAAATTAATTTTTTTTATGGCAACAAACATGATTAAAGTTAAGAAAGGTAGTAATAAAATACGGTCAATATCAGAAGTAATTACAAGCAAAAAGGTATCTTTAACTTTATACCATTGGGTGTTTAATGAAACAAATTTATATAAAAGTAAAGTAAAGCAAATACTAAAAAACAGATATGATGTTCTATCAATCCGAATTGAATTAGCTCTTATGTAGCTTTTGCTTACCATAATTATGAACAAAAATACGATGCATTTTATTAGGGCTACCAAAAACATTTCCTCCTTATCCCTTTTTGTTAGTTTCACTCCCCAATGTATTAACATACATTTTTCTGTCCCACAATAAGTTAATTTACATTCTGGACAAAATAAAAATGGGTCCTATACCCTTTTCTAAGATCATTTTACGGTGCATTAGCGCCGCATAAATTCTAAGTAGAAAATTGACCTTCTGTAAGGGATAAAGATTGCCTTAATGCACACAATAGAATATATATTTGATTGTTTTTCTGGAAAAGACTTACCTAAATATTGGGAAAATGGTGAAATATAAATGGATAATTATACCAACAAAAATACCGCTAAACGGTATAGTGCACATGTAAGTATTTTAGGTACAACTCAAATTCATTTAAGGAATCCTTATATTATCGCATAGTGGTCTGCAGCATTTCCTGGATTTGGTCATATGATTTTATCAAAATATCTCAGAGGATTTACACTATTTGTTTGGGAAGAAGCTTACCATGTTCTGGATAAGTTCCCCTTTGTTGAATATTAATTTTCTATTGCATGGTATCTTTGTAATGGTCAACAAAAGCTCAGAAATACATTTCAACGATTATTTTACTTTTTCAAAACTGGAATCCATATTTCACATTTTACAGATGGTGAAGATAAATCTTTACTTTTAATCGATAAGATTTCAGGCCCTTCTGTTACTTGATAGTTCGAAGATGGGAACCACTCAGAATAAATTCTTCTCCAAGTTTCCTGAAGCGTGTGAGGAAATGGTCCAGTAGATTCAAATATCGCCCATATTAAGGCAGGAACTTCAAGTTTTGAAAACCTTCCAGGATTCTCTTGGGTTGTTGCCACTCCAATATACTGATCCAACTCCCCTTTCTCTTCCATACGTCCTTCAGAAAAGTTAGTTGATGCCTGAATCATTCCGCTGGGTTCAACATTGGAAAGTTTTTAGTAATTGGGATATTTTTTCCGCATCCAAGGATTTCCACATCGCTGCTATTTCCCTATTTTCTCCTTCGAAAATACCCCGACTTTTCCACAAGCAATTGCCCTTCTTCCGATTTGACCCATTCTAAAAATGATTCAAGATTAGGATTCGTTGCACTCGAGAAATGCACGGCGTAAAAAGGACTCACAAACGGATAGGTATCCTTTTGAATAGTTTCAATGTACAAGTTTATATAAATCCCTACCGGTGGTAATTATTAAAACGATTGTTCCATAAAATCCAATAAAAAAAAAGAAACTTATATGACAAGCGATGCAATAACTCTCATGATTTCCCCTTTAAAAGTTGTTTGACTCACCTGCCCTATTTCTCAATACCAATTATTTCAAAGCAGATTAATAAACACAATCATTTTTCCATAATTAAAAAGACACTTACCTTCTACAGAAAAGCGCTAGATAATGAATTGAGTAAACTTTTACCTGTTAAATAATGGTTCTAGTAAAAAAATACTATATAATTTAAAATCAAGATAAAACATCTTAGGAGTTACAATATGTGGTTAAAGATACTTTTAGGAATTATTGCAATTTTAGGCATTTTGCTTATGTGGTTTTCTGTGTTTGGTAAGAAAAAGGCTATTGATAATATGATTATGGGCGGTTCTTTTAGCTTATTTGAACTAGTATTTAATCTACTTATTGAGTTTTCACCAACTTTAGTAAAAAGAATACTACTATTCATTTTAGGATTAGCTATTGCATTTTTCTCTACAATGGGAGTAATTTACTCATAATAGTGTTGCTGGGGACGATTCTAAGACATAATAACTATCTAAGCTTCCTATTAACTATATAAGAAAAAGAGAAATGGACTGCTGAAACAGTCTGAAAGCACTGCAAAACGCAGTCCTTTTTGTTGTACCTATTTCTATACATTTTTCCATACAATTTAGGATTTTGTGAAAGATTAGGAACCCGTTAGGATATGCTCCCGTTTTTTATTTTTTCACTTTATATTCTTTTGATGTGCCATCAGCAAATGTTACTTCCAACTCAAATTCTGTATAGTCTTTACCCAGACTGAACTCTTCAAGGACCTGCGTTACCACTTCTTGCTCATCTGAGTTTGCGTCAATCTTAAGTTGCTCAAGCATTGGTGATAATTCATTGTATGCCTCATCACCATTTATGGCTTGGTCATTTACTGTATCCTCAATTTCCGCTTCGCCGTTACCTTCAGCTTCAAAGTCCGCTTCATACTTTTTATTGTCCTTATACTCGACATCCAAATCAAATTTGGTAAATGTATGACCTGTCTGTGATTCCAAATCTCCATTTAGCCCTTCTTCAGTTGTGCTTTCATCTCCTGGTGCCTGGGTTTCATCCTGTGCAGGGGCATTTTCAGGCGGTGCAGACATATTATCGTTGTCTGTGCCACACCCTGAAATAACAACAGCAGACAATAGAATGAACAGGACAGATAGTATTGCTTTTATTGAAAGAAATTTTTTCATCAAGTTTCCTCCTTCGTTAGTTTACCGGTTATTTTAGCCATTTTACAGTGAAAATACCCATTCGCAAAAAATCCCTCTCATGATTTTTGCTCC
Organism: Sutcliffiella halmapala; assembly: GCF_050107295.1. Classification (GTDB taxonomy): domain Bacteria; phylum Bacillota; class Bacilli; order Bacillales; family Bacillaceae_I; genus Sutcliffiella_A; species Sutcliffiella_A halmapala_A. The sequence continues at coordinate 63,698 of NZ_JBNIKR010000011.1, read as the reverse complement.
TTAATTTAGCCCATACGCCGATTAACAATGTCAGCCATGCTGCCCCAGCAAAGTAACCTGCCAACACATCCATTGGAAAGTGTACACCCAAGTAGATTCGGCTTATCCCAATCAATAAAATGATGATTGAGGCAAAGAATACTGTTATGTTTTTAATCACTTTTTTATGGACCATCACGAGACATAGAAATGCAAGCATCCCATAGACAGCCATGGAATTCATCGCATGGCCACTGGGGAAGCTGTAAAAGTGAACGTCAACAATATGTTCCAGGCTGGGTCGCTCTCTCTGGAAGACACGTTTGAGAAAAGTATTGAGAAGGCGGACCCCAAATATATTCACCCAGATCACCATGACAGCAAAAAAATATCTTTTCACGATTAAATAGATGGAAACCATAATCATCGCGGGATATAGAAAGTTCCTTGAGCCTAAAAATGACATGAAAATAAAAAACGAATCTATTTCCCAAAACTGATACCCCATTCTCCCCCACTGCTTATCAAAACTTTCCACAAATTGAAACTCCAATAAAAATGCCAACAGCAAAAACAGCATGCTTAAAAGGAAACTGCATCGAAATAGATACTTTGCTTGAATGATCATATCCTCCACCCCATCCGCAACTTCATAAAAAAAGCTAACTTACCCTAATAGGTATAGTTAGCCAATGTCTTTCTTTATAAACTTTTAAGAAGCAATTTTTTCAATAACGGGAATAGCACATCAGGAAGTTCCTCAATATTGGGAACCAGGATACTGTATTTTCCGTACATGTTTTGGATTGTTTTTACCTGGCTTTCCTCAATTTCGCCATTGCTGAGGAAAACGTTGATGACCTCAATGCCATTTTTGCGTGCATCCATTACTGCTTGATGTGTATCCACAATTCCATTCTGTTCATATTGCATCGCTGCAGGCTCACCGTCAGAAAAAACCAGCAGGAATTTCTGCTTTTCACTTCTGCTTAATAATCGTTTTGTCATATGACGAATAGCATATCCATCGCGATTGTCCTCTTCTGGTTCCAATTGCAGGATCTCCGGCCCCGATTTATTCTTCATGCTTGATGTAAAATCAATCACTGTCTTGAAAAAATTAGGTTGGCTTGTTGAAGTGGCATCATTTGTGTCTTCCCAAAATCCAACCACTTCATGGGGTACGAACACCGATTTAAGCGCTTCGTGGAACAACGTTATACCAAATTTTGTCTGCTCCATTTTATCGAACATGGATGCGGAACAGTCTACAAGCAATGTGAAAACAGCATCAATCTCAATGGAAGGGTTATCCCTCTTATAGAACATTTTCGGATTATCGTCTATAAACCACGGAAGTAGCTTCTTGCTTAGCCTGCCGAAAGCCAGTTCACTCCTGGGCAGGATTTTCTTATGCTCCAGCGTCTTCTGGATTAGCTGCTTCAGTTTCTTTTGATAGGCGGAGATGAACAGTTTATATTCTTCATAATCGTTCTTATGTTCTATCGTAACAGGCGAAGGGCTTAAGAATACAGGGTAGGCATATTTATTCTCCTTCCCGAATTCCAAATTCGATCCCCCTTCCTTCTTCTCCTCATTTTGCCGGACATCCATGGCTTCAATCGAGGAGAAGTCATTTTTATTGGTTTGTTTACTAGACCCCTGGACATAACCCATCGCCTGGTCTCCGTCTTCCCCTTCACGGCCACCCTCTCCCAACAGGTCCATTTTCGTACCCTGTTCCAGATCAAACTGCAAAAAACTCTGGGAATTGGACTCGGATTCCCTATGCCAGGTTGGAAGCTTGTCCTCATGAATTTCTTCTTCTGTTTCTTTCTCTTTTTTATCGTCATTCTTCAATTCGCTTTTCCGCTTTAGTTCATCGAATGTCTGATTATCCTTCATTTCCTCTTTTTCCATAAAATCCGGCAAAAGAAAATACATATTGAGCATATCTCTGTCCAAAAGGTCATCCATAACATCCACGATATTCAGACAGATTCTCTCTATTTCTGCAGTTGAATTTGCCTCATAACATTTTGACGCCTCTGCACTTAAATATGGTAGGGCAGGATCTATCTCACTACTGATAAAAGGAACCTCCTCCAACGGGTTATCAGTCGTTAATAAGAGATACAGCAGATTATATAAAGCATCTGTGGTAACGGTCCTATCGAGATTTACCTTTAACTGACTTCGGAAATACTTACGATATTCCTCCCTCCTTACGAGAAAGGATCGGGTGGTGCCAGGTCTTTCCCTTTTACATATTTCCTCAAGGCGCAAATCCTCCAGTAGCATAAAAAGCTGCCTGCTGAAACTGAATAAATGAGAAGTCCTGCATTTAGCCATGAAACGGGAAACGCTGGAAAAGTCCGTATATGGGATGGTTCCGACGCTCCTGAGATAAACATCGCTTTTCAACCCATGCATTTTTTCGGTATGAGGGTGGTTATCCCAAAAAAGGCTGATAAACATTGTATTCTCAAATGGGTCATAATAGGATTTGAAAGCATATGCAACTTCCAGGCTTTCTTTTTTTGCCAGTGACACCGCAAGATCGGCAAGCTCCATAAACAGGAAGGAATCAATTTTCTTATCGTTGAAAACTATAGGTCTCAATTGGCCATCCCTCAATCAAACAGAGTCTGGGCAACATTGAGTACAGCTGCCTTCTCACGTTCATCTTCCAGCTTTTCCATGATTCCTCTTTTTATGGCGCGAAGTGGTGGGATATAGACGGTCAAATCGCATGTGTCCAATAATGCACGAACTGATGCTGCTTCTTCTGACAGTTGACCATTCCTTACCAAAGCGATTAGGTCAGATGAGAGCGTTACGAATTTTTTCAGCAACCTTTCATCCTTCAACTGGGATTGTTCACGGAGAACATGCAACAGGACCTCCCCTTGGATATATGGGACATCGATGACGACAAAACGATTCTTAAGAGCTTCATTAAGTGGTACCGTTCCCACATATCCTTCATTGATCGCCGCAATTACTCCGAAGTCGGATTGCGCCATCACCACTTCACCCGTAAATGGATTGGTAATGGTTTTGCGGTAGTCGAGCACGCCATTCAGGATTGGCAAAGTTTCCGGCTTTGCCATATTGATTTCATCGATATATAACAAATGACCTTCTTTCATGGACTCAATCACCGGCCCTGGAACAAACTCAATGGATGCATGCCCTTCTATATTTTGAATCGTTTTAAATCCTAGTAGTGCTTCTGCATCAAGGTCGACGGAACAGTTGATGCTATGCATTGGCTTTTGGAAGATGGAGGATAAGGTCTCTGCAAGCTTCGTTTTTCCTGAACCTGTAGGGCCCTTCAACAGTACATTTTTACCAAGTGACAGGGCAATGATTGCATCAAAGATGATGCTCTCATCAGAGGCAGTGTATCCTCCTTTACCTATGAGATTTGATTTACTGATACCTGCTATTGGGCGGTTAATTTTTTCTTGGATATCACTTGGAAGGCTATTTATATTAAACAACATATTAGCTCCTTTTCTATGTAGAGGATATGGTATTACTATTGTTACACAAACTAGAAAAAAGCTGCTGACAAAGTATTGTCAACAGCTTAGTTTTATTATAGCAGTATATGTGATCTACTTAAAGTAATTTACTTGATGCTGTCTACTTCCTGAACATTTTTCTTCTTTCCGGAAATGATCCATGCTCCAACCGCAATACCGATCAGGACAACCCAGAACACCGTCTTGAATAGCGGGGAGTGCGGGAATTCATGTGGCAAGATGCCGAGATGAGCAAGTGTGAACACCAATAACTTGAACCCTACCCAACCTACGATGACAAATGCCGCTGTTTCTAAGCTCGGACGCTCTTTTAAAAGCTTCACGAACATAGTTGCGGCAAATCGCATGATGACTACCCCTACGAATCCACCAAGGAAGATGATGATAAATTGTCCACCGTCAATACCGCCGATTTGTGGAAGGTTTGTCTTTGGTAGTGTTAATGCCAGGGCGAATGCCGCCAATATGGAGTCAACCGCAAATGCGATATCTGCAAGTTCAACTTTAAAGACCGTCATCCAGAAACCGGATTTCTTTTCAGGCTTATCAACCGCTACTGCAGTTTCGGCTCTGTACACGACAAATCGGCGCCATAAATGATTAATTGCGATAAATAACAGGTATGCTGCACCGATTGCTTGGACCTGCCATATGTTAACAAGGAATGAAATGATGAATAAGGACCCTAATCTAAAAACTAATGCCCCGGCCAAGCCGTAAAATAATGCCTTTTTTCTTTGTTCTTCCGGTAAATGCTTTACCATGATGGCAAGTACGAGTGCATTGTCTGCTGCCAGTATACCTTCAAGACCGATCAGGACAAGAAGTACCCAACCATACTCCAATAATAACTGAAGTTCCATTTTTTCTCCTCCTAATTACAAAAGCCTCTACCTGATCGTAGGCAAAGGCTTTTTATACAACATAAAAAGACCTTCACCTAGACCTGTGTTAAGTTTAGGCAAAGGTCTTGCTAACAACGGAATCGTTGCCAATAAAGCCGGTGGCTGCCAGGCAGTCACGTAATGACGGCGATATTGTTTTCATAGCTACTCCCCTTTGATGGGCTTGTAAGTATATAATTTTAATATATTACTATTCTAGTAGCAACTCTTCGTCATGTCAAGATATAGTTAAATGTCTATTACTTGATCTACTTTTAAATATGCAATACCATCAGGGTGTATTCCAACATTAATTTTTTCAACCTCTTCTAGAAGGTTCATATCAATTATGGAAATATCGTTGGTCTTATTGTTTGCAACATAAGCAAACGTACCCTCCTCATTGAAGACTGTACCGCCTGGCCAGACCCCCACCCGGATCCGCTTCACTTCCCAAGGCCGGACGTTACCCTTCAATTCATGTGCCGTTTCGATGATGGACAAGTCTCCAGATTCGCGATTCGGTATCAATGCAAATTTTCCATCCGGGGAAAAGACAATCCTAATTGGTACATGTCCTATTCTACGTTTGTATTTCAGTTCATAATTTACAGTATCCAATACATATAAGGTGTCATCCTCTTGATTAGCCACATAGATCTCTTTACCATTTGGATGAACCGCTACCCCTTCCGGTCCCTTACCAACAGGAAAATGGCTTGAAATCTCTTCCGTTTCCGCATCAATCACTGTTATGGTATGGCTGCCGATATTCGGTATGTAAAGTTTCTTTCCATCAGGGGAAACAGCTACCATATGCGAGTGCTTCTGATCTGTAGATAGGATTTTCGTAATTTGGTCTGTCTCCGTGTCAAAAATGAATACTTTTTCACTGAAGGTACTTGCCATATAAAGCTTCTTACCATCATTGGATAATCCAAGTCCATGTGGAAATTGGAAATCGGGATGCTCTAACCGCTTTTCTATTTCAAATGTTTCATTGTTCATGATGTTCATTTTATTACCTTGGGAACAGGTGATGTACGTCTTTTTACCATCATGCGAAACAATTATTTCATGTGGATTAAAATCTGTTTCCACAGTCTTAATCGTTGTTTTAGTTTCTGTACATACAATGGATACAGTATCCTCATCTTTGTTTAGTACCAATAGATATCCTTTTGTCATATCTATCTCTCACTCCTTTTCGTCATGCTTAACGATATTACTATATCATATCTTTCAAAAAAGTAGCATTATTCAGACTATCTTCCTTTCGATTTATTTCTGTCCTCTAAATAATTCGGTTATGGTATAATCACCTAATTACAATGAATGAGAAGGATAGTGAATCGAATGAGACAAGTATTCTCCTACAAAGAACGCATAAAACTGTTCATAAAAATTGTCTTTCCCATCCTGGTCACTCAAATCGGCCTATTTTCCATGAACCTATTCGATATTATGATGACTGGAAATGTCGGGGCCCAAGATCTCGCAGGTGTTGCCATAGGTGCTGGTCTTTGGGTGCCTGTATTTACAGGATTAAGTGGAATTCTCCTTTCCATGACTCCTATAGTCGCTCAGCTGGTTGGAGCGACAAGAACCGAGAGTGTCCCTTTTTCCCTTACACAAGGTATGTATGTCGCAATTGCCATGAGTCTGTTGGTACTTTCCGTCGGTGCAATATTCATGGATCCCATACTTCAAAATATGAACCTTGAAGCCGAAGTGCGATATGTTGCAAAACACTATTTGATCGCATTGGGTTTTGGGGTTATCCCTTTATTCTGCTATACTGTCATTCGCTGTTTTATCGATGCACTCGGACATACACGAATTTCAATGATCATTACCTTGCTATCTCTTCCAACTAACGTAGTGCTCAACTATTTGCTGATTTTCGGTAAATTCGGCCTGCCACAATTGGGTGGCGTTGGAGCTGGTATTGCATCTGCAATTACGTATTGGGTGATTTTGATCATTTCACTTTATATTGTGCTGAAAAAGAAGCCGTTCACTCAATTCACTCTATTCAAAGTGTTATATCCCGTTTCTTTTACAAAATGGAAGGAAATTTTATTAATAGGCGTACCGATAGGATTATCGATTTTCTTTGAAACGAGTATATTCTCTGCAGTTACACTCCTGATGAGCTCGTTCGATACGGTGACAATCGCATCTCATCAGGTTGCCTTGAATTTTGCTTCCCTGCTTTATATGATCCCATTAAGCATATCGATGGCTTTAACGATTCTGGTTGGTTTCGAAGTTGGTGCCAATAGAATCAAGGATGCAAAGCAATACACCATTATCGGGGTAGTTTCTGCTGTGGCCTTATCATCCCTGTGCGCCATTTTCCTGTTTTTCTTCAAGGCTGAAGTGGCGGGGCTTTATACGAAGGATGCAGAAGTCATTGCCTTGACAACGTCCTTTTTACTGTATGCAATTTTCTTTCAGCTTTCTGATGCCATTGCTGCTCCGATACAAGGTGCGTTGCGAGGATTTAAAGACGTAAATGTTACCTTTATCATAGCCCTTATCTCTTATTGGGTCATCGGTCTGCCAGTTGGATATCTGTTAGCCAACTACACGGACTTTGGTGCATTCGGGTATTGGCTGGGACTTATCAGCGGGTTGGCAGCCGGAGCAATCGGACTTGCATGGCGACTGTCCATTGTCCAGAAAAATCATCTGAATTTCAAATCTCAGAAAGCAAGCTGATATGTTGGGAATCACACTATTCTTATAGGAATAATAGCAGGGATTTGTAGTTTCTTGTCGAATAAAGTAGATAAAACGATATTAACTACAATTTATGAGGAGATCTTATATGAATAGCTATGATTTCAATAAAGCGGTTTCTGTTCTTGATTTCTTTCAACAGGAATTAAATGTGCTCATCAGTCTACTGACAAAATATGAAGAAACACAATATGGTGAAAAATCCCTATTGCAAGCTGAAATCAAGCAACAATTCAAATATGTAAAAGATGAGTTGAAAAAGCAGATAAAAGTGCTCATCGAATTTGATGCAAATGCCTTGGTTGTCGAGTATCTTCTTCCTCCCTTATGTGTGGCCTCTACACATTTCCAGGATATCGGCATCAATAGGATCAATCCAAACAGCATTCACAAGGTAAGGCAGCTTGCACTGAAAGCTAACGGATTTATCCATAAGTATCATTCTCAGCTTGCAAATGATCAATTAGGATAAACCTTAAATCGCATAGTAAAAAGGCAGCCAGTTGGCTGCCTTTTTTTTCATCACCTATTATTTACCGATGAACATTTGAGTCCAGTAGTTACCATCTTCAACATGACCTACACCAATATGAGTAAACTCACCATTCATGATGTTCGCACGGTGTCCTTCGGAATTCATCCACGCATTCACCACTTCTTCTGGAGATTGCTGACCCATCGCAATGTTCTCACCTGCAGTACGGTACTCCACTCCGAATTGCTTCATCATATCAAACGGAGATCCGTAAGTTGGGCTGTTATGAGCGAAGTAGTTGTTCTTCTTCATATCATTGGACTTTTCTTTTGCTACTTTGCTTAATTCTTCATCAAGCTCAAGTGGTGCCAAACCTTGCTTTGCACGTTCAGCATTAGTAAGTTCTACTACTTTCTTTTCGAATTCACTAACAGCACTTGCTGTTTGTTCTGTTTTATTCTCTGCTGGCGCTTCAGCTTGCTGTTGTGGTGCCGATTGTTGTGGTGCCGGTTGCTGTGGTGCAGGAGTTGCTTCTGCTGCAGGCTTTTCTTCTGCTTTAGGAGCTTCTGGTGCAGGTTTTTCCTCTGCTTTAGGAGCTTCTACTGCTTCAGCTGGCTTTTGTTCTTGTTGTTTTTGTGGTGCTTCTGCTTGAGCTGGCGCTTGTCCTTGACCAAACTGTACTTTTACACCAAATTTGCTTTCGAGATCATTTATATAGTTATCTAAAAATGCTTTCACATCGTCTTGATTATTAAAAGTTTGAACTTTTGAACCTAAATCGCAAGTAGGTTTTGAAGGTGCATTTCCTTCAGCCTTTGCATTCATGCCGAATGGTGCTGCTGTTAATACCGCTGCTGTAGTGACAGCTGTTAATAATGATTTTTTGTTAAGTTTCATAGGTGAAATTCCCCCTTGAAAAATTTTTGTAGTGTTTTTTGCTACACGAAAATCATACCATGGGTTTTATGTAATAATACTGGGCAATTTTAGAAAATGAATGAAGCCATTTTACATAATAATTCCAAAAGGTGATTCACGCCAATATAGACAAGACTTGGTCAGATGACTGAGCCTACATCAATCAGAAAAGTTTTTCCCACAATCAACCAGCATTTATATATTATTCTAGTAAAATAGTATTGACATGTATTTTTTTTAGCTTCAAATATTACAAATCAGCCTTGAGGATTACATATATTACACAAAGTCAGCTTTCTGTAACATTCAAAGAAAGAAAACAAGCTTCTTACCAAATGCATGTTTCCATGACATGTGTAAGAAGCTTCGTTAACTTGTATCGCTTATTTTTCTATCCAGGTAAACATGTAATTCTTATCTTCAATCTCTTGCGCTTTTTTCACAATCTTCAAAGGTTTGAACGTATCAATCATGACTGCAAGCTCCAATGTTTCTTTTTTGCCGATGCTTGCTTCTGTTGTCCCTGGATGCGGACCATGCGGGATCCCTGAAGGATGCAAGGTAATGGAACCTATTTCGATTCCTTTACGGCTCATAAAATTCCCTTCAACATAGTAAAGAAGTTCATCACTGTTCACATTACTATGGTAGTAAGGGGCAGGAATTGCCTCCGGATGATAGTCATACAGCCTTGGCACAAAGGAGCAGACGACAAAATTATGCCCTTCAAAGGTTTGATGAACAGGAGGCGGCTGATGAACCCGGCCAGTGATTGGTTCAAAATCTTCTATATTAAATATCCAAGGATACAGATACCCGTCCCAGCCGACGACATCCAATGGATGGTGCCCGAGAATGTGGGAGTGCATAAAGCCCCGTGATTTGGTAAGTACCTCAAATTCCCCTTTTTCACTATAGGTTTCCAATACGTCTGGACCACGGAAATCCCTTTCGCAAAATGGACTATGCTCCAATAACTGACCATATTCATTACGATATCTCCTTGGTGTCGTCAGCTGGCTGAAGGACTCGATAAACAAAATCTTTGTTTCCTCAGCAGGCAGCACACGATAGATGGTCCCGATTGGAATGGTTACATAATCCCCCGGTCGATACGTCAAGGTACCAAACATCGTCTCCACCTTCCCGGAGCCGTAATGAATGTATAACATCTCATCTCCGTCACCATTACGGTAATAGCTTTTCATGTCCTCTGTAACTAGTGCTGTACCAATCAGGAGATCATTGTTTCCAAGCAGATACTCCCTGGCATCCAATGCATTTCCCTTTTTTTCTATGGAAGTTGTCTTTAGATGACGGTGATTCAATGCAGTATGCTCTTCATATTCAGGAAGATAGCTATACAGGACCTCAGATTTCACCACTTCCGTCGGCAAAAAATGATGATAAAGGATGGACTGTGACCCTGAAAATCCCTTCGTACCCATCACCTGTTCCCGAAAAAGAGAACCATCTTCTTTTTTGAACATCGTATGGCGCTTATGTGGAATCTCTCCCATTTTCCGATAATACATTTTACACCCCTCCTACCTATTTGATAGTATTGACCAGTTTTCCAAGCCCGGTAATGGATAATTCCACTGTGTCCCCAGCTTTTAACCAGCGATGAACATCCGTTCCAAGCTCCAATATACAGCCGGTGCCGACTGTTCCTGAACCGATCACTTCACCGGGATACAACGTCACATCTGCGGAAGCCCGTTCTATCATCTCGGCAAATGTGTAATGAATCTGTTGGAAGTTCCCGTGCGACAGCTGTCTTCCATTGACACTGGCCGTCATGGTTAAATCATATCTGTCATTCTTCTTGTATCTCTCCAATTCATCCTTGGTCACGATCCACGGACCGAGTGTCGTGGCGAAGTCCTTCCCCTTGGCAGGTCCGAGCCCCACTTTCATCTCTTTCGCTTGAAGGTCCCTTGCGCTCCAATCGTTCATGATACAATATCCGAAAATATGAGCCTCTGCCTCTTCAGCTTTTATGTTTTTCCCCTGTTTCCCAATAATGCAGGCTATTTCCAATTCGTAATCAAGCCAGTCACATTGATCGGGCTTTTCGATTGCCTCAGCTGGTGCCTTTATCGCCAAATGGTTGGTGAAATAGAAAACGGGAATTTCATACCACTCGGGGATGACCTCTAACCCCCTTTTTGCCCTGGCAGTTTTCACATGCTCCTCAAACGCATAGAAATCCCTTACACTTACAGGCCTTGGTAATGGCGAGAGAAGCTGAACTTCATTGAGCGAATAACGGCCATGTATACTCTGAGCCTGAACTGTCTCATGGACGATGTCAGCCATGCTTTCGTGTTGCTCAATAAAAGTCAGCATGTTTTTTGGAAGTTTTCCTCCCGAAGCCTCATGCATACCGACAGCATGGTCACCATCAAGCCATCCTGCACACTGCTCCCCGTTGTCTTTGATAAAGCTTATATATTTCATGTTATTCTCCTCTTTTGCGGACTAGCTCGAACATATCACTAGTTGCCCTGGAGTACATATTACCTGCCATTCTTCCAACAGGATTCAATTTTTTCGTATCTATCTTGCCTTCATAATATAGATCATCCGCGATATGTACCATTTCGACTTTCCCAATCACCAAACTACCTGCACCAGGTTCATCACCGAAATGCAACACTTCATGTAAGGTACACTCAAGCTGAACACCGCTTTCCTTCACTCTTGGTGATGAAATCATATGACTATCGACCTTGGTAAAGCCCGACTCATGAAATTCATCCACTTTACTTGGAAATTCAGTAGCTGTGATATTCATCTTTTCCACCATTTCTTCACTTACGATATTGATGACAAATTCCCTTGTTTCCTCAATGTTTTCCAGCGTGTCTTTTTTTGCACCGTCACGACCTCTTCTCATCGGTGAAAAACAGACAAGCATCGGATCTGCACATATGGCAGTAAAGAAACTGAAAGGCGCAATGTTTGCTATTCCTTCTTTATTAATAGAGGAAACAAGGGCTATGGGTCTTGGTAAGATGGACCCGACTAATAATTTATAGGCATCTTTCCATTCAAGACTGCTTGGCTGAACATTCATGAAACCCCACCATTCCTATTCTCGATATTTTTGAGGCACTTGATAAAATAGTGATTGTCCTGCATGGAACTGATGGTAACCCTAATTGCATCTGGATATCCTAGTGCAGCGCCGGATTTAACAAGGAGACCATGCTTCAACAACTCTCTGCAAACAATGTCACCAGGCAGTCCGGTGTGGACCATCATGAAATTCGCCTGAGTAGGGAAGAAAGAGTATCCCATCTTGGTAAGCTCCGTTTCTAATAAGTGCTTCCCCTCTTCATTTCTTTCCACACATTCCAAACGGAACTCCTGATCCTCGAGCGCCACAATAGCTGCAGCCTGGGCAAGCTGGTTCACATTGAATACCTCTTTGACCTTGTTAAGTTCCGCTGCGATATAGGAATTCATCAATCCATAACCGATTCTTAGACCAGCAAGTCCATAGACTTTTGAAAACGTCCGAAGAATCACCAGATTACTGTATTTCTTTAAGTATGGAACAGACTGAAGATACTTCTCACTTGTTGCATACTCGTAGTACGCTTCATCAAGTACAATCAATATATGTTCAGGGACCTTTGCAATAAAGTCCTCTAATTTATTTTTTTCCACAATCGTGCCAGTGGGATTGTTGGGATTGCAAACGAAAATAAGCTTTGTGTTCTCCGAAATGCTTGCGAGCATCCTATCCAGGTCATGTGTTCCATCAATCAGCGGGACCAAAATAGGTCGGCCACCTTCGATGGTTACATTGGTTTTATACCTTGGAAAGGTGATTTCCGCCATAATAGCTTCATCTCCCGCATTCAGGAAGGCCCTTAATAAAAGACGGATGATTTCATCGGAACCATTTCCGATAAAAAGCTGATCATTTTTTACTTTTAGAAATTCCGCCAGCTTGGTCGTAAGCAATCTCGCAGATCCGTCCGGGTATGTAAATAAATGATCAAGTTGATGTGTCAGATGGTTTTTCACTTTTGCGGAACATCCAAAGACATTTTCAATTTCGGATAAATTGATGATGCTTTGCAAACCCATTTCATTTTGCAGATCCAAGACACTTTTTCCCAATGGATAGGCAGTCACCATCTGTAGAATTTCCCTGCTCTTTACTTTTACTGCCATTATTTATCCCCCTTTTAAAAAAAGGAGGGCTAAGATACCTCCTTTTTTCTGTGAAGCTTATATAAAATTGGCTCGGTTAAACACCGCTGTTGATTTCCGCACTAGGCTGCGCTTTCCGCGGAGCTTGCGAGAGCCTCCTCGGCTTCGCCTGTGGGGTCTCCACTAATCGCTACCTCCCGCAGGAGTCTTCCCCTATTGCTCCAATCAACAGCTAATATTCAAAAAACAACCTTTTCTATAACAAAACTAAACTTTAAAGATTCCCTCTTAGTTCTTGTTCTCTTTCGATGGATTCAAACAATGCCTTGAAGTTTCCTTCTCCAAACCCTTTGGCACCTTTGCGCTGAATCACTTCTATGAATAGAGTCGGTCTATCCACTATCGGTTTGGTGAAGATCTGAAGCAGGTAGCCTTCGTCGTCCCGGTCAACCAGGATACTCAATTCACGAAGCTTGGCAATCTCTTCATCGATTTCTCCGACCCGTTCTGAAAGCATTTCATAATACGTATCAGGTGTGTTCAAGAATTCCACGCCGTTCTCTTTCAGCTTGCTGACCGTTTGTACGATGTCTTCCGTTAGTATGGCAATATGCTGAACCCCTGCGCCATTATAGAATTCAAGATACTCCTCAATCTGAGATTTTCTTTTTCCTTCCGCAGGCTCATTGATCGGGAACTTGATACGACCGCCATTGTGCATCACTTTTGACATCAATGCAGAATACTCCGTATTGATATCTTTATCTGTAAAATGAGTCATTTCCTTGAAGCCCATCACTTTTTCGTAGTATGCAACCCATTCCTCCATACTTTCAACATTCCCAACTACATGGTCGATGCCGATGATTCCTGCATCCTTAACTGGAGTGGAGTTCTTATACGCTCTGAAACCTGGCATGAATACACCGGAATAATTCTTTCTCTCCACCAGAGAATGGATTGTATCGCCATATGTACCGATGACAGCTTTTTTGATGCTTCCATGCTCATCTGTCAGTTCCTGTGGAGGTTGCAATGCGATAGCGCCTCTTTCAACGGCAGTATTGTAAGCCTTCTCAACATCATCCACCAAAAGGGCGATATCTTTCACGCCATCTCCATGCTTTTTTACAAACTCGGATATTCTTGTATCCTGCTTGAGAGAACCGGAAATAACAAGACGCACATTACGCTGTTTCAAAACGTAGGAGACATTCTCCCTGTTCCCTGTTTCAAGACCGGAATAGGCAATTGGTTGAAAACCGAATGCAGTGGTAAAAAAGTGGGCAGCCTGTTTTGCATTACCTGTATATATTTCCAAGTAATCAACATCTCTTACAGGAAAGAAATCTTCTGTTTGTGGTTGGTTTTGCATCGCTTTTTCTACGTTCATTTTGACCCCTCCAAAAATATATTGAAAAATATTTTTATTCTGAATTTAATATAATGGATAATTCAGTACTCTCGCAAGAGTCCCATTTAAAGCTAGAATGCTTTGACGTGCAAAAGTGATTTACACCGTGACCTTGCTATTCTTGACTGACGGCGCTTTGTGTATTGCTTTGTTAGATAGATCCTCAAGTGACTCGAGGAAATTTTCATTAAGACTCGGATGTGGAAACAATGGGAAAAGCATATCTTCTTCCCTTCCTATCATTTCGAGTGCCACAATCCCTGAAGAAATGAGTTCGATTGCGCCCTCTCCCATCATATGGACGCCAAGAATAAGCTCAGTCCCCGCTTCACTGATTGTTTTGATCAGGCCATCCTTCTGTCCCAGGATGGATGCATACCCGTTGGTCCTAAAGGATGATTCCCCGGTTGAAATTTCATAGCCTGCGTCTTTTGCCTGTTTTTCGGTATAACCGACCGATGCGATGGGAGGAATCGTATGAAGAACTCTGGGAATGAATGTTAAGTCTACCTCTGATTGGAAGCCAGCGATGCTTTCTGCTGCAACTTTTGCTTGTTTGATCGCTTTCACAGCAAGCGCAGGTCCTTCTGTGATATCTCCGATTGCATAAATGTGGTCAACCGATGTCTGGCAGGTTTGGTTCACTTTTACAGCCCCGCTATCATGCAATAGGATACCTGCTCTAGTTACACCCAATCCATCCAATGTTCCTCCCGGCTGAGATGCAACATATAAATGTGTACTCTTCAGGGTCTGCGATTTTCCTTCCGCATCTTGTATTTCCATTTCCCAGCTTTGATCGAAATGATTGATGCTCTTAACTTTGACATCTTTTATCAGTTTGATTTTATGTTTTTTGCATTGCCGCATGAGCTCTTTATTGATCGATTCATCAAATGTGAATTCCGTTTCATTTTCAGAAAAGATCATGATCACTTCCGACCCCAGTTTGCTGAAGCACATCGCAGCTTCCAACGTAAAATCATCATTCCCATAAATAAGTAATGAAGGAGGAACTTCATCTAGTTTCCATAACGTTGTTATAGTTAAGTAGTTTCCTTCCACGTTTAAAAGCGGTTTTTTTTCTCTTCCGGTAGCTATAATTGCATGCTTAAAAGAGTAGGTATCATACTGATGTCCGTTTTCCACTCCTATTTTGTCAGGAGAAAGAAACATCGCTTCGCCTTTTAAAACTTCAATTTTATTTGCTTTACAGAGCGCTTCAATTCCCTGCTTCAACTGCTTGATCGTGACATTCTTATACTCCTGCAAGGTAGCCATATCGAAAGTAGCATTATTGGCTTGGATACCCATGCTTTTCATGCCAGTCAAGCGATGCAGGTTTTGTGCCGCTGCTGTATGTACCTTGGACGGGATACATCCTTCATTCAGGCACAAGCCACCCAATTCACCTTTTTCGATCAGGGTAACCTGCAAGCCTAACTGTGCTGCACGAATGGCGGCATGATATCCCCCTGGCCCGGCACCAATGATGACAAGGTCGCGTTCCTGTGTCAGTTCTCCTACTACCATATTAGACCAACTCCAGCAATAATAGTTTTGGCTCTTCCAGCAATTCTGTCAGTCTGTTTGTGAAAGCTACTGCGGTAGCACCATCTGCCACACGATGGTCAAAGCTCATGGAAATGTTCATCATCGATCTGATGACGATCTCATCCTGGTCATTTACTACTGGCCTCTTTTTCGTTTTATGGAAGGAAATCAAGCCCACCTCAGGTTGATTGATGATCGGTGTTGCCCCGATGCTTCCCCCTAAAGGACCGACATTGCTTATCGTGAATGTGCTCCCTGTCATTTCGCCAATGGTAAGCCTGTTTTCCTGTGCTTTTACAGTAAGCTCCTTCAGCTCATTATGAATGGCTAGCAACGACTTCTTTTCCACATTTCGCACAACAGGTACAATCAAGCCTTCTTCAGTATCGATGGCCACTCCAATATGATGCTCCTCGTGCAGTTCAATAAGGGCTTTTTCCTCATTCAGACGTGCGTTGAAAATAGGGTAGTCCTTTAAGGAAATGCTGATGCCCTTCACAAATAGTGCCGTCGCAGAAACACTAACAGTGCGTTTTTTCCAAAACTCACGCATTTCCAATATGTTCGTTACATCCACCTCTTCAAAGTGGGTGCAATGAGGGATGGTTAAAAGGGATTGTGACATTTTTGCCGCAATCTGTTTTCTTCTTCCTTTAAAAGGAATGGCCGTAGATTTGGCTTCTGGTAGATTTTTTTCCTCCGTTTTCTGCTTCATTGACTTCAGAGGCAATTCTTGTTGGAATTTATTCTCTGATCCGAAGTTTAGTACATCTTCATCCGTTATTCTCCCCGCAGGCCCAGAACCTGTGACCATTTCAATGTCTACCCCATGTTCCCTGGCAAGCTTTCTAGTATAAGGGGATGCCATCGTACGTCTGCCCTTGGACTTTTCCTTTTCTGTTGGGACTGCAAGTACCGTTGATTCTTTTGCATGGTATTTGGTTTCTGTCACCGATGGGGCCTCCACTGCAGATGCAACCTCCGCTTCACTTTCATGAGCCACTCTTTCAAGAAGAAAAATCGTCGTTCCCACTGAAATCGTCTGGCCGACCTCCACCTTCACTTCTTTGATCACCCCGGCATAGGGAGCAGGAATTTCCGCTGTCATCTTATCAGTCTGAACCTCAACCAATGGCTCATCAGGGTTCACCCGGTCTCCCGGTTGGACGAAGAGTGCCAACACATCTGCCTGGGTCATACCCTCGCCTATATCATGTAGCTTCACTTCTATCATCACTGCACCTCCAAGGCCTAAAACTTCATCACTTTTTCTATGGCTGCCACAACCCGTTTGCTTGTAGGCAAATAATAATCCTCAAAACCGAAATAAGGTACCGGTACATCAAACCCTGTTACCCGCTCAACTGGAGCCTTTTGATACAGGAAGGATGTTTCGTTGATGATGGCCATCACGTCCCCGCTGACACTTGTAGCAGCATGTGCTTCATGAATGATGACAGTCCTCCCCGTTTTCTGGACGGACTCGGAAATGATATCCTTATCAATCGGGTATAGGCTTCGAAGATCAATTACCTCACAACCGACTCCCTTTTGTTCCATTTCTTTAGCTGCCTGCATGGCAACAGGGATCATGGCACCCCAGGCAATGACAGTAACATCGTCGCCTTCCTTGCAGACCTTGCCTTTTCCAATCTCCACTGTATACTTTCCTTCCGGGATTTCCTCTCTTTGCGAACGATAGCAGCGCATAGGCTCCAAAAAAAGGACCGGGTCAGGGTCTTCAATTGCAGAGATCAAAAGACCTTTTGCATCATATGGATTGGATGGGCAAACCACTTTGATTCCGGGCATGTGTGTAAAAAGTGCTTCCGTTGAGTCAGAATGTATTTCGGGAGCTCTTACTCCTGCACCATAGGGGGCCCGTATTACCATCGGTACAGTATAATGCCCCATGGTTCTAGCGCGGAGTCTCGAGGCATGGGTCATAATCTGTTCATAGGCAGGATAGATGAACCCAAGAAACTGTATTTCCACAACTGGCCTGAAACCATTGATAGCCATACCAATCGCAGCACCAACAAATCCCGCTTCACTCAATGGGGTATCAATCACGCGGTCGTCCCCATATTTTGCCTGCAGTCCTTCTGTTGCCCGGAACACCCCTCCGTTGACGCCGATATCCTCACCCATCAGCACAACGTTCTCATCCGTTCCCAACATGGTATCCAATCCGTCTGTAATTGCCTGGACCATTGTCAAGGTATTCGTTTTAATTGCCGTTTTCATCTGGATTCACCCCTTAACACTTGAAGAAGGTCTTGTTTTTGCTGCTGTATTCCCCAGGTTGGCTTTTCAAAGACATGATTGAACATGTCAGCAGGATCCGCTTTAGGGAAGCGTTCCATTTCTGCTATTGCGCTATCTATTTCCTCTGAAATTTCGTCAAGCCATACGGATTTCTCTTCCTCATTGAACCAGCCGTTATTTTTCATGTATCGTTCCAAACGAAGTATGGGATCTTTCTTCCCTCTTCTTTCTTCACTTTCCTCCTGGTTTCTATATTTGGTAGGATCATCAGCAGTGGTGTGGGCACCGTACCTCCAGGTAACCGCCTCAATCAGAGTAGGTCCTTCTCCGTTTCGTGCCCGCTCCAATGCTTCCAGTGTATGGAAATATACCGCAAAAATATCATTGCCGTCGATCCGATAGCCAGGCATGTCATAAGCCAAGGCTTTCTGGGCAATAGTTGCGGTTTTCATCTGTTTGGACATGGGAACAGAAATGGCGTATCCATTGTTCTGGTTAAAAAAGACAACCGGAGCCTGGAGAATGCTTGCAAAATTCAAGCCTTCGTGAAAGTCACCCTCCGATGTCGCGCCGTCACCAAAATATACGATACTTGCATTCTTTGTTCCTTTTCTTTTTTCTGCGTATGCCGCTCCAACTGCATGTGGGAGCTGAGTGGCAATAGGGATTCCCGGCGGAAATACCTTTTTGCCTTCTGCAGGAACACATCCTTCATTTCTGCCATTCCAAAAGAGCAGGATATTTCGCAACGAATGCCCGAATGTCATTGTTGCTCCATGGTCACGGTAAGATGGAAACAGCCAATCGTCCTCTTTTAAAGCAAGAGCACTTCCAACCTGGGAGGCTTCCTGCCCCTCAAATGGGGCATATGTTCCAATTCTTCCCTGTCGCTGAAGGCTGATCGCCTTTTTATCAAATGTTCGGATCCGCAGCATATTTTTATAAAAGGTTTCTGTCAATTCTTTAGTTATTTTTGATGAGTATTTCTCGTCTGTAAGATTTCCGTTTTCATCCATCAATACTTTTATCGGAAACTGATTCTCCATTCCATTTCCCTCCATCTATTAAACTCGCACAGACCATTTAGGACGTTTTGAATGGGTGAAAAAGCTGTTTCGACGGGTACGGTCCGCCAGGCGCTGTTCACAGAAATTATTGGCAGCTTCCACTGTCGTGATATTCATTTTTTCTGCCTCTTTATATACATCCATCAATGAATTATAGATGGCTTTCGTTTTTCTCAGAACTCTTTCTTTATTAGGCTCATATAGCTCATCAGCCACTTGGATGAGTCCACCGGCGTTTACAATATAATCAGGCGCATAGAGAATCCCTTTTTCCTGTAGCATCGCACCATGATGGTTCTCAATCAGCTGATTGTTCGCAGAACCGACTACCGCCTTCACTTTCAATTGTTCCACTGTATGATCATTGATGATGCCGCCAAGCGCACACGGAACGAAGACATCCGCTTCCACTGAATATATTTCATCTCCGCCTACCACTTTGATTCCTGCTCCAATCTCTTTTGCTTTAGTTACCAATTGATTGATGGCATACTCATTGATATCCGAAACATAAAGGTCAGCACCTGCATGTAGAAGCTGTTCCGCCACTTTTGCGCCGACTTTCCCAAGCCCCTGGATTGCATAGCTTTTGCCGTATAGATTTTTGGAGCCCCATACTGTCAGGTTGGTTGCTTCAATTCCATAAATGACGCCTTGAGCTGTCGGTACCGATGAATCGCCGCTACCACCGTATACTTCATCCACCCCGACAATGCAGTTTGTTTCTTTTAAAGAATGAACAAAATCCTCAGGGGACGTTCCCATATCGGTCCCAGTATAGAAGCGGCCATTTAGCGACTCGACAAACTGTCCGAATGCACGGAATAGCTCAGGGGATTTATCCTTATTGGGATCCCCGATGATGACCGCCTTCCCTCCGCCAAAATCCACATCAGCAGCTGCACATTTATATGTCATCCCTTTAGAAAGGCGTAATACATCAAAAAGTGCCGCGTCAACAGATTGATAAGGCTGCATGCGACATCCTCCGAGAGCTGGTCCCAGTGTTGTGTTATGTATGGCGATAATTGCTTTTAAACCTGTATCAGGATCATTACAGAAGACCACCTGCTGATGATTCTGGATTTTGTCGAACATATCCATTCCCCCCACTTCAGAAGTAAGCGTTTTCAAATTTGTCAACACGATCACCCTTTTTATCTAATATTCTTGCTTAGTCTTGCCCTATTATTCTATTTATCTTACTTTTTGACAGTACAGCCTGCCTAACTTCACCTGATCCAACAAGTCTTTCCTCCGCTTTAACGGTGACTTCTGTCAGAATACTATTCCGGTTCACGCTGATCACTTTTGCCTCCAAAACCAATTCTGTCCCTTCGATTGCAGGTGAGAGGTGCTTTACGGAAACCTCAGCTCCCATCCCCTCTTCCCCGTCTTCCAAAAAGGGTAGAATGATTTGACGCGATACCCATTCCATATGATAGACCATGGTAGCCGTGGAATAGACGGGGTGAACCACTTTCCCTTCGAATTGCGCAAACATGGAGGGTGTAACTTTTACTGTCAGACTCTTTTGAGTGCCTTCCTTTAAACCAGGCTTCAACTTCTTCACCCCAAAACGTATAACGTTTATTCAACGCTATAATAACATTTCGTTAAATAAACCGTCAATGAATTGTAGAAATTTTGTAAATAATCACTTCATTTTGATAATTGAGCATTAGAATGCCTGCTCCTCCTTATCCTTACCAGACGAAAAAACCGGAACACATAATGTGCCCCGGCGGATTCTTAATTTTTGTCTAGCCTCAACTCAACAGAGCACGGTCATTAGCCATCTGCTCGCCGCGTATTCTTTGGAACTCCTGAAGCAGTCGTTCGATGGTCAATGTTTTCTTTTCTTCCTCTCCGACTTCAAGGATGATCTGTCCCTTATCCATCATGATCAGGCGGTTTCCAAGATCTAGTGCCTGCTGCATATTATGCGTCACCATAAGTGTCGTCAGCCCTTTTTCAGCGACAATCTCCTTTGTGATGTTCGTGATAAGCTCTGCACGGGACGGATCGAGCGCAGCAGTATGCTCATCAAGCAGGAGGATCGAAGGCTCAGTGAAAGTCGCCATCAGCAGGGAGAGCGCTTGTCTTTCTCCTCCTGATAACAGACCGACCTTAGCTGTTAAACGGTTTTCCAATCCTAGATGGAGCGTTTCAAGTACTTCTTTAAAGTACGTTCTTCTTTGCCCGGAAACTCCACGCCTAAAGGTGCGTGTTCTATTTCGCGAATAGGCCATTGCCAGATTTTCCTCGATTGTCATCGATGGTGCAGTTCCTGCCATCGGATCCTGAAACACTCTGCCGATATATCTTGCGCGTTTATGCTCAGACATGAAGGTGACATTTTTTCCATTAATCTCGACTGTTCCTGTGTCAGGCGTCAACACTCCTGAAATCATGTTCATCAGGGTTGACTTTCCAGCACCGTTACTTCCGATGATGGTGACAAAATCGCCTTTATTCAAGGAAAGATTCACATGATCCAAAGCATTTTTCTCATCCAAAGTACCCTCATTGAACACTTTGTTAATCTGAGTTAAGTGAAGCACGCTCATCACCCTTTCCTCTGGTAGCATTCAAAGTTTGCAGCTTTAGCATTTTTTGCCGCTTCCGCTTTCTTTCCTTATAGGCATCCATTATTTTAGGTGCAACAAGCGCTATGATAACAATAGTGGCTGTGATAATTTTCATATCTCCCGTTTCAAGAAAATCTACACGTAGAGCAAGTGTTACCACGATCCGATAGATGATTGCTCCACCGATTACAGCAAGAGTAGTTCTTGCAATTGTTTTTGTTCCGAAAAGGGCTTCTCCAATGATGACGGAGGCAAGACCGATAATGATCATCCCGATGCCCATTCCCACATCTGCAAATCCGCCATGCTGGGCAATCAGCGCGCCAGAGAATGCGACCATTGCGTTCGACACCCCAAGGCCCAGGATCACAAGGCCATTTGTATTTGCTGAAAAGCTGCGAATCATCCTCTTATTGTCACCGGTTGCTCTAATGGCAAGTCCAATTTCCGTCTTCAGGAACCAATCCGTAATGAATTTGATTGCGAGCGTTACGATGATCATGACAAAGATGACACCCCAGGTTCTTGGAACAAACTCCCCTAACCCGACGGAGGCAAAAGCATTATTGATGAGTGGGTCAATGCCTGTTCCCTCCCACCATGTACGAAGCTTCGTAAAAAAAGTCTCCGTATTCAGCATGGGAACGTTCGACCTGCCCATGATTCTTAGATTGATGGAATACAAGGCAATCATCATCAGAATTCCTGACAACAAAGCATTAATTCTTCCAAAAGTATGTAAGGCCCCGGTGATACAACCTGCCACAAAACCGGCAGCCATCGCTACGACCGTAGCCAATATCGGGTTAGACCCGTTTACAATCATGGTTGCAGCAACCGCTGCCCCTGTTACAAAGCTACCATCTACGGTAAGGTCCGGAAAATCAAGGACCCTAAAGGATAAATATACCCCTAGGGCCATGATTGCGTAGATGATTCCTAATTCGACTGAACCAAAAAGTGCTGTAATCATGTTAGAATCATCTCCTTGTTGTCTTAAAGATTACTTGCCGTCAAAGAATTCGGCGATTTCCGTCCAAGCATCCTTCACTTCCACACCTTGTGCTTCTGCAGCTTGTGTATTGATGACAAGCTTCAGGTTTTGCGGGTAGGATACAGGGATTTCAGACGCTTTCTTCTCGCCTTTCAGAATCTTCACAGCCATCAGGCCTGTTTCATAGCCAAGATCCTCATAGCTGAATCCACTAGCAGCAACAGCTCCAAGCTTCATGGAATCAAGCTCACCTGCAAACAATGGAATCTGCTCGTCATTTGCCACACCAACTACAGTCTGGAATGCAGTTACAACTGTATTATCAGTTGGGATATAGATGGCATCTACACGTCCGATGAAGGATTCAGTGGCCTGCTTAACCTCAGCAGAGTTGGAAACGGATGCTTCCACCAATTTCGCACCCTTTGCTTCCACTAGTTCTTTCAAAGCTTCTACTTGTACAACAGAGTTTTGTTCTCCGGCATTGTAAAGTACCCCAATGGATTTCGCTCCGATTTCACCAGTCATAAAATCAACTGTACTGGAAAGCGCATCCGGATGAGTATCGGAAGTTCCCGTAATGTTGTCGCCTGGCTTGTCAAAGGATTCTACCAATTCAGCGCCAACAGGATCAGTTACAGATGTGAAGACGATTGGAATGTCTTTTGTTGCCTGAAGCGCACTTTGCGCACTAGGAGTGGAGTTTGCAAAAATCAGATCCACTTCATCTGCAACGAAATTACCTGCAATCGTTTGGCTGTTGCTCATTTCCCCTTGTGCAATTTGAACATCATACTTTACATTCTCGCCTTCTTTGTATCCGTTTTCTTCAAGTGCTCTCTTAAACCCAGCAAAAGCAGCATCCAAGGAAGGATGTTCCACAATCTGAGTTACACCGATGACTACCTGTTTCTTTTCCTTATCGCCTGTGCTTGTGGAATTTGACCCGCACCCAGCCAATAACATGAAGCTTGCAGTTAATGCCAATGCTGATTTAAAACGAAACTTTTTCATAGATATCCCCCTAATAATATTTTAAAGCTTGCAAAAAGTAACAAGCTGTAAACCCTGAAAAACGAAGCACTGACAGATTATGTATTTCTATCATGCAAAAACAGAGATTCGTTTTTTCAACGTTATATTAACACTCCATTTTTCTCGATGTCAATATATTCTAAAAATTTTATATATTTTATTATTTTAAGATAAATACGCCCTTTATGTCAAAAAAACCTTTTTTTAACCTATTAAAATAGACTTCCAAATTAGGGGAAGTCTAAGATTAACTCAATTCAGATTGAATATAATTAAAGTTAAATGAACCTTCTTCTAATGAAGAGGTTCTTTAGTTATAGGTTTTAGAATGCCCCCTAAGCGGGGTGAAAAACCTTTTCGCCGCTTGAGCGAGGTAAAAGGTTATCATATGCGGAATGAAGGACCTTTTCGCCATGCAAGCGAGGTAAA
This sequence comes from Sutcliffiella halmapala, assembly GCF_050107295.1. Taxonomy (GTDB): domain Bacteria; phylum Bacillota; class Bacilli; order Bacillales; family Bacillaceae_I; genus Sutcliffiella_A; species Sutcliffiella_A halmapala_A. Next base: position 39,624 of record NZ_JBNIKR010000011.1, on the reverse strand, counting down.
AGGTCCTTCATATGCAGCCAGAAGCCTTCTCGGCGCAAGCGCCTATGAGGTCTTCAATATCCCTCTCCTCCAACCGGATTCTTCGTGCCTTCCACTTCAATCTACAACGTCTTTCAAATTTTCGTGGGCCGAAGATGGGGTGCATTATAATAGGTTACTCGCTCGTTTTAATTCTTTCTTCGCGCCCTTCATCATACTAGTAAAAAGATCTTCAACACTTGGAATATCTGAAATGATGCTTGAAATCTGGCCGCCATTGATAAACCCTTTGTCTAGTTTTCCTAGAATAGCCCCAAGCTTGTGATGCTCCTCTGTGGTCAAGCCGTTGAAGTCCTCTAGTGTTATCCCGATTGCCTCTTTTTCTAACAAGTAGTCCGAATAGGGAGTTTTCAATACCCTTCTTACCCTCTCCACAGAACGGCCTACAATGACTGTTCCCCCATCATCCGCAGCAAGGAGTGCATTCTTATATTCTTCGTGAAAAGGAGCTTCCTTTGTAGCAATCAGTCTCGTTCCCATTTGGACGCCAGATGCTCCGAGTGCAAGTGCGGCCGCAAGACCTTTTCCGTCACCAATCCCACCAGCAGCTGCAATCGGGACGGTGACCTTTGAAGCGATTTGCGGAATCAGGGTGAACGTGGTCGTTTCCAGATTCGAATTGATGCCTGCCGCTTCATAACCCTCTGCTACTATAACATCCGCTCCTGCATTTTCAGCTTTCACTGCCTGCTTAGAGGAAGCCACTACACAAATGACCTTTACACCATGCTCCTTCAATTTTGGAATAAAAGGAGCAGGATTACCGGCAGAAAGCGAGACCGCCTGGACGCCATGCTTGATGATCAACCCCAGTATTTCTTTTGTATAGGGGGACACAGAAAGTGCAACATTGATAGCAAAAGGCTTGTTGGTAAGCTGCTTTGTTTCGAGTATTATCTTTTCCACTTCATCAGGCGGCATCGTTCCGGCACCGATTGTTCCCAGTCCTCCCGCATTCGACACAGCGGCAGCAAGCGGGGCATTGCTGATATTCCCCATCCCCCCTTGAATGATTGGTAGTTGTATATTCAATATGTATATTAATTTATTCATCTATTCTTTCACCCCTCGTAAAAATAATGTTATACTAATTTTAATATTTAGACAATACAGCTTGTTCAGGAACAAAGCTATTTTCGAATTGAAAGGGGTAAGATGTTTATGCTATATCGATATGGTGGGAAGGAGCCAAATGTGGATTCATCTGTGTTTGTGGCACCGGGGGCACATATTATAGGGGATGTTACCATTGGCGAGGAGTCGACCGTATGGTTTAATGCGGTACTGCGTGGGGATGAAGGACCAATCACCATCGGAAAGAAATGCAGCATCCAGGATAACGTGACAGCTCATCTTTATGAAGGATTTCCTCTTGTGATTGAGGACGAGGTGACAGTGGGGCATAATGCCATCCTGCATGGATGTACCGTGCAGAAAAGATGTATTGTCGGGATGGGGGCTACCATCTTGGATGGAGCAGAAATTGGGGAAGAGAGCATTATAGGTGCGAACACTCTGATCCCATCAGGAAAAAAGATCCCTCCCCGTTCACTGGTTGTCGGTTCTCCAGGCAAAGTCATTCGTGAAATCACCGACAAGGATGTGGAGCTGATTCAGCTATCGATTGATACATATGTACAAAAAGGAAAAGAGTATGGGTTGGAGCTGAAGGAGAAATAACTTTTTGCATACTATAAAAACCAAAGACTCGTCATTTGGACGGGTCTTAAATTTTTTTAGGTAAGCATATCGCTTACCTTTTCTTGTATTAATTTTGCTTTTTTTGCTGTGCCAATTTCTCTTTATCCATGGTACCAGGGGGGCTGCTCAAACCATTCATTTTCAATCTTTAAATAGACAGTGTCCTTCGCATACTGTGCAATTTCAAGCGATAACGCTCATAGTTCAATATTAAATCACTTCTTTGACTGGCAGCGGCAGCCGTAGCATAATTCCCAGTACCAGCTGCGGTTAGATATCATTGATGAAAAATGATCAATTTATCCGAAAATAAGAATCTCCGATATTCCTATGAAAGGACCGGAATCATTGCCCGAAGAACAGCTATTTCACCATACAACTTTCTCCTCCCATATTAAATTGTCTTTCATGTGAATTTTCGGATAAAATAGATTTGTACTTAATCTATGAAGAGGAGTGAAAGAATGTCTGTAGATGTATATCTAGTTTTCAATGGCAATTGCCGGGAAGCGGTTGAATTTTACGCAAAGGTTTTTCAAACAGAAAATCCTAGAATCATGACTTTTGGTGATTCACCACAAAATCCGGAGTACCCACTTCCAGAGGAAGCAAAAGAATTGGTAATGCATACTCGTCTAAACATCGACGGAAGCAATGTCATGTTCTCCGATACGTTCCCTGGGCAGCATTTTGTGGCGGGCAACAACGTAACCCTTGCTTTAATCAGTAAAAATATGGAAGATTTAAAATCCTGGTATGAACAATTAAAAGATGGCGGTACTGTCGAAATGGAACTGCAGGAAACCTTCTGGAGCAAGCTTTATGGGCAAGTGACTGATAAATTCGGAATTCATTGGCAGATCAACTACGACAATGGCGAGATGGCTATGTAGCACACAATCCAGTCTTCTTTGTTATGTCGGAACCTGTCATTTTATGCGGTTTGTGCATATTACTGGATTTTTTCACCGCAAACATGTATTTTTGTGCAAATCATGAAGATTTTTCCGCAAAAGACGGGGATTTTTCATCACAAATCTTATTTTTTGAGCATATCTCTTTTTCCGGTTTTAATTGAAAGGCCGAAATCATCAAGTTTCCTCTTTTAGAAGTAGCACTATCTAAAAAAGCAAGCAGATTACCGGGCTTTCCCCCTCTGCTTGCACTTTTTTGGGTAAAAAATATTCCTTATACCACATTTTGACCGAATTTATTTTCTAGCACTACAAATTCAAGAAAAAGACCGTCTAAGATATAGCAACCTTGGCGGTTAATTATAGTACCTTCCTCAAAAAATAATGCTCATGGTCCCTGCCAACCTGGTCGAGTACCCCATAAACTTCATAGCCGTGCTTCTTGTAGAAGTCCAAAGCTTGGAAGCTAAGTGTATCCACTTTAATGAAGTCGCATTTGTTTTCAACAGCAATCTCCTCTGCTTCCTGCATTAGTTTCGATCCGTAGCCATCCTTGCGCAAGTCTTCATCTACCATCAGAATATGAATTTCGAGCCAATTCCAGCAGATCTCTCCCAATAGCCCGCCTCTGACGTTATCTTCTTCGTCCATGAGGTATAGGTTGATTTCCTGGTATCTTCCTCTCAAATCCTCCGGAAAATGCTTTAGGTTATATTCATACAGCATCTTATTTACATGGCGTTTCTTCTTGTCGTCTGTTTCCTTCGTAATGTGCAAATTCATCTTATAAATCCTCTTTTCTACTTTTCAGCCAGTTATCTCTTTTCATTATCATATTGATGGAGTCGATCCGTCCACCCTCATATTCCAATTCGTGCTTGTCGATGCTTTCAACGGTAAAGCCAACCTTTTCATATACCTTTTTTGCTCTCGGATTGAAATCATATACGCTGAGAGTCAGATGATTCAATTTCGTATTTTGGAAAAGATGATCTATGAATAGTATAGTTGCTTCCGTTCCTAAGCCACGGTCTCTTCCCCTTGGTCCAATCAGTATCCGAAAGTTCATACTTTGCTTTTCTTCCTGATAAAGATTGGCCACAACCTCTCCAACCACAACATTCAAACCCTGATCCACAATCGCAAGATCCAGGCGGTCCTTCTGCTCATTCCTTGTCTTGTACCATTTAACAACCGCATCCTCATCGTAATCATCGGTGCTTCCTGTCAGTTTGATAACCTCCGGATCCTTCAGACACTCCTCTATAAAAGGAAGATCCTCATCCAGAAAAGGTCGCAGGATAACTTTCTCTCCCTCGATATGTGGTTTGCTACTCAAATCTATCATCTATTTCACTCCCGTTAAATTACCAGTCTTTATTAACTCCCGCAGCACTACACCCAATTCTATCCGAACTTTCAGTTTTTATTTTTCTTAATATCCGGAGGCGCGTCTTCAAGATGTTGGTACAATTCATCTGGAGTACTTCCTGAAAGACCGCTTTGTGACATTATCCCGTCCTCATAATGATAGGAATAGATAGCGGACGGTTCGTCCTCATATACAACGTTAATGGCCCATGGATGATAGAAAAAGAGTACGCTCATTATGCTATACTCCACTTCAACACTTTTTATCTCGTTTTGTTTATACCCCCTATCTTCCTTCAAGTAAGAAAGTGTTGCTTCATATCTTGTCTTCTCACCAGAAAGTACATACAAGTAAAAGGATCCTATAGGTACAATTACCATGGAAAGTGTGATACAGACAGCTAATACTTTTCTATTCATGCTACACTCCTATTAGTTAGAGTTATTTGAAGTCAATTCTATTGAAGATCAAGCCTTTCAGATAAGTAGCAGGCTAACAAAAAAACAGGGCATAGAACGACTATCAGGAGGACAATATTTATTTCCATCAGTCTAATCTCCTTTCTTGTCTTTGGATAATTCGTTTATTTTCTGTATGGCATCTTCCACATTAAATGAGCTGTACCATCGAAAATCAAGATCATCCAGAATTCGGTAGTGTTGACTTATGACATTTTGCTGAAGGCGGAATTTCCCCATTACTCTGACTTCTTTCCACCATACCTTACCTCCCATTGTTTTATCTTTTGGACTATCTATCTTTTCATGCGCAAGGGTTTCAATGACTTCCAACGGATCAGCTCCAAGAATAGATGTGAGAATCTCACTTTCTCTAAACAGCGCGCTGGCTGCTACCGTCACCGTCCAGCTTGCGGAATTTCTGCCTTTTTCGATCTGCACCAACGTTTTCTTGGAAACACCCAGAATTTCTGCCATTTTATCTTGGGTGTAGTCATATTCAATACGAATAAGTTTTAGTTTATTAGAAATTAAGTTAATGACATCTGTCTGGTTCATTATTTATTCTATAGCTCCTTTTTATCATATATGTGTAATTTTACACTTTTTATATATTAATTACAATAATATTCAGAAAATAAAACAGAATAGAACCTTTTTTATTATGAATTCACCAACAAAAAAGGAGCACTAATCCTTTATGGATTAACACCCCAATCGCCATCTCTAACACCTTACATATTTCCGTTTGAAACCAAGTTTCCCTCTATCCATTTCCTTTTGGATACTCTCATATGCATTAAGGAAACTGCTTTTCTTCATGTCCCGTTTCACTTCTACTATACCAACTGCCTCCGCAGTCTCAATTGCCTTTTCATTGAGGGGCTTAAAAGAAATCCCAACTGTATATAGAAAATTATTCATGGCGGATTTCGTTCGTTCCGGTGAATCATGTATCGTATTTTTCACCAAATCAAGCATTTCAGAAATCTTCTTTTCGGAAAATTCTTTGTCTTTCCGATTCCCTAAAAGCCAGCAATAGCAGCTCCAGCCCGCTGACATTCTCAGCTCTTCACCGCTTGCAATCCATTTATCAGCAACGTCCTGTGCAATATCGGATTCTGCCAGAGTAACCGCCACAACATAATCGGACAGCATATAGAAATATGCTCCATCCATCCAACGATTATAATCCGACTCAGACATTCCCTTGGGATCCGCAATAATGCCTGCAAAATACATGGCATCATAATTACCTGTGGCATAAAGTTCTTCAGCAAGACCCTGATTGATTTTGATTTTCTTTGCAATTGGTTTCATAGCTCCTGTAGCCACTCCAAAAAGCGGTTCTTTTGCGCCATTAGATATGTACATTTTTTTAGAACGTTCCTTGCCGAGGGCTTCAAGCTCCTGCATGACTGATTCTAAATCCATAGCTTGCACTTCCTTTCTTTCATTCTCATTTCATTATAACAAACTAACATATCGCCGTTCTTATGATTCCCTTTCGAACTAATACATTTTAAGATTTCCGCACATATGGATGAAAGATATCCACCAACTCATCCAATGTTCCAATAAACTTTTCAACCTCTGGCAGATGGTAGAAGGTACTCGTAGTGGCAAAGTTGTAGATGGTCTGATCAGGAGAATAGAGGATGATTTTCTTATTGAGACCAAGAGCAATCCCCAGTTCAATGTGGCTCCCTTTTCCCCCTGGCAGTATTACCAATACAAGATCCGCTTCTGCAACTGCATCCTTTTCCAGCTGCCCGATCCTTTTCAAATCATCCAGTGTTGACGCTCTTTCGTTTTGTGTCCAATCGTATGTATGGATATGGCCCAAGCTTTTTAATTTTCTGCAAACGTAACGTACTTGATCGATATTATTAAAGCTTGATGCAACATAAAATTTCATGATAACCTCCCTATTTTTTGTGCGAAATTTCTACAATCTTTTGAATAACACTCGTAATTTCTTCAATGTCCCTGATCACGAATAAATGATCTGACTCTCGTTCAATAGGGTCTGTCACCACTTCATTCTGCTGACGTTTTAGAACTTCTTCAAAGGTGGATGCACTTCTGAAAATATTCGTATTCCGCACAGTTTGCGAAACTCGCGCCTGTAATACATGATCAGGAATATCAAAATGAACGAGGATGCGCACGAACTCATCCGGTGGGAATAGCTCATTCAGAAGATATTCTCTACCTTTTTTATACCGGTTGGAATTGCAAATGATCAAGTGGGAATCTGTATGCTCTTTAGCATAATCGACAATAAGCCGTGAAATAGCGTGTTTCAGGGTATTCGGTCCTTGTTTAGGCTGCAGGTACCTGTAATATGTGTTGATAAAAGCTGCGTGATTATCCTGATCCACTACGATTGAGTTGTTCAGCTCTTTTTCTAGCAAACTGGCAAACGTGGTTTTCCCACTATGTGTTTTTCCTACAGTAAGAATCATTAGCCGTTTCATTAAGCTATCTCCTTTGTTGTTTAAATTGTAACTAAGTAGTTCTCTGTTCCGACCATCTTGCCTCCCCTTTATTTCAGTAATCTAATCCAATCGGTATAGGCTTGAAAACCGATAAAAACTCTTCATCTTCCCGGACATCCAAAAACTCTGGCTGCTCCAAGAACATATATATGTACCTTGAGCGCAAACCACCATTTCCATTTATTTGGTTTTCTGCCATACTAATGTGGTGTAATGTTCGTTCTCTGTCTTTATCCAGGGTCCATATACAAATGGCATAAAAGAAATGAGTGACACCGGTTCCTTGATATTCAATGGCTTTTTCGAATAGCTTTATTGCTTTTTTGTATCTCTTTTCCCACATTAAACATGTACCAATATCATGTGCCATATCACAGACCTCATCGATATTATCACTCAACCCCTTTTCATTTTGGTCGAATTGATTTTCTATCATCAAGACTACTTCACTGATTAATTTATCGTATTTATCCATTTCCTTTTTACCTACATATGTTTCCAACAAGTATGTAACATAACGGAAATAGAACTTGGCATAGTCCGACCACATTTCATCCTCAGTTAGGATATCGTGATACTTCTGAATTTCCTTAAGTGCATGATCATAATCTTTGAGTTGGTATGCACGTAGCCCCGCAGCAGTTTCAACAAGGAGAATCCTAGAATGACGATTAGTTTCTGAAGGGGAAATTTGGGTCAATAATCCTTGATAAATCTTAAACCATTCATCTGTTTTGTTCTCGTGAAACCATCCTATGGCCTGTGTACTGTCATACATCACTTTAATCCAATAGTCAGGTCCGAGATTTTCTTTTGCCCATTCTAAAAATGCACGCTGCTCATCTATCATTTCTTCATAATTCTTTAGAAGAGCCAAGTTGTCAACCAACTCCCAATTAGCCCAGAAGCAATCAGTTAACAATTCCGGATCACTCTTTTCCAAATACTTTCTCATCATATCCACTCTCAACTGTAACCCTCTATCACCTAAATATCCAAAGATCTCATGTGCCAAACGAACGCTTTCAATGGAATAATTTGAATAGACTAATTCCAGTTGAACTATCTCAAAGGCCTCAATCAACATGTCTTCATTATTTTTAGAGGGAATTTCCAGGTTATTTTTCTTATATTCTTCCAAGCAATTAATCGCTTTCATAAATTGGTTCTCCTTTTAAATAATATACTCATTACTCCAGAAGATCTGTCTCAAATCTACTTGTAATACGGCACATACCCTGACTTCTCCACCAAGGTCTGTCCCTCTTCAGACTTCATCCATTCTAAAAATGGAACGAGGTTTGGATTGGTTGCTGTCGAAAGGTGTACAGCATAAAATGGACTCACAAAAGGATAGGTATCTTGTTGAATGGATTTGATTGATGGAGACACTCCATTAATCGCTAGATGTTTGATCTTGTTATGTTGCACCATCGTTTCCGAGAAGAAGCGAAACGAGAAACCGATTGCGTTTTTCCTATTTTCATAGTCCAAGGTTTCTTCGATGATGCCTCCCATTCCCGTTACCTTTTGATCTTTGGGTGCTTCCATCAATCTCTTTGTTCCCATCACTTTCATAAGCATTTGTTGACTTCCGCTGTCTTCGGGTCGCTGAAAAGCCAATATGGGCTCATCTTTCCCGCCAAGTTCTTTCCAATTTTTAATTTCCCCAGCATATATATTTTGAACTTGCTCTAAAGTTAAATCGCTTACTGGATTATCCTTATGTACAAAAAAGACGAATGCTTCTTTTCCTATTGGTGTTAATTTCAACTCAATTTCTTTGGATTTTGCAAGATCTTGAATAGTAATCGGTGGCTCTGGTGCAAAGATAATGTCACTTTCTTCCTTCAGTAGGTTCGCCCAAGCCCCTGACGTTTGCGTTGATTGCACCTCACTCCTAGCGGAATCATAAGATCCTTCCGGATATACTGCTTGAGCGAAGGCTGAAAATACCGGATACAATGCAGTCGACCCGTCAAGTTTTAATAGCGGTTCCTCTAACTTCAACGTAGCAGTTTTATCCAATGTGGCAACCAAAGAATTCTTTGCAAAAGGCTCATAAACAGAGAGGTCTACATCCTGTGTACTCATAACCTGCAAGGATTTTAGGTGCCAAGCCTTCACATTTACGAAGACGACAAACAAAATAAAACAGCTTAATAAACCTATAAAGCTATACCTTATTGCTTTTTTTGAAAACAGGTCCCAGACAAGCAGATTGGCAAATACCAATAGCATAAGTACAAAAGCAGCTACTACTAAACCATACTGCTCCTTCCCTGTGGACAACAGTGTCATGACTGATGCATAAAAACCAACAAATAAAATAACAACTGATACTATAAATGACCCAATGACCTTCATCAACTTTCCCCTTTGTCTCTCTTTACCAATTATTTCAAAGGATTATTCTGAATACAATATTTTTTCAAAAAAGGCCACCCTAAAGACTTCTTGGAGTCTTCAGGACAGCCCTTTTGTTTGGGAAATTTGCGGTAACAGGATTATAAATTCTGTACCTATACCTTTTTCACTTTTCACATTAATACTGCCTTTAAATGAACGTATTATCTGAAAACTAACCATCATTCCTAAACCGGTTCCATTTTCCTTTAGTGAATAAAATGGAGATCCAAGTCTATCCAATTGCTTTTTGGTCATACCGATTCCTTGGTCCTTGATAATAATCCTTATATTCCCATCAGCCGTTGAAGTACATGTAGCCCAGACTGTTCCACCTTCGGGCATAGACTCTACCGCATTTTTCATGATATTGATCAAGGATTGATTGAGTTTTTGAGGATTTGCATCTATCCAGCAATTCTCATGGATTTCCGTTTTAATCTCAACTTGATGACTCAGGCTATACCCTTTAATGATATTAATGACTCGCTCCAGCTGGTATCCAACGTTAACTTTAATGTTATTTATTACAGTTGGTTTTCCGAACATAAGAAAATCATCAATTATCTCATTGGCACGATCTAGCTCTTCAATGGAAATTTTAATATAATCCTTCTTGCTTTTAGGTAATTCTGGATCGTTCAGAAGCTGTAGAAATCCCCTGGTTACCTGCATTGGGTTTCTGATTTCATGGGCGAAGACGCTTGACAACTCACTGACCACCCGCAACTTTTCCGAATTTAGCAGTTCTGAACGCAGCTGGTGGATCTCCCTGATAGTTTCCATTAACATCGTGAAGAAACATGTTACTGCCACTACAAAGATAAGGTGAATAAACTGCACCTTCACAACATCTATTGAAAAGCCATTTAGAATACCAAAGGAAGTAAGACCTACCAGACAATAGTAAAATGCTAGGCCAACCGCAATTTTAATCCTCTTATATTTATTGGAACTTGCAAATGATTTTTGGAAGAACAATATGACTGGCAGTGATAATAATAGTACAAGAACAGTAGTATAAACTCCGATGCTGATACCTGAGTAAAGGCGATAAAGGATAACCAGTATTGAAAGAAAGATTCCTGGTCGAACTCCGAGATATAAAGTTGCAAATAATAATGGAATAAATCTTAAATCCAAACGGGCATCCTGACCAAAACTCAATGGAAAGGACATACATAATATGATGGATACCCCCCATAAAACGGTCATTAGAGCGGTTTTATTTCTATCGCTCTTTACCTTCTCCGTAATAAATGTAAAGTAAACAAATATAGGTATTACCATCAGCGTCAGTTGCAGCAAGAAATCTTTTATTATACTCATCTTCGTACCTTTCTCATTATTATTCCATTTCATAACTGTTAAGATAGAACAGAATGAAAATTTGTAATTCTTCCACAATTATACTTTATAGGCATCATAGTTTGTGACTTTTTTCTTCAAATCATAAAAAAGAGCTTACCTTCTTAAAGATAAACTCACTTCTTTTCAAATTGTATAATTATTCTATTGACTATTTAAGGACCCGTTATGCTCTCTTCTTCTCACTAAAAAGTACGCTGTGATCCAGGAAGTAATCGGTATAATCAGTGCAATACCGATACCGGCACAGAGTATTGTGATTATCTCCACACTGAACACTTTGGAATTTACGATTTCACCAATTGAATATGATAATTCCTTTAACCATAAAAACAAACCGATATAGCCTCCAAAGAAGGCAAAGAATAGCGTATTCGTATTGGTTCCCAGGATGTCCTTCCCTATACTTAACCCAGATCTGAATAAGGCTTTCCGACTGATGGATGGATTATGAAAAAATATTTCACGCATGGGCGATGCAACGGAAATGGCTACATCCGTAATCGCACCTATCGTACTCATAATAATCATGGATGCTCCGATTTTCACAAAATCCACTCCAAGATACATGGAGAACATGCTGATTTCTTCAATTTCTTCTTTTCCAAATCCCTGGATCATTGACTTATCTGCCACAATGACGATAAATAATAGCAAAATGACAATCGTGATAATCGTCGACAGGAAAGCCGCTTTCGTTTTAAGGTTCACTTCATTAATGAAAAACAGCGTAATACAACTAATCACAGCCGAAGCAATCAATGTTAATATAATCGGATCTGCATTGGGATCTGTCATAAAAAGTATAGTAAAAAAGAGAACACCAAAATTTAGTATTAACGCTATAAAAGACCGTACTCCTTTTCTTCCACCGATGAGTACCATTAATAGGAATAAAATAGCTGCCAGTATGAGTAGTACATTCATAATCGTGCCCTCTTTCGATTAACAAAAAAAATAGATATGCATAGTCCTATCGGTATCGTTAGAACGATGCCGATTCCGCCGGCCAAGGCCCGGGCTAATTCCAATGAAAGGTTGATAGAAAGTGTTATTCCAAAGGGAAAATCATTCATAAGATACAAAATAAGCATTGGAATGGAACCACTTATATAGGCAAAAAACAAAATATTTGTCATCGTACCCATAATATCTTTCCCAATTTCCATGCCTGAAGCTTGGAGTGCTTGTACTGAAATGTCGCGCTTTTCTTCATACAATCCAAAGATGGAAGAGGACATGGTAATGGCTACATCCATAACAGCCCCCAATGATCCTATCAATAATCCCGCCATAAATACCATCTGAGGAGGGCTGGTCAGAAATTGCATTTCTTCATAACGGAGACCTTTTTCATTCGTCATCCACAATACAAAAAAGGTGATCATTAGCGAAAAAAAGGTTCCAAGTAACGTCGAGACAATCGCCGCAAATGTTTTTTCATTAAAACCGTTCACCAGTAATAAGGATATTATCGTAAACAATATGACACTTATCCCACATATAAATAACAAACTTACATTTGAGGAATGCATAAAAATGTCCAATACAACTGATATCAAAATTGCATTCACCGCTAAACTGACGATGGAAAAAAAACCTTGCCTCTTTCCAACGATAAGTAAAACAAAGACAAAAATCCATGCCACAATCAAAACGTAGGTATCTCTTTTGACTCCTGTGATTGTTCCAATTAATTGTGAACTTTTTCCTTTGTTTGCATCAATGGAAACAAACAGTTCATTTCCGACATGGTGTTCCTGGTCATATGCCCCCGATAAAGAATACTTATTTGTTAAGTGGATAATTTCCCCTTTATGATTCCCGTTTTTCACTTTAGCAATGATCCCCTGTGTAGTTAGAAGATCCTTATTATTAAATGAATCAACCACTTCTTCTTTATCTTTTAAATCTGTTTCAATTACTTCTACTATTGGTTCGTCATAAAATGAATGATTGTGGTTAACAAATATAACCGATGAAATAAAACAAAGCCCTAATAAGGCATACAAAAAAATATGATTGCTCACCACTTTTATTAATTTATTCACTTTAATATAGTTCCTTCCACTCTTTAGTTATCAACAGTCGTGTTGCTTTTATTACTAATTACTATCCACATATTTTACATGTTGAATACTCCTATTAATATATCAACATTTCCTCCCTTTTGATATATAAAGGATAACTCAATCTTACTTAAAGTATTACAATAATAAAAAAAGCGTGGATTTCACGATTGAAATCGCACTGCTTTTTACATGCAACAATTTGAAACAATGATTAATATCTATTATTGCGGAAGTTTTCTCTTAACCTGCTTTAACGATGCAACAATCAGAAAACTAACAATCACTAATAGGAGCCATGAACTTACCTTCCCTAAATGAACGAGACTCCATCCATCGGTTTGGTTTGGATATTCCCATGCCCCGAAGAACGTTGCAATATTTTCCGCGATCCAGATGAAAAATCCGATTAGAACAAATGAAAATGCGATTGGCATACGATAGGGAGTTCCATTAATTTCGTAAATGACCCATGATTTCCAAAAGACGATGATGACAAGTGCTGAAAGCCACCAACGAATATCCAGCCAAAAATGATGGGTGAAAAAATTCAAATAAATCGCAGCAGCCAGCGGTACAACAGCCAAAAACGGTGGCCACTTCACCAGCTCAACATTGAGCCTTCTCCACGCCTGACAAAGATAACTCGCAACACTTGCATACATGAACCCACTATACAAAGGCACACCAAATATTATCGAATATCCTTCATCCGGATAGGACCAAGAACCCATATGTACCTTGAATAGTTCTAGCGCCAGACCGATAAGATGAAACAAGGTGATAACCTTTAGTTCATCCCGTGTTTCAAGTCCGGAACGAACCATCCACCACTGCATCAGTAGGCAGATGATAAGCAGCCAGTCATATCGTGGCAGCAGGGGTAGGGGAATGACTTGTGTAATAGCCAAAGAGGCAAAAATAACAACAGGAAACAAACAGGATAGTGCCTGCTGCCAACCGAAGTGAACAAGCTTTGTTACCCCTCTTATGAACCATGGTTTTTCTTTTTTCAAAACAATCTGATGATCCATTGTTTATCCCACCCTCTCTAAAAATCCTATATGGTTCTTCTATTAGTCTTTACTTATGGTCAATTACATAATAATACATTATTTATCGATTATCAATAAATAAATATTGACTTTTATAAATAACTTGTTACTATTCAACAAAAAAGCATTCCTCATAAAATAGGAATGCTTTATCATATAAGTAATTGTTTATTTGTAAGTAACTGAACAGATTATTTTTTTCCACAATCAAGAAACAATTAATGATGATGTCCACTGCCTTCGTGATCACTTTCTTGCTCGGCGCTCTCTACACTTCCAAGAATCTCGTCTATTTGCTCCTGGGTTAAATCACCTACAACCAATTGCTTGGTGGGCATCACATGCATTTCACGTGCTGTTACATGGGATTGAATCCGATAGATTCCCTTCTTTTCAAAAGAATGCTTCACTACGTATATCCCATCACCATTATGTTCTGCATCGATAAGCTCACTGTTTTCTTTTCCTTGCTCCACATTCCAGATCTCGATCTGCACTTCCTTGGCATCCTCCACATTTTTGTCCCCCTGGGTCACATGGGTTCGAATGTCGACTTCCTCCTCTATTTGTACGTCAGCAGGAAGTTCCGTTTCCACCTTTACCACTTCAAGGGTTGTTTTCTCTTCAGGTGCACTGGTACAACCGATCAATAAAAGAATCGGAATCAATACCGCTCCTATTTTTTTCATCTTTTTCACGCCTTCCTTATCCTAACCATTCTTTCAATCTTATTATTCTAGTAAACACCAATTTATCCAAGAGGAGAACCACAATAATGGATATCCCAACAAGCGGCATGACAAGTCCCAGTAGCAGCATGATAATGGTAACCGCTCTTTTTATTTTAATGTCCACATGTTTGCCTGGTGCACCACTTCCATTTACTGGCTTCCTTTTTCTCCACATGATAAGGGAGCTGATCATCATTCCGATTAAGCCGATACAAAGAATCAAACCAAGCAGTTGATTTGCCAACCCGAATAATTTCCCTTCATGAAGTGCAATACCAAGCGTGATCGCTTTTCCCATCAGTCCATAGTCCTCATATCGTACATCCGTCAATACCGCTCCACTATATTGATCAACATGCAGGGTCGCATTATCAAATGGCTTGGTGTGGGAGGTGGAAATGGTGAATACGCCTTTTTCTCCTTGAGGCATGGAAATGTTATACGGCTTTTGGACTTCCCTGTCTACTGCAATTGACCAAACTTCATTTAAAGTCAAGGGAACATACTGATTACTGGTGGAAGCTGGCACGGGAATATTTTCCGCAGCCCACGGCACTTCCTCAGCTACGTCCTTCGTTACTGTCACCGATTCAGGCTTTTCACCAAAACTGAATGAAAATGCAGGATATCCTGTATTGGTAGCCGTTGCCACTCTGTTGATCTGTTCTCCCATTACGCCAGACCATGGGAGACCTGTCAGAATCAAAACCATGAGTCCAAGAGATAACCAGAATGCCGGGACTGCATGCATGTCCCGCCAGAAAACTCTTCCCTTGCTTCTTAATCTCGGGAGAACCGTTCCCCAGATGGAGGCACGGTTTCTCGGCCACCATACATATAAACCTGTGAGCAGCAGGATGATGGCCCAGCATGCAGCCAGCTCCACCAACCGATTGGCAATCGTTCCTCCTACCAGCAGCTCACTATGCAATTTCACAAAAATGGTCATGAGCTCTTTCTCAACCGGCAGTTCCCCAAGGATCTTTCCTGTATATGGGTCTACAAAGATACTAATGGCCTCTCCATCTTGCATGGTAGAAAACTTTGTACTTCTCTCATCCTCCTCGAAAGTGGACATTCTTGTGACCACTGCATCAGGAAATTCCTCTCTTACCTTTTCCAACTGTCCATTGGCAGAAAGGCTTGTTTCCCTTGTCTCTTCCACAAAATAAAGATCTTTATAAAGATAGGATTCTATTTGCGGCTTGAATAGATAGACCCCGCCGCTGAATGCCAAGATAATTAAAAAAGGAGCAAAAATGATGCCAGCATAGAAATGCCATCTCCACATGGTTTGGTAGATGCCTGTTCTGGTCTGATTTTTGCCCTTTTGTTGATTCGTTTTGTCTTCCATAAGCATACTCCTCCAACGCTTTTTTCTGTATGCTTATAGTTTGATTGATAATTGTGAAGAAAGAATGAAGGATTTAAAACATGAACAAAGGGATTTTCACCTTGAACACTGTCCCTTTTCCGAGCTGTGAATCCACGATAATTTCCCCATTATGCTTGTGTACAATCTTTTTGACGATAGAAAGCCCAAGGCCTGTACCGCCACTTTTTCTAGTCCGGGCTTTTTCTACCCTGTAAAACCTTTCGAAGATAAAAGGCAAGTCCTCTTTTGGGATGCCGATTCCTTCATCCTCTATATTCAAAACCCCAAATGTATTTTCCAAGAGGACAGAAATTTTTATTTTTCCTTTTTCAGGGGTATACTTTATGGCATTACTCAAGAGGTTATCTACTACCTGGTCCAACCTACCATGATCTCCGTTTACTACTACCTCTTCATCCAGATTGATTTCTGTTGTGAGATTTTTTTCGTCCAGCTCTAACTGAAAGCGGCTCACGACCTCTTTCACAAGTTCGGAAAATATGATCGGCTCCTCGGTAATTGGATATGATTCTCCCTCCAATTGGGCAAGGTCCAATAGGTCATGTACGAGCAGATTCATTCTATCAGTTTCCTTTTGGATAGTCAGCACGTATTTTTCCGGTGTAATGATGCCTTCTCCCAGAGCCTCACTGTAGCCTTTCAGATAGCTGATCGGGGTTCTCAATTCATGCGATACATTTCCCAAGAATTCACGCCTTTTTCTATCCTCCTCTTCCAGATTGGCTGACATGACATTAATCGAATTGCCTAGGCTGGCTATTTCATCCGACCCATTGACGGCTAACCTTTTAGAAAAATCCCCTTGGGCAATTTCTTTTGCTATTTTCTCCATCTGCTTGATTGGCTTTACAATTCTATTCGTTATTTTTCTTCCTATTAGTATTAAGAGCACAATGATCAGTACCATGCCGACAAGAAGAAAGTTCCTAATTGGATGAAAGGCATCCGTGATTGCTGTTAATGGCATGTAAAGAAAAATGACGGCGTCCAATCCTTCAGAAATGTTCAACGGAATGACGACTGCCCGTATCTCTTGATCCAATCCTGTATGATATTTTGTAAAAATCAGTGTCTCCCCTTTTAATAATTCCTGCCTTTCCGAAAAGGAAATAAGGTTCTCTTCTGCAAAGGAATCAAATGGCGCTCCACTGGCAAGCTGCATCGGATCATTCGAAAAGATAATTGATGTTTCCGAGCTTTGTTCAATCCATTCCAATCGCTCCGAAAAAACATCCTGCGGGCTTTCATAATAGACCTCTTCCAGAAGACGGCCTTGATTTATAAGTGTATCGGTTTGTTTTTCGATATATAAGGTCTGATAGAGATAATAGGATACCACCACTACGAGCAGAATGGTCAAGACGGATACAGAAATGATGGTCAACCAGATCCTATTGCGGATGGAAAGTGGATTCATGCTTCATTCCTCTCAAATTTATAGCCGATGCCCCATACTGTTTTAATATGGTCCCCTGCCTCCTTCAATTTGAATCTCAAGGTTTTCACATGTGTATCCACGGTTCGATATGAGCCCTTTTCCGTATCCAATCCCCATATCACATCATGAAGCTGCTCTCTGGAAAACACCTGTCCCTCATGCTCCATTAAAAATAGTAATAAATCATATTCCCTTCTCGCGAGGTTTACTCTTTCCCCGCTTACCTCCACTTGCCTTGCACTTTTTTGGATAGTGATGCCTGAATGGGAAAGCACATCAAAGAATGCTTGCTTGGAACGACGCAGCAATGCTTCGACCCTAGCAAGCAGTTCCTTAGGACTGAATGGCTTCATGACATAATCATCCGCTCCAAGCTTCAGCCCTCTGACCTTGTCCCATTCATCGCTTTTGGCGGTCAGCATCAGGATCGGAATCATATATTTCTCACGGATTTTCTTACAAGCTGTAAACCCATCCATTTCGGGCATCATGACATCAAGAATAATCAAATCCACTTCATTCATATAAAGTGTATCGAGTGCTTCTTCTCCATTCTCTGCATAGAAAACGTGATAATTTTCTTTACTCAGGTACATCCCAAGTAGTTCCCTCATATCCATTTCATCATCAACGACCAATACCCGTAAGGCGTTGTTCATTCCTCATCGCCTCCCTTGAAAAGTAAAAAGGGACCATTAGAAATTTTATACCTGTTCATAATATTTACAGTATCCTGATTAACCATTAGTAGTTCGTCCCCATCCAGGCACGATACATATATGTTTTGTTTATCCGCAATCATATAGCTTGGATTGTCACAAACGTCGATTTTCTCTTCCACTTTATAGTTCTCCGTATTTATTTTTGTCAAGCTGTGATCCCCGTGACTAAGAACAAATATTGGAGAATCCTGAGAGTTTTGTAAGATATGAATAGGCATTAGTCCCGTATTCACAGAAATCATTTCCTTTCCTGTTTCCGGGTCATAGGCAAATACCTTTTCATTCATTTCTCCTGTGGCACCATGGCCGCCTGTCCAAATGTAGGTGCCATCAAAGTGTAAGCCTTCAGGTCTTGCGTTCACTGTAAATGAACCCGTTACCTCGTGTGTGGTAGAATCCAAAACATACACTTCCCCACTCCCGGCAGTTAGCACATATAGCCTCTCACTATCAAGGAACATTTTAGAAGGATATTCTCCGACTTCTATTTCCTTTACTGCCTTTTTCCCTTCCAAATCTATCACACTGATCCTGTTCGACTTTCCATTGGCAGCATAAACTAGTCTGTTTTCCAGATCATACACCAACTCGATGACCCCTTTTTCAACGTCCACAAACGGCGTAATTTTACCATCTTTTATATTTATTTCAAACAGTTGTTCCTCTTCTTTAACAGACGCCAATAAATATCCAGGTTCTATTTCCACAATCGAAGAAAACCTGAAAGGCAAATTTGTTTTCTTCTGACTTCCATTCGTAATGTCCAAGGCGGTAATTGCATTCTCTTTTAAGTGAGTCACATAAATAGTTGATTCTGGGCTATCTATTTCAGGCAATTCGATATCAAACCTGGAGCATCCTGCCACTAACGCAACCAGCATAATTCCTAGTAGTAAAAAAACATTTTTCATACTGTAACACTCCCAACCAGCATACTACCCATTATTTTACTCTAAAATTGTGAAAAATGTGTGAGGGAACAGAAAAGGTGATTCCTTTGAGTAGAATCACCTTTTTGGGAAATTATTAGTATTCATATTTTATATCTCTAATTTGGAGGATAAAGAAAGTTAAGAGGATGTGATAAATTTATCAATTCATAAATATATACTCTTTATAAGAAAACATTATTTGATTATGTAGCTCCTTTAGTTGTCATTTTTTTCAGATACGGTTCGATATAATTGCGGTTTGCCCTATTTAACCCCTCAGGCAAATCATTAATATTAAAATACTGCATATTCTTAGACTCCGTATAATCGATTTGAAGACTACCTTTTGCGCCAAACGTTAAATAGACGGCCGTTATGGAATACAACTCATCTCCGTTTGATAACTTTAAATAATACTCAGGTCCAGAGCATACAGTCAGCAGCTCCAATTCTCCAACTATGAGCCCTGTTTCTTCTTCCACTTCTCTCCTTGCTGTATCTTCCAGGCTTTCACCTACCTCCATTAGACCGCCGGGCAATGCCCAGCTTCCGTCTCTCCTTTGCTGCAATAACAATTGATTTTTTTCATTTACAATTAAGACGACTGAACCAGGTAGTAGTAACGGCCTTTGCCCCACCAATTCTCTTAAATCCATCACGTAACTCATTTCCTATTCCTCCGTATTATTTTGAAATTTTTCCGCGGTCATTAATCACAACAATGTCTCCTATCATTTGGACAGTGCCATCCTCATGGACAATAAGCCCATCTCCGTCATTTCCAGCATAAACAGTTGTTCCAGCAGTTTTAGAGTATGAAAGAACTTCTCGCTTAAATTCGTCATTCCAGCGATTGTAGTGAGGTAAAAACTCAAAATCCACAAAGTTCAATGTATCCAATTCATCTTCATTTGAATCACCTATAAAAAGTTGAAATAAATTCGCAGACTTTCCAAGTTGAACAGCTCCTCCGCTCACACCTACAATGATTCCACCTTTCTCAAAGTAATTTCGTAAAACCTTATCCATCTTGCGTTTTTTAATTGCCTCTCTAAATTCAATTGGGTTTCCTGCCGAAAGATAAAGGATGTCACAACTGAGCAATTCTTTAATCTTCAATGGATCGAATTCACTGTAAAGGTCAAAAAACATAAAGTACTGGATTCCGTACTCAAGATAATATTGTACCTTTGTATGGAAATACTTTTTTTCCTTGTCTTCCGTAGATGGTATGTAACCTATCTTTATATTTTTTGGCTCAATTCCAGCAAAAAGTAACTCATCCATTCTTACATTCCCTGGAGACTCCTTTACTTGGTCACTATAAAAGAACAGCTTCCCCATGTGATCACCTCTTTGCAAATCCATATTATTAAAATCCGATTTAATACATCTAGAAATAAATAACAAATGGCATCAATCCTTCTGGATCAACGCCTCAGTTAAAAAGATAGAACTCTATTTCCCCTATCCACCCTCACGAAACGAAAATCAATACCTGGAAGTAAGTTGTTTGAATACATTGTAATGCTGTAACATTACTGGGGTTTAAGTTGTAAAATAAGGCCTCGAACCTCAAGGGTCACCCCGTAACCCCTACCATTGATGCAACTTTTACCTGCTGCTAGGTTTGGTATTCGCCTTTTCGTGTTTCGCTACCAGCTTGCTATGTTAAACAATTTACTTTTCTACTAAATCAGTTTTCCAATTTAGCTCCTGTATTTTGACATCAAGCAGTCTGTACTTTTGTGATAATTCATCAACATGCTTCTGTGTTTCTTTTACATTTATGATTGTCACATACTTAATCTCAGACCTTGAATAGCGGTCATGCCGCTCGGTCGCCTGCTCTATCAGCTCACTATATATCTTTCTTTCCTGACCAATTAAGTCCCTGGTGGTCAACGCATCAGCAAGAGACTGTGTCTGATCAAACTTGGTATGTAAATTGGTTCTATTAATATCTTGAATCAGTTTCTTGAGCTTCACCAAGAGTTCCGTCAATTCCTCCACTAACACCTTTGGCTCCTCATTAGGCTGATCGCCTTCTTGGACCCTTATATTTTGAAACAATCGATTCTTCAACTGTTCCACTCTTTTTTGGTAATCTGAACGCAATATTAATGCCTCTGCTAATTTCATGAAACCACTCCTTTGAACCTCTCCTGATCTATTTTGCATCAGCCATTCCAAAATTCTTTTGCCGTATTTCATATTCACAAATCTCTTATATTACTTCCACAAAATGGACTGTTATTCCTTCTTGGATATCACCAGATTTGTCAAAAATTGTTGTTTATTCAAATTTCTCGAATGATAATAATGAAAAGATCCCATTGACAACGATTTTCATTAAGATTAATATTCTTATAGAGTTAATTGAAAATGATAATCATTACTACTTAAAAAAGGGGAGAATTACTTTGAAAAAGCTATACATACCGTTCCTGCTAATAATCGTACTTACTCTTAGTGCTTGCGGGAAAAACGAGTCAGCCGACACCAAACAAGCTTCTGAATCAGAAAAAGAAACTATTACATACCAATCTGAAACTGGTCCTGTGGAGGTTCCGAAAGATCCGAAAAGAATCATTGCCCTTTCCAACGGCCCCAATGTCCTTGCATTAGGCGGCAATGTGGTGGGAATTGATGAGTGGACGAATATGAACCCTCTATTTGAAGAGAAACTGGAGGGCGTAGAAATCGTTTCTGATGAAAATCTGGAAAAGATTATCGAGCTCGAACCGGATCTGATCATTGTAGGATCCTGGATGAAAAATATTGATAAGTTAGGCGATATCGCACCAACTGTTGTTTATACATGGGGCAAATTGGATT
Organism: Sutcliffiella halmapala; assembly: GCF_050107295.1. Classification (GTDB taxonomy): domain Bacteria; phylum Bacillota; class Bacilli; order Bacillales; family Bacillaceae_I; genus Sutcliffiella_A; species Sutcliffiella_A halmapala_A. The sequence continues at coordinate 17,684 of NZ_JBNIKR010000011.1, read as the reverse complement.
ACTTGACCCAGCAGGTGGAGATTGGAAAACTATTGAACAAGGAAAAAGAAGCAAAAGACTGGGTAGATGATTTCACTGCACGGGCAAAAGCCTCAGGAGATGAAATTCGTGAAAAAATCGGGGCAGATGCAACCGTTTCTGTGATTGAAAATGGCAATAAGGAGTTTTATGTATTTGGAAACAATTATGCACGCGGGTCAGAAATAATCTATCAGGCAATGGAACTGAAAATGCCAGAGAAAGTAGAGGAAATGGCACTTGAAACCGGGATCTACACTTTCTCTGCTGAAGTCCTTCCCGAATTTGCCGGTGACTATATTGTCTTAAGTAAAAACCCGGATAGCGACAGCTCCTTCCTGGATACCGACACATGGAAGAATATACCTGCAGTAAAAAATGGCCAGGTAATCGAAATCAATAGCAAAGCATCCACGTACAGTGATCCTATCACTCTGGAGTATCTCTTAGAAATATTTGAAGAGTCGTTTCTTAAGAATTAGATAAAAAAATGGGATCTCTTGATTTTCAGAAGGTCCCTTTCTAAATTCAAATTGATTCATAGTTTTTCAGCGGTCCAAGCATATAGAATATCCGGCAAATTTTCTTCATTTTCATGCCCTCTGCCAACAATTTCAAATCCATTCCTCTCGTAGAATTGTTGTGCTTTCTTATTTACCTCAAATGTGTATAATGTTAATTTTCCCGCAGATTGTTCTTTTGCTTTTTCAAGTAATCTCTTCCCTATGCCTAATCCTTGATAAGCGATATGAATATATAATTGGCTTATATGAAAGTCATTATAGGCAATTATCCCAGCCACTTTTTCGTCTACTAACGCTATATCAATTTGAAATTCTTTAGATAAGATATGATTTAAAAAGTAAACATGACTTTCAAAGCTATGAGACTCTTCCAAACCAATGGCCTCGTACTTACTATCTCGCCACATATTTACTGTTTCTTCTGCATATTTAGGGGCAAAAGATATGATAGACATTTTATCTTGGTTCAACTGACTACCACCTTTCGTCTTCCTTAGTCTTAAAATATAATATGTAATCTTTTGGACACACCCACTCCCATTTGTTTACTAAAAATTATGTGCTTCACGTACAAAATTCACACAAGCCCAATTACCTTCCCTCTTAAAGGTTTCTATTACTTTTCTTCTGTCTGTCGGCGGTTGCTCTATCCAATCCTGCAATGTACAAATTATAGGTTTTTTATCAGGAAAATGGTGGATGAATATTTCTGATTGCTCGTGAAACAGTGTCGACCAAATCTGAGAACGCGCCATTACCATTGAATAGTATGTACGAATCAATTTTCGAGCGAAGCCTTGTGAAATTGATTTAAACTCAACCGTAGAAACAGTTTCCAACCGACTTATTGTCCGATTAAGAACTTCACAAATATCTCCATTGAAACTTATTGCTATTTCCGGTGTAAGTTTGTATGGACCAAATCGACCGCGCAGATCTTCGCCGTGCACACATACACAGAGCTCCTTAAGAAATGCTTGTTCGTAGTAATTCACCGGATCGAGTGCATAGTCATAATATGCCACAGCTATCCCAACCTCACGAACCAAAAAGCGATATGTATGAGAAAGATCACTAGAAAGTGTCTTTAATTCAGTAAATTCCTCTTGACTCAGATTGCCATCAAAAAGTGCGAGTAGGTCCAAATCTGATTTGCATGGCAACGCATCACCTCTCGCTACACTACCGTATACATAAACGCTATGCAATTTGCGTGGAAACAACTTTTGAAGTCTCTCGACAGAGTCTTTTATGCACTGTATATAATCATATTTGATTTTTTCTAAACTAACGTCACTTACAATAAAACCGTTACGGTCAAGACCAGAACCCCCTCGTAGATTTTTCATTCCAATCCCCCTCTCCCCAAAAGTTGTTAGTCTTTGCTCACCGTTATTAAGTACAGTACGTAATAATTAAAGGGACAGATAACTATGTTCCTAAAATAAAAACAAATACGTTTGATTATGCTCCCTTATTGGCATTTACTAGATTTATTTTAATAAAAATTCCTTTACGACATGTGTAAACTTCTCTGACTCTTCTATCCTAGGGAAATGACCACTTCTGTTAAAAGTTTTTATAGTGGCATTATCTACATAATCTATAACAAATTTAAGTTGTTGTTCACAAAAGACGAAATCATGTGTGCTGGTAATGATCAGTGATTGATGTGGCAACCTGGATAATTCATTTAAAACTGATTTATACATGGTTTGGTCTTCATGTAGCTTAGTAAAATGTGACTGAATTTGTGGCAAACGATTCTGTATTTCCATTGATGCATTACTAAATAATGTTTCAAAAACATTTTTTTCAGAACCATAAAAATATAAATCATTTCTATTTGCTCCTAATTCACCTCCTGTTTCAAGCCAAACCTCCATTAATCTAGGAGTATCCAGTTTCGAATTAACATATTTCCTTGTTGTTTCAGCCTCATCATATTTATTATTTTTTTCAAAGACAACCGAAGCCTGTGTTAATAATGAATGCAATACTAAATGAAAATCAAAACCTGGACTTTCAAAAATCAACCTATCTATAGACATAGGATACTTTGAAGCATATAAAACGGCTAAATAACCTCCAAAAGAATGGCTTAAAACAGACCATGAGGAGATTGATAGTTTCTTTCGGAGCTCTTCTAAATCTTCTACTATATCGTTTGGGCTTAACTTTTCGTCTTTATTAAGAGCTTCTGATCGCAGAACACCTCGTTGGTCTATACCAACTAACAACAATGATTTGCTCAACCTTTCTGCCTAAAATGCATAAAGTCATAGCAGCTAGCGCCTGGTCCCCCATGTAAATATAATAATGGAGGTGATGATGGATCCCCATGTTTTTTCCAAATTAATTTCTTTCCCTCTAATATTAATTAGTTCTCCCATATTGCCCTCCTCTTAATATATTGATTATTTTGCAGTAATCGCCCCCATTTTATGATATAAAATATACTCTCAATTGATAAATTCAGTTTTTAATAAATATACAACGTCATATTTTTCTAGCTCGTTCATATGAGCATCGACATCTTTGTAGAAATCTTGGGTAAGTGAAGTCATTTCACCATTACTTGAATAACAAATACTAGCCAATACCAATTCTCCTTCAATCTGAGTGATTTTCTCTGGAATGTGGCTCCAAGTGCTTGCCATATTATCCAATTCAACTGAATCTGTATCAAAGCTACTAATCGAACTTGTACTGCCGTCGCTGCTGATACCGATATTAAAGATGAGTGGCTTTTGGGAATTGTCTTTTTTGGAGGTAGCGAAGATAATGGAACCATTTTCTTCTCCCTCTGTTGTTATAAGGTTTAATCTATCATCAACCAATACACCAGATTCATATTTTTCAATCCATACCCTTACTTCTTTATATTCATCATCAACTTTGAAATTGAATATAAAGGATTTATCTGAAGTAGTCGAAAGTATTGCGTTCTCTTTCTCTGATAATTCATGCACAGAAACGGTATTGGATTTTGAGACAGTTTCGTTACTGCTACAAGCACCCAGAGTAAATACCAGCATTGATGTTGTTATTATTTTGCATAGGTTTTTCATATTTTCTCCTCATCAGCTTCTATGTATTTTTGAAATAATCTTCTTGCAGTATCCCATAAACCGCACAATCTTTGTATTGATTCTTGGAATTGCGGATCATGTGGCGGATTACTCCCTCCTGTCCCATCCCAACCTTTTCCATTACCCTCCCAAAAGCTGGATTATCTGTATTATGTGCAGCAGAAATCTTATGAATGTTCATATGCCTGAAGCCAAATTCCACAACAGCTCCCAAAGCTTCTGTCGCATATCCCTGATTCCACCAATTGTAGCCAAGCGAATAACTGACCTCACAGTTTCCCGTAGCATCGTCAAAGTTATACAGATCCATTTCACCGATCAGCTCACCACTGGATTTCAATTCAACCGCCCAGTAACAAAAATCTTTATTGTCATAACCATTAACAATTTTCTCCACCCTCTCTGATGTCTCAGAGACGGTTCTATGTGCTGCATTGACTCGATTGTCACTCACCCGTTCGTCCGAAATCCAATTTTCGAAAACACTTTGCGTATCGTTAAGTTCCATCTTTCTAAGAATCAATCGATGAGTTTCTAAAACTGGCGTCCCCGTAAAGTTAATCATTCCGTCGCTCCTTTTCCATTCTTACCTGTCTTAACCTTTTATTATTCCGAAGAAATCAGTAGAGAACATTATTAATATGAAAGTAACAATAAACAGTAATTGAAAAATAGTGTATAGATATGCATTTTTATTTTTGGCATATTTCCACTCCATAATGGCTGTAGCTATTTCAGACAGGATGATAAAAAGAAACAGTAAAAAATATGGTTCCAAAAACCAATAGCCCTGGGAGAGGTCATTTTGTACATTTAAGAAATATCCAACAAGTATACTTCCGACAAAGATTATTCTGATAGTCCAATCAATTTTTTTATGATTTTCATTGATATGGTTGTATGAAAAGAATTTTTTCTTCTCCACTTTCAGTAACTTTCTCATCATAGAATTAAAGAAATATAAGACCACTCCAAATACACATAACACCAGTAGCAGTTTCAGCCATAATATAGGTTCCATTCCGTAGTACATAAACATCCCCTCACTTTCCAACTTCATCCAATATATGTACGAACGAGGATCCTTATGGGTTTCAGATTATACTAAAAATTCAAATAATTAATGGTAATTCTTCCTATAGTTTTTATTTAACTAATCACTTCTCATACACTTCTATTTTTTCATCGAGTAATAAATCAGCATCACTCAAGACTTCTTCTTATTTCGGGTCATATAGAGCTTACCCATTAATAAATTTGTTTCAATTTACTTAATCATATAGCCTTATTCAATATCCTTATTTTACCACATACTGATTGTCAGAATAAACAAAAAAAGGAGCGCGCATCCAGCCTGCTCCCTCTCACATGAAATCCAAATCATTCTATGATATAAGGATGATCTAGTACATCATATTTTTTATCTTTAAAGCTCAATTCATTGCCGTCTTCAAATACCCCTTCAAAGAAACGCGAAGCCGGTTCTGCAAGCTCCTTATAGTATTCACTGAAGAGTGCAGCTGCATGGCTTCCGAGCCACATATCAGGAAGCAGTTCCTCGGGCAGACCTGGGTCTACGAATAGGAATTTTCGATATTCATGCACTAGCTTGGTACGTTCCACAAAGCATTCTGCATCGGACATCTGGCCTTTTAAAATCTTGTTTTTATCGATAATGTACTTTTGGCTGTATTCCTGGATGAATTCCTGGTATTTACCGTTGATCTCATGAAGATCCCAGCTTTTAGTGACCAATCGGCTATCTTCATGCGGGCCTTTATATTCGGATACGAAGAAGTCGACATACTCTGCTATTTCGTATTTATGTATAAGATCCTGAACCGACTTTTCCAAGGCATTCGGTGAAATCCAGCAGCTGTTGGAAAGGGTGCCAAAGCCGCTCCAAACCAGTTCTTTGCGAAGTTCATCCCTTACACTGCGGATTTCTTCGGGGATGGTGTACATGAGAATACGCCATTTCCCGTCCCAGGTTTCAGACTTCAGTTTAAAGATACGCTTAGCGGCCTCTTCAATCCGTTTGACGCCACGCTCCGTTAAGTAGTAATAGCTTTTGTTTCCTTTTTTCTCTGCCTGGACCCATCCCTGTTTATTCATTCTTGAAATGGCTGCACGAACGGCCTGATCGTTATGGCCAAATTCCTTTAGTAGCCGGATCAGGCTCCCGATCCAGATTTTATTTCCATAATGCCTGATATAGTCTCCGTATAACGTGAAAATCATCGATCTTGTGTTCATCCTGCATCCTCTTTCTTTTAAGCTCTTTTCGTATATATTATTGCTATTTGCCTCCAGTAAAAAATCGGCTTTTGGATTTTTTACCTACTATATCATAAAGATTGCTAACCTCCTTCGTATCATCTCTTAGGAAAAGAGCACGATGATACTTGTCTATCGAGGGGAACCTGGTACGACAAACAACAATCTATTCGAAACAAGTCTTCTTTTGAAAAAAATCTAGTAATCGTATTACATTAGTTTCATTTTATCAAAGTAACGCGTCATAGGAAATACGAAAAATCATAGAGAGGCATGCTCTATGATTTTTCAATACGTTCTACTATTGTTGCAATTCCCTGACCGACACCGACACACATGGTGGCGAGACCAAACTTGACTTCCCTTTTATTCATTTCATGGACAAGGGTGGTCAGGATTCTTGCGCCGCTTGCGCCGAGAGGGTGACCGAATGCTATCGCACCACCGTTCACGTTCACCTTTTGCTCCTCCAACTCGAGTTGACGGATGCATTCCAGGGATTGGGACGCGAATGCTTCGTTCAATTCAACCAGATCCAGATCCTCTATTGTGAGTCCGGCACGCTGCAATGCTTTTCTTGTCGCATAGATCGGACCGATTCCCATAATGGAAGGGGAAAGTCCTGCGACTGCTGATGTTACATATCTGGCAAGTGGGGTTAGCTTTAATTCCGCAGCCTTCTCAGCACTCATTAATAATAGAGCGGAGGCACCATCGTTTACACCGGAAGCATTTCCGGCTGTAACAGTACCATTATCAAAAAGAGGACGAAGTTTCCCAAGCTTCTCCAAACTGGTTTCCGGACGTGGATGTTCATCTCTATCAACGATTGTTTCATTACCTTTTCTGTCTATAATCGATACCGGTACCAACTCTTCAGCAAAACGGCTGGATCTTGTGGCCTTATCGGCTTTTTGCTGGCTTTCATAGGCAAACCTGTCCTGATCCTCTCGGGAGATGCCGAATTCCACCGCAACATTCTCAGCTGTCTGTGGCATGGAATCCACTCCGTACATCTTCTCCAATCTTTTGTTGATAAAGCGCCAGCCGATTGTGGTATCAAGCAGTTCCATATTTCCACGAGGAAAATCAGTATCCGGTTTTTTCATGACAAATGGAGCTCTTGTCATGCTTTCAGTACCACCTGCGATGTAGATATCCCCTTCGCCAGCCATAATCGCTCGTGCAGCATAATTGACAGCGTCAAGGCCTGACCCGCAAAGTCGGTTTATGGTGGTTCCTGCCACCTCAACCGGCAGTCCTGCCAATAAAGCGGACATTCTTGCTACATTTCGGTTGTCCTCTCCTGCCTGATTGGCATTTCCGAATACGACCTCTTCAATCTGCCCGGCAGGAACATTAGGATTTCTGTCCATCAGTGCTTTGATGACAATCGCACCTAGGTCATCCGGGCGAACAGATTTTAACGCTCCTTTATATCTGCCAATCGGGGTCCTGCATGCATCTACAATAACCACTTCTTTCATTATGTCACCTTCCTACTAGTCTTTTTTCTGATAGTCATAGACGCCTTTTCCGCTTTTTCTTCCAAGACGGCCGGCCTTAACGTACTTTTCCAATAGAGGTGCAGGCCTGTATTTTTCCCCTAGCTTTTCGTGAAGGTATTTCAGATTGTTTAATCGGGTATCCAATCCTACAAGATCGCCAAGTTCAAAAGGTCCCATCGGATAATTCAAACCCAATTTGATTGCTTTGTCGATTTCTTCTGGAGTTCCGACTCCTTCCTGGAGCATATAAAAGGCCTCATTTCCCACCAAGGCACTGATTCTGCTTGTGACAAAACCGGGAAATTCGTTGACAACAACAGTTTCCTTACCCATTTTTTCTGCAACGGATCGGATAGTGGATGCCGTTTCATCGCTAGTTTCCAGCCCTCGGACAATTTCCACGAGCTTCATTTTATGTACTGGATTAAAAAAGTGCATCGCAATCACTTTTTCCGGTCGATTCGTGAAGCTTCCGATCTCAGTCGGACTCATGGTGGAGGTATTGGAAGCAAACAGACAGTGTGACGGTGCGTGCTGATCGATACGTTCAAAAACAGAGTTTTTGATATCGATATTTTCTGGAACTGCCTCAATAATCAGATCAGCTTCCTTCACTACATCCTCCAGATGAACCGAATAGGCTAGTCTTTCATTAATGGCGTCGGCATCCGTCTCAGACAGCTTGCCGCGTTCCACTCCCTTATCGATAATCTGCTGAATTTCTTTCTTTGCTCCCATTAATTGCTCCTCTTTTACATCAACCAGCGTGGTGGAAAATCCTCCAAGCGCGCTTGAATACGCAATTCCTCTACCCATCACTCCAGAACCGATAACAATAATATTTTCCATAGAAGCTGCCTCCCTTTTCTAAAGTGTCACTTTAAAAAAGCAAAGGGGACCCGCCCCTTTGCTTCTATTTTTTATACTTACACTCCAAACGGATTCAGAGGACGGTTCCCGAAGTAGGAGATGATACTCTTTGTTTCTGTGTAAAGGTCCAGGGTTTCAATGCAAAGCTCACGACCGAAGCCGGATTGCTTGTAGCCGCCGAATGGTGTTCCAGGGAAAGCGGAGAACGGGCAGTTTACCATAACGATTCCAGCTTGGATCTGTTTGGAAACTCTGGTTGCACGACCGTAATCTTTTGTCCAAATTGCAGATCCCAGGCCGTATTCGCTGTCATTCGCTAGCTTGATTGCTTCTTTTTCATCACTGAATGGCATTACTACGACGACCGGGCCAAAGATTTCTTCTTTGACAACCTTCATGTCATGATTGACACCAGTAATGATGGTAGGTTCATACCAGAAACCATTTTCAAAACCTTCCACTTGGGCAACTTTTCCGCCAAGCACGATATTTGCCCCTTCTTCTTTCGCTGACTGGACATACCCGTCAATGACATCAAGCTGGCCTTTGTTGATGACAGCCCCAATATGTGTTTCTTTGGCAAACGGATCGCCAAGGGATAGCTTTTTAGCCTTTTCTACGAACTTCTCCATGAACGTATCATAGATGTTCTCATGTACATACAGGCGGGAACGGGCTTCACAAGATTGTCCTGTGTTGTAGAAAATACCGAAAAGGGATCCATCCACTGCTGCATCGATGTCTGCATCTTCAAATACGAGATTCGGAGATTTACCGCCAAGCTCCAATGTAACGCGCTTCAGGGTTTTAGACGCCTTTTCCATAATATCCTTACCGATTGGCGTGGATCCTGTGAATGCCACTTTATCCACCAACGGGTGCTCAACCAGATAGTTTCCTACTTCCGATCCTGCACCAGGGATGATGTTGACTACACCCTCCGGTACTCCTGCTTCGATGCAGATCTCACCAAGAACGATTGCAGTAAGAGGTGTCAGTGTAGCTGGCTTAACCACAACGGAACAACCAACTGCAATAGCAGGAGCTACCTTCCATGCAGCCATCATTAATGGATAGTTCCATGGAATGATTTGCGCACAAACTCCCACTGGCTCTTTTTCGGTAATATTCTGGAATTGGCCTGGAACGTTGTTGACGGATCCTCTATGACCGACAATTGCCCCTGCGTAGAATTCGAAATCCTCAATAGCCTGCATCACTTGACCTTGTGCAGCAGAAAGGGATTTCCCTGTATCCAGAATCTCCAATTCTACCAGCTCGTTAAAACGGGAACGCATGATGGAAGCAATTTTATTCAACGTTCTTGTACGCTTGTTTAACGGGAACAGCTTCCACTTCCCTTTGTCGAATGCGTTTCTGGCAGCTTCCACCGCTTTTTCGGCATCCTCCTTGGAAGCTTTGGCGATTGTGGCGATTGCTTCTCCTGTTGCAGGATTATAGGTTGTAAAAGTTTCTCCTGTGGAGCTATCCACTCTTTGACCACCGATAATCAATTGATACGCGTCACGCTTCATATCCAGTTGTTCCAGCTTTGCTTCTTTTACAGTTGCCATATTTGCTCATCCCCTTATAATTTTATTAATTTCCTTTGAATACAGGTTTTCGTTTTTCCACAAAGGATGTAACGCCTTCCTTATGATCGTCTGATAGACCGGCTATTCTTTGTCCAAATGCCTCATGCTCCAGGTACTCATCAAAATTCATCGCCCAGCTTGCTTGAAGGGAACGTTTAATCAAACCGATCGCCTGAGTGGGCATGCAGGCCAGACGCTCTGCAAATGCCTTCACTTCGCCCTCCCAGTTTTCCTGCTGTATGACTCTGGTTGCAAGACCCAGCTCTTTCGCATCCTCTGCCCGTATCTTCTCCCCAAAAACGGCGAGCTCCAGTGCTTTGGCATTCCCGATAAGTTTAGGGAGGAAATAGAGATTTCCAGAGTCAGGAATCAAGCCGACATGAATAAAGGCTTGAACAAAACTTGCCTTGTCGCTCATGAGCCTGAAGTCACAAGCCAGCGCCAGGCTGAAACCAGCACCTGCTGCCACACCGTTAACGGCAGCAATGACCGGCTTTTCACAACGTGCAAGCTCCTTCATCATCGGACCATACCTCGTTCGAAGCACCTCACCATGATCCATGTTTTCATCAACTTCTGCCAGGTCCTGGCCAGAGGAGAATGCTCTTCCTTCCCCTGTAATTACAATCGAACGTACTGTTGGGTCTGTATTGCTCTGTTTGATTGCCTTCTGGATCTCCCTGTTCATCTGTTCTGTAAACGCATTCAATTTATCCGGTCGGTTCAGCCTGATCCAGGCTACCTGGTTCTCAATCGTGTAAGTGATTGTCTCAAACATGACTGGCCTCCTTATTCTCCCTCAAAGTTTGGCCTTCTCTTTTCCTGGAAAGCACGCATTCCTTCTTTTTGATCCTTGGATGCGAATAGCAGATAAAAGTTCTTCCGTTCATATTGCATTCCTTCAAACACGGAATAGTCCACCGCTTTTAACACGGACTCCTTGATCAGGCGCAGGGAAAGTGGAGCCTGTTTTGCAATTTTATTGGCAAATTTCAAGGTTTCCTCCTGTAGCAATTCTTTTGCAACAATCCGGTTGATGACCCCGTAGTGCAATGCTTCTTTCGCGCTCATTCTGTCTCCAGTCAAAAGCCATTCCATTGCCTTTGATTTTCCCATCAATTTAGTCAGTCTTTGCGTACCGCCTGCTCCAGGCATCACACCAAGACTGATCTCAGGAAATCCGAATTCTGCATCATGTGCGGCAAACAGAATGTCACAGCAAAGTGCCAATTCAAACCCTCCACCCAGGGCAAAACCTTGCACTGCCCCGATGATCGGTTTTTTCACCCATGCAAGCCGGTCCCACTCGGTGAACTGATTTAACAGCTCGAGTTCGATGGCACCCGCACCTGCCATTTCATCAATGTCAGCCCCGGCAGCAAAAGCCCTGCCATGCCCGCAAAGCACGATGACTCTTATTTCATTATTGCGGTCAAACTCCTCGATGATGGATACGATTTCCGATACCATCGGGCGATTGATCGCATTCAACACTTTCGGACGATTTAACGCGACAATTCCAATCGAACCCTGTACCGAGACATCAAGAAATTCGAATCTGTTATTCATTCACTTCTTCACCGATCATCAGGGTAACCAGATCACCAGCAAATTTCATTAAATCCTTCCCGGATGCTTTCGCCTCATCCGTTCTCATTGCCTGCTTCAATGCATCATGGCTATCATAGTACATTTCACACATCAAGTAGTATTTGCCTTCGCCACCCATTGGGCTTCCCACCACTTTTGTCACTTCCATCTTGCGTAGTCCAGGAATCTTCTGTGTGACAGGACCGTGTGTTTCAAAATAATGCTGATCAAATGCCTCTTTGTTTTCAGGGTGCTTGTAAAGTGCGATTAGTTTTACCATTTTATAACTCTCCTTTTTTTATGTAGTAAGCTTAATAGAGTTTGTCTCCAGTAAGCTTCTTTCACCAGTTTTTACATCATGGTGGATATGGGTTTCATTGCTTCGAACGGGTTTTTGCATCCCTTGCAATATAGGATGCTTCTGCAGGCAGTTGGACCGAAAATATTATCGATGGTCGTATAGGTGGAGCCGCAGTAAGGACAATCCACATGCCATTCTCCGTTCTTATCCAATTCCGGCGGAGGAGCAATGCCGAATTCCTTTAATTTCTCCCGGCCTACAATTGAGATACGGTCGGAAGTCCAAGGCGGCTCATAGATGAAAACTACCTCCACTAGTTCAAAAAGTGCTAGATTACCAATCTCTTTTTCTACGTTTTTCCTGATAATATCCAACGCGGGGCAGCCCATGAAAGTGGGCAGCATGTTGATCTTTACATTTCCCTCATCCAGGATGATATCCTCTACCATCCCCAATTCGACCACACTGACCGAATCAATCTCAGGGTCTTTCACTGACTGGAGTTGTTCCCATACTCTTTCAAGCTTTATGTTGTCTCTCATATGCGACTCATTCCTTTTATTGGAGTAAAAGGGCTCCCTCAATAGTGTATGTCCATCTTCACTTCTCATGACCTTTTACCAGACTGCCGCTGGATTACTGTTATACACTTCACCTAATGTAAGAATGGCTTCCTCCAGATCCTTTGTATGCTCTCCCTTTCGACCATCCCCATTTTTCATGCCCAACTTGTTTTCAAGAGGAGGTAGATCCACCTTTTCAAAAACATCTGTCATGGTCTGGATGAAGCGCTGGCGTAGAACCTCTTCCCCTTCCAGAAGGCCAAAGTGAGAAATCTGAGCGGCATCCGGTCCAAGCGTCAGTACCCCGTCAAAATCGGCAAGAACTTTATCCACCGCAGCCATCATCCTTGATTTTGCATCGCCGTTTGCCTGACAGAGCTGGGTAAACCAGGTTCTCCAATGAAGGAGATGATAGTAAAGCTCCATGTTCACCTTGATGGCAACATGCTTCAAAGGCTCATAGGAGGAGTTTTTAAGTGACTCCATCTTCAGCTTCTTCGCTTGAGTATAGAAAAAATGTCTGACTACGGCAAAAGCCCAGTCATATTTCGGTTCCTTCAAATAGTTACCAGGCCCGTTCACCAATTCCAGAACAACGGCATTGACCCGGGCTTTTGCATTGCGGGCATGTGCCAGGGCATCCATGTCCCCTTCACCCAGATCCTCAAGTAATTGATAGAACATAGCCGCATGCCCCATCGTATCCTGATTAATGGAAGAGAACGCGACATCCTCTTCAATATGCGGAGCAAGGCCGAGCCATTCCGAACCACGGTAGGCGATGATAAAATCATCATCGGCGAGCTGATACAATAGCTGCGTCAAGGCCTTATGGTACGCTTTATCCTTTTTCGCTTCCTCTACGTTTGCTATATTCATTGCTTCAGCTTCCCTCCCCAGGACATGATCTCTTTTTCATCGAGCATTTCCTGTTCATAATGACGCCACTTCTTTTTCAGATAGCCATACCCTTTTGTGTTCCGGTAATCCTTGTTATCGATTCTCTGTAAGGTCTCACGCTCTTCCTGTGTCATCTTTCTCATTGCCGACCTTTTCACCACCCAGATATCCACCACCGGTTCGCGGCGCATAAAATTTTCCTGCGCCATGACAAGTGCCAGCTCCGCGTTTGGGGCAAGAAGGCTGAATTGGTACTGCATTGGGGAAGTGTGCGTTCTTTTTGAGAACACTTCATATTCCTGATAAAATCCTTTAGTGCTCAACATTATTCCTCCTTTCTAGCCTGCATTGGTCTCAGAGCTCAGTGCTTCACGGACCCATGCATTGTTTTCATGCGAAATGACCCGTAGCCGCAGGCGGTCCTTGGATTTCGGCCCGTTATTTTTGATGATTTCCTTGAAGTGGCTCCAATCTGGCTGATGATAGACCCACTTCTGCTCTTCTTCACTGTAATGCATCGTTGTATCCGGAATTGTCAGCCCCAAAGATAACACCCGGGGAATATATTTGGTGAAAAAATCCTGTCGCAGTTCTTCATTACTCTTAGTTCGGATTTTGTATTTCATTGTAATATCCTGTTTTGATGTTCCTGTTGTGGATGCGTCAGCTGGCCCAAAGAACATAAGGAGCGCATCCCACCATCGGTTAATGGAGTCTTGAATCATTGCCCGCTGTTCATCCGTTCCTTCCGCAAGAGCCATGATGATCGCTTCTCCGTGCTGTGCATGGAACACTTCCTCGGCACAAATGCGCTTCAATGCCCGGGCATATGGTCCATAGGATGCATCTAGCATATTGGTCTGAGAGATGATCGCTGCTCCGTCAACCAGCCATCCAATCAGTCCTGCATCTCCCCATGTAGGGGCCTCCATATGGAAGACATTATGAAACTTCAAATCTCCCGAAAATAGATCCTGCATAATTTCTTCACGGGTTTTACCGTAAGGCTCCATGAGATCTTCCGCCACTCTCAGCAGAAGCTGGCCATGCCCCATCTCATCCTGTACCTTCGCCATGATGCCTAGCTTCCTTTTCAGGGTAGGTGCTTTCGGGACCCATTCCTTTTCTGGAAGCGCTCCCATTATTTCGCTGATTGCATGCATGCTGATTAGTTTAATCAAGGTTTTCCGGTATTCTTCCGGCATCCAATCGTCTGCCTCTATCTTTTCACCAGCTTCGATCCGGTTCATGAAGTGCTGATGCTTTTCTTCTCCTGTTAAGCGGTCAAACGAAAGTGAATTGGTCATGATCGCCGCCTCCTATTTCTATAACGTTTATTTAACGAAATTATAATATAATGTTATACATTTATCAACTCTGAAAGTTCTGAATTTTTATTGTGCTACTTTTCTTTTATCTATTAATCTTATAGCTTTCCCCTCGGACCTTGGGATAGTGCCCGGTGCCACCACAGCAGCACGTACGGAAATATAGCAGCCGTTTTTCAAGACTTGCTCGATTTTCCGTGAAAGAGAATTGAAATTTTCCCTATTTTCGTATTCATCCTGAGAATTAAAGACTGTTTGATTGATTTCCACCACCACTTCCAGACAATCTAGATTGTTTTCCTTTGAGATTAAAAGCTGATAGTGTGGTGACAGTTCCGGAATGCTTAATAGGTGATGTTCGATTTCAGAAGGAAAGACATTGACACCGCGGATAATCAGCATATCATCCACCCTTCCTTTAACTCGCGACATCTTGATGGTCGTCCTTCCACAAGCACACCACTCTTTTTTAATCGAAGCAATATCCCCTGTGCGATAACGGATGATAGGTAAAGCTTCTTTCGTAAGACTTGTAAAAACTAGCTCTCCCTCTTCGCCCTCCGGAAGTACCTGAAGCGTCGCTGGATCAATGATTTCCGTATAGAAATGGTCTTCGGCTATATGAAGTCCATCCTGTGCCTCGTGGCATTCCATCGCCACACCCGGGCCGATCACTTCGCTGAGACCATAGATGTCACATGCTTTTATGTTCCATTTATTTTCTAGGGTGATCCTCATTTCCTCTGACCAGGGTTCTGCGCCGAAAATACCGTATCTAAGGGAGGTTTGAGCAGGATTTTTCCCGAGCTGCTCCATTTTTTCAGCAACAGCAAGTAAATAGGACGGAGTACCGCAGATGAGGGAAGGCTTGAAATCCTCAATCAACTGGATCTGCCTTTGGGTATTTCCACCGGATACAGGAACTGTCATCATGCCTAGACGTTCACTGCCATAGTGAAGACCAAGTCCACCAGTAAAAAGTCCATATCCATATGCGTTATGGAGAAGCTCCCCTTTTTCTCCCCCTCCAATCGCTATGCTTCTGGCTACAATGTCACTCCACATATCGATACCCTTTTGTGTGTACGCAACTACGGTAGGCTTGCCGCTAGTACCTGACGAGGCGTGAAGCCTGACAATTTCATTTCTGGGAACTGCAAAAAGACCGAATGGATAGTGGTCTCTAAGATCTTTCTTTGTAGTGAATGGAAGATGTTGAATGTCTTGGAGAGAAGCAATCTTGTCAGGTGTTATCATCAGTTGATCAAATTTCTTTTGATAGAAAGGGACATTTCTGTATACGTGGTTCAGGGTTATCTTTAATCGTTCGAGCTGAAGCTCAGCCATGGTTCTACTATCAGCCGTTTCTATTTCATGGAGAATCATTGTATCACCCGCCTTGTTATTCTAGCGAAAATTAATATAACGAAATATTAGCGTCATAAAACTTTCTGTAATATATTACGTTCAACATTAAAATAACGTTCAACATTTCAAATGTCAATATATTTTCAGAATATTTGATGGATTTGATTTGCAAACAAAAAAAGCCGCTGGGTTCATTTAGTGCCCAGCAGCTTTTAATCATTTCATATTCTATGTCTCATACGTCCAAAAAGTTTCACGGTACAGCCAATCTTCAATCTCAGGTGAATTTTCCTTCAATTGTTTTTCCATCAGCTCCACCCATCCGCTTGTTTGGGACTTGTGTGCTTTAATGGCCTTCAGCTTGTCTTCTGCAACATCCCTGATATCAATCGTGATATCAGGGTGGCCGATCAGGTCCACGCTGTTTTTCAGAATGGCTTTACCATAGATTACCGGTCGTTCTTCTTTCGGCATGCGTGATACGGCAAGTGCAGCCGCATTGCTCATAGCATCATGATCTGGATGAACACCATGCTTTGGATAGAAGGTTAAAAGCAAGGACGGCTTTACTTCCTCTAAAACCTTCCCAATGATGTCCGCCAAATAATTCTCATCTTCAAATTCCAACGTCTTATCATGTAATCCAAGCATTCTGAGATCCTGGATGCCCATTACCTTACATGCATCCACAAGCTCTTTTTTCCTGACTTCCGGAAGCGTTTCCCGGTTCGCGAATAACGGATTGCCTAGATTTCTCCCCATTTGTCCAAGTGTGCCGCATAGGTAGGTGACAGGAACACCACTCTGAGTGAATTGCTTTATTGTACCGGATGAACTGAATGCCTCATCGTCCGGGTGTGGAAATACGACAAGTACGTGTTTTTCTGCTTGCATATTAAATCTCTCCTTTTTCACGAGAGGTACGTTCCTTTTAGAAAGGCTCTCTACTTAACTGAAGTGCCACTGCCAATTTGCCTTCGGGATTCAATCCTGCTAATAGTAGGCGATTTTTATCATCTATTTCATAATGGGTCACACCTTCCGCGTACACCCAACCATGCTCTAACTTCAATCCCACTCTATATGGGTTGATTCCGATTATTTTTCCCCGCTCAAACTTCAATTGGACATTCCTGATAAATGCACCAACAGGCAACCCTGTATTGTGATGGCCTGCATAAGCACCATTCGTCGTCTCGAGATGCAGATACACATCTGCATTTGCCAGCTTATCTAATTCGGTTTGGACAAGGGTCTGATCTATAAGCTTCATAGTATCCTCCAACATCTTTTTCTTTCTGAAAGTTTATTCCTATATACAGTGTATAATAAGACGACGTCAATTGCGAAATGGTTTGCTTCTAAAAGATAAAAATTGTTAGGTTAGATAACGGATCTTTATAGCACCGCTGTTGATTTCCGCACTAGGCTGCGCTTTCCTCGGGGCGGTGCTGGAGTCTTCGCCTATTGCTCCAATCAACAGCTAGATAGCTTAAATACCAAAAGTCATCTCTAAAAATTCCGCCCTCTTTTCATAAGTGCTAAGACAGATTATGCAGTTACGCTCGATTTCCCGGATTTTTCGCCCGAATTTTGGAATTTGCGCCCGATAAAGAAGTTTTCCGGTTCAACCCCCTAAGTTTGGACACTTACTCCGTCTTTCTAGGGTTATCTCATTATTTCATTTTCTACCGCGCATTCGCTTGGTTGCCCCGAGAAGAAAGGTTAAAGGGAATCACTTTAACCTTTC
>NZ_JBNIKR010000010.1:0-189460 GCF_050107295.1 Sutcliffiella halmapala | reverse complement strand
AGCATCTTCTAATTCTTGTTGGAGTGTTTGGCATTGCTCGTTTGAGTTAAATAATTCCTGCTGGACTGTTTGGCATTGGTGCTGTGATTCTTCCAATTCTTGTTGAATAGTTTGGCATTGTTCTTTGTAGTCGTCTAATTCGTGTTGGACGGCTTGGTATTGAACCTTCATTTCAGCTAATTCTTGCTGCACTATTTGGCATTGCTGCTGTGATTCTTCCAATTCTTGTTGAATCGAGTGGAGTTGATGTGCCGAGTTACTAAGTTCTTGGTGGACTGTGTGTAGCTGCGATCTTGTTTCAGCCAATTCTTCTTGTGTAGCGTGCAGTTGTATTTTTGATTCCGTCAATTCATTTTGGACTTCGCCAAGCTGCTCTTCAGTTTCATTGCATTTATTTTCCAAGCTTTGTATAGAATATCTACAACTCTCAATCGTTTCAAGATGCTGTTTATTTTCCTGTTCAAGCTTTATTCTTATGGCTTCAAGCTCTTTAGAATTCCCCGATTCCGTTTCCAGCTTTTGAATAGTGGCAGCGTAGTTTGTTAGCTCTTCCTGAATAAGGGCCAATTCCCTTTTGAGCTTTTTCTTCCTTTCCAAGGCGGCCTCACAGCTTTTGTGCTCTTCCTTCCATTTAGTCTCCAATTTTTTATTCGCTGATTCTAATTTTTCAATCTTTTCCTTCCATTGATCCCGCTCTTCCTGCCAGGCGTGGTTTTCAGCTTCTAATTTTTTAATATAATCTATATCCTTCACTTTTTGCAGGTCCGCCTGCAGTCGTTTCACTTCCGCTCCTAGATGAATCAGCTTCTGCTGCAGTATTACGACATTATCATTATTGAAACTTTTCATTTATCTGCAACCTCCTTTAAAACGTTCCTCTTACAAGTAATTCTCTCAAGCTTAGAAATATTACAGCTTTTTATTCAAAAATGAAATTCGGGCTTTTGTCTCTGCACACTTACCTACAAAATTCATACTATACATTAGTCCCGTAACCCAAATGGGTATTAAATGAATAGGAGGAGTTTTTAGTGAATCATAAAGAAACTGAGAGAGTCTGCATTAAGACTCGTAAGGTTTACGACTGGGTTTCACGTCAAGTTGACGTTGCTGTAAAAAGCATCTGCAACTCAGATTTAGATGGACTATTTGCTTGTGACCTTGAACATGATGATGATGCGAATATTGCTGATATCCTGTGTGATGCAAAGGTTGGCGGCTTAGCCGTAGAATGCTTTTTGTCCGATGAACATGGTCATAAAATCAATGCCATGGCACATCATCACCACCGCCACCACAAAGGGTTAATATGCAAGGAAATCGAACAACCGAATGGGCGTCCTGATGTAGAGGTAACACTTCCAGACGGAACAGAAGTAATCCTGCAACGTGTGAAAGTATTAATCAAGGGGTTTGTAACGGTTCACCTTGTAAATGCAGCTGGCCATGTAGTTTGCTGCTCCAAAGCCATCCCATTTGCAACAATCCAAACATTCCTGCTATGTGCACCGGAAGGAACTGAGCTTGACTGTCACGTAACATTCTTTGAGTGTGATTCCAACTTGATCGCAACTCCAGACTTTGCACAATTAGATGTAGCGTTAACTCTTTGCTTGGATATTCAAATGGAAGCAGACGTAAAATTGGAAATCGAGGCAAAAATCTGCCGTCCACGTGAAGAAATTTTGGAAGGCTTAATGTGCCCAGTAAAAGAATTCCCGCCACAATGTCCGGAAATCTTCCCAGCACATAAAAGACCAAGATAACAACCATCATACAAACTTTTAACAGGCCAACAACATTCGGGTCACACTGAGTGATGTTGGCTGTTTTATTATTGTATAATGGATGATTTATTATTGAATGGAACTTCCTTACATAGACTGTAATATGGAAAGTCAGAGGAGGTTAAAAGAAGCGATGAATAATAACGAGCAGGACTTATTCAAAACTCAGCAGCAGGTGATCTATTACCGCGCTGAGGTTTCCAAATACAAGAACCGAATTGCAGAGCTAAAGCAGGAGCTTGAAAAGGAAGCGATTCGCAATAGATATCTTCAGACGAAAATAAGGGAATTAAAACAGCAGCACATAAAGACCTCCTCCCTCGAACTCGAGCAATTGCGAAAAAAAGTTTTGGAGCTGGAAGTCGAATTGGAGGAAGAAAAAGCGCTTCAGGAAAATATGCAGAATTTCTCCATAATAGAAGAAAAGGAACCGAGCCTTTTCAGTTACTTCAATTATTCCATCCTCTTGCCCTATGAAGGAGAAACAACTCTAACTGTCATCAGCGACTTGACGATTGTCAACACCGGAGTAACTGAACTCGAGGATATGATTGTTTGCCTTAAAATAACCCCCTTGGAAAACGTTGTGTTATCAGGGAAGATTACAAATCCTAAGCTTCTCCAACACACTGGACAGGATCGGCCCGCAGCTGACTGGATCTACGCAACAGAGGATTGGAAGGAGAAAATCAGGAATACAGGAGAATACTGGATCCGTTCCTATCAAAAGCCAAATCTATCCCAAGGGGAGCAGGTTACTTTTCAGAATTTTGAAATCCTCATCGATAAGACCAGCATTTCCTCAAAAATTACCATTGAAGCATTCATTTATTGTAAAGGTATGTCCCCCTTGCCTAGCAAAAACAAAATAATACTAAGTGTATGATAGGCAAAACTACTAATTGACAAGAAAAAAAGGCGCTTGTACTAAGAGATTCGCCCGCTCCAAATAGTCTCCCGGGAATACATTAATGTAGGATGAAAAATTCCTAAACCAAAATTGAGAGGGAGGCAAAAGATATGAGTTTATACTATGAGTATAAGTCATGTTGCAGTAAGAAGGATGATAAGAAGGACGATCACAAAAAAGACCATGACAAATGCAAGCAGGATTGCTTCTGTGGTAAGTTCATCTGGAAATATGTAGGAGAATATGTAACTGTATTCTTCAAAGGCGGTCCTGAATTAGGGGTTACAGGTTTACTTGCATGTATTGACGAATGCCACGGTTTAATTACACTCGTTCAAACTGATGCAGATACAACTGACCTACTTGGTCCTACTATTCAACACATCTGCTGCGATAAAGTTACATCTATCGCTAGAACACCTTTCGTACCTGGCGTGTAATAATGTTTCCGTAGATTACTCTCATCGAGTAATCTACGGTTTTTTTTATTATGAATTTACTTTGAAAAAGCTGTATACCCAAGGTCTGAATATCTCTTCTTTGGAATTGTATTTAGAGCTTGAGACCCTTCTACTCAAAGTACGTTTTAATTCCATATTATTGTCACCATGACCAAAATAACGAAGAACAAGTGGTTCATCTATATGTTGAAAAGGAATGTTCAGTTTTCTTAAATACAACTTCACTTTAGGATGAATTCTTAGATTAAGGATTGTAAATTTTTTGGCATCTCCGTTTCTTCTAGGAAACTCATCATTAGTAAAGTAAAATATTGCACAGCTTCCACAATTCCGATAAAAATTATTTAGGATCCATATCTTTTGCTTATATTGATTGATCATAATCCCTTTGTTAATCACAAAAGCTTTTGTCAGTGGAAATGAATTAATATACTCAATAAACCTATAATGGATCCAATCGTCCGCGTCCAAGGCCATAAAGTAACCTGAGAACCCTTCATTTTTCAAATATTTCCCTATCACAAGCCTCTTTCTCATTTTATCTCTTGTAAATTCTTGAGGATTGGACGGTGGAGAAAAAGTTACCGGTATCCAAACCACCTTCTTATGCAACAGTTCCTCAATATCCGGTTTCTCATGACCGGCAATGATGATTCGGTAATTATCATACGTATTATTAAGGATAGATCGAATCGTTTTCGCCAAATTTTGCTGAACGACATCCCATTTTTTAGACACCTTTTTGCTTTTCAATGAAATGGCAAAGATTATCGGAATATTATTATCATCCATTCCCTTTTTTTTCCGCTGATCAATCCTTACATCCACATTTTTCATTTGTTCCATTAAAGTGCTTATTTTCTTCACCCACTTTATCCAATTTTATAACATAATTTATCTTTATACATTATTCAGAACTGAACCATAATGTTATTAAGAGAATATTTCTATTTTATTTGGACAGTTGAACTATTACTTTTCATAGCTTATAAGAATAGAATACTATCATGTAGAAGCTTTTTTTAAAATATGGAGGGAGGAAAGTTCATTGATTTCATTAATTGCTTGCACTATAAGAGATGAAATGTTAGAAAACATATTTAATAATTTCTATCGCCAACTATGGAAAGAAAAAGAATTAATAATAGTTTTAAATAATGACCAAATGAATAAAGAAATATGGGACAAACAAGCTAAAATGCAAAAAAATATAAGAGTGTATAAAATACCCGAACATAACACATTAGGTGATAGCTTGAATTTTGGAATTGAGAAATCTAATTATAATATTGTAGCAAAAATTGACGATGATGATTACTATTCTCCCTATTATTTAACAGAAGCAATGAAAATTTTTCAGACTACAAATGCGCAATTAGTCGGAAAAGGTAAATCTTTTATGTATTTTGAAGCCGAAAAATTGTTACAGTTAAGGGTACTTGGAAATGAGAATATGGCAGGTAAAAGTTCTCTTAAAGGAGGAACTCTTATCTTCAGAAAAGAAATTTATCCTAAAATAAAATTCCCCTCCAGAATTGGATCAGGAACCGATAGTTCTTTTGTTATATTATGTAAAAAAGCAAACATTAAGTTTTATTGTACTAGTAGGTACAATTATGTCTATGTAAGAAAAACTAATAGTAAGCTCCATACCTTTAAATGCTCAAATAAACAATTAATTAGAAGCAGTAAATATATAACAAAAACAACTAATTATGTACCTATAATCACAAAAAAACTAGGACTGATTATATAAAATCATTAATTTGAGGTGAACTTGTTGACATGAAAAAAGTACTCTATTTAGGTTGGCTTGGACATACAAATCTAGGTGACGAATTGATGTGGGATGTTTTTCGCCAACAGTTTTTTAAATTAGCTAACACTAAAAAATTTGAATTATATTCTTCAGACAGACAACGATTATTTAAACTAAAGAAAAAAAAGCACCTATTAAGACATTTTGATGTCATCGTATTAGGAGGTGGCTCATTACTCACCCCGAGCTATATTAACATTTTGTATAATGCTATAAATGTGAATAAAAATGTTGAAATTATTATCTGGGGTAGTGGAATAGATTTTATCGAAAAAGAACAATTGAATTTAATAAATCCCAAAATAGGTTTTGATAGCCGCCGAAACAATAAGGAGTTCAATATTTTCCCAAATCGTTTTTTTATTAATAAATTACAGAAAGTTATAAATCACTCTAAATATGTAGCATTACGAGGCCCATACACGTTTCAGGCACTGAAATTAATGGGTATAAATCTTGATAAAGTAATTATTTCTGGAGATCCCGGAATATTAGTTAAAGGAAATTTTGCAAATAATACAAGTGGTGAAAAAATTGTAGCTATCAATTGGGGTACAGCAAAAAACAAAATATATGGTAAGAATGAATTATATATTGAAGAAGAATTGGTTAAAGTGGCAATAAAATTAATAGGATTAGGATATCAAATTTGTATTTTTCCTGTAATGGATAATGATATTTATCCCTGCAAACAGTTATACAAAAAAATAAATGATCAAGTTAATGTACGAGTAATTACGAAACTCAAAAATCAATATGAAACCGCTAAATTATTTAGAACTTGTAACTTTTCCATTAACTTTAAATTGCATGCAAATGTACTTTCAGCTGTTGCTGAAATCCCCTTTATCTCATTAGGATATCGATTTAAATCATTTGATTTTTCAAAGTCAGTCGGTTTAGAAAAGCTAGTAATTGCAACCGATGATTCAAACTTAAGCGAAAAAATACTAGAGGTTGCAAATTATATTGTAGACCATCACAATAAACCTCATAATCTAATGAAAAATATGCAAAAACACAAACTAGAAACCAAAACAAAATTAGATAGTGCATTCTCTTTATTTAAATAAACTTAGTCTAAATATGTAATTATTACGACTACCTACAGAAGTAGGTAGTCCGTTTTTTATATGAAGATTGGTTCTGGCAAAAAAACAAATCTACTCAATTATGAAATTAAAAACCCGACTTTTGGAAACTTGTTATTACCTAAAATTCGGGTTGAAACTTTTTATTATCTTTGATCAATGTATATCTATAATTCTACAATTCCTATCCTTTTATCAATAGAAACACTCGTTTGTACCCTCTTATCATTAGCTATTTCTATCCAGCAACTTCTCATCTCTTCTGAAAAGCTAATATCGTCGAATACTAGTATACTTCCTTGTTTTGACTTTTTCATAATCAGTTCAAATTGAGGAATTAAGAACTCTCTCGTATGAATCGCATCGATAAAAGCAATATTAATTCTTTTTAATGGATCCAAGACATCTTCTATATTCTCTTCAAAGGTACCATTTATTAATCTAAACCTTTTTCCTATTAGAGATAGATTTTTTGCTGCAATGGAAGCCCATTTTTGGTTCGGTTCAAATGTCAGTAATTCTCCATATTCATTTTGCTCTATACCACTTAGCCAATACATTCCTGAGACACCAAAAGCAGTACCAAATTCAACAATTATTTCTGGCTTATATTGTCTTGTAAACCAAGAATAAAAATTCCCGAGCTTTTTACTGGTACGTACCTGATTTGGTAGACGGAAGGCATTTTGTTGGTTATAACGTTCCCATAATTTTTGCTTTCCCATCTTTTGAGTGGATAGGGAAATTTTTTCAATTGCATTAGTATTTTTATCATTATATGAAAATATATCTTTTGAAAATAAATTTTTATATAACCACGAATCAGTATCTTTTTTTATCCATGTTAGATTCATAATACACCTCTTGTATCATTTATTATTTTTACATTATTTAACTCTATATTGATCGAATAATGAGGAATTTACCTTTGATCCAGCTACGTTGTAATCTCCTCCTGAGACATTATGATTAAATCTTTTTCATGGTACTATTATTATTTCCAGAAGCAACAACTTAAAATACTAAATGGATATGAATTAGTGAGTATTGTCTTTCAATGTTCTGTAGGTAAACTATTTTATACTGATGTGGTTTAACTGCCAATTGAAAATAGGATTCTATTACATTATTTCTATTTAAAGAATTCAAAAATCATTATAGAGAAATAGAGGACAACGCTACTCCACAAATACCAAAAAATTCCTATCTAAGCCGAATCTCTTTTTTTAATTTATTCCACATAAAGTTGATATAATAATGTTGTCCTAATAGAATTTTCTTTGTCCTAGTATTTCACCCTGACTTTCGTTGCCATTATCAAATACTATTTTTTTACAATTTTATCTAGGTATTCAATGGTATTTATAACAGCTTCAAGACGAGCAACTTCTCTTTTTTTTGAGTCTTTTTCCAAAACTCTTCTACCTGAAGACAATCTGGCAACCCATCCTGCTTTGTCAAATTGTCTTGATTCTTTTGATAGTGGAAGTCTATTGCGATCCCAAGGGTCATCTTTCCACCTATTCCAATTTCCAGGGACACCTAGCCTCCATAATAATTCCACCTTATCTCTACGTCCGTAGTAAAATTCTTCGTTAAATTCTTCGTTTGAGTCCTTCCTAAAAATTATCTGAGGTTCATCTACTGCTTTCGGCTTTATATTTTTAAATAATTCTTCGTTTGATGTTACTCTTGCCATTGGTACAACAAAATATTTATTATGATAAGAATTATTTACACTTTTGTATATATTTTCCCATGCAGATAACTTTATAAAACAGTTCCCATCCCATGGTAGAATCCATTGGGCATTTTTCTTACCATCTTTTAATGCAACATTTCTCGCTCCATTTACATTCATTACATAATTAATTTTATGTCTGTACTTTGCAGTAAGCAGCCGTTTTTCTTGGGTTTGTGATAAATTTTTCTGATTAGAGATTATTTCATCATCATTTTCAATTTTCATATATTCATCTTTATTAAATGGGATAATAATATATTTTTGTTTGTGCTTTTCTAGTAATTCAGTAATTGAAAGCTGTATTTCATCTTGGAAAATACGATTAACTACCCATTTTTTTTCACAGTTTACTAGCTTTGGTTCATTTTCGAGAATAAATTTAAGGTTCTGAAGTGTTTGACCTGTTTTATGCCTTGGAAATAAATCATTTCCCAATATTCGATAAAGAATAAATGATTGTGATGGGGGATTCTTTTTATGGATTCTATTTTTTTTCTTGCTGTTCTTTCTCTTATTCTGCTTGGCATCTTTATTAATTTGAGAATATGTTTTCTTTCTTTTCCTATTATCAACTATTTCCCTTTTAACTTTATATTTATCGTCCATCCTTCTCCTCCTAATCTACTAATGTCTCACATGACTAGTTAAATGGTTCCTCCATTTGATTAAGAATAAAATTTTCCGCCTATATTTCTTCTTAAATATTTGACATTTATTGCTCTCCTCTTCTGCAATGTATTGTAGTATATTCATTACTCCTTAAAATTGCTTGTACAGGAGATATAAGTATAAGCACATTTTTTAGGATATATAATTTGCTGAAAAGAATAGGTTCTCGTGGTTTAGATTTATATCTAGTTAAATTGTTATTTATTGGGATTCAAAACATATTAAAAGGTGTAAGAATCGGGTGCATTAACAAGGCTTTGAAAATTTGTTTGTAAAAGGCACTTAAATTGTTGTTTTTAATTCATGTAATGTAAACAAAAGGGCATTTAATAACTTACTTTACAAGTACAAAATCTATCCATTTGAATAAATTAATAAAGTAACCAAAACCCACTACGATTGGAGGCATACAATAATGGGTGTTATCTATATAGAAAGATCATTATGCAGCCAAAATGTGACAGGTTCACGTCGCTGCAGTTGTTCAAGTTGTAATCCTGGAACAGATACATTCCCTAACCCTTCTCCTACATCGCCTATCAGACAACTTGCTGAAAGGCTAAGAATTGCAGAAAATAGAATTTCAGAGAATACCGCACGAATTGTTGAATTGGAAGCAGAGGTAGATCAAATAAATGGTGAGACTGGAGAAGTTCAACAATTCTTCGAAGCGAATATGAATGAAGAGGTAGCAGTCTCTACTTCATTTGGCGTTGTTTCAGGAATGGTGGAAACTGTTGGTGTTGATGTAGCTGTTGTTGTTGAAGAGAATGGTGATATTGTCCTTGTTCCTTTTACAAGTGTGACAACTGTATGATTTTTGATGATGGGAGGCTAGTACTGTGACATTTGCTGAGATACTATCACAATATTTAAATAGAAATTTGGAGGTCTATTTACCGAATCAATTTCTTGAAGGTGTTCTTCAGGCGGTTAACGGCAGTTCTTTTGTATTGGAAGTGCAAAACGGTTCCTATGTGGATCCGTCAGAGCTCGTAACCATTTTCTTGGACAATGTGGAAGGGATCCGTGTGTTGAATGGTGTGACGAATTAAGGGAGTAGATTGGCGGTGATATACCGCCTTACTCTTACATATCCAATTCCTGTTCCAGCCATTTTCTCCATGCAGCAAATTTATTCCCGACTGAAGCTGAAATACTGTTCCTTCTAAGCCTTCGGTGATATAGTACTTGATCGATATGCTCCACAGAAAATTGGGTAGCTAATACACATGCGATATAGACATCTTCAAAAAGTCTGCCATCATAAATATCATGTACCCTCCATCCTCCAACACTTCGAAGAGATGACACCCGGTATATCCTCGGTGCTAATGGAATTGCATTCTCCAAGTATTTATACATATGGAAATCAGCTGGACCTCTCCTTACTCCAGCATAAAAGACTTTCTTATCCCTGCTCCTTTCCCTCCATTCAAGATAATTTCCATAAATGAATCCGGTCTTGTTTGATATTTTTTCGATAAAAAGGGTTACGTGTGTCAAACAATCCCAATCAAGCCAATCGTCTGCATCTAGTTCGAGGAACCATTGTCCTCGAGCTTTCTCCAATGCCCGATTCAGGCAGGCTGCTTTTCCTTTATTGTATTCTTCCTGAATGATCTGTATGTTCGGGGTATGGGCATAAAGCTGCAGGATATCCTTCGTTTCATCCGTCGACCAATCATCCACAATGATTAATTCCCAATTCTCCATTGTTTGGGAAAGGACACTTTCTATTGCACTTACTAAATACTCTCCGGTGTTGTATGTGCATATTACGATGGAGAAAAAAGGCATCCTGTTTACTGTATTTTTCGTCTCCATATCAGTTATACGTCTACACCCCCGTTAAGACCATACATACTATAGACTATGACCTTTTGGAAACTTTTAGTATCCAAAACTGGAGGGAAGCGGGATGGACATCATCATTTACCCCCCAACGATTGATTGGAGCTTTATGAAGCAGAGGCCACAACAGCTGATGCAGCAATTTGGTGAACAAAGGTATTTAGTTTTTTATTGTAATAGGACACAACAGGAATTGGCCACGGAAGAAATCTCGCCTAATCTCTTTCTTGTTCATTACCATGATCAGTGGCTAAAGGAAGAGTTACCGGTTCTTCGGAAAAAGTACAACGTCCGTGTTGGGGTGTGGTGCTCCTGGTCCAGTCTTGCCGATACAATTTCTCAATATGAAGCGGATTGGGTTGTCTATGATTGTGTGGACGAATTCGCTGAGTGGCTGAAATTTGAAAAAGAAATGATAAATATTGCAGATGCAGTTGTGTGTACGGCACAGAGGATCTGCACACGACTGAAACGCGTATATCCGGAAAAAAGAGTGGAATTGATTCGAAACGCCTATGACAGCAATATGGAACTTCACTTTCGATCAGCCAGTAGTAATCATGAGAAGAAAGTAATAGGGTATATCGGGGCTTGGGCTCCCTGGGTGGATGAAGGGTTGGTGGCAAGGCTTGCTGGCAGTCTGCGAGATGTGGAAATTGTCATAGTAGGTATTGAATTCGGCAGAAAATTCACCCTGAATCGCTTTCCGAATGTCACTTATCTGGGACACCTGCCACACGCAGAGCTCGCTTCACAAATGGACCGTTTCTCAGTCTGCATTATTCCCTTTCGAATTACACCTGTTACCCTTGCGACAAATCCTGTCAAAATGTATGAATACCTTGCAACAGGAAAGCCTGTTGTTTCCACCCCTCTACCGGAATGCCTTCTTCAGCAAGATCTCATAGATATCGGAATCACCCATTCCGAATTTATTCACAAGGTCAGAACGAGACTAGCCGATCCTGGAAGTTCTCAAGAAAGAATAGATTTTTCATTGAACAATACATGGGAACATCGAGTTAAACAAGCAATCACTCTCATTGATTCCCTCTCTAAAAAACAATGAAAGGACCTTGCAGATGAAAATTGCCGTAATTGTAGGAACCCGACCTGAACTGATTAAAATGGCCGTATTCATTAAGGAATTGAAAAAACGGGACTCCTCCCACCTTTTTATTCATTCAGGGCAGCATTATGATTATCAAATGGATGGCATGGTATCTGATTTGTTTCAACTCCCTGAACCGGATTATAATTTTGCAGTCGGTTCTGGCTCCCATGCCAGCACAACAGCCAGCATTCTTTTGAAGATGGAAGAAGTCATACTGAAGGAAAAAATCGATAAAATCGTGGTACATGGAGATACGAATACAACACTTGCTGCCAGCCTCGCTGCCGCAAAGACACTTACACCGATTGCCCATGTAGAAGCGGGACTCAGAAGCTATGATAAAACGATGCCCGAGGAGATTAATCGCATACTTGTCGATAATCTTTCCACTTATTTATTTTGCCCCACCCGTGAAGCTGTCAGCAACCTGAAAAAAGAAAGGATTACAAAAGGGCTTCACCTTACAGGACAAACGATTGTAGATGCAGTGGATTATATAAGGAATCAGCAGTTGGTAGATGTTATGGAAAAATATAATCTCCGTACTAAGGAATATATTTTTATAACCGTTCATCGCCAGGAAAATACGGATAAACCTGAACGATTGGCTTCCATCGTCTCTTGCTTCGAAGATCTTGCCAGACAGGATACCTTCAAGCTAGTCATCGCCATGCATCCTAGAACAAAGAAAATGCTCATTTATCATGATATGTATCAAAGACTGCAGGATGACTCTAATATCCTACTAATAGACCCTTCCCCTACTTTCTATGAAACCATTCATCTACAACATCACGCAAAACTGATTCTTACTGACAGTGGAGGCCTACAGGAGGAATCCTGTATCATGGGTACTCCTTGTGTGACATTAAGAGAAAATACAGAACGGCCAGAAACAGTGGAATGCGGCGCCAACATTATTGCCGGCTACCATAAACCCTCCATTCTTCAAGCAGTTCAGGATAGCTTAACAAAGAATAATGACTGGACGCATCCATACGGCCAGGTTGGAGTAAGCAATCAAATTATCGATATCATTCTAAACTAAACACTCTAGAGGTGAAATATGGCACTAATTATTTATCCTCCCACCATTGACTGGACATATATGAGGCAGCGCCCACAGCATCTTATGAATCAATTTGCCAAAGATGCTCATACCGTCCTTTTTTTAAATAAAAGCAATCACCAAGGTAACCTCTTGGAGGAAGTGGAACAAAACCTATTTGTTATCAACCACGCCCAGTTCTTTCTGGACCACATTCAGCCTCTGTTAACAGAAAAGAAGCTGTATTGGACCTCATGGAGCAAAAAGATACCTTTTGCACGGGACTTTCAGGCATCCCATACCGTCTATGATTGCGTAGATGACTTTCCAGAGTGGGAAGAGGAAGAGAAAAAATGGATACATGAAGTGGACTCTATCATTTGTACCGCTTCCCTTCTAATGAAAAAAATGAAAAAACTATCCCCATCAACACCTATCGCGCTAGTACCCAATGGCTGCGATTGGGAGTTTTTCCACGCTTCCCGAAGTATCTCTACAGATAGACTGGAAGGGCTGCCACAGGTACAAGGTCCAAAAATCGGGTATATTGGTGCATGGGCACCATGGGTGGATCAGGACATCATAGGAATACTAGCTGACAGGTTACCCACAGGTCAAATCCTAATTGTCGGTCCCATGTTAACTCCGGAAAAAATCGATAAACCGAATATCCACTACTTAGGATATAGAGACTATCAGGAACTGCCTGCCATCCTAGCTTATTTTGATATTTGTATCATTCCTTTTAAACTTAATCGAATCACCGAAAGTACGAACCCTGTAAAGGTTTATGAGTATTTGTCTGCTGGAAAATCGGTTGTTTCCACCAACCTTCCCGAATTAAAAAAAATGAAGCCTTATGTGGATATCGGAGCTACTCCTGAAGTATTTGCTTCCTTGGTTTCCAAGGCTATTAAATACAGAAAAAATCCATCCTATCTAGCAAGCTACGCAAAGCAATTCAGTTGGGAAGAACGTTACAAGTCTATCATTCAGTCAATAACCAATAATTTTCCTGATGTGGACATAAAGGATCCCCATACACCTATTCTATTAAGGTCATCCAATTTCGAGATAGAAGAACATCCATTTAATCACAGCACAGTAAATTCCTATTATGAGACTAAAAATCTTCAACAGGATCCACCATTTATCGGTGAGAAGCCTCTTGGTGTATACCAATGCTATCTACAGTCTCCCAAATATGACAGACCTTTTGACTATCAGCACATCTATTTGGATTTCGATATGTCATACCCGCAAGAATTGGAAGAAGTAAAGGTTGCCATCAGCTATACACTGGAAACTTGGAATCCCGAAACCATCACCTTTGAAAATAAGCCAGCAGTGATTCCTTATAAAGAATTGACTTGGAAGGAAGGAATCAATACAACCTATTCCGTGGAAATAACAGAATTAGTCTCCAATCTGGGTAGATTGCCTAATTTCCACTTATCAAGCTCCACCATTTGTCATATTCGCCTAGGCAACCCTCGACTCAGCTTCTTTAAAAAAATATGAATGAGGTGAAAATATAATGAGAATAGGTATTGCAGGTTATTACGGACAAGGGAATTTTGGTGATGAGCTCTTTTTGGACACGTATAAACAGGTTTTTCATGATCATACTGTTTTCCCCATCATTATGCACATCGATAAATACAAATGCGACAGGATCATTGTGGGTGGCGGGGATCTTATCATTCCTTATTCCTATAATGATTTCTACTTTCCGGCTGAATTGGCTACTTTACCATATTGGGTATATGGCGTCGGCATAGTGGACTTCTATCCTCCCGAGACATGGCCACAAACAGAGGTGGAGAAATACCGGAGTATCATTTCCACCTCCCAAGGTTTATATGTAAGAGATCCCAACTCAGAAAGACTAGCAAACTATATGAAGCTTAATAAAGTAATTAAACAGGTACCGGATATCGCTTTCAGTTTTAAACAGCCTCATTTTCCTATTATTAAAAAAGTGAATAAAAAAAATGTGGGAGTTTGCAGCTTTGCCTACAATGAATTTCCTTTAGAGAAAATGGCCAAAATCCTCTCCACCCTTTCCAGTAAGGAATTCCAGCTCTCCCTCATTGCAGTCGTGGACAAAAGGAATACATTTTCAGACTTTGACACCTGCAGAAAACTTAAAGAAAGAATCCTCTTTCACAATCCTCATGCAGATGTTGTGATAGTGGACTATAAATACCTGGATGTCACATACAGTCATATTCAAGCGTTGGATTTTCTCGTATCATTTAAGCTTCACCCTTCCCTTGTTGGAATTCGCAATCTTGTTCCCACGTTTTGCCTAAGTAAATTGAGTAAAGTAAGAAGCCTTCTGAATGAGTTTGATCTTAACGAGTATTATGCCGACTATGATGAATCGGAAGAAATACTCAAGGGAAAACTGGAACATTTATTGCAAAATGGTCAAGCCAGGTTGAAACAGCTTTCCGATAAGGTGAAACAGGTAGAGAAGTTAAGCGACGTCTCACTCGCTGCATTAAAGAATGAAATCGAATCTGCAATTAGTAAATAAGAAAAGGCTGACTCTTATTAAATAAGGTCAGCCTTTCTTTATTGTTTATATACCGATCACGTGAATTTCCTTGATTTCCTTTATCGTTAAAAATATGGATTCAGGAATATTTGGTGTATTTACTGCCAGGATTTCGTTATGATAGCCCTCCACTTTCCCTATATATTCCCGCTCTGTTGTTATGATTTTGCACATTTTCTT
The DNA here is from genome assembly GCF_050107295.1 of Sutcliffiella halmapala. Lineage (GTDB taxonomy): Bacteria > Bacillota > Bacilli > Bacillales > Bacillaceae_I > Sutcliffiella_A > Sutcliffiella_A halmapala_A. Next base: position 174,220 of record NZ_JBNIKR010000010.1, on the reverse strand, counting down.
ATGAGCATCCATAGGGGGCCCCACCAAATAATGAATCTTTTCCTCGAGTGATAAGGTAAAAAACGGTTTCTTCATTTTTTTGGTCTCTTCCCCTGCATTTTTCCCCCTTTGTTTGGAAGACACAGCCTTTTCTTCTTCCATCCTACGTTTTGCATTCTCTGCTTTCCTTTTTTTTACCTCTAGCAGCAAGGAACTCTGCATCGCAGCATCTACATTCGAATTGGTTATGGTATGAATATAAAGTAGCGGCTCATGCTTTATTTTATCTGTATGTTTCTTCACTTTTGGCACCTCCAAATTCTCCACTCATCTTTTATATGTATGCATGAAGCCTGTCTCTTTTTCCGGGAAAACAAGTGCCAGGCAATTACCTGGCAGCGATTAGTCAGACCTTTTTTCTAGCTGATGAATCCGATTGATTAAAGCAATATATTCTTCGGTTCTTCCGATATCATATCGCTGACTATTAACAACCTTTCCATAGCAGTCTTCCACCGCTAAAAGCTCCTTGATGGCATCTGTCAGCTGAATTTCTTCGCCTTCCTTTGATATGGCTTTTTCAAGCATGGTAAAGATATTCGGAGTAAACACATATCTCCCTATAACGGCATGATTGGACGGAGCCTTGTTTTTCGGTTTCTCTACGATCCCATCTAAATGGAATAAACCCGGCTTTGTTTCAGCCCCACTGATGACACCATAATTCTTTAAGAGAGACTCCTCCACCTCTTTCACACCCACCACGGATCTTTTTGTCTCATTATAGGAATCGATGAGCTGCTTTAAAGCTGGATCCTTCTGGGAAACCATAATATCGTCCGGTAGCAATACTGCAAAAGGTTCATTTCCTATAAAGGTTTTGCCAAGCCTTATCGCATCCCCCAACCCTTTGGCGTAGGGTTGCCGAACATAATGGAGCGGTACGGATGGGATGGGGATCAAATCTATGAGATGCTGTTTATTTTCCCTTTCCAGAAAGGCTTCGAGCTCCAAGGAATGGTCAAAATAGTCCACAATCATATTTTTCTTTCTTGATACAATCAATAGTATCTCTTCTATTCCTGATTCGATCGCTTCTTCGACAACATAGTGGATCGCAGGTTTAACACCGATTGGAAACATTTCTTTTGGCAGCACTTTTGTGATGGGCAAGCTGCGAGTGCCATACCCTGCCGCTGGAATTATCGCTTTTTTAACCACAATTAACCCCTCAAATCCTGCGTTTTTTTTATCCTATTCAATTACTGAATTCAAGAAACTTGTCTTCACAGCTATTCGTTCCCATTTTTCCTCTCCTTTTACATTTGGGCTGGGTTTTCGTCACAAGTCAACATTGTCCTTTAATAAGATATAAAGGATATTTCACAGTGTTAGTTGTGATGAGGGGAGTGTCATTCTTGGAAATTTGCATTATCGGAGCAGGTTATGTAGGTCTTACCACCACGGCGGTCTTAGCTGAGTTCGGTCATACCGTTTATTGTATAGATGTGAATGAAAAAAAAATAAATGACCTAAAGCGGGGTAAAGTCCCCATTTTTGAACAGCAGCTTGAAGAGCTCCTTCAAAAGAATAAGGGGAATATCTCATTCACCACAGATATAGCGGCATCCATAGATAAATGTACCGTTATATTTGTTACTGTGGGAACCCCGAGCAGAGAGGACGGGAGTACAGATCTGACCTATCTGTACTCTGCATTTGATGATATTGCCCTAGGTTTAACAAAGTTTAAAACCATCATCATCAAAAGCACCGTCCCTCCTGGTACCAATAAAAGCATGAATGAATACTTGGCGGATAAAGGAATCTCCGCATCTTTATTTAATATTGTTTCAAATCCTGAATTCCTGAGGGAGGGATCTGCCATCCATGATATGTTTCATCCGGACAAAACAGTCATTGGATTGGGGGATGGTGACAAGGTTTCGGAAGCCATCGCAAAAGAAATCTATCAGAACCTGGATGCTCCCCTTCTAATAACAAACTGGAATGGAGCGGAAATGATCAAGTATGCATCCAACGCGTTTCTTGCGACGAAGATTTCCTTCATCAATGAAATGGCACGGGTGTGTGAGGCTTATGATGCAGATGTAACGGAAGTTGCAAAGGGTTTGGGGACTGATCCTCGGATTGGTGCATTATTCCTGCAGGCAGGGATCGGGTATGGGGGATCCTGCTTTCCGAAAGATCTTCAGTCGCTTAACTTTTCTGCTTCCGTCAAGTCAGTGCATACCCCCATCCTTGAAGCGGTCCAGTTGATTAACAGCACACAAATAGATTCCTATATCAATAAGCTTTTAGAACATCTGTCTCTATTAAAAGATAAAAGGATAACCGTACTGGGTGTTGCTTTTAAACCTCATACAGATGATATTAGACACTCACCCGCCATCGAGCTGATAACCCGTCTTTACTCGCTTGGCGCGGATGTTCATGTGTTTGACCCCAAGGCACATCTCCCTATTGGTAAGCGCCATTTAGCTACACAGCATAAAACATTGAAATCCTCCTATCTGGACTCCGAAGCCATTGTTATCGCAACCGATTGGCCAGAGATACGCCGATTGGACTGGAACCATGTCAAAGTGTCACTTAAGGGAGATCTTATTCTTGATGGCAGAAACTGTGTCGATAAGAAAGAAGTCGAACAGCACGGACTTGTCTATAAAGGAGTGGGCCGAAGATGAAAATTCTTGTAACTGGTGCCGCAGGGTTTGTCGGTTCTTATCTTTGTGAAAGGCTACTGGAGGAACCTTTTTATCATGTTACCGGGGTCGATACATTCATTGGTCCAACTCCACCTTCATTCAAAAGGAAAAATTTACAAAACCTGTTGAAGCATCCACGATTCTGCTTTATCCAAGAAAATTTATTGGATACGGACCTCGAACAGCTTCTAGAAGGAGTGGATGCTATCTATCATCTCTCAGCCATACCAGGTGTCCGTTCCAGCTGGGGGGATGAGTTTGCACCATATATGTACAACAATATCCTTGCCACACAAAAACTGTTGGAATCGGTGAAAGACATAAATATTAAACGGTTCATTTACATCTCCACGTCCTCCGTTTATGGAGAAAAAGTGGGCAAAGTCACTGAGGATGCAGTTCTTAATCCCCTTTCCCCATATGGAATCACCAAGCTTACCGGGGAGCAATTGTGCAGGGTGTATGAAAACAGCTTTGGTCTTCCACTTGTAGTGCTGCGATATTTTACTGTCTACGGACCAAAACAGCGACCCGACATGGCCTTTCATCGCTTCATGAGGCAGCTAATAACCAACCAGCCGATAACCGTATTCGGGGACGGATTGCAGACACGGGACTTTACGTATATCGATGATTGCATAGCCGCCACGAAAACGGCGCTGACAGCTGATGGGGTGGTTGGTGAGACCATGAATATAGGCGGAAAAGAACGCTCTTCCATACTGGATATCATATCCACCCTAGAGCAGATTACCGGAAGGAAGGCATTGCTTTCGTTTTCCGGTAGATTGAAAGGAGAACCGAAGCATACATGGGCAGACATTTCAAAAGCAGAAAGACTACTCGAATATTCTCCTGCCATACCCTTAAAAGAAGGGCTAGAAAAAGAATGGCTTTATATTCAGGAGCTTTACAGACCGAATCCGACGTAAAACTTGCCATCATCTGTACAGAAAAGCTGCCATCACCAGCCGTCAAAGGTGGAGCCATCCAGATGATGATCGACGGCGTCACCCCATTTCTAAAAGAAAAATACAAACTGACGATAATTTCTGTAGCAGACGAAGAACTTCCAGACAGCGAAACTGTAGATGGGGTACAATACATCCGCTTTCCAAGAAGCGAGTACCGGCAGCATGTTGCTAATGAACTACCTCGTCATCATTTTGATCTTATCCATGTCTGCAACCGTCCAAAAAACGTACTGCTTTATCACCAATCCTCTCCACAAAGCAAATTTGTACTAAGCCTTCATAATGAAATGTTTGCAGCCCATAAACTTACCGATGAAGAGGGAGCAAAAGTGGTGGAAACATTAAGTGCCATCACTACGGTGAGCAACTTTATCAAAAAGACTGTGGTGGAGCGTTTTCCAGAAGCAGAAGAGAAAATCAGCATCGTCTATTCAGGAGTTGACCTGGCATCTTTTCCCTTACGTAAAAGCAAGGAAGGGCAGCAAATTCGAAGCAATTTCCGTAAACGATATAATTTGGAAGATAAAAAAGTCATACTCTTTGTCGGCCGTTTAAGTAAAACAAAAGGTCCCCATATTCTGATTAAGTCATTGGAACAGTTGTTAAAAGTGCACAGGGACCTTGTATTGCTCGTGGTAGGCGGCAAATGGTTCAGTGACAACGGAATGAATAAGTATGTATACTCCCTCTACCAACAGGCCCTTCCTTTTAAAGAAAAAATAATTTTCACTAAATATATTCCAGCGGACTTCATCCATGAAGCCTTTCTTGGCGGAGATGTATTTGTTTGCAGCTCCCAATGGAATGAACCACTTGCAAGAGTCCACTATGAAGCGATGGCTGCCGGGATACCTGTTATCACCACAAATAGAGGCGGCAATGCGGAAGTAATTCTTGATCGATACAATGGTTTGATCATCGAAGACTACAACAAACCAAGTGCTTTCACAAAAGCAATCCACTACTGCCTGACCGAACCTGAGCTAACACGCTGGATGTGCCATAATGGCCGTAGATTCATTGAAATCAATTTCACCTACAAGCATGTATCAGATAGACTGATACGAGTCTACGACCATGTAATTTCTTCCGTGCCGCCTCTTTTCGAAACTTGACGAAACAACTGAAAGTGCCAGGAACTCTTAAAAGAGATCCTGGCACTTTCTTTATTACTTTATTCTTCTTCGTCTTCGTCGTCGTCGTCGTCGTCATCGTCGCCATCGTCGCCATCGTCAGCTTCGTCGTCATCGTCGTCGTCGCCATCGTCGTCATCGTCATCGTCGTCGTCGCCATCGTCGCCATCGTCGTCGTCATCGTCGTCATCGTCGTCGCCATCGTCGCCATCGTCGTCGTCGTCATCGTCGTCGCCATCGTCGCCATCGTCGTCATCGTCGTCGTCATCGTCGTCGCCATCGTCGTCATCGTCGTCGCCATCGTCGCCATCGTCGTCATCGTCGTCATCGTCATCGTCATCGTCGTTATCGTCGTCGCCATCGTCGCCATCGTCGCCATCGTCGTCATCGTCGTCGTCATCGTCGTCGTCGTCATCGTTGTCGTTGCTTTCTGCTTCTACTTCTTCCTCCTCCTCTTCGTCCTCTTCATAATCCTCTTCGGTCCCATCATTGTACTCAACAGCGATTTTCACTTCAGAAACATCGCCATCCTTTAAAGCTTTTAGTACTGCTTTTAAAGCTTCTTCAGAATTCAAATCGGGATTCAAGCTAAATCCGTTTTCGAAATCCAGCTTCAGCTTTGCTTTACGCACTTCATTTGTCATCCTTATCACTCCTACTTTATCTATATAATTATTAATATATAAATAACATATGCTAGAGTATCCGAATTTGATGAGTAACATTAGCGGATTTATTTCCTATTTTTTTTGGTTTTGGACAATACCGGCGAGATCCAAGGCATTTTCAAGGACGTTTCTTTAATGATAATGGTGACTTTCTTTTGAGGAGGCTCGGGAACTTCCATAATTTCTTCTACAACCTCTTCCTCAGCAACTTCTTCTGCAGCTTCTTCTGCAACTTCTTCTGGAATTTCTTCTGCAACTTCCTCTGGAACTTTTTCTGCAGCTTCTTCTGCAACTTCCTCTGGAACTTTTTCTTCCAGTTCTGGCTCCTCGATTATGATTTCTGGAACTTCTTCCAATTTCCCTTCAGTAGCGGGCATAGATTTGGCCGTATGCTTTGCTTTTAACTCTCCACTCAATGAAAATTCCACTAATTGAATTCCTTTTAATGAATCCAGCTGTGAATTGACTGTGGACTCATTGAGAACAAGCTGGTCGGGATTTTCCAACAGCTGTTCATACTCCGCCATATTCCAACCCATTGGGCCTGGAGGGGAGAAAGTGAATTTCTCCAGCTCCAGCTTTGGTATTTTTGGACTTTCTGACATTTATTTTCCCTCCCCATGACCAGATATGATTTCTCCGTAAATGGAAGGATACCTCTTCAGGAAATCACCCTTGGACTGTTCAAGAGCGATGATGTTCTGCAATGCCCAGATATATTTTTCATCGGACCACGATCTTTTTTGCGCCAGAAAGTACTTATGGCCGATTGCACAAAAAAGATGCGGAAATAATAGATCCATGTTGAGCACTTTATAATAATTTTCAGATAAAGAATTTGTTTTATGATATGCCCGAAGAAGATCAAACACGAGATGATCATCCCACACCGAAAACTTTTTCATCATCTTATTTAAAAGGATTCGAAGATCTCTTGTTGGCAGGTCATACGTAATGGAGTGTAGCTCCTTCATGAAGGGTGCACCATCTACTTCCGTGAATCTAGCCAAGGTAAAATCCTGCTGGCAGAACCCTTTAAGGCTGCTTACCTCTTTGGATACTTCCAGATAGACCGGTTCATCCAGTGCTGCTAATGCCTGCTTTGCACGCTGAATCATTTCATCTACATGCTCAAGAAAAAGCAGGGAAAAAGCATCGGTCGGATACGACTCGGCAATCGTTTTATTCCCTTCCAGTTCCTGAAGCTTCCAGCGGAACAGTTTATGCCATTTTCCCAATCTACCGCGTGTTTTGCTATCTTCAGCCGGTATATACCCTTTGGATGCTTGATAGAAATCCCCTGCAAATTCCATAGCCTTCAGCATCTGTTCTTTGTTGTAGTAGATGACTTCATTGCCTTCCACTTTGTCGTAGAGCACATACCCAAATGAACCCGCACCGATGCAGATTCCCCCATTTTTTGTTTCATGAATTGGCGTAATTGCTAATCCATTATTATGCAAATGCTGATGCGCACCTGCTATAAATAGCATTCTCTCAGGCTTCATGCTTGCCTGTTTCAATATTTTCTTTCCTTCCGTGGTATCCACTTCCCACGTCGTTCTTCCACTTCTACTCGAAAGCAGTCTCACATCATTTACCTCAAAAGGATAAAATTCCAGTACCTGCTGCAAGTGATGCTGTTCCACCTCTCGATGCTCTTCCACCTCTCGATGCTCTTCCACCTCTCGATGCTCTTCCACAAGACATCACCTTTCTTTCTTATTTTTTTACTGCTTCTTCGTACACAGCCAGCAAGTTATTCTCTACATTTTTCCAAGAGAATTCCCTTTCTACCTTGCTCCGGCCATATTTGCCCATACTTTCGCGGTTGTTTGCATTGTGGAGTAAAGAATTGATGACTTTTGCATAGCTTTCCGGGTTTTCAAAGTCGGATATGACATGACCATTACGGCCTTCATCTATAACTTCCGGATTTCCTCCCCTTTTACTTGTCACGACAGGCAACCCTGCAGCCATTGCTTCATAGTGAACACGTGCAAGTGGTTCCTGCCATTGGGACGAACAAACGAAAACATCAGACATGGCAAATAATTTCGGAATATCAACCGGTTTGACAAATTTTATAAATGTTACGTACTCGGGATACATCGCCCCCAAGGTATATAGATGCTTTACATAGTTATTGATATTGTCATCCCCGAACCACTTGGATCCGATAAAGACCATCATGACATTGGGATGTTCCCGAATAATGGAAGGCAGAGCCTGCAAAAGAACATGAGGTCCCTTTACCTTACTTAATCTTCCGACAAACAGAATCACCTTTTTATTCGTCAGATCCAGCTCTTCCCGAACCTGATTTCTTGCCTGTTTCCCTTTTGGTGTCCACAATGGCTGAAACGTATCAAGGTCCACTCCAGAATAAACGGTCCGAACTTTGGATTTAGCAAAAGGAAATCGGTCTGTGATGGTTCTTCCAATAAAATCACTTACCGTAACAACCTTTGAAACAAGGTTCAAGCATTCCTTTCCTTCGGCATCACTCAATTTTTCATAGGTGAACATTTCATTATGGACACTTAAAACAATCTTTGTTTGTGGAGCCGCATCCTTAACCTGCTTCACCCAAGTTGGTCTATTACATAAATGGATCACGTCATAGTTTTCCTGGCTGATATGAGAAAGAATGGAAGGAAGGTACTTCTTTTCGTCGAAACGGATATAGCGGACAGGCCCTCTTCTTTCTTGCTGCTCCAGCTCTTCATGCTGTATGGATAAAATTGTGACATCATGCTTTGCACCAATTATTTTTGCAACAGAATCAATATAGATCTGTATCGCACCACCACGAATAGCCGGTACTGGAAGCTTTTCTGTTGCAATATATGCAATTTTCATATGTTACCTCCATTCACCTAAAAACGGTAGTTTACAAGTATCGTATGGATGAGCCGCCATATTTGAAGCTTTTCCCTCTTCCCTTTTCGAAAAAGGGCGTTTTCACTGTAACAAATTCCTCTTGTTCTTTAACACTTTCTCTTTAAAAACCATACCTTAAAGAAAATGCATTTCCCTATTGGGGTGCGGAAACAATCTTAGATGTCTGCAGCAAGCTAATAGCTGTGGCTTAAAAGAGGATGGTGGATCGTTTGTCAGAAGAAAACAAGCAAATTCTAAATGAAACTGCTGAAGAGGAATATGTGTTATCTCCAGAAGAAGTACAACGACTGATTTCCCTGGCGGAAACAATTTTGAAAAACTGGGAGGTCACCGTTAATCAAATCGAGGTGGTACAAGGTGGGCAAATGGCGCTTGTATGGAAAATACATACGAGCGAAGGGCCGATTTGTCTGAAAAGAATTCATCGCCCTGAGAAAAAGGCGTTATTTTCCATCAATGCGCAAAATTATCTGGCCATGAAGGGAACACGAGTACCTGGCATCATTCCAAATAAACACGGAGTGCTCTATACCAAGCATGGCCCCTTCCTGTTCGTTGTTTATGAATGGATCGAAGGGCGGCCTTTTGAATTGACCGTCCAGGAAGACCTTGAATTTATCATGAAAGGATTGGCGGAATTCCATACCGCTTCCATTGGCTATCGTCCACCCGATGGCATTCCCATTTTCACCAAGCTTGGTCGCTGGCCGAACCATTATATCAAGCGCTGCCAGCAGATGGAAACCTGGAAACTCATGGCCCAAACGATGCCAGAGGATCCATTCTCAAAGCTCTACATGGCTGAGATCGATCCATTTATTCAGGAGGGCAGAAGCACACTCGCACGCCTGCTCCAATCTGAATATCCTTCGTGGGTATCTGAACTAAAAGGTTCCCCTACACTTTGTCACCAGGACTACGGAACAGGAAATTCCCTGCTTGGCGACGACGGACAGATCTGGGTCATTGATTTGGACACAGTTTCCTTTGACCTGCCGATCCGCGACCTTCGTAAAATGATCATTCCTCTGCTTGACACGACCGGTGTCTGGAACGAGGAACAGTTCCATGTCATGATCAATGCTTATGAATCCATCTCGCCATTAACAGATAAGCAGAAGGAAATCATGTTCATCGACATGCTTTTCCCATATGAGCTGTATGATGTGATCCGCGAGCGCTATGTCCGGAAAACTCCCCTATTGGAGACGGAACTGGCAGAGGCTTTTGAATATGAAAGAATCAAATCTGGGGCCTTGAATCAGTTGATAAAATAAAAGAATCCGAGCTCTCCTTTTTCAAAAGAGCTCGGATTTTCAATTTGTTTTTCGGACTTCCACAAGCACATCTCTCATCGCTTCAATTTCCTGCTGTTTTACTGTAATGGAATCTTCCAGGATTCGTTCATAGATTCTTAGAATAAGCTGCCCATACTGCTCCCCTGGAACGGCCCAGCGTCCATTGAGGTCTGTCCACCCATAGGCGACTCCCCTTGTCACAAGGTCAAAGCGCGGATCAACTTTGGGGTACCCCTCTGGCAGCGGCTCCTTGGAAGCATAAGCGAATAGATGCTGTACGTGAGCCAAGACTCCTTCCTCTGGTGTTTCAAAGCTTGCACCTGATACACTTCCACCTGTGGCACCGATTCCAGCGTAATTATTCTGTTCTGGCTTCACAACTCCGGTAAAACGGAAATAGTTTGTTTCATGAATCGCTTGGGCGTATGCCACATCACCGCGGACCCCATATGCTTTTCCGATTGTTTCATAGATTTCTCCAAGAACCGGAGCATTCGGATTCACCTTTTGGACAAATGCATCCAAGTCTTCCCCTTTTAGGACAGATTTTCCCATAATGGTAATACCGGTAGGCGTTGGTACAGGTGGGGTTGGAGGCGGTTCCGGTTTTGGAGGAGTTGGGGCAGGTGGTGTTCCATCGTTTTCCGCCAATAAAAACGCCTCTACTCCCAGCCTGTTGATTTCCTGGGCAAATCTCTCTGCATTCTCCCTTTCTTTGAAAGCTCCTGCCTGCACACGGAAATATGGTGCTCCGTTCAATGTCGTCTGGGTAATAAAGGCATCCATATTCTTCTCTTTTAAAAAAAGGACTCTTGCATCTGCATTTTTACGATCCTTGAATGACCCTGCGATTACTTTATAGATGGTGGTACCCGTCTTTTTTGGCAGAGTCAATGCTTTTGCGAGCCCTTCCGCAATCGCGTTGGAGATATCCTTAAGAAATACATCATTACCAATGAGCACTCGGTCTCCCTCGTTATCGACAAACAGCACTTCCAGTAAAATTGCCGGCATTGATGTTTCCCTTAACACATGAAAATTAGCACGCTTTATTCCTCGATTTCTTCTATTATATTTTTCCGTCATCACCTTCGCGACTTCTTTGTGGATGGTCTGTTGAAATGCAACATCCTGATTCGTAACATTCCCGTTAAACCGATAGCTCTCAAAACCAGTCCCGCCACCGGCATTAAAATGGATCGAGCAGTAGTAATCAGCATTCAACGAGTTTGCGAGATTTGTCCGTGCCTCCAATGAAACAGTAGTGTCACCTTCTCTTGTCATAGCAATCCGTACCTCATACCTGTTTTCCAAGTGGTCCCTTACCCTCTTGGCCATTTCCAAATTGATGACCTTTTCCATCAGGGTCTGGTAAATAGCCCCTGGATCCTGGCCACCATGACCAGGATCTAATACTAGCACTTTCATCCGTTTGTTTCCCTCCTTTCTATAAAATATGCTAGTTTTCTGAGCCTAGTATGGGTAGATGGGGAGAAATCGAAGGGGAATTTGTCCATTTTTCATTAAGTTTTATTATGGTTCACGCCAATATAAAAAAACCACCGAAGACCCGCAAGTCCTCGGTGGTGTTGTCATTCATATTACAGAATGTGGTATCCGGAATCCACGTGCAGGTTCTCACCTGTAATGCCGCGGGCAAGGTCGCTGAAGAGGAACAATGCAGCATCACCCACTTCTTCTTGTGTGGTTACACGGCGAAGTGGTGCTTTCTCTTCAATTTCTTTTAAAATGGAATTGAAGTCACTTACACCTTTAGCTGATAACGTACGAATCGGTCCAGCAGAAATCGAGTTTACGCGGATCCCAACCTTCCCTAAGTCGTTCGCCAAGTATTTTACACTTGCATCAAGGCTTGCTTTAGCTACACCCATTACATTGTAATTGGCTACAACTTTTTCTCCACCAAGATAAGTTAAGGTTACTATACTGCCGCCTTCAGTCATCAGGTCTTTTGCTTCCTTCGCCACAGCAGTCAAGGAATAGGAGCTGATGTTGTGCGCAAGCAAAAAGCCATCTCTTGTAGTATTCATGTAATCGCCTTGCAACTCTTCCTTGTTGGCAAAAGCGATGCAATGCGCAATTCCATGTATAGTTCCAACTTCTGACTTGATCTGTTGGAAACAAGTATAGATTTCCTCGTCCTTTGTAATGTCACAAGGAAGTACCAAGGAATCATTCCGATCAAGGGATTCTGCCAATTCACGAACGCTTTTCTCTAAACGTTCACCTGCATAAGTAAATACCAGTCTTGCACCTGCATCATGCAAGGAACGCGCAATTCCCCATGCAATACTTCTTTTATTCGCAACTCCCATTACTACATATGTACGACCATTTAAGGATAAAGTCATTTTTATATCCTCCTATTTATATTAGTTGTTATTAGTACCTAGTCATAATTATAGCATAATCCTGTCGAAATGCGAACTTTTCTTTTTCTTCAATGCGCCTGTTAAACACCGCTGTTGATTTCCGCACTAGGCTTCGCTTTCCGCGGGGCGCTGGTGGAGCCTCCTCGGCTTTGCCTGTGGGGTCTCCACACACCGCTACCTACCGCAGGAGTCTTCGCCTATTGCTCCTATCAACAGCTAGTAAACTTGAATATCAGGCCAATTCTTTAACACCACATCTTAGACAAAAATCTCATTAGTCATAATCCCGTTCCAGGAGTACTTCCTTCGGCAATTCTGTTCCACGTGTGCCGCGGAGATCCTCTTTGGCTTCGGTCGGATAGTAGATGATGAAGCTTTCAGGATTAATTTTTGCGAGTTTGCCCGGTATCTTCTCGAGCTGCGGATGCCATGCTGTCGTACCTCTCCTCGCACTGATGACCACTACAAGGTCATCTCCCATTAACCGCGGTAAATGGTCCTCATACAGGGATGTCCAACCTTCCACCCACTCCACTTCTGTCGCAGGATTCGGTTTGATTTCCCTCATATGTGCTTTATACGTATCCGGGAACCCTTTGATGGCATAACAATGAATGGTCGCCCCAAGATTACTGGCAATCTGTTTGATGGTGGCAAGCGCATCCCAATAGCCCGGCTTGTGATCAATTCCATTCGGCAGAACAAGGATGATACGCTTTGTTGTGTTCAATGGATGACCAAGCTTGGAGATTAGCACCGAAACGTTGGATTGGTCCAGCACCTGGTCAATGACTCCACCAAATATTTTCTGAGGTGCCTTTCTCTCCCCGTTCCATCCGGCAACAAGCGTGGTTATTCTTTCTTCCGCTATCGCCCGGTTGATTCCGATGGCAATATTTCGATCCACCCTTGTAGTGACACGGATTGGGACATCTGCTCCACTTGAATACGAAACAGCCTGACCGAGCATTTTTTCCGCTTTTGCAACATCGCCTTCAGATGCCCAAATATCCCTCTGTACAACGCTAAGCGCATAAAGCGGGTGCTCTTTTGATAGAGACTGCCGTATGACAAATGCAAGGTCAAGAAGTGATTCCATAGTATTGGGGTTGGCAATCGGAATCAGAATCCGTTCCGGCGCATCCCCTTTTTTAATAGGACGCTGGTCCTCGATCAATGCAAGCTTCCGGCCATATTTTTCAACCAGATAAGGACCGATGATGCATGTAATCAAAATCATGATAATGACACCATTGACAGTAGCCTGATCGAGCAGACCAACATTAAAGCCGACCAAGGTCGCTGCAAGTGTGGCTGCCGCCTGGGGAGTCGTCAATCCAAAGATGACAAGTCGCTCATCCAGAGTATATCGATAGAACTTGCTCGTAATGAATGCAGCCATATACTTGCTGAACAATAACCCAAAAACAATCGCCAAAGTCAATATCCAGGCTTTCGGATTGCCAACCAGGACACTTAGATCCATGAGCATACCGACCGATAACAGGAAGAATGGAATAAATATCGCATTTGCCGTGAATCTTATTCGATTCATTAATGGCCCCTGTTCAAAGATGAAGCGATTCAATGCCAACCCTACCAAGAATGCTCCGATGATAGGCTGCAAACCTGCTATAAGCGCAAGTGATCCTGCAGTGAAAAGCAGTACCATAACATAAATGAATTCAATCGGTCCTTCCGTTGAAACATTGCGGAAAAACCAACGTGAAATGAAGGGTGTACCCAGGAAAATGATAGCAACGAACACGATGAGGGAAATGGTCAACTTGACGCCAAAGTAAATATCAAGCTGCCCTGCTGCTGCACCTGTGATGACAGCCAATACTAACAGCGCAAACATATCTGTCAGGATACTCCCACCAACGGCTGTCGTAATAGCTTTACTTTTTCCAATCCCCAAGCGGCTTGCGATAGGATACCCCAACAATGTGTGAGAGCCAAGTATGGAACCGATCAGTAGCGAGGCTGCAAGATTGTACCCTAGCAATAAACTGATACCTGTTCCTACCGTTTGAGGAATCCAAAACGACAGCATCCCAAAGACAATGCTACGGTTACGGTATTTTTTAAACCCGTCCAAGTCCATTTCCAGACCTGCTATAAACATAATAAATAATAGCCCTACCGTTCCTAAAAGCTCAATTGTCGCACTCCGCTCCAGCAATGCAAGTCCGTTTGGCCCGATAATCACTCCAGCCAAAATTGGTCCGATCAACCCAGGAATCCGCAATAATTTCATGAAATAGGGAAATATGAAAAATGTGATCATGGCTATTGTAAATACAAGAACAGGCTCTTTGATTGGCAGTTCAAACATTCTTATCATCTCCAATCAGACTATGTAATAAGCAGAAATTATACCACGCTTTACCAATCGGGAGTATAAATAAACGTAAAAATTAACAGAAAGATAAAGGATGTCACAAACTTAATAACGAATAAGTTGCATTATATTTAGTATTCTCTAGGTTTTTTTATTCACTCATATAGAAAACTGAAAGGTGTGATTTTCATGAAAGTAGATATAATCGGGGATATTCATGGCTGCTATGACGAATTCAAAAAGTTATTAGGAAAGATGGGGTACGAAAAACATGACAACCTTTTCAAACATCCTGAAGGTCGAAAGCTTGCTTTTGTGGGTGACCTTACTGACAGGGGCCCAGCTTCTTTTAAAGTGGTCAACATTGTCAGTGACCTTGTGGAGAACAGTCTAGCCTACTATGTTCCGGGGAACCATTGCAATAAGCTGTATCGTTTCTTTCTTGGAAATAAAGTTCAGCACACACATGGACTTGAAACAACGGTTGCGGAATATGAACTGCTTTCCAAAAGGGATCAAGAGAAAATAAAAAAACGGTTTATTGCGCTATATGAAAACGCTCCGCTCTATCATGTGTTGGATGATAATAAGCTGATCATTGCACATGCAGGGATCAAAAAGGAGTTCATCGGTCAAAACAGCAATAGGGTGAAATCATTTGTCCTATACGGTGATATAACGGGTGAGTTTCATGAAAACGGCATGCCGGTCAGGAGGGATTGGGCAGTACATTATGATGGAGATGCATGGATTGTATACGGACATACACCAGTTCGCGAAGTTAGAGTCGTGAATAGGACGGCAAATATTGATACAGGCGCCGTATTTGGAGGCAAGCTTTCCTCATTAAGATACCCGGAAATGACAGTCGAATCGGTCCCATCCAGTATGCCGTTTGTAAAGGAAAAATTCCGGGAATTGTGGGACTAGGAAGGAAAAAGAAGAAAGCTCTTTTGAAAAGAGCCAAAAAAAGCCAACTAGCATTCTTCTTTCTCAACAAGCCTTGACATGTCCTCCGGTAGCCTTGAATGGAAGGTCAGTTGCACTTCACTAACCGGATGGTAAAAGGATAATTCACAGCTGTGAAGCGCCTGTCTGGAAATATGTGTTTTTTCTCCACCATAAAGGGTATCTCCAGCCAAAGGATGCCCTAAGTGCGCCATATGCACTCTGATCTGATGCGTTCTTCCTGTCTCCAACCAGAGTGATACATGAGAATAATCCCGAAAACCGCCAAGTACATCATAGTTCGTAATCGCCTGTTGACCATCCGGTCTGACTTCCCGTTCAATGATACTTGTATCCTTCCGTCCGATAGGGGCTTCTATTCTTCCACTTCCCATTTCCAACATTCCGTGGACAATCGCTTCATATCTTCTTTTGATGGCATACGTTTTTTGCTGGAGGGAAAAAAGATGATGTGCATGGCGGTGCTTCGCTACCAGCATCAATCCCGTCGTATCGCGGTCAAGCCTTGTCACGATATGTATGGTTGCCCCGTAGCCGCAAGATTGATAGTAATGCAGCAGCGCATTGGCCAAGGTACCTTTTCTATGCTCCCGTGACGGAATGGAAGCCATATTTGCAGGTTTATCTATCACCAATAAATAATCGTCTTCATAGACAATATTTAACGGGATGGCTTCCGGCATTACATCTTCGCTTGGAATTTCCCTTGGGAACTGTACCATTATCTCGTCTCCCGCTTTTAACGGATATCGGACAGTCACTCTCACATTATTCGCAAACAAGCCCCCACCGAAAAATTTTATCTCAGTGAGAGCCGTTTTGCTAATCTGTTTTTCTTTTAGAAATTCACGCAGAAGCTTACCGGAATCCATTTCATCAACTAGAAATTTTAACGTAAATACGTTCAATTTATGCTCCTCTTTCTTACTTATCCGTAATAAATGAATCGCTGACCCTTTTCCAGAACGGAAATGGACGGAAGCGCGCAAATCTGATTTTCTCTTTGGCCACTCTGCACTGTATGGACTTTACATCCTTATGAAGAAGCGTCAAATGGTCAATCGTTATCTGATAATCCACATCATTCACCGGCTTCAACAGGCAGGTATGGTGGTCCGGCAAGACAAGCGGGGAGCCGATCGTCCGGAAAACCCTATTATTGATGGAAGCCATTTCAGCCAATTGGATCGCCGGCAAAGAAGGATGAAGAATTGCTCCGCCAAGCGCCTTATTGTATGCTGTACTTCCTGACGGAGTGGAAATGCATAGTCCATCTCCCCTGAACGTCTCGAAAAGCTGTCCTTTGATTTCCACATCCATGACGAGCGTGCCTTCCACACTTTTCACAGTACACTCATTCAATGCAAGATATCTGGCTTCCCGTCCACCGTCGATATAACGGATGATTACCTCAAGCAACGGATACTCCACGATCTGATAAGGTGTTTTGGCAATGGCGATGACAAGCTTTTCAATCTCTTCTGGTACCCAATCTGCATAGAATCCCAAGTGTCCGGTATGCACCCCTATAAATGCGGTTTTATCAAGCCTGCTGCGGTAACGGTGAAATGCATATAATAATGTTCCATCTCCACCTACCGACACGACGATGTCAGGCTGGTCCTCATCATAAATCAATTCAAAATCCTGTAAGTACGTCCGCATTTTATGCATGAGCGTATTTGACACGGAATCCCCTTTGGAGGTAATTGCAAACTTCATACTCCCACCCCTGAAATAAGATATTGTTCAAGAAGTCCTGGCTAAAACTTAATCTGTATCTTTGTTTTCTTTCTTCCTGGAGAATATGGCTTGTGCCTCCTGAATCTCTCCACGGATCTGCGACATCTCCGCATCAAGCAGATAGGCAGCTTCGGCCGCACGTACCAGACGCTCTTGGATATCCTGGGGAAATTGTCCACTATATTTATAATTCAAGGAGTGCTCGATGGTTGCCCAAAAATTCATGGCAAGCGTACGAATCTGGATCTCCACAAGGATTTTCTTTTCACCGTCGATAGTCTGTACCGGATACCTGATCACGACATGATAGGATCGGTAACCGCTGCTTTTTTTCGTGGAAATATAATCTCTTTCCTCCACAATCTCAAAGTCATTTCGGATCCGCAGCAATTCCACAACCTTGTAGATGTCATCCACAAACTGGCACATCATCCGGACTCCGGCTATATCCTGCATTTCCTCTTCCAGCTTCTCGAGTGAAAAGCCTTTTCTTGTCGCCTTGTCCAGGATACTTGCCATCGGTTTTACTCTACCTGTTACAAACTCGATCGGAGAATGCTCCGACTGCATCGTAAATTGGCTGCGCATCCCTTTCAATTTCACTTTCATTTCATCAATTGCCTGTTTATAAGGTGCTAAAAACAAATCCCAATGCTGTATCATAATTGGCCAAACCCCTTAGAAAATATCGTTTACTCGTTTCTCCATCTCTTCCCCGTAATTGGCGTTATCTTTTATGTTCTCTATCAAATAGCCAAGTTCCTCTTCTATGTTTGTTAAAAGCAAGGCCACTTTATCAACTACAAGGACAATTGCCTTCTTTTCATCCATCGCTTTTTTCAAATCTTTCCAATATGTATCCTTCACGCTTACATAGATGAATTCCGATGGCGTTTCCAATATATAAATAAAGGATAAATTATCAGAGTCCACCAGCATTTTATTGCTCGCTGCCACTTGCTCCAATGATAACGAAACAGGATCCGCTTGAAGTAATAGTTGCTCTTCATTCCATGATGTGTGTGTGATTTCTATTCTCTTTTGCATAATAATCTCCTTCCAACCTAAATCCTACATTTATTTTATCATAATTCCCAGTTATCATCTAAATGGAAACACTAAAATCTATTTTTCATTCTTACAAGAATAACAGTTTATCGTTGCTATCTATATAAAAGCAAGTGATAATGGAAGTATACCAATAATGAGAGGTAATTATATGAGCCATCAGGAAATTGAAATAGAATTTAAAAACATCCTTACCTTCGAGGAATTTACGACTCTATGTTCTAGCTTTCAAGTACATCCGGAAGATTTCTTCTCTCAGGAAAACCATTATTTTGATACAGTTAAATTTGAATTGAAGGAATGTGGCTGTGCACTTCGCATCCGCAAAAAAGGGGACACCTACACCCTTACACTCAAACAACCTGCGAACGAAGGATTGCTCGAGACCCACCAATCCATTACGGAGGAACAAAAGGCTATCATGTTTGATGGAGAACAAGGACTTATTCCGGGAGTCATCGCTGATATTTTGAAGGATGAGCTTGATATTGAACCATTAAACATTCGTTTCTTCGGTTCCCTGAAAACGAATCGTGTGGAGATCCCTTATAAAAATGGTCTTCTTGTATTGGATGAAAGCCACTATTTGCAGACCAGCGATTTCGAAATGGAATATGAAGTCAGCAACTACCAAGAAGGACAACAGGCTTTTCACGAGTTGCTAAAAGAGCATCAAATTCCAGTCCGCGAAACGAAAAATAAAATTGCGCGCTTTTATGATGTAAAAGTGTGCAGACTAAATGAATAGGTGAATGAATAGTAATGAATATTGATCAAGTTCGTTCCATTATCCAAATACAGGCCTTGCAAAATCTGCAAAGCAAGAAGTCGCCCCATTCCCCGACTGCAAGCTATCAATCATTTGCCAGTCTGTTTGAAGATTTAATGCAACAGCCGGATAGCGGGGCAAAGCATACTGGACCATTTACATCTTCTCATCCATTGAACATGGCTCACCTTACAAGCCTATCTAACTATCTACCGGAAGCTGCCCTATCGCATATAGGGGGAAGCAATGGCTCCAGTGTTGCCGTACAATCTGATTACGAGGATCTTATCAAGGAAGCTTCGGTCAAGTATGGAGTTGACCCCTCTTTAATTAAATCAATCATTCAACATGAATCAAATTTCAATCCCTCTGCAAAAAGTCATGCCGGTGCTCTCGGATTGATGCAGCTGATGCCGCAGACCGCAAAAGGACTTGGTGTCCATGATGCAACCGACCCTAGAAAAAATATTATGGGCGGTACCAAGTATATCCGACAAATGCTCGACCGTTATGACGGGAATGTATCCCTTGCACTTGCAGCGTACAATGCAGGTCCAGGAAATGTGGACAAGTATAATGGAATTCCTCCTTTTAAAGAAACGATCAATTATGTTCGCAAGGTTACGGGCAGTTTGATGAGTTAAATTTATAAGTCTTTTTAGAGCAGGCGCTTTTAGGCGCTTGCTCTTTTTTGACTTTCCTTCCCCCACCTATTATTTGTAAGATTGGAATCGAAATATTTGAGATATAATAAGCACATTGCTAAAATATACATACAATCACACATTGAACTGAATAAGGAGTTAATAAAATATGAATAACATACAATCACCCTTTGAACTTATTGGCAGAGAGCAGGTTATTCATGAACTTGTAGATGCATTCTACTCACGTGTCAGTCGCCATCCAGATTTAGCTCCCATATTTCCTGATGATTTGACGGAAACAGCAAGAAAACAGAAGCAGTTTCTAACACAGTACCTTGGAGGTCCCTCCCTTTACACAAGTGAGCACGGACACCCGATGCTGCGTGCACGCCATTTGCCTTTTGAAATAACACCAACACGTGCAAATGCCTGGCTGGCCTGTATGGAAGAAGCAATGGATGAAATTGGACTTGAGGGTTCATATCGAAAAGAATTTTTTCAGCGTTTAGTTTTAACGGCTCATCATATGGTTAATACTCCAGACAAACCTGAAGAAAAGGAAGATTCATGTGACCTGTAACGATAAACAGCTTTTCTATTTAAATAATATCCGACATACGACAAACAAACCGGTTGAAGTGTATTTTTTCATTGATCCCCTTTGCCCTGAATGCTGGGCATTGGAGCCGATACTAAAAAAATTGCAGATGCAGTACGGCCAATACTTTACAATCAAGCACGTACTAAGCGGCAGGTTGACCTCCCTTAATTTATCAAAAAAGCATTACGCCGCATCGATGGCCCAGGTTTGGGAGAGGACGGCTACTCGGTCCGGGATGTCCTGTGACGGTTCACTTTGGCTTGAAAACCCAATCGCGACTCCTCATGCCGCATCCATGGCAATCAAAGCGGCGGAATTGCAAGGGAAAAAAGCTGGCACAAAGTTTTTGCGCAAGCTTCAGGAAGTACTGTTTCTCGAAAAGCGGAATATTTCTGAGCTTCCTGTACTCATTGACTGTGCAGAATCGGTTGGATTGGATAAAGAGGAATTTATCGGTGATATGAACGGGGAAAGCGCCGCCAAAGCCCTGCAGTGCGATTTGAAGATTACAAATGAAATGGAAGTAAATGAAATACCGACGCTTGTCTTCTTCAATGAAAATATTGAGGAGGAAGGAATCAAGGTATCCGGCTATCATTCATATGATGTGTATGTCCATATATTACAAGACATGCTCGGAGAATACCCCTTCCCTACAATGTTGCCTTCTTTAGAGGATTTTCTGCAGCAGTTCCAATTTGTTGCCACAAAAGAAATATCGGTCGTCTATAACTTGCCAATTGTGGAAGTGGAACGGGAGCTGAAAAAGCTTCAGCTGGCACAGAAAGTCGAACAGGTACCTGTAAAGTACGGTACGTTTTGGAGATATTTAGCTTAATAATTATTGTGATATAAAGAAAAGCCTTGGTCTGGGACCAAGGCTTTCTTCTTGTCATATAGACAACAAAGGGGATGGGAGAAATTTTTCACGGTCAAACAAAGGGGTATATGTTTGTTTGTGAATCGTTTCACGATATTAATATATCAAATTTTGTTGACTTTTGACAAGTACTTTCCTTTCAATTTCACAACATTGTCACAAACAATAGGAAATTCATTTTTTAGGAAAAGATTGAGGACTTGTCACATACATATAACTTAGAGTGGATAAAACGCCGGGAAGGTGAAAAAAACATGAATAAACTGCCCTTTATACTTGCGATACTGTTTATTGCATTCTGCTTTTACATCAACATATTAGGACTTTTGGAAATATACCCCCTCTATTTTACCTCGCCCCTATTGTTTCTTTCTGTGTTTCTGTTTATGGGAATGCTCAATAATAAGGATCGATTCCGCGGGTTTAGAAAGTGAAAGACTCCCCATTCAAATTGATGGGGAGTCTTCTTATATTTTGTCACCATTGAACACCGCTGTTGATTTCCTCACTAGGCGCAGCGACCCAAGGGGCTTGCGAGAGCCTCCTCGGCTTCGCCTGTGGGGTCTCCACTAAACGCTACCTCCCGCAGGACAAGGAAGGCTGCGGCAGCGATACATCGCACGAAGAAAATGCTCGCATTTTCGAGGAGTCTTCGCCTATTGCTCCAATCAACAGCTAATATTCGCGAAAATCAACACTTCTGTTTAGCAAAGCCTATATTTTACGACAGAAGCTCTTCCATTTCCTTCAGCTTCTCTTCAAACACTTTGCATGCCTCTTCGATTGGTGTGGATTCTGTCATGTCCACTCCTGCTTTTTTCAATACCTCGATTGGATAGTCCGAGCTTCCCGCTTTCAGGAATTCCAGGTAGCGGTCAACTGCTGGCTGGCCCTCTTCAAGGATCTGCTTGCTTAGAGCAGTGGCTGCACTATAGCCTGTAGCATATTGATATACATAATAGTTGTAATAGAAGTGAGGAATTCTTGCCCACTCCAATCCGATTTCTTCATCAATATGGATGCTGTCACCAAAATATTTTTTATTCAGCTCATAGTAGGTTTCTGTCAACAGGTCGGATGTCAAAGCCTCACCACTCTGAGCAAGCTCATGGATTTTGTGCTCATATTCTGCAAACATCGTTTGGCGGAATACAGTGCCACGGAAACCTTCCAAGAAGTGGTTAAGCAAATAAAGACGCTTCTTATCATCATCGATGGTTTTCAATAGATAATCATTCAATAATGCCTCATTACAAGTGGACGCTACTTCCGCGACAAAGATGGAATAGTTTCCATACGGATAAGGCTGAGTCTTTCTTGTATAGTAGCTGTGTACTGAATGGCCGAATTCATGCGCAAGAGTGAACAGGTTATTGACATTGTCCTGCCAGTTCATAAGGATATATGGGTTGGTTCCATAGGTTCCAGAAGAATACGCACCGGAGCGCTTCCCTTTGTTCTCCTGTACATCCACCCATCTGTTTTCAAAGCCTTCTTTCAGGATCTCGGAATACTCTTCTCCTAGCGGAGTCAGCCCTTTCAGGATATATTCCTTCGCTTCATCATAAGTAACAGCCATTTTTACATCCTTGATCAGTGGAGTGTAAAGGTCATACATATGAAGCTCTTCCACACCAAGCACCTTTTTGCGAAGCTCCACATATCGGTGAAGCAGGTGCAGATTCTTGTTGACCGTATTGACCAGATTGTCATATACCGTTTCAGGGATATTATTATTGCTCAGCGCGGATTGACGCGCAGAATCGTAATTGCGGACCTTCGCCTGGAAATTGTCCTTTTTAACAGTACCACCTAAAGTGCTCGCAAATGTATTCTTGTATTTCCCATAGGTTTCATATACAGCTTTGAAAGCATTTTTTCTCACTTCCTGATTCTCGCTCTCCAGGAAACGTATATAACGGCCGTGTGTAATCTCCACTTCTTCCCCATTCTCATCTTTTACGGATGGGAATGTCAGATCTGCATTGTTCAGCATGCCGAAAGTATTCGATGACGCTGATAGCACCTCGGATGCCTCTGCAAGCAGAACCTCTTCCTTTTCAGATAAAATATGAGGACGCTGACGATTGATTTCGTCCAAGGAATGTTTATAAAGGGAAAGCTCTTCCTTTTCCTGAAGGAACTTGGCAATCTCCTCTTCCTTCATTGTCAGGATCTCAGGAACCACAAACGATAAAGCGCTTGCCACTTGTGTATAAAGGTTGGTTGCCCGATCGTTCAAGCCTTGATAAAAGCTGTTTGTTGTATCTTGATCGTAGCGCATATGGGCGTATGTATACAGCTTGCCAAGACGGCTTGAAATGCTA
Source organism: Sutcliffiella halmapala (assembly GCF_050107295.1). GTDB lineage: Bacteria > Bacillota > Bacilli > Bacillales > Bacillaceae_I > Sutcliffiella_A > Sutcliffiella_A halmapala_A. Next base: position 150,794 of record NZ_JBNIKR010000010.1, on the reverse strand, counting down.
TCCTGATATTGAAGTGCTTCATACAGGTTCTCAGCTGATTCCGAGAGTTTTCCCTTAAAGTCCTGTATTTTGCCGATCATCCCTTTTACTTCCTGGAATTCCTTTTCCCATGCCTCATCACTAGAAAAAATATCTTCCAATCTCCATGTATCTTCTGCAGAGATGTCTTTTCGTTCTTGTAATTTCTTAACGGCTGTTTGTTCTGCCATGAATTGGTACCCCCTTGAAAAAATTAAAAATATGCATCTTTTACCTATTCGACGCAAGCTTATTATTCCCTCTTTTCTTTTCATTAATTGTAGTGCTTCACAATTTCAAGACAATCCTGTTCAGAATGTCCTTATCATGTGCTGTTGCTTCTTCCATCGTATTGTATCTTTTTTCATTTTCTGCCTTCCTGAAGACTAGGTCGCTCTCTTTGGTCAGTATGCCAACGGCGCAAAGTTGCTCCAAGTATTCCATAACAGCATTTGTATAATGTCCAAACCTCACTAATGGAAGCTGCTTGATTTTCACATGTGCTTGTTGGATGCGTTGATTAAAACGGTTCATCAGTGATGGAATGTGAATGATGGAATGAATGGGGGTGTGATAGATGGAGTCAAAATACAGCCAGGCCTGCCACTGGATGTTCGGGGTCTGAAACCAATAGGAGGAAGAAACCGGTATCCCAATAGCCGCAGGACATAATGACAATGGGATCTGCATTTTAGTGTAGCAATAATTACGTAGCTTCTGGTTTGCCGAATATAGACAGAAATCGTATCTCCATCTCCTTTTCGAATGTAGCCATTTTGTTTTCCAAAAGCTTGGCGGGTGTTTTCTATTATGTGGGGGATGCAACTGCCACTCCTTGCTTGTTTTTGAGGATACATAGGCATCCAGGCTGTTAAAACCGAAAAGTGGATGAAGGTAATGAAAGACCGAATATTGTGGACAAAAGCTTAAAATGTATGGGGGCTCGCCTTTTTTATGATTTTGTAAAAAAGACCATTGAAACGCTGATAGTTTCATATAGGATTGGATGTTTCCGAGCTTTTCTTTGCCGATAAGCCAGATGGGAATGATGGATTCTGATTCATATAGTGTGGATCTTTGTTCGATGATGGAAGGGTGTATGGGAGAGCACTGAAATTCAAATGCAAAGTCCCGCTTGGCTTTCAAAAAAACATCCGCTCTCTGGCTGGTCTGTGGGATATAGTATTCTAATTCGGGGGAGCCATTTATTTTCAACGATTGATAGAGCTTTGCTTTTCCCTCTAAATGATAAGTGGTTTCCGCCTCGGTCGAAGCTCGGCATTCTGTGCCCAAATGAGCGAAATGCATTCTACGTATACTCCCGCTTTTCAGTTTCACTTCCGATTCACATGCCGGGCAACTATACTTGTACCTCCTTATCTTATCCTGCGATGACGTGTCTTTGTAATCATGTAGGGTAATTAGGATACCGTCTTCTCTTTTTGCTATAAACATTTCCTCACTCCTTTTTTGATGTTATCCCCCCTTTATTCTGCATCGCTCGACAATATCCTTGTTATATTTAAAAATAGTATTTTAGATTAAAACTACTGGTAAAATTGATTTTTGGAGAATTTATGTGGAGATGTGGTGGGATGGTTCCTAATAATTTTTTAAAGGACCTTTCGCTTGCGGATCAGAGGAAAAGGTCATTCATTGCGCTTATGATGGACCTTTTGCTTGCGGATCAGAGGAAAAAGGTCTTTCATCGTGCTTATGATGGACCTTTTGCTTGCGGATCAGAGGAAAAAGGTCTTTCATCGTGCTTATGATGGACCTTTTGCTTGCGGATCAGAGGAAAAGGTCATTCATTGTGCTTATGATGGACCTTTTGCTTGTAGATCAGTGGGAAAAGGTCATTCATCGTGCTTATGATGGACCTTTTGCTTGCGGATCAGTGGGAAAAGGTCATTCATTGTGTTTATGATGGACCTTTCGCTTGCGGATCAGAGGAAAAAGGTCCTTCATTGTGTTTATGATGGACCTTTCGCTTGCGGATCAGAGGAAAAAGGTCCTTCATCAAGCCCATAATTCATAATTAGCTTTTCTCTACCTTCTCCACATTAAAAAACTATCATTCACAAGATAATGAAATTACCACTCGCCCCAGACCACACAAAAAATACTGCCCAAAAGTGAAATGAAGTCACTTTCAGACAGCACCATTAAAACTATAGTAGTGGCGAAGCGAGTCTCGCCAAGGATTCTGCAACTTTCTGGTAGAATGGACGTTTGGCAAACACACCTTTTACAATTGGGTTGCTTTCGAGAAGGTCCTTTTCAAAATCCTCCACCAAAGATAATACACTTTCCGTATTATATAGGAAGGCATTCACTTCAAAATTCAGATGAAAGCTTCTCATATCCATATTTGCCGTCCCTATCGAGGCGATTTCATCGTCCACTATCACGACTTTGCTATGCAGGAAGCCCTTTTCATATTCATAGATCTGCACCCCTGCTTCCATCATCTCCGGAAAATAGGAGTGGGAGGCATAATAGACGATTCTTTTATCAGGCCTTTTCGGAACCAGAAGCCTGACGTCCAATCCGCTCAAGGCAGCAACTTTCAGGGCCGTGAAAATATCATCATCCGGAACAAAATAAGGAGAGGCAATCCAGATTGATTTCTGAGCCGAGGTAATCATGGAAAAATACAGGCTTTTTATTACTTCCCATTCCTGATCAGGACCGCCCGCTATCATCTGCACCCCACCATGCTTTCTCTCGGTTAAGGTAGGGGTCAGGTAACTCGGGGTCAGCAGTGACTGATCGGTTGCATAGTACCAGTCCTGCAGAAAAATCAACTGCAGTGTACGTACTGCCTCTCCTTTTACGAACAAATGGGTATCACGCCAATATCCGAAATATTCATCCCTTCCCAGATATTCATCCCCGATGTTAAGGCCGCCGACGAAGCCGACTTCTCCATCAACCACAATTATTTTACGATGGTTTCTGAAATTAACTTTATTGTTGAAAACTGGAAAAGCAACCGGAGAAAAAGAAACGATTTCCACACCAGCTTCACGTAATTCTTTCAAATAAGCTTTGCCAAGACCCAGACTGCCCACTGCATCAAAAAGGAAACGCACATATACGCCGGATTTTGCTTTTTCCATCAATAATTGTTTGATTTGATTGCCTATTTCATCATTTTTCACTATGTAGTATTCCAAGTGAATATGGTGCTTCGCTTTATTGATTTCTTCCAGGATTTTAGAGAATGTCCTGTCGCCATCTGTCAGCACTTCGGTATCCGTTTGAAAGGAAATGGGACTTCTTCCGATATTTTGTGATAACCGGAAGATGCTTCTTTTACTTTCTCCTAATGAGGCAATGTCATCGTTGGTATAGATTCGTTCCCCTTCAATTTCCCTTATCGCTTCTTTATCAAATAGAGCCTTCCTTTGAAACAGTCTCCGCTTTCGCACATTGCGTCCGAACAGGAGATAAAAGAAAAATCCCAATACCGGAAAACTGCCTAGGACAACCAGCCATGTCAGGGTTCTAGTAGGATGCCGGTTCTCCAATGAAATTAGAAATCCAATAAAGACGACGGAGATCGTAAAAAGTATAGATATCGAACCTAGCAGCCACCCTTCCCATATTCCCTGGGTGGCAAATAATACAGCTCCTACTGCCAATACAAAAACAGAAACCCTAACCGTATTCTTCAACAAACTTCATCTCCCTAAGTACATCTATCTGTCTGGAAAAAAAACCGATTTCAACAAAGTGAAATCGGTCTTTTTATTTAAGTGGAAAATGCATGGTCATTTCCTTCATTGCAGTATCTTTCACAACTTCGGAACCATACTCTTGGAGACGGTGGATGCTCATTGTCGACTCATCTCCATACTCAAGGAGAACACTAAGCACATTATCTATTTCCTCATCAGTATAATGTTCACTGGAAAAATCAACATATAAATAATAGCTGCCTTCAAAGAAGTAGAGGCTGTTATTTAAATTTTCCAAGTGCTGCAGACGATGACTGACAGAAATTATATATTCGAGATCCTTGAAGCGGATCATGAACTGCAATAGATCTGTTTCTTCTTCGAGCTTGTCTTCTTTATTATCCACTTTAGGATTGGAATTGAAATGCTGATCGATCAACGCTTCTATACGCTCATCCACAGGGATATCGATTTTTTTGTCATCGGAAACAGGAACTTCGAAATTCTTCCCGTCCTTGGAAAGCTGAGCCCTTGTCACAACTACCTCCAAGCCTTTATCAAGAGCCTGCACCTGGATCCATAATGGCCCTTCCACCATAAAATCTTCTTCATCGTGGGCTTCGTCCATCATTTCCCAGAAGAGCTCTTCGCTTCTTTCACGATTGTACCAGATTTCTTCGCGGTCAAAGCCTCTTTCCTCTATATCACCATATGAAATATAAAATTTTACCGTATGATCATTAATTCGTTCGATTTCCATCCAACAACACTCCCTTCTGATTAGGTAAATGATCAGCGCTCTCTTTAGCACGAACCTCATAACCCTTGTATAAGCATGAGATAAGCTATCCTCTATACTGTCCGCTTCTCATTTTCCTCCGTCTTTCCTTGGAAGGGACCCTCCTCGAAACTTTTTAGCCTTTGTTACAATTTATCCATTTCACACAGCCCGTAAACCTATATCCTATGCAAAGATGGAATACCTTGTACTCTTATTTTATGATAAAAAAAGGAAGAATGGAAATAAAAAAGCTCATTTTTTTTAAAATCGTTCATCTGCCTACTTTACGCTTCGCACACCTACAAACCGCCTGAATTGAGTCCAAAATTAAGTCATAATTCCAGACAAGCCTCACTATATTTATAATGGAATGGGACAAGAAGGGGCGATAGTGTGGATTTGGACCTAATATCTTCTATATTGATTATCATAGGCATAGATATTGTGCTAGGAGGTGACAACGCAATCATCATTGCATTGGCATGCAGGAACCTTCCAGAGCAATACAGGAATAAGGCTATAGTCACCGGGACTTTTTTGGCCATCATTTTTCGGATACTCATCACCATTGGGGCAGTATACTTGCTTGCCATCCCATTTTTGCAATTTGTAGGGGGTGTCCTATTGGTCTACATTGCCATTAATCTCCTGAAAAAACAAGACGAATCGAAAATGATTAAGGGTAGTACTTCAGTTGGCGTTGCAATCAGGACCATCGTAATGGCGGATATCATAATGGGAATCGATAATGTAATGGCCGTTGCCGGGGCCGCCCATGGTCAGTTTCTGCTTGTGGTCATCGGTTTGATTGTATCCGTCCCTATAATTATATGGGGGAGTAAAATTATATTAAAGATTATGGATAAATATCCTATAATTATCTATTTTGGGGCAAGCATTCTTAGTTTTACCGCAGGAAAAATGATGATACATGAACCGGTAATCCAGGCATTGATACAGCAGGAAAGTTGGAGAACTGCCTTTCCTATTATATTGACAATAGGCGTGCTAGCTGTCGCAGTCATTCAGAAGAAAACAGGGGAATAGATAAAAAAGCTTCTACATTTGAATCATGTAGAAGCTTTTTTATTGCTCTATTATCCATTCACCAAGCGTTGAGCTTCTCGCAGCTGGAACGTTCGTACTTTCCTTGGTAAGAAGCGACGAATTTCATCTTCGTTGTACCCTACTTGCAATCTTTTTTCGTCAATGATAATCGGTCGTCTTAATAGACCAGGATGTTCTTTTATGACAGAATATAATTCTTGAAGAGGCATTGCCTCCACATTGATATTCAGCTTTTGAAAGATTTTTGATCTTGTAGAAATGATTTCATCTGTTCCATCCTCCGTCATGCGAAGAATCTCTTTTATCTCATCGATGGATAAAGACTCAGAGAAAATATTTCTTTCTGTATATGGAATGTTATGCTCTTCTAACCAATTTTTCGCTTTGCGGCAAGACGTACAACTTGGAGATGTATATAAGGTTACCATGAACTTTCCCTCTCCTTTTATTCTTAATTTATTCGAAAAAGAACATGCTGTAGGATTCTAATTGTGAATCGCTCTCAATTTGAAATTACTATAAAAAAGGAATTTCTATTAAGTATTATACACGATTTACGTGTAAAAAGGTACAGTATTTTAAAAGTTAGACAAGTTGTCACAACATGTTCGCTTTTTCGTAGAGTTTCTTTTTTTACCTACTTGTACAACTTTTCTCCTTATATATGACGTATAAGGGTGACGAAAAGTTTCATTTAAATGAAATTAATTCTCATCATTTTTCACCAGTTCACATTTTGTTAACAAATGTGCTCTTTCCTTTTGGCTCTGATAGTTAAGAATTGTAAGGGTTTCTAATACATGTTAGTTTTATATTTAGACATGATAAGTATGAGGTGAAAGAAATTGAAAAAAACATGGTTGTTTCCTGCAATTTTTTTGCTAGTATTTTCGACAGCCTGCAGCCAAAAAGAGATTACGAGTCAAAACACGGAATCTAACAAAGTACCTGTTTCGGTCGCAGAAGTCATTGAAAAAAACATTAGCAATACCATTGAATTAGTTGGAATGGCAGTACCTGAGACCCAAGTACCGCTCCTCACTACCTCCCCCCTAACCGTTGAAAAGGTTCATGTGAAAATTGGTGATATTGTCAAAAAGGGCGATTTAATTGTTTCATTAGATCCTACAGCTGCCAATGAACAGGTGACACAGGCCCAAAACGCAGTTTCGGAATTGGAAAATGCCCTCTCTAAAATGAAAGAAATGCAACAGGCTGCTGAAAGTCAAGCCTCTTTAACTGATATACCCAAGTTGCAGGGGGAATTAAACCAATCTTTAGAAAAATCTCAAGCGCTTTTAGATGGAGTTGATACAGGCGCTGTCACTTCCCTTGATTTACTCCAAAGTACTATGGAAGTGATGTTAAAGCAAGCCCAGCTCTCCACTGCAGCGAGCCAGGCACAGCAAATGCCCTCCTTTAATACTGTAGAGATTGAAGCACAGTTAAATCAGGCACGCCAAGGTCAAAAACAGGCGGAACAGCTTGCTGAAGCTGCCAGCATCACAAGTCCGATAGACGGCATCGTTTCGGAGCTAAATGTTGTGGAAGATGGAATTGCCGCTCCCAACGTACCGATCGGAACCATCATCAAACAAGACAATATTTCAGCGACTTTTCAAGTAAACAGCTATCAGGTTTCAAAATTACAGGCTGGACAGACAGCCACCATCTCTTTTGAAGGACTATCGCAATCTTATGAATCAGCGATAGAAACAGTTTCTCCTACCGTCAATCAGCAGACTAATATGTTCTCGGTCATCATCCCTGTAAGCAACACAGAGCAGTATATTAAAGGCGGAATGCGTGCTACCGCATATGTGGCGGTTGATAACCTCGATGCACAGATTGTCATCCCGAATGATGCGATACTATATGAAGAGGCAACCCCCTATGTTTATTTGTTAGAAGACGGAAAAGCATTGCGCCGTGATGTTACCACTGGTTTTCGTGATGGAGAATTGATTCAGATTGTCGAAGGCTTGAAAAAAGGTCAGAAAGTCGCCGTTGACGGAAAAGAACGGTTAAAAGACGGCACAGATATTTCAGAACAAAGTGAGTGAGCAACCCCTATGAAAATTGCAAAGCTATCAGTACTACGACCAATTGCGATGAGCATGGTGATTGTGCTTATGCTCATACTCGGCGCTGTCAGTATGAGGAGCATGACGGTCGATTTATTCCCTGAATTAACCTTCCCGATAGTGGCTGTCACGACAACCTATGAAGGCGCTGGACCTGAGGAAATCGAGAATTTGATTTCTTCTCCTATTGAAAATGCTATGGGCACTTTGCCGAATGTTGAATCTGTGACATCGATATCAAGAACTGGCGGCTCACTGGTACTAGTTGCGTTCACATGGGGAACCAATATGGATTTCGCATCGCTTGATATGCGGGAAAGGATCGATTCTGTAAGGGACTTTTTGCCTCCAGGTGCACAGTTGCCGCGAGTTTTGAGATTTAATCCAAGCGACCTACCTATTGTACAGCTTGCTATTACTGACCCTTCAGGTGAAATGGTAAAAGCGAAGAGGCTGGCAGAAGAGGAATTTGAACCTGAACTGAATAGCGTGGATGGAATCGCCTCCATATCAGTAGAGGGCGGTGCAGAAAGTGAAGTTCGTGTCACCTTGGACCCGAATACACTTTCCTCCTTTGGAATCTCCATTGATCAGCTACAGCAAATCATCGCGTCAGAAAACTTGAATCTTCCTGGTGGTGCTTTGACCGACCAGAATCAGGACCTGCCTATCCGTATTACCGGAGAGTATGGATCAATCACTGACATACAGACTCTACCTATCCCAACCTTCAAGGGAATCGTCCAGCTCGATCAACTTGGCGAAGTAAAGGAAACGCTTCAGCCTACCACTCAGTTAAGCTATCTGAACGGTGAGCCTGCTGTAGGGATGTCCATACTGAAGCAGTCGGGAAGCAATACCGTCACAGTGGCCAATGATATCAATAAGAAACTGGAGGAAATTAAAGAAACGCTTCCTGAAGGCGTTGAAATAAAGCCTATCTTTGATCAAAGCCAGTTTATCGAACAGTCCATTCGTGCTGTAGCGTCCAACATGATTCTCGGAAGCCTGCTCGCAGCTCTTGTTCTTTACTTTTTCTTAAGAAACTTGAGAAGTACGCTAATTATACTGTTTTCCATCCCCCTTTCCATAGTGACGACGTTCATCTTTATGTACTTCAGCGGCCAGACGCTTAATCTATTGACTCTTGGCGGGTTGGCATTGGGAATCGGAATGATGGTGGATAACGCGATTGTCATCCTGGAAAATATATATAGATTAAGGCAGAAGGGGTATTCGTTGAAAGATGCGGCAATCGAGGGGACAAGTGAGGTCGGACCCGCCATCATCGCTTCCACCCTTACTACAGTCATTGTATTTTTGCCGATCGTTTTTGTCGACGGGTTGGCTGCACAGCTTTTCAAACCATTGGCACTTGTTGTATCGTTTTCGCTTTTAGCATCATTGTTCACAGCATTGATTATAGTTCCTTTGTTCTCATCCCTACTGTTGAAAGTCAATAATAAGAGCTCGCGATTCGAAGAAAGATTCAGCTCGTTTTCTTTATGGTATAGAAACGTACTACATAAGGCCCTCCAGCATCCGAAGAAAACGATATCGCTTGTATTGTTGCTCCTGGTAACTTCCCTTTTTGGTACACCGTTTATCGGAAAGGAATTTTTACCGCAGCAGGACCAAAGCTTTATTTCCATGACTGCGCGGCTGCCAGAAGGAAGCTCGCTAGATGCTACCTACAGTGCGATGGAGGATATCGATCAGAAACTGAAAGAGATAGAAGAGATTGACCTATCATTTGTTACTGTCGGAGGAACTGATAACTTTTCTGTTTCGGCCGGTACACAATCGAACAGGGCTAATTACAGTATTTTGCTTGTACCTTTGAGTGAAAGAAACAGGGCTGATACAGAAGTCGGAGATGAAATCAGAGAGCTGCTGCAGGACATTCCCGGAGTGGAGATTTCCATTTCCTCCGGTGACTCCGGTTTCTCGCAAAACCCTGTATCCCTTAGCATTACTGGACCTGATCTTGATACATTAAAAGGTATGGCGGATCAGACCATTACGCTTTTATCCGATATAAAAGGAATCAGAGAGCCGAGCTCCAATTACACAGAGGGCAATCCGGAAATAGTCGTCGACATTGACCGGGTGAAGGCCAGTCAATTCGGAGTTGGAAGTGCCCAGATCGCCTCGGCCGTATCCAGTGCAACAAGGGGCGTTGTGGCATCAAGAATGGCTCGTGAAGGAGAAGAGCTGGATATCCGGCTGACAATCGAAGACACGTATACAAGCTCTATTCAAGATCTAGAAACCCTGCTCATCCCTACACCAACAGGAGAAAACATTCCGCTTCAAGCTGTTGCCTCTGTAAGCCGGGGACAGGGTCCGAGTCAGATAAACCGAACCGACCGCCTGCGTGAAATAACCGTTAATGCCGATATCGTGAACCGAGATCTGGGCAGTGTGGTGGATGATATTGAGAAGACACTAAAGGAAAATGTTTATATCCCCACCAAACAATACAAAATTACCATCGGCGGACAGGATGAACAGATGAATGACGCTTTCTTCAAATTGGGAGGGGCCCTTGCGCTTGCTGTCGTCCTGGTTTATATGGTGATGGCTGCCCAGTTTGAATCTTACTTTTATCCGTTTATCATCATGTTTTCTGTTCCCCTTACCATTATTGGAATTATCGTAGGGCTGTTAGTTACTTTCCAGCCGCTTGGGGTCGGGTCCCTGGTTGGGATGCTCATTCTAACCGGTATAGTGGTGAACAACGCGATTGTTTTCGTGGATTACGTCAACATGTTAAAGAAAGATGGGAAATCCACTGTAGAAGCTATTTTAATAGCCGGTCCAACAAGGTTACGTCCCATCCTGATGACCACCCTTACCACGATATTAGGATTGATCCCTCTTACGTTGGGAATCGGGGAAGGGATGGAAATACAGCAGCCTATGGCGATTGTCATCGTATTCGGACTAAGCTTTGCCACTTTAATCACACTGGTTCTTATTCCTGTATTGTACTATCTTTTGGATAGATTCAAAGAAAAAAGACAAGCGAAGAAATTGGAAAAAGCAGAGATATAAACTCCTATGTCTTGTAGAGAGGATGACATAACGATGGGCAGAAAACTTTTGTTGACTGCATTTCTGATATTCGGCAGTTTCTTCATGTACCCTCCTGCAACAGCGGAGTCTCCTAAACAGTTGACTTATATCGCATTAGGGGATTCCTTGACTGCAGGTCTCGGCTCAACTGAAGAGAACTACTTGCGCATCCATGGATTTGTGCCCCAATTTACAAAGTATCTGAGAAAAGATAATACTGTCAAAGTAGAAAACTACGGTATTCCAGGATTGACCTCGACTGGACTTCTCGCACTGCTCTCAGGGGATGAAGGGCTTAGGAACCGACTAAAAACCGCAGATATTATTTCCATCTCCATTGGGGGAAATAACTTTTTACAGACTGTCCGTTCCCAGCCTGACCCGGAGGAGGGGCAGCTGGATCTTAATATGCAGATATTAGAAACATCCTTGAAGGAAACCTATGGAATGGTGAGGGCAATAAACCCGACAGCCACCATCTTGCTGATTGGACTATACAACCCGTATCCACCTGGTCATACTCTCCATCAGCTTGGTAAAGAATATGCACCAAAATTCAATGCATCCGTAAAAAAACTGGCGTCAGAATCCACGCTATTCATAGACCCTTATCAAGAATTCGTCAACAAAGAAGTTGAGCTCACCCATATAGAAAAGGATGACATCCACCCCAATGACCAAGGGTATCGAGAAATAGTTGCGCTCATGAAAAAAGTATATGAAGAGACACAATAAAAAGAGGCTGGGACAAAATTGCTAACAAAAGACGAACAATATAGGTACCGGCTCTAAATACCGCTATTGATTTCCGTGCAAGACTTCGCTTTCCGCGGGTGACCCGTGAGCCTCCTCGGCTTCGCCTGCGGGGTCTCACTTTGGCCACTTCTCCCGCAGGAGTCTTCGTCTTGCACTCCAATCAACCGCTGGTGTACCCTAAAACTAATCGAATACTTCAAAAAAAGACCCGAACTAATTTGATTTTAAAATTCAAATTAGTTCGGGTTTTATTTAGACTAAAACACTTTTGCTCCAGCCTCTTTTTCATATGTACGCATGATTAAAGTTTGGAAAGGATATTATTATTATCATTATCCTCTTCGTCAAAGCTCAACACCTTATCGACCGTTTCATAGGATTCGCCGTACAGCTCCTTGTCCTTGTAGGTATGAATCTGTTCATACATCTGTTTCATCCCCTCAAAGACCGCCGCCTCGTCCTGGTTGTTCGGTGACCAGTATAGTATCTCCATCTGATTTACTTCATTTGTCGCCAATGATCTTCTGCTGTACCCGATGGAGGATGCATGATCAAAGCCTTCCCTCTTGTAGAACTTCAGCCTTTTTTCTGTATCCGTATCTTCATAGTCCACCGGCTCCACTTCGAGGATGATCGGCTTCCCTTTTTGCTTCAGCTTTTCAAGGAGTTTATGACCTAGTCCCTGCCCTCTTGAAGCCTTTGATACAAACAGATAATCGATAAAAATAAACTGGTCAAATTCGGCATACATCAGAACATGATGCTCGCCTTCATCTTTATGGTACATATGCCCTTTTTCTTTTAATAAAAGCTCCATATGTTCTTTTGATTTCATCTCTTCTACCGGAAAATATTGATTTAATTTTTCATACCAATTCATCTCTTTTTACTGATCCCCTTTCATCTTTTTCTTTGGCTGTTTTCGCATTCATTGTTGTCATATAGATAAAATGTAAGCATTAAATGCAGCCCGTTGATTTCCGCTCCGCACACAAGATTCCCCGGGGACGGATGGGAGCCTCCTCGGCTTCGCCTGTGGGGTCTCCCTTGCCCTCTACTCTCCCGCAGGAGTCAAGTGTCCTCCGCTACAATCAACTCAGTTTTTTAACATTAATGGCTCCACTGAAAATAAAATATTAACAAAGTCCAATTTTTCAAACTTTAGGAAGGCAAATTTTATACTATAATTCACCCCTGTTGGTTGGAGTGCAAGGCGTGAGACTCTTTGAAAATGCAAACATTTCCTGCGTGCGATGTATCGCTTCCTAAGCCTTCCTTGTCCTGCGGAAGCAGCGTGTCAAGGGAGACCCCGCAGGTGCGCAGCACCGAGGAGGCTCACGAGGCCTTCCTGGATAAGCGAACGCCTGGAATGGAAACCAACAGGGAGTTTAATGTTGACATCTTATCTTTAGCCAATCCCTATATTTAAGAACAACAATCTTTACGAAAGGAGCCTTTTCTTTCTCATTTTCAAGCATAACATACATATTCATATCTCAACGTTAATATACCCTCTTTCTTTTGTGATAGTCATAATTTACAATAGAAGCAGGATGTATTTATACATAAGGCAAAGGGGATGTCAGTGTGATAGAATACTTTATTGATTTTGGACTTGTAGCTACGCTGATTATAGCAATTACGGCCGTAATGGGTGTCCTGGCCAACGGTATCGGGGAAAAATTGTTCGGCAAGAGCAAAAAAGGCTCGGAAAGCTTCGATAAATCCGCTAGCATACAAGCTGGCTGGAAAAGCGTCGGCGGCGGGAAAAAGTGAATAGATAAGAAAAAGCTGCCCTCTTTAGAATGAGAGGCAGCTTTTTGTTTGACCTATAACACCGCTGTTGATTTCCGCGCAAGTCAGCAGCGACACGCGGGCGGGTAGGGAGCCTCCTTGGCTTCGCCTGCGGGATCTCCCTGACTCCGCTTCTCCCGAGTCTACGACTTGCGCTCCAATCAACAGCTGAAGACGGCCAATAATCAACCGTACTCTTAAACAAAACCTTATATTTGTATCAATTATTCACCGAGCGGCTTGAAGTTTACACCCTCTGTATATGTGTTGCCGGCATTCCATAAAAGGAACTCATCGATTCCATTTTCATTCAATGCTCGAATTTGATCTTCCACCTGCTGCTTGCCATAAGGAATATAATTTCCTGCTCCAAGCCATGTGGCGGTGAAGTCCTGGATCCATGGCCTTGATACTGGGCGTTCCTCCAGTTCATCAAGCTTCGCATTTTCGAATTTTGCGTATTCTGCAATAATTTTATATGGCTCCGTATCAGGTTTGGCCACTCCAAAATAGGAGGTCCAATGACTTGGATAGATCATGGACGAGATGACATCTACATGTTCAGAGATGCGGCTGAAATTCTGTCCGATCCCAGGCGCTTCAGGAAGAGTTGCCGTATATCCGAATATGTCCACAGATACCTGAACATTGTATGGTTCAAGCTTTTCTCGTGCGTATTCTACAAAATTAGTTACCGCTTCCACGCGCTTTTGAACATTATCCAGGTCAAGATCTTTATAATCACCGTATCCATATTGAAGGGTCGTATCCCTGTTTTCGAACCCTTCGGGATAGCGTACATAATCGAACTGGATTTCCTGGAAGCCCATTTTTGCAGCTTCGATTGCTATATTGACATTATAATCCCAAACCTCTTTCATGAATGGATTTACGAAAGATTCCCCTCTTCCGTTCTTCCAGACCTGACCATTTTCAACAAAGGATAAATCTGGCCGTTTTTCTGCCAGAACAGAATCCTTGAAAACTACGATTCTACCTATTGGATAAATCTTCTTTTCTTCCAGCTTTTTCATCATTTCCTCAGTATCCCCAATATAAGGCTGCGCAATATCCATATATGGCGATCCCTCTTCCGGTATGTACGTCAGATATCCGTGATCGTCCTTGATGTCAATAACCATTGAGTTAAGATCAGTAGAGTCTAGCAGATTGATCAGACGTTCAAACCGTTCACCCCCAACTGAGTGCGCAGTCACATAAATTCCCCGCACCGCATCAGGATACTCAAACTCATAGCCTGAATCAAATGCGAATCTTGCCATGGAAACTGGCAATACTTTTTCCTGTACTTCTACTTTTTTTGTCATATGCTTCCCAACTTGAAGACTTTCCTCTTCAGCCTGAACTGGAGAGAAACACATCATACTTAATGTCATTGCAGCAGCTAAGCCACCGAACCATTTTTTCATCATTCTCCCCCATTTTCATTTCCTATTAATTATATTATAAAGGAAAATCGTCTTCTTTTTGGCTTTTTCACCAATTTTCTTCAAAATAATCCAAGAGTACCAGTATGGTGATACAGACTAGTGTAATTTTTATTTCTGTATATTTTATTAGGGATGACGAACTTATATTAATTGATTATCCACAAAAAAATAACCGATCCATAAAATGGACCGGTTACGAAATTCGATTTATTTAACAACAGCGTATTCTGCCTGATACTTCTTGAACTCTGCCTCAGAACATAATACGAAATGACCTGGCTTCACTTCACGAAGCTCAAGTTCCTCGTTTTCACCATATCCGTGTGCTTTAGGGTCGTATGCAAAACGCTTACGTGTGCGCTCAGAATCTGGATCCGGTTGTGGGATAGCCGATAATAGAGACCTGGTGTATGGGTGGATCGGGTTGTTGTATAGCTCATTGCTATCAGCAAGCTCGACGATTTTCCCAAAATACATTACACCGATTCTGTCACTGATATATTTTACCATCGACAAGTCATGGGCGATGAAAAGGTACGTTAATCCTTTTTCCTTTTGCAGCTTTTTCATCAGGTTGACAACTTGTGCCTGAATGGAAACGTCAAGTGCAGAAATAGGTTCATCTGCAATGATGAACTCAGGCTCTACAGCCAATGCTCTGGCTATACCGATACGTTGGCGCTGTCCACCACTGAATTCATGAGGATAACGACCAGCGTGATCTTTGTTCAGTCCTACTGTTTCCAGAAGATCGTAAACTTTTTGCATGCGTTCCTTTTTGTTCTTAGCAAGTCCATGGATGTCGATGCCTTCTGCGATAACATCAGCAATCGTCATTCTTGGATTCAATGAAGCATAAGGATCCTGGAAGATCATCTGCATTTTACGGTTGAACTTCAACAGTTCTTTTTTGGATTTCTTGCCGTGGACATTTTCGCCCTCAAACAATACTTCACCATCTGTAGCATCATAAAGGCGGATGATCGTGCGGCCAGTTGTAGATTTACCACAACCGGATTCCCCTACAAGACCAAGTGTTTCACCACGGAAGATATCGAAATTCAATCCATCCACAGCGCGGACCATATTAGGTTTTCCTTCATTGAAATACTGCTTCAAATTACGGATTTCCAATAATTTTTCACTAGTGGCCATTGTCATTCACCGTCCTTTATCATAACAGGCTTATCGAAATTGTTAGGCATGTGGCGTCTGCGTTTTTGAACAGCAAGTGGCGGTTCAACCTTTGGCGCGTCTTCATGCAATAACCATGTTTTTGCAAAGTGAGTTTTTGAAATCTGGAACATTGGAGGCTCCATTTCCAAATCGATCTGCATGGCAAATTCGTTACGTGCCGCAAATGCATCTCCTACTGGAGGGTCTGTAAGATCTGGAGGAGTTCCTGGAATAGCATAAAGATCTGCCTCATCTCCAAGCTCCAGATCAGGCATGGAGCTCAACAAACCCCAAGTATAAGGATGTTGTGGATTGTAGAAAATTTCATCCACTGTCCCCATTTCTATAATCTGACCGCCATACATTACAGCAACTCGATCTGCTACGTTAGCTACAACACCTAAATCATGTGTGATAAAGATGATGGATGTTTCAATCTTTTGCTGAAGATCCTTCATCAAGTCAAGAATCTGTGCCTGTATGGTTACATCCAGTGCAGTTGTCGGCTCATCGGCAATCAATACTTTCGGGTTGCATGCAAGTGATATTGCAATAACAACCCTCTGTCTCATCCCACCGGAGAATTGGTGCGGATATTGCTTAAAGCGTTCTTCGGGCATCGGAATTCCTACTAAACGTAATAGGTCGATCGCTTTTTCTTTTGCTGCACTTTTGCTTAGTTTCTGGTGCTTGATAATTCCCTCCATGATTTGTTTTCCAACAGTCATCGTAGGGTTAAGTGAAGTCATCGGGTCTTGGAAGATCATCGAGATATCTTTACCACGGATCCCTTGCATGGCTTTTTCTGAAAGCTTTGAAAGGTCTTTTCCGTCAAACAGAATCTCCCCATTTTTGATATGGGAGTTGTTTTTTGGCAAAAGTCGCATAATCGTCTTCGTTGTAACCGATTTACCAGAACCGGACTCCCCAACAATCGCTAGCGTCTCCCCTTTTTTCAAATCAAAGTTAACGCCACGAATTGCTTTGACTTCCCCACCGAATGTATCAAATGAAACGTGTAAGTTCTTTACTTCAAGTATTTTTTCCATGTTCATTTCACCTGCCTTTATACTAGTCCTTCATTTTAGGGTCTAATGCATCACGCATACCGTCTGCAACAAGGTTGAACGCAATCATCAGCAAACTGATGATTATTGCAGGATAGATCATGATGTGTGGGAAGATCTGTAATGATTTATATCCATCTTCAATCAACGTACCAAGGGAAGCCATTGGAGGCTGCAGCCCCAAACCGATGAAGCTTAGGAATGCTTCAAAGAAAATTGCACTTGGAATGGTGAACATTGTGTTTATGATAATTACGCCTACTACGTTTGGCAGTAAGTGCTTTGTAATAATTTTTCTATCAGATGAACCGAGTGTCCTCGAAGCCAAAACGAACTCTTGGCCTTTTAGCTTTAATACTTGTCCCCGGACTACCCGGGCCATTCCGACCCAACCGGTTATGGTGAGGGCGATGATGATGGCCAGCATGCCTCGTTCCATGACCAGTATCATCAGTATTACGATTACAAGGTTAGGAATACCAATCAATACTTCAATGATACGCTGCATGATATTATCGACGCGGCCGCCATAATAAGCGGAAATACCACCATATGCAACCCCGATAACCATGTCAATCAGTGCTGCCAATAAAGCGATAAAGACAGAAACCCGGGTACCTTCCCAAATTCTGGTCCATAAATCGCGACCTAAACCATCTGTTCCGAACCAGAAATAGTCCGTGACACCACGTTGTTCATAAATGTCTACACCATTTCTAGTCCCATCCATAATCCCAAGGTTTTCAATTCCAGGCATCTTAGCCGGTAGATTGGCTCTCATGAGATCCTGATCATTGAATCCATGGCTATTCATAAATGGACCAAAGATCGCTAGGAACGTGATTAAGAAAAGAATGAATACACCAACAATTGCGGCTTTATTTTTCTTTAATCTCAACCACCCAGTTTGCCAATAGGTTAAACTTGGTTTCGAGATTTTCTCGCCTCTATTTGGATCTTGCTTTGCTGGTTCAAATAGCTCTTTAGGAAGTTTTTCATAATTGTTGTTCATTATTTTTTACCTCCTGCCAAACGGATACGCGGATCGATGACTCCATAAAGGATATCAACAATCAGTACAATCAAAATGAATAGTGCAGCAAAGAAAAGAGTGGTTCCCATGATAACCGGGTAATCGTTCGTAGTAATGGATCGTACGAACTGTTCCCCTAATCCTGGTACTGCAAATATTTTTTCGATTACTAGCGTACCTGTCATTAAACTTACTGCAAGTGGCCCAAGTACGGTTACCACTGGAATGAGTGCATTTCGCAAAGCATGTTTGAATGCGATATCAAAAGAAGATGCACCTTTTGCTCTTGCAAGCGTTATATAGTCCGATCCCAAGACCTCGATCATTTCTGTACGCATGAAGCGTGCAGCTATCGCAATCGGGAACATGGAGAGTGCAATTGTAGGGAGTACGGTATATTCCCAGCCATTCCAAAAGGCCACCGGGAACCATCCTAATTTTACAGCAATATAATATTGCAATAATCCTGCAAAAACGAAAGAAGGAATAGATTTTCCCAATACCGCCAAAACTGTAGAACCATAATCCACCCATGTGTTTTGCCTTAACGCCGCAACCACACCAAGGAAGATACCAATGATTGTTCCAACCAGCATGGCCTGGAAACCTAGTTGTGCAGAAGGTCCGATACGCTGCATGATTAGATCGGTAACACTTCTATTGTCATATTGAAAGGAAATACCAAGATCCCCTTGTGCTAGACTTAGAATATATTTTGCATATTGCACTGGGACAGGATCATCAAGACCGTATTTAGCATAAAGGATTGCCTTTTGGGCCTCTGACATTTTCTCCTGCATGGTAAACGGAGTACCTGGCATTAGTTTCATCAAGAAGAATGTAAATGAAGCGATTAAAAATAAGGTGATGATCATATAGAGAATACGCTGCAATAAATACTTAGTCATTTTTGCACCTCCTAAAAAAGTGTGAATAGTCAAACTGTCTGTAATTTTCCCTATAATTCGACAATTTGTTTACAGGGAAAAAGAGAGTATATATTTCAATATACTCTCTTTTTCTGAAGTTTGGAAGCAATAATTTTATACTGAAATAGCTTTATTATTCTTTTCCAGTAATGTAAGCCCACTTGTAGCTGAAGTCTGGACCAAAGTTATGTTTGTATACGTTTTGCACGTATGGCTGCCATAATCTTGTAGTACCACGTTGGTAGATCGGTGCAATCGCAGCATCTTCTTCAAGAAGGATGCGCTCAGCTTCTTGCATAGCTTCGAAGCGTTTTACAGGATCGTTCGCATAAGTAGTCATTACATCATTTAAAAGCTTGTCATACTCAGGGTTGGAGTAACCCATTTTATTGTTTCCACCATCAGTGATCCAAAGGTTTGCGAAAGAAATTGCATCTAGGTAGTCAGGACCCCAACCAGCTAATTGCATGTCATAGTCCATCGCAGAATCTAGATCTAGACGTTGTGCAAATGGTACTTCTTTCAATTTGATTGTTAAACCTGGAAGGTTCGTTTCAAATTGGTTTTGAAGGTATTGTTGCATGTTTTTCGCTGTTTCAGTGTCTCCACCAAGAATTTCGATTGTAACTGCATCTGTTCCTAACTCTTCAAGACCTTTTTCCCAGAATTCTTTTGCTTTTTCAGCATCGAATTTGTTGAAGTCGCCGAATTTATCACGGAAGTCATCTCCGCTTTCAGGGTGTTGAACGAATTCAACTGGTACAGAGAAGTTAGCAGGTACGGAACCGTTGTTCAATACAACTTTTGCAAGATCTTCTTTATTGAAAGCCATAGCAAGTGCTTTACGGATGTTCAAGTTAGCTAAAGCTTCATTTTTTGTTTGGTTCATCTTAAACCAGAAAATTGTTGGCTCTAGGTATTGAATCAAGTTTGGATCTTCTTTGTATAGCTCAACAAACTCAGAAGTTAAACCTGGTGAGATATCAATTTGTTTAGCAGTATAAAGGTTAACCCCAGTGGATACTTCTTTAACTACTTTTACATTGATTTCATCTAATTTTACAGTGTCTTTATCCCAATACTTATCGTTCTTCGTCATTGTCCAGCCTACTTCATGCTCCCATTTGGATAATACAAATGGTCCGTTGTACACTAGGTTTTCTGCTTCAAGAGCGTAGTTTTCACCTTGCTCCTCAACGAAACCTTGGTGTTGCGGGAAGAAAGTTGGGAATGTCATTAAAGATTCGAAATAAGCAACAGGTTGCTCTAATGTTACCTCAAGAGTGTAGTCATCAACCGCTTTAACGCCAAGCTCTTCTAAAGGAAGTTCCCCAGCAGATACTTTTTCAGCGTTCTTGATTTTGCCATTCATCATGTATGGTCCATACTCGGATCCAACTGTCGGATCTACAGCACGCTGCCATCCGTATACGAAATCTTTAGCAGTTACAGGGTCGCCATTGGACCAAACTGCATCTTCACGTAGAGTAAAAGTGTAAACAAGTCCATCTTCGCTTGCTTTATGTTCTTTTGCGATACCTTCAACTACTTCATCATTTTCGCTAAGTCTATAAAGACCTTCAAAAACGTTGTTCATTACGTTGAAAGCTACTGCATCTGTTCCTTTAACAGTATCCATTGTAGGAATTTCAGCAGAGTCTAAAACATTAAGTACTTGTGGTCCAGTTGCTTCACCTTCACCAGCAGGTGGTTGTCCTTCACCTTTTCCATTATTGTTCTGTGCATTGTTTCCGCCGCCACAAGCAGCTAAAAATACACTAAGTACAAGTGAAAGCGCTAAAAGAAGTAAAAATTTTGACTTTTTCATTTACTTGACCCCCCATAAGAAATGTGTCGAATTTTGTGAGTAATTCGAGGTAACGATTTTTATTATACAAGTTTTCTAAACATTGTGCATTCATTATTTTAACAACAATTTTACAAAATACTGATTTTTCAACTATTATCATTACAAAAATAGTTCTTTAGACCTATAAAAAATAAGTAAATCTTGTGCGTTTTATTGCAATTTCTTTACAAACATTTCATTAATTTTACAATGTGTTTTTACATCTTATCTCTTTTATAGTCTCTTTAAATTTGTCATATTCTATTCATTTCTTTACAATACAATTTAGCAACTTAATTAGGAGGAATTATGAATAAGACATTAAAATCCGCCGCCATCTACTTTTTGGTTCTTTTGTCATTAACCTTATGTGCAGGATATTTCTATTATGGTACTTTCTCTTTACTTGTATTTATTAATTCTTCGTTTTTCTTTTCGGGAATCACCCTTTTTTTTTCATTGCTCATCCTAGTCACTCAAAAAGGTTTTTTTGATGGAATTTCTTATGGATTTAGAAAAATCTTTGCTACTAAACAGGCTGATAAGCAAATGGAAGTAGACCTTGCAACCGAGATGAGAAATCCATCCGAGTTACTTGATCCTATTAACATTTTTCCGATGGCTATCGGTGCTTCTACTCTTTTTGCTTGTATGCTTTTAAGCTTATTTGTCTTTTATAATAGTTGATATTTACCAGTAACTAAGCTATAATAAAGTACAATTTATTACAAAATGCAATGAAAAAGAGTAGTACTGATCAGGTTAGTTTTTAGAGAGTTTGTGGATGGTGGGAACAAACAACTAACGTTCAGGAATGGACTTTCGAGCATCTAGCTGAAAAGAAATGAGTAGGCGAAGACGTCACCTTACGTTACAGGGTCAAGTGATTTCTGCAATTTCTTGCATGAAATAATAAGGGTGGTACCACGGTCCATTCGTCCCTTTTTTGGGGATGAATGGGCCTTTTTGTATGGATTTTTAACTAATTTAATATTGGAGGAGTCAATATGAAGACAATTTTTTCCGGCATACAGCCGAGCGGCAACGTTACATTAGGAAATTACATCGGGGCAATGAAGCAATTCATTGAATTACAGGATGAATATAACAGTTATTTCTGCATTGTAGATCAGCATGCGATCACAGTTCATCAAGATCCGACCGAACTTAGAAAAAGCATTCGAAAACTCGCTGCCCTGTATGTTGCGATTGGACTTGATCCAGAGAAAGCGACATTATTCATCCAATCGGAAGTCCCTGCACATGCACAATTGGGCTGGATGATGCAATGTGTTGCATACATCGGTGAGTTGGAGCGCATGACTCAATTCAAGGATAAATCCGCTGGTAAAGAGGCTGTAACTGCAGGTCTACTAACATATCCACCATTGATGGCAGCGGATATTCTACTCTATAACACGGACCTTGTGCCTGTAGGGGAGGATCAGAAGCAGCATCTTGAATTGACTCGTGACCTTGCTGAAAGGTTCAATAAGAAGTACCGTGAAATTTTAACCATTCCTGAAGTGAAAATCCCTAAAGTCGGCGCTCGCATCATGTCATTAACAGAGCCAACAAGAAAAATGAGCAAATCAGACCCTAACCAAAAATCATTCATTTCCTTGCTTGATACACCAAAACAAATGGAAAAGAAGATTAAGAGTGCAGT
The DNA here is from genome assembly GCF_050107295.1 of Sutcliffiella halmapala. GTDB lineage: Bacteria > Bacillota > Bacilli > Bacillales > Bacillaceae_I > Sutcliffiella_A > Sutcliffiella_A halmapala_A. The sequence continues at coordinate 128,358 of NZ_JBNIKR010000010.1, read as the reverse complement.
GACGGATTCTGAAGGAATTGTAAAATTTGATAAGGAAAACAAACCAGGTGTTTCCAACCTCTTATCCATTTATTCTATCCTTGGTAATAAATCCATCGAGGAACTGGAAACTTATTATGAAGGAAAAGGATATGGCGAGTTCAAGGGTGACCTTGCTGAAGTGGTAGTAAACGCATTGGAGCCAATTCAAACAAGGTACTATGACTTAATAGAATCCGATAAATTGGATATCATCCTTGATGAAGGTGCGGAGAGAGCAAACCGTGTCGCCATGAAAACTTTAGCAAAAATAGAAAATGCAATGGGATTAGGTAGAAAGAAAAGAAGATAAACAAAAAGAGTAGGAGGTGATCATGCACCTTCTACTCTTTTTTTATTCCCTCGGAAACAATTAATTCACTTTTGGGTGCTGCTCCAGTTCCCACAGCTTTTCAAAGAATGGTTGTCCTTTTACTAATGATTCACAGAACAGCTGATGCTTCAAGGACCATCCATCCCTGGTCTCTTCAAATAATTGTGTCCAGACTTCTTCAAATGACATTCTTTGAATCTCCCGATAGTGCAATGGATTCCACTCTGTATACCAGTAGCGGACTTCCGCAACATTGCTCGTCGACCTTAACTGATCAAGCGCCATAAATAACAACTGTTTTAATTGTCTTTCCTTGCGGGTCAAACCGTTCATAATTTCCGGTGATGGCGATAAAATATGATAGTCCTTCTCTGTTTTGGTGCTAGTCGAGAAGGCAAACACTGAATAATCGTGGCTTTCCACCATGTCATATACTAATTGTTCCTGTCTAGGAATCAATCTGCTTTTTCTGATCGGAATGTTATATCCGATTGTGTCCACAGCTAAAATCCCTTTGCCATCTGTTACAACAAAACAATAATCTAACTGAATCCGCTCATGATTTTTCCTGATATAGCTTTTTTGAAAAATCTCTTCTAGTAAAGATGGAGGCAGTTCTTGGAGGTCGTTTTCAATGTAGTTGAATAGAACAGACTCTACTTTTAGTAATGGAACCTGATCTAATAGCTCCACACTATCGTCTTTTCTCCATTCGTGAAAATGGCAAACATTATATCCGTTTTCTTCTCCTTCAAACCAATTTACCCATACGTCATGAAGATACAACATATCATACCCCTCACTTCACATCTACTCTTTATTTATCAAACAGTATGGGCAGAGAGGTGCAAAATTATTCCATATAAGCCATTTATTTTTCCATTTCAGTCTTTTTCTCTGAATGTAGGCCTGTTCTTTTGCAACGCAAAGAGTGTCCAGGTTACAGTTCCTATTCCCGCTGGAAGCAGATAGCATTCTGGACGTAAAAGTATAAACTGAAGAAACTCCATTATACTGCTGCCTGTGGCAAATAGATTCAAATAGGCCAGAATACTGATCCCTCCGGAAACTGCCATACCAAAACCACATAAAAAGAAAAAGCCTCTTATCATCATCCGTCACTCATTGAAAAATCGTCATATTTCATTTTAAACGAACTCCTTGTCCATTCTTGTACTACTAGTTTATGTTTGGGTATAGGGATGATGACACTTTCCTATTAAAACAGGCGAATCATTCCGATATTTTGCAAAAAAAAAGAAAAGTCAAGAGTTCATCTTGACTTTTCTTTATTCGTTAATCCTTGGATCGAGCGCATCACGAAGGCCGTCACCGATAAAGTTGAAGCTCAATACTGTCAATAAAATCGCTAAACCTGGGAATAACGGATACCACCAGTGCTTAAGCATGATCGTAAAGTTCTGTGCATCCTGTAGCATGTTCCCCCAACTTGGTGTTGGTGGCTGAATACCCAATCCTAAATAACTCAATGCAGACTCTGCAAGAATAACACCACCAACCGCGAGTGTTGCAGATACGATAATTGGGCCTAGTGCATTCGGCAGAATATGTGCAAAGATGATTTTGTAGCTTCGAGTACCAATTGTTTTGGAAGCCAGAACAAATTCCCGGGATCTTAGTGACAGGAATTCTCCACGTACTAGTCTAGCTGTACTTGTCCAGCCAGTCAAAGCAAAGATCATGATCAATTTATCGATACCTGGATCAAAGATCGTTACAAGCGTGATCAGCAGGAAAAGGGATGGAATGGATAGGATTATATCTACTAGTCTCATAAGGATAGAATCGATTAATCCTCCAAAATAACCTGCAACAGCACCAACAACTGTTCCGATGGAAATTGCACCTATAACAGATGCAAAACCTACTAATAATGAAATTCTTGCACCATAAAGCATTCTCGCGAATACGTCACGACCAAAGCGATCGGTACCCAGCCAATGCTCACCACCAGGTGACTGCAGCTTGTTCAGCAAATTCTGTTCCTCATACGAATGTGCTGTAAGCCATGGTGCGAATAGTGCACCGAACATGATGATACCTAAAATAACAGCTCCAATGACAGCCAATTTATTCTTCATAAACTTGCGGAACATGATTTTCGTCAATGTGTCCGGTTTAGCTTTTAAATTGGGGTCTAACGATAAGTTTGTATTGTTTTGAGGCGATGTTTGAGTTTGCATCGATGTTCCCCCTCCTAGTATTCGATTCTCGGGTCAAAGACTGCGTAGAGAATATCTGCAATCAGGTTGCCGATAACTACTAAGACCGCTGAAATTACTGTTAAGGCCATGATGACAGGATAATCACGTTGGAAGGCGGATTCGATAAATAACAAACCAATTCCAGGCCAGTTGAAAATTCTTTCTGTAATTGCTGCCCCACCAATAAACGAAGGAAGCATAAGTCCAAAAATCGTGATAACAGGAATTAACCCGTTTCTTAATCCATGCTTGTACACAACTTTCTGCTCTTTAAGACCTTTTGCACGTGCTGTACGCATGTAGTCCTGGCTTAATACCTCAATCATACTGGAACGAGTATAACGGGTAAGACCAGCCATATCCGCACTGGCAAGTACAAATGCCGGCATGATCAAGTGCTTGATACGGTCCATGATGCTGAAGTCGGCATTCAAAGTAGCAACGCCACCTGTTGGCAGCCATCCTAATTGAACAGCAAATACCATGATAAGGATCAGACCTACCCAGAAGTTTGGAGTAGCCAACCCGATGAAGGATGTGACAGTGACTCCATAGTCTGTTAATGAATATCGTTTTCTAGCGGATATTACTCCAAATGGTACTGCGATAATCACTGCCAGAACAGTGGAAACAATCATCAGCAGCAATGTGTTAGGTAGTCGGTTCATAATCATTTCACTTACAGGGACACCACGTTTGATCAAGGATGTTCCGAAATCACCCTGGGCCATGTTGGTTACCCATTTGATGTACTGTTCATGTACTGGATCATTCAATCCATAACGCTCTTCAAACTTTGCCAAATCCTCTTTACTTATATTTGGGTCCATCATCAGGGAAGATGGGCCGCCTGGTGCCATCTGGATAATGGCGAAGGATAATATCGTGATACCGATAAGCAAGGGAATAGCCATTAAAGAACGGCGGATAATGTATGAGATCATAGCTGATTCTCCTTTTCTGTCTTTACTTTAAGCGGAGTTAAACGTGTCAGGGATTATATGATTATCAGAGATATCCATCCGGCAAACTCTGATATTACTGTCAAATTCATGAAAAGAGGAAAGGGATTGCTCCCTCCCCTCCAATACTACCTGTAACTATTAGTTAGCAGGTTTTAGCCACCATTCATTGATCTTGTAGAAGTCAGACTTCGCGTGGAAAGTATAACCTTCTAAGTTAGCAGGCATCGCACGGTGTACGTTTGGATAGTACAAGAACGTGTATGGTTGCTCCTCAGCGATAATGTTGTTAACTTCAACGATATAGCCTTTACGCTCTTCTTGATCCATAGTGCTTAAGTTTTTGTCCATAAGCTCATCAGCTTCTGGGTTAGAGTAGTTGATGAAGTTCAATCCTTCTTCAATTTCTTTAGAGTGGAAGATACCAGATGGATCTGGATCAGTTCCTAAGCTCCATCCAAGGATGATAGCGTCGAATTTCCATGCAGGAGGGTTAACATCCGCTAAGAATGCAGACCATTCCATGATGTTTGGCTTAACTTCGATTCCAACTTCTTTCAATTGTTGTTGAACAACAACCGCGATATCTTCACGAACTTTGTTACCTTGGTTCGTTTTTAATTCAAATGAGAATTTTTGTCCGTCTTTTTCAAGGATTCCGTCAGAACCAGCTTTCCATCCAGCAGCAGCTAGCATTTCTTTAGCTTTTTCAGGATCGTACTCGAATTTAGGCGTTTCGGAATCATCATATGCCCAGCTAAGTGGAGACTCAGGGAAGTGAGCTACTTCTCCGTCACCGTTCATTACAGAAGATACGATAGTTTCTCTGTCGATTGCATGAGTTAAAGCTTGACGTACAGACACGTCTTGGAATAATGGGTTACGTAGGTTGTATCCTAAGTAAGTGTAAGAAAGAGCAAGACCTGATTCGATCTTCAATTTCCCTTGACCTTCCCATTCTTTAACTGTTTCTAGGTCAGTAGAAGGAACAGTTGTGAATTGAACATCACCAGTGCTTAATTGAGTTAACAATTGGTCACCGTCAGTTACGATTTTGTAAGTAAGTGTATCAAGGTAAGGACGACCTAAGTAGTAGTCATCAAACGCTTCAACCTTTACATATTGTCCATCAACCCACTCAACAAATTTGAATGGACCAGAACCGATAGGAGCTCTGTTGAACTCATGCTCACCCATTTCAGCAACAGGAACGTCACCAAGGATGTGCTGTGGTAAGATACCATAGCTTAAAGTGATGTGGAAATCAGGAGCTACAGCGCTTAAAGTGAACTTAACTGTTAGATCGTCAACGATTTCAACGGATTCGATCTTTTCGAAAGAGCTTGCACGAGGACCATCATAGTCTTCGCTTAAAGGAATTTCGAATGTGAACTTAACGTCTTCAGCTGTTACAGCTTCACCGTCATGGAATTTCAAATCATCTCTTAACTTGATTGTGTGAACTAGACCATCTTCAGAAGGCTCCCAGCTCGCAGCCATTGCTAATTCAGGTTCAAATTCAGTGTTTCCGCCAACTAGAGAATCGTAAACGAAACCTTCGATAGCAGAAGATGCAGTATCTGCAGAGTAAAGAGTGTTGAATAGAGTAGGGTTACCAGAAGATCCGATTACAAGGTCTCCACCTGCTACAGGCTCGTCACTTGCTGGCTCTTCCTCTTTATCCCCAGAATTGTTGTTGTTGTTTGCTGCTGCATTGTTATTGTTGTTTGTCGCATTGTTAGTTCCAGTGTTATTGGAAGAACAAGCAGCCAAGAACAATGAAAGCACCAATGTTAAAGCGATAAGTAATAATGACTTTTGCTTCACGTTTAACTCCCCCTTGAAATTTTTAAATGTTCTGAAAATGAAAGGTAAAGAATGTTAGCCTATCTTGATTATCTCCCCCTTTCAATGGGTATATATTTGATAACCTGTCACCTATTCGTATAGGTGACAAGCAACAAAATGATTTGGTTTTACTTCTTTGAATTCAGGAATGATCTGTTTGCAGGATTCCATTGCTGCCGGGCAGCGTGTATGGAAGACACAGCCTGTCGGCGGATTTGCCGGACTTGGTAGCTCACCCTTCAATACGATGCGCTCTCGCTTCACCTGACCTTTGCGACGTGTGGAAGGTACAGCTGATAGCAAGGCTTGTGTATATGGATGCAACGGCTCGTTGTACAAGTCGTTTTTGCTTGCAAGCTCCATCATTTTCCCTAGATACATAACCCCAACCCTATCACTAATATGTCGAACGACACTCAAGTCATGGGAGATGAATATGTAGGATAATCCCATTTCCTTTTGCAGATCCTGCATAAGGTTGATGATCTGGGCTTGTATTGAAACATCCAATGCTGATACTGCTTCATCTGCAATGATCAGTTCCGGGTTCAACGCCAATGCTCTTGCAATCCCGATACGCTGACGCTGTCCACCCGAGAATTCATGTGGATATCGGTTGATATAAGAAGGATCAAGTCCTACTTTTTCAAGCAGTTCCTGTACTTTCTCTTCTCGCTCTTTCTTAGTGAAAAGATTATGCGTGTTGTAAGGTTCTTTTAAAATCGAGCGTAGTGTTTTCCTTGGATTCAGCGTTGCGAATGGATCTTGGAAAACCATCTGGATATCACGTCTTACCGTCTTTCTTAGCTCGCTCTCACTCATTTTCGCAATGTCGCGGCCCTTGAAGATTATTTCCCCTTCAGTAGGTTCATAAAGGCGGATAAGTGTTCGTCCGGCAGTGGATTTACCACAGCCCGATTCGCCTACGATACCAAGCGTTTCGCCTTTTTTAATGAACAGGTTGATGTCATCCACCGCTTTTACGTTTCCAACGTTTCGCTGCAGCAAGCCTGCTTTGATCGGAAAGTACTTCTTAAGGCCTCTTACTTCAAGAAGGTAGTCGGAAGAGCTGTCTGTCTGTAATGTATTGGTATTTTGCGCATCTGTTGAAATCATGCTTATGCCTCCTTCCCTTCATACAAGAAGCATCGTACTGAACGATTCCCTTCTTTCTTTTCAAGCGTCGGCACTTCATTGAAGCAGCGGTCAAACGCTTGTGGGCAACGTGGTGCAAAACGGCAGCCTGGCGGCAGATTCGTCGGTGGTGGAACATTCCCTTGAATGGACTCAAGCCTTGAAATATCCGCCTCGATACTTGGGATCGAATTCATCAATCCTACTGTATATGGGTGCAAAGGTTCATCGAACAGGTCATCTACGGAAGCTTCCTCTACTACCTGACCGCAATACATAACTACGACTCTATCAGCTATTTCTGACACAACACCAAGGTCATGTGTTATCAATAGGATACTAGTATCGAATTTATGGCTAAGGTCTTTCATGAGGTCAAGGATCTGCGCTTGGATTGTTACATCCAAAGCTGTTGTAGGCTCGTCTGCAATGAGCAGCTTTGGATTACAGCTCATCGCCATTGCGACCATTACCCTTTGTCTCATCCCACCGGAAAGTCGATGCGGATAATCATTTATAATTTGCGCCGCTCTTGAGAATCCAACGAGTTCAAGCATTTCAATCGCTTTCTTCACTGCAGCTGTTTTAGACATTTTTTGATGAAGCATTAATACTTCGGTAATCTGTTCCCCGATAGTCAGTACGGGATTCAGGGAAGTCATCGGTTCCTGGAAAATCATTGAAATTTCATTTCCGCGTACCTTACAGAGCTGACTCTCGGTAAGCTTTGTTAGATCTTTTCCATCAAACAATATTTCTCCGCCTACTATCTTTCCTCCTGGGCTTGGTACCAGGCCCATAATAGATAGGGAGGTAATCGATTTACCTGATCCGGATTCACCAACCAGTGCGACAGTCTCTCCTTTCTTAATGGAGATATCTACACCGTCAACTGCTGGAATAGCTTGCTTTTTTCTAAAAAAGTGAGTCTGTAGGTTTCTCACTTCCAATAAAGCTGACATTTAGCCTTCACCATCCTTTTCTCTTTCGATGCATGGTCTGTTGATGCTACAGTAATCTACTTTGTAAATTCATTGTTAAAAATATTCGGTTAATTTTTAACGCAAATATTACAAAATTATTAAACTAACAATCTTTTGCCTGATATATTGAATCTTTTTTGTAGGCTTTCCATGCTATTTATTACAGGATTGCTTCAATATTAGCTTGATATTATTCTGTAAAAACTAAATTATCGGAAAATAATTATCGTCTGTTTGTATATTATTACAGTTTCGTTACAGAATCAAGCTAATTTTGAAAATTAACTAAAAATTTTTTTAATTGGGACTAATAACAATCTTCTACAAAAACTGATTATATACAAAAAAATGCAAAAAAACTAGCTTTTTTTGCTAGTTTTTTAATATTTTTGATATTTTTACACTATTCCTCAAAGAATTATATCTCTAATAGTTTTCGAACATCAGAGAGACTGTTCTTCATCACGGTTGGGTAGGTCCATTTTTTTTCATCCAATAGTCGCTGGATCAAGTAATATCCTACACAATATCCAACCATTTTGGGATAGAACCCTTTTCCATATAAAATTTTCATGTGCTCTCTTTCTTTTTTTATCAGATCTTTATTAGGCACTATATATCTCTCCAAGAAATTATTCAGTTCTTTATCCGAATAGTACTTCGTCCAATTTGCTGTATATCTGTCTCCCAAACTGTATTTTACTGCACTCTCCGCTAATCCCTCTATTAATACCGAATCCACCAGGGTATAGTGATCATCCTTTTTCCGATTGTTGGCCAATACGCAGATATGGTTATATTCATGTGTAAAAAGGGCCTTGAGTTCATTGTGTTCAATATCCTGTGGAAGAAACAGAAAAAGCTTATCCTTGAAGGCTACTCCTGATTTTCCTTTAAAGTCCCTTTTTATCTGGGGATTAAGTTCATCAGAGGGAAAAATGAAGATTGGTATGTCCGGACCATTCCACATTTTCTTCAATCGCTTCCATTCTTTTAGTACTACATTCCAGCAATCAAGCTGGATCAGCTTCTCCACTGTTTCTTTTCCATTTTCGACTGGTCTGTACATTCCATGCATGATCAGATATTCGTATAGTTCTCGTTCTGTAACATCCTCAAAGTATTTCAAAAGTTTTTTGGAAATGTTCAAGGGTTGATGGTAATCTTCTTCCAACCATCGATCCGTATGAATTATGCTCATTTTCTACAGCCCTTTTCTTCACTTTTTCCCATTGTATGTTTGGGAGGGGAATTTGGTGAGATGGTGAAGGACTATTCCAACCTGCCTTCATTTAAACAAAAAGAAAGCACCAGACCTGATTTGGGGTCTGGTGCTTCCAATATATTGATTAGTTTTCGTATTTCTTGAATACTATCGTAGCGTTATGTCCGCCAAAGCCCAGTGAGTTACTCATTGCTGCCTTGACCTCTTTGTTGCGTGCTTCGTTTGGAACATAGTCCAGATCGCATTCAGGGTCCGGTGTTTCAAGGTTGATGGTTGGAGGGATGATGGAGTTCTCGATCGCTTTGATCGTGAAAATCGCTTCCACTCCACCTGCCGCTCCAAGCAGATGGCCAGTCATGGATTTAGTGGAGCTTATTGCAACGTTCTTCGCATGCTCTCCCATTACTTCCTTGATCGCCAATGTTTCAAATTTATCATTGTATTCGGTACTTGTACCGTGGGCATTGATGTAGTCGATTTCTTCAGGCTTGAGACCTGCATCGTTTATAGCCATTCTCATCGCACGGACGCCGCCTTCTCCGCCTGGAGCTGGTGCTGTAATGTGGTGAGCGTCACCAGTTGCCCCATATCCTACGATTTCTGCATATATCCGGGCGCCTCGTGCAAGGGCATGCTCGAGATCTTCAAGTACCAGGATTCCTGCTCCCTCTCCCATTACAAAGCCGTCACGATTTAAATCGAATGGTCTGCTTGCTGTTTTCGGATCAGGATTTAAGGAGAGCGCCTTTGCGGAACTGAAGCCGGCAAAAGACATTTCTGTCAAGGGAGCCTCTGTCCCACCGGAAATCATCACATCCGCATCCCCACGCTGAATTACCTTAAATGCATCACCTATGGAATTTGTACCTGTCGCACAAGCTGTTACCGTACATGAGTTTACACCCTTTGCGCCTAAGGCAATGGATATCTGGCCTGTAGCCATGTCAGGAATCATCATCGGGACAAAGAATGGACTGACGCGGCGTGCGCCTTTTTCCAAGAATGTCTTATACTGCTGTTCGAATGTCTCCATACCACCTATCCCTGAACCAACCCATACGCCGACCCTAGGTGCGATTTCTTCCGTTATCGTCAAGTTTGCATCCTTTACTGCCATGAGGGAAGCCGCAATGGCGTATTGTGTAAAACGGTCCATTTTGCGCGCTTCTTTTTTATCCATATAATCTTCAGGCTGGAAGTCAGTGATTTCCGCAGCGACCTTCGCAGGGAATTTTTCGCTGTCCACACGTGTTAATGGTCCTACCCCTGAAACACCCTTGATTGCATTTTCCCAAGCCTCATTAACATCTTTTCCTATTGGTGTCACCGCACCAAGACCTGTTACTACTACTCTTCTTTTTTGCATTAGAATATACTCCTTCCAACATCATGTCCAATTATGTTCATTATCTTCCCCATCTGATTGCAATGGCACCCCACGTCAATCCTCCACCAAATCCTACCATAACTATCAGGTCGTCGTCTTTGATTTTACCGTTTTCCAGCTCTTCCACAATGGAAATCGGGATGGATGCAGCAGAAGTGTTGCCGTATTTATTAATCGTCATTGACATTTTTTCTTCCGGCAGCCCCAGACGTTCCCTGGCCGCCTCCATGATTCGGATGTTTGCTTGGTGAGGAATGAGGAAATCGACATCCTCTCTCGTCAACCCGGCCTTCTCTAATACATTTACAGATGATTCCCCCATTTGGCGGACAGCAAATTTAAATACCTCACGGCCGTTCATGATGATGGTTTCATCCTGGTAAAGATGTTTCGCACCTGTTCCATCTGCGCCAAGTTCAAACGAGAGGATACCTCTACCTTCGGATACTGGCGAAATGACCGCTGCTCCGGCTCCATCCCCGAAAAGCACTGCTGTGTTGCGATCTTCCCAGTCCACGATTTTGGATAGCTTTTCCACACCTACCACCAATACATTTTTATAGGTTCCAGCTTCCACAAATTGTTTGGCTGTAATGATGCCATACATGAATCCTGCACAAGCAGCGCTGATATCAAATGCGTTGGCTTTTTTTGCACCAAGCCTCTCCTGGATCATACATGCAACTGAAGGGAAGGGGTTATCCGGCGTCACTGTTGCCACGATAATCATTTCCACTTCTTCTGCGGTTATTCCTGCATCCTTCAGCGCTTTTTCAGCAGCGAAAAAAGCCATATCGGAAGTATCCACTTCATCACTTGCTATTCTTCTTTCCTCTATTCCTGTTCTCGTTTTTATCCATTCGTCCGTTGTATCTACCATCTTTTCCAAATCAGCATTTGTCAGTACCTTTTCAGGTACATATCTTCCGATTCCAACTATCCCTGCATTCATTGATATAACACCTAACTCTCTTTTATTATGGCTAAAAATACTGTGATGGTGCGTCCACTCATGCTCCACACAAAAAAAGGACGTTTTTATTATCAATTATTATGACTTGGTACTAATTTTAACTTATAATTGGCTTCTTGACAATATATACTTGTCCCATTTTCACTTCCCAACCGTGTAACAAGGCAAATGCCCAAGCTTTTTTTTAGGGGATGCATACACTATTTTGACAACCCAGAAAGGTAATGAGGTGACTAAAATGAGTGAGGATCAGGCTTACAAAGAAAAGGAGCATGTGGATGCCGACCCTTTTACAAGATTGATGTTCGGTCAACCCAGAAAAAGTGAAAAGCCGGCAGAGCAACCCGAAGAAAGCAATCAGAAGAAATTCGGTGAAGACTATTACGCGTTGATTGAGCAGGTCGACTCCATCATGGAATCGGTCAATAAATTAAAACCGATGCTTAAAGAGTTTTCCCCAATCATCGATTACTTTAAGAAGAAATAAAAAAAGGATGCCCTAAATTTCATCTTAGGGCATCCCTTCTTATTATTCGATATCTAAAGCATTCTCTTTTCCAAGCTCATAAGCATCGTCCATCACTTTTGTAAGCAAGGATATTAACGGTTGGATGTGCTGGGGTTCAAGTGTCAGTCCTGTTTCATCCAGCATCTGTTTGGCTTCGGGTAAATATTTCATGGCGATTGCCATGTATTGCATCGTTCTATCCTGTTCCATTTATTCTTTCCCACTTTCTGTCTGATTAGGTAATAAGCCTGTTTCATTATAATTCGTGATATGCTCCAGTATGTCCTCTTGATACTCCTCGCTGACAAGTGGACTGAAAGTGCCCAGGGAAATGACGCCATCTTCAAAGTCGAAATAGCTGTTGCCCGGCTCGAGCTCCCCAGCCAGAAAACGCTTTGCCACCAATTCATATAGGGCGGGGACGTGCTGAACGGTACTTGTCAATACAGTATTCTCCCCTAAATCCGATTGATCGGATACAAATCCAATGGCAAAAAGCCCTCTATCCTTTAATGTGTTGATAACGGGAACATTGAATCCGTCACCGGCAGGATAGACAATGTCCACACCACTAGCCAGCATTTTTTCAAGCTTGGAATTGGCCAGTTCTGGATCATTCCAGTCCTGTGTATATTCTATGTAGACCGTTGCATCCGGATTTTCATAAAGGACACCTTCAAAAAAACCGTTTACTTCCGGCTGCCATTCAAAAGCTGCAATGATTCCTATATTATTGGATTGCGACATCTTTCCAGCAACCATACCACCGAAAAATCCCATTGCATTTGCTTTGAAATTCAGACTTGTAACATTATCCCCACTTACATCTGAATTAAAACAAACAAAGTGAATGTCTGGATACTCGTCCCCTATTTCACTGAAAACTTTTGCATATTCACTGCCATGACCGAATATGAGATTGATTCCTTCATTATCAAACTTTTTTACTGCTTTGATGATTTCCTCTTCCTTATGTATTCCTTCTTCATAGAAGACATCCACACCAAATTCCGACTGTATCCTTAAAAGGCCTTTATACCCCTTGGTTCCCCACACTTGATCATCAATGGAGTCAGGTACGAGTAGTCCCACCTTCTGAAGCTTTGTTTCGGTATCAGGTTGTCCACATGCAGATAAAAAGAGAAAAACAAGAAGAATGAACCATATCGGCTTTTTCATGATGAAGCACCACCTTAGTTCCCGGAAAAAACTCCCATGTACTTGCTGATTTTTAATACTCTTATATTGTACCTCTCGGGATGCGAAAGGAAAAGTTAAATTTCAGTTAATTGTTATGCATTCCTTTAAGGACTATCGATTTTCAGTCTCTTGGCTGCATGATTCCTCTGGATTGCCAATGCTTCTGTAATATTTAACGAAGCTTCCACATAGATTACCTCTGCCCCCTTATACCATTCATCATCTGGCTTTACTTCTGTATCCTTAAGGGAAATATCTAATTCATGAGCAAGAAGCTCCAAGGCTTTTTTGTCTTTATTAGCCAAGCGGACAGTTCGGTTCTGCGTGTCATTTTCTTTTTCAGCAAGACTTATCAGCACTTCTGTAATATCTTCAACAAAGAGAATATCCTGGTTTTCCATTTCCAGTTTGTCGCTTGTTGGCTTTCCTGTCAATTCATCCAATATTTTTCTTTGAATCGGTTCCTTATCCGGCTGCCACGGACCAAACAAAGCAGGATGAACCACCAATGTTGGTTGCAAGTCCTCCAGATGCTTTTGCAGGAGTTTCCCTCTTTGGGCCACGTTGTGGGGAGCAACTAAGTACACCTTTCGCGATAGATTTGACAAATAGGTGAACTTCTCGAGATATTCCCTTTCGTACAGGTCCTCAGCCTCTAGAAAAAAATAGGCAGCATCAAATTTCTCACTGCCATTTAAGTGACCCTTATTTACTTTACCTTGAAAATGAAAGAAGGCATTCCGACCAATTTCCATCAGTTTATCTTCCTCAAGGTCAAACTTCTTTTCTTGAAGTTCCATCCCGTACACTTCCACTTCTCTACTTATCAGCTTCTTACATAGTGAGAAGCCGACAAAACTTGTGGCCCCAGCGACTATTGCATTTTTCATCATGCTTCACTCCAACCAATGTTTAATACTGTATCGTATGCATTTGACCATAATAATAGTCCCTATCAATGGATAATCGGATAGGGACTTTCTATAAATGCTGTTCAAATTTTTTGAAGAATTGGCAAATGGAACCTCCATATGCATAACGCTTTTCCACCAGATGATAGGTGACTGTAATCGGAAACCCGCTTTTTTGTCTGAGTTCTTCGTATCTTTTACAATGAAGGTTTGGGTCATAGCTGATATTGGTGGTTGTTTGCCAAATTTTCACTGGCAGTGAAATCAGCAGTTGCTCCAATGCCGGGAAGTCAGTAAAGTTCTTGAGCTCATCCACAGAAATATCGTATGCCATGGCCAGCTCCTTTTGCAGCTTTTTATAAAAGAACTTCCTATCCTTTTCCTGTTCCATTTGGGCGCTGAGATTAATGCAAGGATTGATAAGTGCGATCGATCGGATCTGCTCTTTCAAGATTCCCGCCAATTGAAGTCCAGTCAGCGCTCCCATTCCTTCAGCCAGAATATGAATCTTATCATTCAAAATTTCCTGCTTTTGAATAATATGATACAGCTGCCTTGCAAGCAGGACGGATCTCGAACTTCCCCAGTGCATCCCATATAAATTGGAGTAGAAAACGGTATATCCAGCTCTTACAATCTCATCTATGATGCGTTTTCTTCCGATATGCTGGATCCATAGGCTGTTATGATCATCAACGAAGTGATTTGTATCACCGATTATCAATACACCAAAGCCATTTGGTTTTTCCGGCACATGAACGGCATTCCATTGTCCGCCCATTTGAAAAAAGCGTTGATTTTCTTCCATATTCCTCACCCTGCCTCCGGATTACAAACTTGTATAGAATATGCTATGTAAAAGAATCCTGCTCTGTTAAAGGCAAAAGGCTTAATTTTACTAAAAAGCACTATTAAACACCGCTATTGATTTCCGCACTAGGCACAGCGACCCAAGGGGCTTGCGAGAGCCTCCTCGGCTGCGCCTGTGGGGTCTCCTCTAAACGCTACCTCCCGCAGGACAAGGAAGGCTGCGGCAGCAATACATCGCACGAAGAAAATGCTCGCATTTTCGAGGAGTCTTCGCCTATTGCTCCAATCAACAGCTAGATTCTTAATAATCAACAATCTTCTTTTACAGAGACAAAAAAGAAATGCATTCTCACAAACACAATTGGGAGAAACGGCATGAACCTAAAAATAAAAAGGGAAAGATTAGCTTGATCTTCCCTTTTTCATTCAGACCCATATTGAAGCTCTTGCTTAAGCCTATGCAAGGTTTCTATTCCTAGCTCAGTCAAATTGCTCTGTTCCTGGGATAGGAGCATTTCAAGCTCCTGCATCTTTTCTTCACTATTCATAAATATTCAACCCCTTTTTTTACAAGCTTAAACATTTTACATTTATTATATGCGCTGGTTGTGGTAAAATATCCGATGGATACACAAAAGCTTGGCACCTGGCTTCTTAAGGTGTTGAACAAACATATTTAATGCTTTATCTATCAAAAGAGAATGGAGGGGAAGTCAAGATGCGAGTATTCTGGACTGTTTTCTGGTCACTTCTTCTGATAAACATGCTTTCATATGTTGTTGCAAACATGGTAGGTGATACATATAATTACATGTTAGCTTCAACTGTTGCTATCGTCTTTTCCGTAATTGTTATGTTAATTGGGGAAGCGCTGCCAAACGAGCCTGTTGAAAAACACTGATAATCACGATTGAAAAAGAACTTGGCCTTCTGGGACAAGTTCTTTTTTCTTTTTTTTTTAGAAAAATGTACACATTAAAATGTAGCCGTTCATTTCCGCTACGGACACTTGCTTTCCGCGTGGACGGATGGGAGCCCGCGGAAAGCGAATGCCTGGAACGAAGACCAACAGGGTGTTTAATGTTGACATCTTATCTTTAGCCTAGCCCTATCTTTAGAACAACAATCTTTCGAAAAGAGCCTATCTAAATTAATTATTTGCCGCGATTTCCAATTTTCCTGCTTGGAGGTCGATAATAATTTCTTGAAAATCCTGGATGGACCCTTTGATGATTTCTTTTGCAATCAGCGTTTCGATATGTTTCTGGATAAAACGCTTCAGCGGACGTGCACCGAATACTGGATCAAAGGCACGGTCAGCGATATGCCTTTTTGCTTCCTCGGTAATCTTAAGTTGAAGGTGCTTGCTTTCGAGCCTCTTTTGCAATTCATTGATCAGCTTTTCCACTATCAGCCCGATATCATTTTTGGATAGCGGGGAGAAGATGACGGTATCATCGATCCGGTTCAATAATTCCGGTCGGAAATGAGCCTTCAATTGCTGTAGCACCCTATCCTTCGTTTCTTCCGTAATCTCCCCCTCAAGAAGAAAATGCGACCCTATGTTGGAAGTCATAATGATGACAGTATTTTTAAAATCAACCGTTTTACCTTGGGAATCGGTTATCCTTCCTTCGTCCAAGAGCTGCAGAAGGATATTGAAAACATCAGGATGAGCCTTTTCTATTTCATCGAGCAGTACGACCGAATACGGTTTTCTCCTCACTGCTTCAGTCAGCTGGCCGCCTTCGTCATAGCCGACATATCCGGGAGGTGCCCCGATAAGCCTGGAAACAGCATGCTTTTCCATATACTCGGACATGTCCATCCGGATGATATGGCTCTCATCGTCAAACAAGGACTGTGCCAATGATTTTGCCAATTCGGTTTTCCCAACACCTGTCGGACCGAGAAAAATAAAGGAACCGATCGGACGGTTCGGGTCTTTAATCCCCGCCCTTGCACGAAGGACAGCTTCTGAAACAAGCTGTACCGCTTCTTCCTGGCCAACTACCCGTTCATGAAGAATATCCTCGAGCTTCAAGAGCTTTTCACGTTCTCCCTCCACTAGCTTCGTAACTGGGATTCCGGTCCATTTGGCCACTATCCCTGCTATTTCATCCTCTGTCACTTCTTCTCTAAGCAGGGAATGTGCCCCTTTTTCCGACTTCGCCTGTCCTTCAATCTGTATCAGTTCCTTTTCAAGAGCAGGTATCTTCCCGTGGCGGAGTTCTGCCGCTTTATTCAAGTCATAATTGCTTTCCGCCGCTTCCAGATCTCTTTTCGCCTTTTCCAATTCTTCACGCTTTTGCCTTACATGCTGAATGGCATCCTTCTCCTGCTGCCATTGCATTATCATTCCGGACGACCTTTCCTTCAAATTCGCCAACTCCTTTTGCAGAAGCTGCAGCCTATCCAAGCTCGCCTGGTCCTTTTCTTTTTTAAGAGCCGCCTCCTCGATCTCAAGCTGCATCACCTTTCTTGTCACTTCATCAAGTTCAGATGGCATTGAGTCGATTTCTGTCCGGATCATGGCACATGCTTCATCAACAAGATCAATGGCTTTATCCGGTAAAAAACGTTCGGAGATATAGCGGTCGGAAAGTACGGCAGCCGACACTATTGCCCGATCATGGATATTAACCCCGTGGTGGATTTCAAATCGCTCCTTAAGTCCCCGTAAAATCGATATAGTATCCTCTACAGTAGGCTCTTCCACAAGGACCTGCTGAAAACGGCGCTCCAATGCTGGATCCTTTTCAATGTATTGACGATGCTCATTCAATGTCGTGGCACCAATACAATGCAACTCTCCACGTGCAAGCATCGGCTTGAGCATATTCCCTGCATCCATGGCACCTTCCGTTTTTCCGGCTCCGACAATGGTATGGAGCTCATCAATGAACAGGAGGATTTTACCATCACTTTTTTTGATTTCCGAAAGCACCGCCTTCAATCTTTCCTCGAATTCCCCGCGGTACTTGGCTCCAGCGACCAAGGAACTCAAATCGAGAGAGAAAATCGTTTTATCCTTCAGACCATCTGGTACATCCCTTCTGACAATTCGTTGAGCCAAGCCTTCCACTATGGCTGTTTTCCCAACTCCAGGCTCACCGATCAGTACAGGATTGTTTTTGGTTTTTCTGGAAAGTATCCTGATGACCCTGCGAATTTCCTGATCGCGGCCTATAACCGGATCAAGCTTACCCGCTTTTACCTCCTCAATTAGATCTCTGCCATATTTCTTTAATGCCTCATATGTATTTTCCGGTTCTTGTGATGTCACTTTTTGGTTCCCCCTTATTTCTAAAATCACTTTCTCCAGCTCTGCTGCCGTAACTGAAAATTTTCTAGAGAGTTCCTGCCATTGTAAAGGGTGGATTGCTGGATCGAATAGCCCCAATAGGATATGTTCGACTGACAGATACTCATCCTGCCATTTTCCTTTCCACTCTTCCGCCTTCTGAAATACCTTTTGCAAGCTTTTACCTATATAAACGTCTGAGGTTCCGCTTATTTCAGGTCTGCTCTTCAATAGATTTTTTATTTCCGTTATTAACAAAGGAACATCTATGTTTAATTTTGAGAGAATTCTTTTCCCTAACCCATCTTCCTGTTGCAGCAAAGCAAGTAACACGTGCTCAGACTCCATTTGCTGGTGATTCATGCTTGTCGCCAAATCCTTTGCCTGGATAATCGCTTCCTGCAGTTTGGTCGTCATGCTTTGAATGTCCATTTTTCAACACCTACCCTCGGTTTGACCTTTTTTGACCTTTTTGTTTTTTATTATAATCCAAAAAACGCCACCTCTGCAAGAAAGGTGACGTTTTATCCTATGGTCTACGCTTTTTAGCCCACAGTCGGTTATGATTGGCAGTCTCTGGAAAAGTATCCCCCGCTTTAAGATTGATTTTCTGCGGGTTTTTCACCATACTTCCCGTTTCGCCTATTTCCAAGTATATTCCATTGTTCGGCGCTTTCTGTCCAGGTCTGAATTGATGATTTTGTCCCATTCCGATTCCCTCCTATAAAAAGAGCCATGTCTATTCACTTCAGGTAAATGGGGTTACATGAGATAACCTATCTCGTTTCTATTTTTCCCAAAGTCCAGATTTTCATGTCATCAATCCATTTAGAGGGGGAGGGATTTTAGGCGATGGTCAGGACTTCATATTCCGCTGCCAGTTCAATAAAATGAGACATTCCACTGATTTCCCCACTTATTAACTGCGCTTCCACCTTGTAGTGGTCGACACATGTTTTACATGCATAGACAGGAACACCAGATTCATGGATCTCCTTTAAATGTACGGAAACAAGGGATTGCTCCGTAAGGGTATACACCCCTGTATTCATCAGAAAAATGGCTTCCGGCTTTTCATCTCTTTGTTTAATAAGGGTGAAAAAAGTTTCGAGAACGCCTTCCCCAAGGGGCTCGTCCCCTTTGCCCAACTGATTGGAACTGACTAGGATTACTTTGTTTTTCATGCTTGATCCTCCCTCTCCAATTTTTTATGTAGATTAATCAGTCACATTCAAAGCGATTTTCGCAAGACGTGACATTCTCTCTTTGCCCCAAGGCGGATTAAAGGTGATGTTTACATCCACTTCATTGACTTCTTCCATTGGTGATAGCTTATTTTTTACTTGTTCAACAATTTCACCTGCAAGGGGACATCCGATGGAGGTTAGAGTCATCGTTATCAATACATTTTGCTGTTCATCCATTTCTACATCATAGACAAGTCCCAAATTGACGATGTCTACGCCAAGCTCAGGATCTTCCACTTCTTCCAGCGCTTCCATAATTTTATCTTTCAATTGTTCGTTCATCAAAAAGCTCCTCCACTATTTATTTTGCAATTGGCTTCCTATCGTGCTTCCCATATGAGCGGCAAACCAATCCACTGCAGCAAGAACACCTTTTCGGGACACCTTATGTTCTGCTTGCTCATCTATAATCAGGCTGATATTCTCCGGTTTATTCTTATAATAACCTCTTAAAGTTTTTACAAACCCTATTACAGGTTCAGAGGGTACTTCCTGATCCTGTGAGCCGTGCCAGCACAGGACCGGACGTTCATTCATTTTTTCAGGTTCCTGCGACAGATCATACGCTGCGAGTTTATTCAGATAGTGCTTTATCTGCTCTTCATCAAAAGGCAATGTAAAGCCCATTTCTATCACTTGATCGATTTTCCACTTGGCAAATTCCTGATAGCTTGGACAACCCATCAAGCTTACTGCCGCTTTAATCCAAGAATATCTTTTCAATGCCCCGAAGGTAATGATTGCCCCCATGGAGGTACCTGCTACACCAATTTCATCTTCCAAGGACAAGCGCTCGTTTATCAAATGATTTTTCAGTAATTCCAGTTCATGAATGGACTGGATGACAACCTCCCAGAAGGATTGAGTCAATTCAAGAGAAGATAGACCACTATCGCGATCACCATGATGGATACAATCCGGCAAAATGACACGGAAGCCCTTTTCCGCCAACAGATAGGCATAGTGCAGATTGTTTTCTTTGGCACTTTTAAAGCCATGGTAAAAGATGACGGTCGGTTTCGGCGCATCCACAGCTAAGTCTTCATATATATGTAAAAAAGAAACTGCTCCTGTCTTCCCTTTGTTAACATGTATCAATTTACTTTCCCCCCTAAGGATCCAACTTATCATGTATTTAATAAGTGTAACATGTAGACAGTTAAAATTGAAAAAGGTTACACTTGGAATAGGAAAGTTTGAACAGGAAACTTTAAAAGGAGTTTGATCTCTTTGGAAAAACATTTAATAGCAGTCGATTTAGATGGAACATTATTAACCGACGATAAAAAAATATCAGCCCGCAATAAACTCGCCCTTCAAAAGGCGCGTGAACAGGGCCATGAAGTGGTCATCGCTACAGGTCGCCCCTATCGTGCAAGCTCCATGTACTATGAAGAATTGGGACTGACCACTCCCATTGTCAATTTTAACGGTGCCTTTGTGCATTTTCCCGGAAATGATGAATGGGGTGTATTCCATGAGCCTCTTGACCTTTCAACCGTAAAGGAAATCATTGAAGTCAGTGAAAAATATCAAATACATAATATCCTGGCGGAAGTGATCGATGATGTTTATTTTCACTTTCATGATGAAAAGCTGTTGGACATTTTCGGCTTTGGTGATCCCAAAATGGAAACCGGAGATCTGCGTCAGGTACTGAAAAAGGATCCTACATGTATTTTGATCCACGCAAGTGAAAGTGAAGTAGCAAAAATCAGAACTTACCTGACAGAGGTCCACGCAGAAGTGATTGACCACCGACGCTGGGCTGCGCCGTGGCATGTCATTGAAATTGTGCGTACCGGTATGAGTAAAGCGGTGGGACTGAAACGGATATCCGACTATTATAATATTCCCAAGAATAACATCATTGCTTTCGGTGATGAGGACAATGACTATGAAATGATTGAATTCGCCGGCATGGGGGTTGCAATGGGAAATGCGATTGACGGCCTTAAAGGGAAAGCAAAGGAAACAACCCTTTCCAATCAGGAGGATGGCATAGCAGTGTTTCTCGAAAAATACCTGAAGCTATAGTCCTGCCAATTATTTGTCCAAATAAATTTGCCCGATTGTCTCACACTATATAGTGGACGCTTGTTGTCCTATATGAAAAGGGGGGCTTTCATAATGGGTAGAAGCAGCAAATCCAAACGTTTTGTACAACAAGGCAAGAACTCTGTACAGCAGCATGATCAGCAAATCCCGTACCATCTGACAATGGAGCAAGCTGAGGAACGCAAAGCCCACAAGGCAGAACAGAACTCGCTTGGAGGGTTTTAGATTATGGGCAATCAGCTTTTTCAATCCGCACGTGAGGCAGTCATGAATGCGGAAAAAGCCAACATGCAGTCTTCATCCGTACAAAATGAAATAGATGTTGCAAAGAACGCATTATCCTCCGCCTATGCAAACACAACCGAGGCAGAACAACGCCAGCTTCGGGAACTGCAGGACCGTTTGCAATCATTAGAAGGTAAGTAAAAAAACAGCGCAGCCACTCTCGGAGGAGGCTGCGCTGTTTTTCTGCTATCAGTCCTTGCGGAAAAATCCAAAGATGCCAGCAGTCTGGACAATATTGGTGAAAGCATTGGGATCAGCATCCTTGATGATGCGTTCTAAGTCATACATTTCATACCGGGTAATGACAATCATCAGCATTTCCTTGTCTTCGCCAGTAAATGCACCCTTAGCAGGGACAGATGTAATTCCACGAACCATTTTTGCATGGATCGCATCCTTGACATCCTTGCCTTTTTTCGTGACAATCATGGCCGTTAATTTCTCATGGCGTGTATGAATCGCATCAATTACCCTTGTTGATGCATATAGCGTCACGAGTGTATAAAGCGCTTTTTCCCAACCGAACACAAGTCCAGCTGTGATAATGATCACGGCATTCAATGCGAAGAAATAGGTTCCAACAGGCTTGTCCTTCATTCGTGAAAGGATCATGGCGATAATATCCAATCCTCCAGTTGAAGCCCCCCACTTCAGGGTTAATCCAACCCCTACAGCTGCAATGACTCCACCGAATACTGCATTGAGGAGAATATCGTCATTCACCTTATAGATAGGGACAATCTCGAGAAACAGGGACATCAGGAACACACTTAAGAAACTATAAATGGTAAAAGAACGACCTACTTTTTTCCATGCTAATATCGTCACTGGAATATTTAATAGAAACAACGAAATACCTGTGGAAATGGTAAACGGTAAATAATCCTCGGAGATCCTGAATATCAGCTGCGACACCCCTGTAAAACCACTTGCGTACACATCTGCGGGTATTAAGAAAAAATTCATTGCAATGGCATTCAGAAATGCCCCGATTAAAACGATCAATACTTTCTTCACATGCTGTTGCATCATCATATGACTCTATAACCTCCTAACCAACCTACTGCCTTATTCTATGTATTTTTCCTCTTTTTACCCATCTCAAACGATTGCTGCGATTTCTTTTCTTGAAGAGTTTTCATTTAATAGGTAAACTGAAAAAAAGGAGTAATCTTCCACGGCAGGGAACAAAAAGAATACATGGATGTAAGTATAATAAAGAAGGTGACAGAATGACAATAAAAATCATTGCAGATAGTGCCAGCGACTTACCAAAAGACTTTTTTATCCAGGATCATGTAGAACTGTTTCCACTAAAAGTCTTATTCGGCGAAACGGAATATGAGGATATGGTAACGATCGACTCCTCTACTGTATATAACTCTATGCGTGAAGGCCAGGTTGTAAAAACCTCCCAGGCATCCCCTAATACAATGAAAGAACTTTTTACCAAAATTGCAGAAAAAGGGCAAACTGCCATCTATATCGCCTTTTCCTCTGAACTGTCAGGTACATATCAAACGGCTGTTTTGATGCAGCAAGAGGTCATGGAGGAACATCCAAACCTTGATCTCACCATCATTGATTCAAAGTGCGCTTCCCTCGGTTTGGGGCTTGTAGTGAAGCATGCTGCCGAATTAGCCGCAAATGGTACTTCCAAAGAGGACATCCTAGCTAATATCGACTATGACATATCCCATATGGAACATGTATTCACAGTGGATAATCTTGAATATTTGGCTCGGGGCGGACGTGTCAGCAAGGCGTCTGCATTTGTTGGCGGACTTTTGAATATAAAGCCTTTACTCCATATGGAGGATGGGAAGCTTATTCCTCTTGAAAAAATCCGCGGACGGAAAAAAGTGCTGCGCCGAATGCTAGAAGTCATGAAAGAGCGAAACGGGTTCTCAGCTGAAAATCAACGGGTGGGAATCAGCCACGGTGACGACGAACTTACTGCCATTGCACTTCAGGAGATGATACAGGAGTCGTCTGATTGCAGCAATTTCACGATAACTACAATCGGATCAGCGGTCGGTGCCCACGCAGGACCGGGCACGATTGCGTTATTCTTCCTGAATGATCACAAAGCATGATTAACAGGCACATAGTAGCTTCAGCATTTGGATAACCTATTCCTATCCTTATTGTGAAAGGGGTACATCTAATGCCACATACAAGCGACAATGATAAAAAAGCGAAAGACAACAACGCCAAACGCCATGAAAAGAACATGGAACGCGAAAAGAGCCGCAAGAACGGCGAACGTCAATATTCCAAGAAAACAGATCATTTATGATGGGAAAGCCCGGCTTTTTGGAGCCGGGCTTTTTGATTTTTCGTATCAGGAGGTATTTTCCCTATCCAAAGGCGGGAGTCCCGTCAATTAATAGACGACCTGAATTGGTATTATTCGGGATATCAACGGTTTTGAGTGGTATATCAATGAAAATTTCCGGATATCAACGATTTCACATGTGATTTCAACGAAAATATTCATTTATCCATGAAAATCACTCTGATATCGACGAAACTACACATCTCGACAGAACGCGAATCCAATCAAATTCCACCATCCAAATACAAAAAGCGCGGGTTCACCACCCCGCGCTTCATTAAACAGTAAAAACTATTCCCCTTGCTCTTCCTCTTTCTTCAAATAAGTCCAGCCTTCCTTCTGTGTAACCAGGCCTTCCTTGAGGAGTTTCCCCATTGCACGCTTAAATGCCGCTTTGCTGATCAGGAAACGTTCTTTGATATCCTCCGGTGCACTCTTATCGCTGTACGGCATTGCTCCTCCACGCATCTCCAGGTAATCCATGATCGCTTTGGAATCATCATCCATGGCATCCTGTTTTCGAGGAAGTAAGGAGACGTTGATGGTGCCATCATCCTTCACACCAATCACTCTGCCTTCGACGATGCCGCCCAATCTCGGCTCTTCCTTTCGTTCCGAGTGATGAATAAACCCGACATATCCCTCATTGGTAATCATATAGCTGCCGACCTTCAGCAGTCGATAGATCGTCCCTTGGACATTCTGGTTTACGATGTCTGTTGGAGCGTTGATGGAGCGATCCAGCATGACATCCTGAGACGCAAGCTTACCAATCAATTTGCCCCTGCGATCTGTCTTCACGCGGCATAGCAGCAGGTCTCCCACTTGTGGCCAAACATCTTCAAATACCGGCAGATCATCCTCTGGAATCAATGCATCCTTGGCAATTCCGATATTGATAAAAACGCCAAGCCCCTGCAGAACCTCCACCACTTCCATCCATTCATGGCCATTAAGCCCTTTAGGAATCGTCATCGTTGCAGTAATGCGGCTTTTCTGATCTGAATAAAGAAAGACCTCAACAGTTTCATCCTGCTGCAGTTCCCTTGTCGCTTCATTCTTATGAAGCAGGATGGTCTCTTCCCCATCCGTGAGCATATATCCAAGTGGGGTTTCCCTATCCACTGTCAACTCTAAAACTGTACCTGTTTCCAAAGCCATTCCTACCATTCCTTTTCATCCGTTCTTATGTAAAGTGTACCCGACTTTCATTAAGTTGTCCAAACCGCTTCATTCTACTATAATTAAGAACAGAATGCGATGTTTTTTTATTCTATTGCCTTTTGGTAAAATTTTAAACATTAAATGGAGGGATTTCCCATGGCTAAAGAAAGCTCCTTTGATATTGTTTCAAAAGTAGATTTAGCAGAAGTAACAAATGCCATCAATATTGCCTTGAAAGAGATTCAAAACCGCTTTGATTTCAAAGGCTCTGTCAGTGACATCAAACTGGAGAAGGAGGAACTTGTCCTGCTTTCCGACAGTGAGTTCAAACTCGACCAGCTGAAGGATGTCCTGGTAAGCAAAATGATCAAACGCAATGTTCCGACGAAAAATATCCAATACGGTAAAATCGAGGATGCATCCAAAGGTGCTGTACGCCAGCGCGGAACATTGGTTCAAGGTATTGATAAAGAGTACACAAAGAAGATCAACACCATCATCAAGAATTCCGGCTTGAAAGTAAAAACCCAGATCCAGGACGACCAGGTGCGCGTAACAGGCAAGAACCGTGATGACCTGCAACAGGTTATCGCCGCATTAAGAGCAGCAGACCTTGATATTGATCTGCAGTTTGTGAACTACCGCTAAAAAATACATAGTGCCAGGCCCATCACAGGGTACTGGCACTTTTTTAGATACTTTTTAATTTTGTCAGAATCGCTTCTGATAGAAATTCATACCCTTTGTAATTGAAATGCAATCCGTCCTCCGTTAGGAAATCCTCATAGCCTGTGTGACCAATCATCTTTGCAAAAAAGTTAAGATAGTGTGCCCCTGTATCAGCTGCAACCTTTTCCACCACACTTGCAAACCCTTGAAGCGTTTCATTTTTCCTTGCATCCTGCCTTGACTCTACAACAGGAGCTGCACTGATTAATAATGTTTTTTCGGGACCAATCGTCCTGGTAATACTTCTCAGGTTTTCTTCGTACAACTCTATGTCTACGTTCCGGTGAATGGCAGAATCATTGGCTCCAAGTAATACTGTGACTAGGTCCGGCTGATGGTCCATAACATCCTCTTTGATTCTCAGCAGGGCATCGACAGTGGTATTCCCAGATATCCCACGGTTCACAACCTTCCAATCATGCATTTCCTTTGCAATCCGAGGTGTCAACCTTTCTCGGCCTTCAACGTCGTATTCATTTGCCGTAATGCTATCACCAAAGCATACCAACGTTTTCATTCATTCCCACTCCCTTTTACAAATCTGCCCATTACATACTCATCTGCATATGTCCCATCATCAAACTTTGCATGCTTTTCTTTTCTGCCTTCCACCTTGAAACCGAGCTTTTCATATACATGTATTCCTCTATCATTGTGTGAGAAAACTTCCAAGGTGACCTTTTCAATGATCGGATCCAAAGCAGCCCAATCCAGAAGCATAGTAATCATCCTTGAGCCGAGCCCGTTATTGCAATAAGCTTCCTGAATGCTGATTCCGAATTGGCAATTGTGCTGGACCCGTTTTCTAGATCCCCTTTGCGCACTCAGCATTCCGATTATCCGGTTATCCTGTTGTGCAACAAGTACGAGATTGTTCTTAGCCCTCATATCTGCAAGCCAGCGGAGCTCCTCTTCGACTGTAATAGTGAATTCTTCCGGTGTGGTTAGAAGGTTCCTGCTTTCTGAATATGCTATTCTGCTATGTTCAATCATTGATGGTGCATCAACCTTTGTTGCCTCACGGACTATTATCTCCCCCATCGTTCCCCCTCATTTCCTCTTGTAATGTTCTAGCTTTATTAGGATAAATTATAAGCGTTTTCCCAATAATATGAAAGAATTATTGGAGGTGTCCACATGTCAAATCAAACAAAGAAAACCTTGCCTGCACAGCATCAAAATCAGCAGCCGGGACTGGAGTCTGAAATGGTTCCAGCACCAAAATCCGAGGATTCTTCCTATAAGGGAAGTGGAAAGCTCAAAGGTAAAGTCGCCATCATTACCGGGGGTGACAGTGGAATCGGGCGTGCAGCAGCCATCCTTTTTGCAAAAGAAGGTGCCGATGTCGTGATAGCCTATTTAAGTGAAAATAATGATGCAAATGAAACGAAAAGGCAAGTGGAGCAGGAAGGCCGGAAATGCCTTTTGATTTCAGGGGATATAGGACAGGAATCGTTTTGTAAGAGGCTCATCGATGAATGTATATCCAGCTTCAATAAATTGGATATCCTTGTAAATAACGCAGCCGAACAGCATCCTCAGGAATCAATAGAGGATATCACTGCTGAACAGCTGGAAAAGACGTTCCGTACCAATATATTTTCTTTCTTCTATCTGACAAAAGCGGCAATGCCCTATCTGACAGGAGGAAGTTCCATTATTAATACCGCATCAGTAACCGCATATGCGGGGAATGAAACCCTGCTTGATTATTCAGCGACCAAAGGTGCAATCGTTACCTTCACAAGATCCCTAGCGCTGCAGCTGGTAGGGAAAGGGATCCGGGTAAACGGTGTCGCACCTGGTCCGATATGGACGCCATTGATTCCCTCCACTTTTTCAGCTGACAAGGTGGCAAGCTTCGGCGCGAATACCCCGATGAAGCGACCTGGACAACCGGAAGAGGTGGCACCAAGCTACGTTTTTCTTGCGAGTGATGATTCTTCCTACATGACAGGACAGATTTTGCATGTGAATGGCGGAAAAATTGTGAATGGGTGAGGTTTTAAAATACAATTCCCATGATAAATAAAAACCAGTCTCGAAATGGAGACTGGTTTTTCATGAAAATCAAATGTATTCCTTGCACGTCTGGCGCTTTACCATACTATGAGGAATGATGATTCGTTTCGTCGGTTCAGTTGGATCCTTCACCTTCTGGATCAGTGTTTTCGCTGCCTGAAACCCAAGTTGAAAGATATTGATGTCCACCGAGGTCAAAGGCGGGCGTGCCACTTCAGCCAACAGGACATTGTTGAAGCTGACTATCGACATCTGTTCGGGCACATCGATTCCCATATCGTGTAGTGTATTCAGGATTCCCAATGCCATCAGATCATCGGCTACCACGAGGGCCGTTGGTGGCTCTTCCAAACTAAGCAGTTCGGATACCGCTTCCTGTCCACCCTCTTTTAGGAACTCCTCGTGGATAATGTATTCATCCTTGTAAGGAATTTCCGCTGTGCGCAACGCTTTTTCATACCCCAGAAGTCGGTCGATTGTCACCACAAGCTGGATGCTTCCTCCGACAAATGCCACACGCTTGTGCCCAAGGTCTATCAGATGCTCGGTCGCTTCTTTTGCTGCCCGGTAATTGTCATTGTCCACATGTGTAATCTCTTCAACCTGCTCAAAAGGCTTCCCGATCACGACAAACGGAAAACACTCTTTTTGCAAATACTTGATAATTTTATCCTCAACTGCTGAGTACAGCAGAATGATCCCGTCTACTCGGCGTCCCTGCACCATCTGCATCACACCTTCGAGAATTTCGTTTGCCGTTTCCCCTGTGGACATTTGAAGTGCATACTGCTTTTCATGTGCCGCCGTACTTATTCCCCTTAGCACTTCCGGAAAAAAAGGATTTTGAAATGTTTTATCAGCTGAAGCCGGCATCACAAGTCCAATAACCTGTGTGGTTTGGTTTGCCAGACTTCTAGCGATAAAGTTTGGATGATACCCAAGCTCTTCCATTGCTTCTCTCACGCGTTTTTTTGTTTTTTCACTTATTCGCGGACTGTTCGCGATCACGCGAGAAACTGTGGAAGGTGCAACATTGGCAATCTTGGCTACATCTTTTATCGTAACTGCCATGCACCTATCCCCTCCCTTTTGAAATGAAACTAAAAATTGTAATCGTGTAAACGGATACATTTATCCACATGGAACATCTTCAATAAATGAAAATGTATCCACAAAAAGTTATTCTTTCTTTTTTCTGCGTCTGACTACAGCAGCCACAATGAATGCGACAAAGCCACCGTATATAAGTGCCATTGCCCCTACGAATGGAACATTCACACCAGAATCCTCACTCACCGTGTAGATCTCTGCTGTTTCACGGTCCAGGCTGATTAAGTATTCGCCGTTGCTATTGCGGACCAGCTCATCACTCAGGGTGCCGCGAAGCTCAAGCTCTTCACCTAACAAGTCCTGTTTTATCGGTGCAACTTGAGTGCCTGTTGTATTATTTATTGCAATAATGGTCGCCTCTTCCTCATATTCACGCTTGAATACGGCCATACCGCCTTCTTCATAAAGCATCTCAAAGCTTCCATGTGTCAATGTCGGCATGCTGCTTCTTAGTTCTGCAAGCTTGGTTACATAGTCCACAATCTCTTGCTCCGCACGGAAGTTCATATCACGGCGGTTATCCGAATCCGGTCCGCCATCCAGGGCAATTTCCGTACCATAATACACAATTGGAATCCCAGGAGCGGTATAGAGATATGCAAGTGCCTGCTTTATTCTTGCAGGGGGATACTGTTTCTTCTTGATTGCTTCTCTTGTAAAGCGCTCCACATCATGATTATCTATGAATTTCCCCATGATATATGGATTGGAGTAGAAATTCTGGTTATGTGCCCATACGGTATCCAATCGACTCAGGGACTGATCAGGTGCAGAGAATACACGAGTTATTTCATTATACGTAGGGAAATCTACGAATGAATCGATTCCCGTTTCCTCATATGAAGCCACATAACGCGGATCATCATTCCAGACTTCTCCTATTAAAAAGAAGTCTTCCTTAACGGATTTCATTTCCTGTGCGAATTCAGTCCAGAATTCCTTAGGGACATGTTTTACGGTATCCAGTCGATAGCCATCGATGTTTGTTTCTTCAATCCACCATTTGGCCATATCCAGTAAATACTGACGCGTCTCAGGATTTTCCTGGTTCAGATCCGGCAAGCCATAAATCCAGCCATTCTCCACCTCATCCTGGTCTTCCCAGTCTCTTACATCCTTCTTTGGATGAAACCAATCAGCTTTGTCGGGTTCCTTTAACCAGGCATGCTGATAGCCTGTATGGTTCACCACAATATCCACAATGATTTTAATGTCACGTTTGTGCGCTTCCTTTACTAGCTCTTTGAATTCTTCAATCGTTCCGAAATGCTCCTCGGTATCATAGAAGTCCTCTGTCCAGTAGCCGTGGTAGCCTTTATCCTCATTTTTCACAATCGGGGTAAGCCAAAGTGCCGTAAACCCCATATCCCTGATATAATCAAGTTTTTCTATAATTCCACGGAAATCCCCGCCATGATAGGCTTTCGGATCATCTCGGTCCACTGCGAAATCATTAGTAGTGTCTCCGTTGTTAAAGCGGTCGATCATAATAAAATAGATCATCTCATCTTGCCATGCGTGTTCTTCTTTTTCAGCTTTTACAGGTTGAACTGGATGTACGAACCATGCAGAAAAAAGAAGAAACGGAATGAGAATGAGCCCCATCACTCTTTTCATCAATTCCGCTTCCCTCCCTTAAATCGTTTTAGTAGTTTTCGCTTTGTGTTCCTTCTATTAAAAGAACGGCTCTGTTAACACCGCTGTTGATTTCCGCACTAGGCTTCGCTTTCCGCGGGGCGCTTGTGGAGCCTCCTCGGCTTTGCCTGCGGGGTCTCCACTAAGCGCTACCTCCCGCAGGAGTCTTCGCCTATTGCTCCAATCAACAGCTAGTGACCTTCAAGAACTATCACTATTCTTCAACACAGCCATAAAAATAAAAGAACCTTTGCTTTCCATAAACGATTATATACTATTATTATCCTTTTGTACCACCGGCAGTTAATCCCGCAATCAGATAGCGCTGCAGGAATAGGAACATCAACGCAATCGGGATGGCGATGAGAATGGAACCTGCGGCAAATCGGGTAAAGTTGTTTGCGAACTGAGCATTGATAAAGTTGAACAATCCAAGTGCCAGTGTGAATTTTTCCGGGCTTCTTAAGATGATACGCGGTAACAGGAAGTCCGTGAACGGTGCCATAAAGTTGAATAGTGCCACTACTGCCAGAATTGGTTTCGCAAGTGGAAGCATGATTTTGAAGAATACACCAAAGTGTCCTGCACCATCCATGCGTGCCGCTTCATCCAATTCTTTTGGAATCGTGTCAAAATAACCTTTTACAAGCCAAGCGTTGAATGGGATTTGTCCACCAATATAAACAAGTGTCAATCCAATCAATGAATCATCTAGTCCAATAAGGTTCAATAGGATATAGATTGCAACCATTGCCATTAAAGCCGGGAACATTTGAAGCAATAAGAATGCATACAATCCATAGGTTCTTCCACGGAAACGGTAGCGTGAAAATGCATAAGCTACAAATGACGTGATCAGAACAGAAAAGAACGAGTTGCCCACTGCAACAAGGATACTATTTTTGTACCAAGTTAAATAATCACTCTGGGGTGAAGTAAACAGCCATTTGTAATGCGTCAGTGACCAGTTTTCTGGAATCATGGAAGCAGAATAAAGACTTGTTCCCGGATTGAGAGATAGACCGACTGTCCATAGTAGCGGATAGGCAATAATGATGAACATGAAACCTATGAACAAGTAGATGAGTGAAACTTCCAGTCTGGATTTAGTTTTTGTGTTCATTAAATATTCCCCTCCTCTTTAAACGAACGAGTACGACGGAACTGGAAGAAGGCAAATCCTGCGACAATCAATCCAAGTAGGATAGAAATGGCCGCTGCCATGTTATAGTTGTTCGTCTCAAACGTTAATTTGTATACCCAGGAGATAAGGATATCCGATCCGCCCGCATTTTGACCACGAACCGCGGGTCCACCTTGGTTGAACAGATAAATGATCGTAAAGTTATTGAAGTTTCCAGCATACTGCATAATCATTAATGGAGCAGTTGCAAAAAGAATATGTGGAAGCGTAATGAAACGGAACTTCTGGAAGCGAGTTCCTCCATCTACATCCGCAGCCTCGTACCAGTCTTTAGAAATACTTTGAAGTACACCTGTAAGTAGTGCAAATACGAACGGGAAACCAAGCCAGGTCTGAATCATGATAATCGCAATTTTTGTATAGAATGGGTCTGTCAACCATGGAAGAGCCATTCCAATCGTGCCAAGAATATCTCTATTGATGGCTCCGAAGCGATCATTGAACATTGCAGCAAAAATCAAGATTGTAACGAAGGCTGGTACAGCCCAAGGTAAAATTAGTATGGTACGTATAAAGCGTTTATATTTAACACGGGGGTCATTAACAAGTAACGCCAATATAAGTCCTAGCACAATTTGACACGTAGTTGCGACAACAGTCCATACGATTGTCCAAGAGAAAACGCTAAGGAAAGTGGATTTCCAGAGTGGAATCGATACCAGATTGGTGAAGTTATCAAATCCTACCCAACTAAGTAAGTTTCTTGGAGGGGAATTGTATAGATTGTAATCGGTAAATGCAAGAGATACCATGAATAGCAAAGGCAATACAACAATAAAAACAAGCATGATAAGTCCTGGAATAACCATAAAGTAAGGGAAACCAGTATCATAGAAGTTTCTCAGACCTTCCATTACACTTGGTTTGCGTTTTCCCAATTTAATATCAATTGCATTATTTTTGGCATCCATGACATTTAAATAGTACAGCCCTGCAGCAAAGATCGTAATGATGATGGAGATAATACCTTGTATTAATAAAAAGATGGAGTGGTCAACCTTAGGTATTTCCCCTAAAGTGAAAATACCCCAGTAGCCCCAGCTCAAAAAATTCCAGAATGTAATCAAAAATGAAGCCTCGATGATAATGAATGCAATACCTTTCGCATATCTGCGGTTATACAGTTGCCCTAACCCTGCAAACAAAATGGAAAGGATCATGGCTAAGGTCGGGTTATGTTTCCTCATTGCAGTTGTTGCTGTCTCAGGCATAGCAGATCCTCCTTCTTAAAGAATAATAGTGGATAGACAAGCTACAAGCTTTATCTATCCACCAACTTCTAACTCTTAATTGTTACTGTGCTCCACTTGCAGCAATTTTATCTTCAATTTGTTGTTTCGCTTCAGCTAGAACGTCTGCAACGTCGTCGCCATTAGCAATGAATTGAAGTGCAGAACCCATAGGATCCCAAACTTGTTGCATTTGTGGAATATTCGGCATAGGCTCACCGTATTGAGTTTGCTCAGCGAATGCACCGATTAATTCGTCGTTAGCGATTTCATCACTTTCAAGAGCTTCTTGAAGGGCAGGCATTTCACCAGCTGCAGAGTAGTATTTCATTGCATTGTCGTAGTTAGTTACGAACTTCATCAAGTCGATTGCCCACTCTTGGTTTTCAGAGTAAGAGCTCAACATCCAAGTCTTAACACCAACGAAAGATTTAGGAACATCTCCATTGTCAAGCTTAGGAAGTGTAGCAGTACCTAATTTGTCTCCTAAAGCTTCTTTATAAGTTGGGATATTCCAAGGACCTGTGATTACAGAAGCAACTTTACCACCTGTGAATAAACCATTCATGATGTCTCCGTTGATTTCTTTAGGAATATAGCCATTAGAGAACCAAGATTGTACCAATTCTCCACCTTCAACTGCACCTTCGTTTGCAAGACCGATATCTTTAGCATCGAAGCCAGATCCATCGTTCTTGAATACGTATCCGCCGTTACCAGCGAAGAAAGGATAGATGAAATAGAAGTTAGTAGCTTCCATTAAGAAACCATATTTGTCTTGTGCTTGATCTGTTTGATCAGCAGCAACTTTCATTAAACCTTCCATAGTAGCAACTTCTTCAGCTGATACTAGGTCTTTGTTATAGAATAATCCGTAAGTTTCAATAACTTGAGGCACACCGTAAACTTCTCCGTCAACAGTTACTGCATCCATAGCAGTTTCGCTGTATTTCGCAGCATCTTCACCTAAGTCGATAGGATCAGCTAAACCTTGAAGAACGATATCACCGATACGATCGTGTGGTTGGAAGTAAATATCTGGACCTTTTCCAGAAGGAGCGTCAAGCGCTAATACTTCGATTTGATCAAGCATTGAAATTCCAGTAGCTTCTACTTTGATTCCAGTTTCTTCAGTGTAAGCAGCAAAGATTTCTTCAAGAGCTGCTTTTTGCTCTTCTTGATCATTTACCCATACTGTAAGCTTTTCTGGTTTTTCTACACCTTCAGTTGTCGTGCCTTCACCATTGTTTGCAGCATTTCCGTTGCCGTTGCCTTCGCCAGTGTTTCTGTCGCGCTGTGGACCACAAGCAGCAAGAACACCTAGAGTAAGGACCGCAACCATTAACATTACTAGGAACTTCTTCATATTGACCCCTCCGTCATTTTAAGTATATCTTTTACTAGTTTGTACAAGCGGTTGCATTATCATGTAAGCGAAATCATTTAGCGCTTACATTTTCGTGAAAACGATTGCACAACTTTCACTTTTTATTATACATGTATTCACCCAATTGACAACCTGTTTTTTTAAAAAATTTGATATATTTATAGAGATCAACGTCTCCTATACTTCCTATCTATCGATAATCCATTGCTACGCCTGGCTTTCTATCATTTTGATAATGAATCCTCCAGACGATCGTCCAACACATTTTCTCCGCACCCCCCGCTCTACTCTGCTTTTCATTGACAACGATTTCAATTTGACTTAAGGTTATGTTGAATAAAATGGCAATGAAGCGATTTCAACCATTTTTTTCTCACATTAGATGCAAGCGATTGCATAAAGGAGAGGTTGAATATATGATGCTGAAAGAAGCGATCTACCATCGCCCTAAAAACAATTTTGCATACGCATACAACGACACTACACTTCACATTCGTCTTCAGACAAAGAAGAATGATGTAGATTCGGTGGAATTGATCCATGGTGATCCATATGTATGGGAAAATTCCGAATGGCTCTCGACAAAAACACCTATGACAAAGTCAGGCTCAGATGATCTATATGACTATTGGCTTGCAGAAGTATCCCCAGAATTCAGAAGGCTCCGCTACGGTTTCTCTCTTACTTCAAAGGAAGAAAATCTGACACTTACAGAAAAAGGCTTCTATGAAGAAGAACCGAAGGATTGCGGTCTATACTTCTGTTTTCCTTTCTTGAATAAAGCAGATGTGTTCCGTGCACCTACATGGGCAAAGGATACAATCTGGTATCAAATTTTCCCTGAAAGGTTTGCAAACGGGAATAAGGATAATGATCCAGAGGGTACTCTTCCTTGGGGAAGCACTGAACCTACTACAACCAACTTGTTTGGCGGGGATTTCGAAGGAGTCATTGAGCACCTCGAT
This sequence comes from Sutcliffiella halmapala, assembly GCF_050107295.1. Taxonomy (GTDB): domain Bacteria; phylum Bacillota; class Bacilli; order Bacillales; family Bacillaceae_I; genus Sutcliffiella_A; species Sutcliffiella_A halmapala_A. Next base: position 93,163 of record NZ_JBNIKR010000010.1, on the reverse strand, counting down.
CATCTTGTTGACCTTGGAATAACGGGAATCTATTTCACTCCTATCTTCAAAGCACGTTCCAACCATAAATACGATACGATCGATTATATGGAAATCGATCCTCAGTTCGGAAATAAAGAGACATTCAAAAAACTGGTAGAAACTTGTCACGAACATGGAATCAAGGTGATGCTCGATGCGGTATTCAACCATAGCGGATACTACTGGGCCCCATTCCAGGATGTATTGCAAAATGGAGAGTCTTCCAAGTATAAAGACTGGTTCCACATTTGGGACTTCCCGGTTCAAACGAAGCCAAAGCCAAACTATGACGCATTTGCTTTCGTATCGGATATGCCGAAATTAAATACGGAAAACCAGGAAGTGAAAGACTATTTACTTGAAGTGGGACGCTACTGGGTAAGAGAGTTCAACATCGACGGCTGGAGACTCGACGTAGCAAATGAAGTGGACCACCAGTTTTGGAGAGAATTCAGACAAGCAGTGAAAGCGGAAAAAGAAGATGTCTATATCCTAGGGGAAATCTGGCACGATTCCATGCCGTGGCTACAAGGCGACCAGTTCGATGCGGTCATGAACTATCCTTTTACAACTGCAACATTGGACTATCTTGCAAAAAACAATACAAAAGCGGAGGATTTCGCTCAATCGATTACGAAAGTTCTCCACTCTTATCCGAAGAACGTAAATGAGGTAGCCTTCAATCTACTAGGAAGCCATGACACTCCACGGATCCTGACGATTTGTGACGAAGACAAGAACAAACTGAAGCTTTTATTTCTATTCCAGCTTTCCTTCATCGGTGCACCTTGCATATACTATGGAGACGAAATCAGCATGACCGGCGAGCAGGATCCAGGCTGCCGCAAGTGTATGATTTGGGATAAAGAGGATCAAGACGAGGACATGTTTGCTTTTGTGAAAAAGCTTACCCATCTTAGAAAAGATCGTCCGACATTCGGGAACCACGGGGACATACGATTTATCCAAGCGAACAATGAGACCAATCATGTGATGTACGAAAAAACATCCGAAGAGGAAACAATCTTGTTCATCGTTAATAACAGTGATCAGGAATTGGTAGTGACGCTGCCTGATGGGACGCAAGGAAAAGTGCTGCATGATATTTGGAACGACGAGGAGTTTGCTGCTGATGCAGATGTTTTGCAGGCAAAGCTTCCTGCATATGGGTTCAAGATTTTAGCTTATAAATAAGTATTAGCGAAAAAAGCCTTATCTGCACGCTTGGCTGCTTGCAGATGAGGCTTTTTTGATTTTGTCCACGGTCAACTATTTCCGATGCACAAGCCTTCTATACTCCATCGGCGTGGTCCCTTCCATCTTTTTGAACAGCTTGGAAAAATAGGTGACATCCTCTATGCCTACTTCGCGCGAAATTGTGGATACTTTATATTCCGTCTCGACCAGCAGTCGTTTTGCCTGATGCAGCCTGAAATGGGTCAAATATTGTACAGGGCTGATCCCTATCGTTTTTTGCATGCATCTTGTGATGTAATCGGGATGAAAATTCAGCTCTTCCTTCAACCATGTCATGCTTATCGGACTCTGGTAGTTTTCCTGTATCAGTTTCATGGCCAGCTCGCATACCTTTTCTGTAGCGCTCGGGATGGAAAACGCTTCTTTTTGAAGCTGTAAAATGAACTCAGAAAAATAGATTTGCTGCTTCAGATAGTCGTCCGGTAGATGTGCATCCCCGTCACTGATACTCAACATATTTTCAAGCTGCTGTTCCACAATCTCTCTTCTTTTCACCTCGGCATACTGGGGTATGTGAAACCGATAGTGGCCAGGTTCTATGAATGTCGGCTCCTTTTTATAGACGTAGGACCAATCCAATTCCTTTGTGCCCACCACTTGATACTCATCGTTCGGAATGACAAAGTGCAGCCAGAAATACGTGGTATCCTCTTCACACCCTTTGTATCCTGTATGCCTTTTTCCCGGAACCAGGATTACATACTGGCCCTCTTTCACTTCAAATCTTTCTTCATTCTCCTGCATATAGAGTGTTCCTTTTGTTACATATAGCAGATCAAAGACGGTAAACACTCTGGTAAAGTGGCTCTTCCCCTTCTGGAAGGTGAATTCTCCCCCTCTGATAAAAGTCGGGAAAGGAGGAATCGAAAGCGCAATCATTGACATTCTTTACACCTCATGTCGTAATACTCCAATAAGTATCGAAATCATCTCTTTCTATTATAATAAAATCCGGTTAAACTATAAATTGTTTTATGTCGGAATCATCAAAAGGAGTAACGTAATGAAAGACACAAACACGAAGAAATTGACCCTTTTTGCCTTAACCTGGCCAATTTTCATAGAAGTATTATTGCATATGGTAATGGGAAATGCAGACATCCTGATGCTGAGCCAGTACTCGGATGACTCTGTAGCAGCCGTCGGGGTTGCAAATCAGCTGTTATTCATGCTTATTGTCATGTTCGGCTTTATCGCAACGGGTACCTCCATCCTGGTCGCTCAGTACCTTGGAGCAAAAAATAGGACCTTAGCGTCTGAAGTGACTGTTGTTTCCCTCGGTGCCAACCTTGCATTCAGTATTGTCATAAGCCTGATCGTCTTTGGTTTCAGTTCACAATTACTGTTGCTAATGAATCTTCCTCCGGAGCTCCTGGCAGAGGCTGATTCCTATCTGAAAATCGTCGGGGTATTCTCATTTGTTCAGGCACTTGTCATTACTATGGGAGCCACCATCAGAAGCTATGGATTTACCCGGGATGCAATGTATGTGACGATCGGAATGAATATCCTGAATGTCATCGGTAATTACCTGTTCATTTTCGGGCCATTCGGAATCCCTGTACTCGGAGTGGAGGGAGTAGCCCTTTCGACCGTTGTGAGCCGTGCACTTGGACTCATCGTAATCACAGTCTTGCTATTTAAGCGCATTGAAGAACCGCTTCCTTTCAAAAGAATTTTCAAATTACCGATGGACCATTTGAAAAATCTGTTGAGAATCGGCATTCCTTCTGCAGGAGAACATCTTTCCTATAATACCTCCCAGATCGTCATCACCTTTTTCATCGTGATGATCGGAACGGAAGCGTTAACCACCAAGGTATATGCACAAAGCTTGATGATGTTCATTTTCCTCTTCGGTGTTGCCATCGGTCAAGGTACGCAAATCATGATCGGCCACCAGATCGGAGCAGGCAATATAGAGGATGCATATAAACGGTGTATAAAAAGCTTGCGTTTGGCAATTTTAATAAGCATCCTTACGGCAATACCAATTGCGATATTCTCTGATACCCTTTTAGGATTTTTCACTACCAATCCTGATATTATCGCACTTGGAGGTACCCTGATTCTCCTTACGATCATATTGGAACCCGGCCGCTCCTTTAATCTGGTGGTCATCAGCTCGCTGCGTGCTGCAGGGGATGTAAAATTCCCTGTGTATGTAGGAATCCTATCCATGTGGGGCATTGCCGTAACTGTCTCCTATGTGCTTGGGATCCATTTCGGCCTTGGCCTTGTAGGGGTTTGGATTGCCATGATCATAGATGAATGGCTCAGAGGCCTGATCATGCTTCGACGCTGGAGGTCCAAAGTCTGGGTAAATAAATCTTTTGTTGTATCAGAATCGAAAAATGCTTCCTGATAAAATACAAATAACAGATGCACTCCCTTAATAGGGGGTGTTTCTTTATGTTTTTAGACGATTGTCAGGATTCCTTACATACTTGTAAACGTTTTCGCCTGAATTTTTCGAAAATTCGTATTGCAATGTACATAAATATGAAATATGATAATAAACATACCATATGATGTTAGGAAATATAACATTATAGAAAAAGGAGAGATGATAATGAAAAAGGTGGAAGCAATCATTCGTCCAGAAACATTTCGCAGCCTTCGTGAACGCCTCGAAGAAGTAGGAATAAACGGCCTGACCGTTTCCGAGGTGGCAGGATGCGGTCAGCAAAAAGGACAGCAGGGTGTATTTCGAGGAAATACGTTTGAAATCAAACTCCTCCCGAAAGTAAAAGTCGAAATGGTCGTAGAATCGGAGTTTGTCGATGAAATCGTCCAGATCATCCAGGAAACATGCAGTACCAATTCTGTTGGGGACGGAAAAATATTTATCTACCATATTGAAGATGCCATTCGTATTCGTACCGGGGAAACTGGCAAACTTGCAATTATCTAACCATTCCAGAAAGGGTTGATCTATATGAAAAAGAAAATCGGTTTATTGATGACAGGCGGCTTATTGCTTGGTTCTACAACACATGCCCAAGCACCTACAGTGGAAACATTGAGCATTTCCATGGATATGGTGTGGATCATGATTGGTGCATTGCTCGTATTCTTTATGCATGCAGGATTTGCGATGGTGGAGTCAGGGTTTACACGTTCTAAGAACTCTCTTAATATCCTGATGAAAAACTTTCTTACCATTTCCATCGGTTCCATCCTCTATCTGGCAGTTGGATATGCCTTTATGTTCGGTTCATCTTCTGGGGGCTTCATCGGGACAGAAGGATTCTTTCTTTCAGGACGTGAAGGGGACATCGGCTTCTTCGTCTTCCAGGCAATGTTTGCTGCCACATGCGCAACAATTATCTCCGGGGCAGTGGCAGAAAGAATGAAGCTTAGCAGTTATATCCTTATCACGGTTGTGATGACCGCTTTGATCTATCCAGTTGTGGGACATTGGGTTTGGGGCGGAGGCTGGCTGGCTGAAATGGGCTTTACTGACTTTGCGGGGTCCACGGTCGTGCATCTGACTGGAGCGCTCGGTGCTGTTGTGGCAGTTCGATTCTTAGGTGCAAGACTTGGCAAATATTCAAACGGTAAAGTGAATGTCATTTCGGGTCATAATATCCCTTTAGGCGCTCTGGGAGTTTTCATTCTTTGGTTCGGATGGTTCGGATTTAACGGAGGGAGCACGCTGGCTGCTGATCCAGAGCTTATCCCCCATGTCATTACGACCACCCTATTATCGGCTTCTGCAGGGGTAATCGCCTCCGCTTTTTATTCTCAGTTGCGCTATAAGCGAGTGGATGCATCCCTTACGCTGAACGGAGCATTGGCAGGTTTGGTAGGGATTACTGCAGGAACCGGTGATGTTTCACCGGTCGGCGCCATCATAATCGGTCTTATCGCAGGTGTGATACTGGTTGAATCGGTTTCCTTCATTGACAGAGTGTTAAAACTGGATGATCCTGTCGGGGCGATTGCCGTACATGGAGTGTGCGGTATTTGGGGTACACTTGCTGTAGGATTATTCTCCACTTCAACCGGACTTTTCTATGGCGGCGGTGCGGGTCAATTGGGAATCCAGGCAATAGGAATCTTGGCGGTAATAGCATGGACCGTAGCAACAGTAGCCCTTTTCCTTTTCCTTGTTACCCGCTTTGCCAGCATCCGTGTTACAAAGGAAGAAGAAATTTCAGGTCTGGATTTTGCTGAGCACGGTTCCTCCGCCTACGAGCTCAGAGAATCTGTATTCTCTGATAACAGCTCTGCACCGGAATTCGGAACTGGTCTCGTCCACCGGTTAAATAACCTGGGAAGCACCAAACAGAAAGCCAAGCAAGTTTAGTTTTAAATAAAAGGAAATTATAATACATCAAAAAGCGATCCATTCTGTTTGGATCGCTTTTTGATGTATTATATCAAGTAGACAACCGAAATCGAAACACAGAACAGGAAGAAAATATAGGTGATTCCCGTCCCCTTTCCAACGGCTCTTTCTTTCTTCTGTAAGATGACATCGATCAGGTAGAAAAGAATAAAGTGAATGACCAATAGCAATCCAAAGCTGACCAATAATGACATTTTATAATAATACTTATCTACTAGATTCACTACTAATAATGCAATGACAGAAGAAGAAAGATATAACAGTGTTTTGAGCTTCATTTGATCTACCCCACCTTACCCAGCCAATTTTCTAACGCCGATATTTACCTAATCATACCATATTCCCCTATAATCTAGGAGGTATTCAGCTTCATTTTTGCCTGATAGGTTGCGGGAAATCAAGTATTAAGGATAGCCTTATTTAAGGCAATAAACTTTATGAAAAAAAAGCAAAAAATAACCTTTCCGCTCCACCTACATATGCTTGTTTTACCATAACTGCAACTCCATGTCCGCTTGCCGATAGTAGATCAGGGCATGTCCTATTTTTTCAATAAAAAATCCTCCCTCAGTCTAATGTTTGAGGGAGAGCAATACCAATATACTGTTAAACCATTTATTCTTTTATCGTAACACCGTATTCTGTAAACCATACGTGAATTTGTGCAAGATGCGCCAATAATTGGGGACCTGTCATCAGCTGACCAAACCAGGGAACCTGAAAAGCTTTTCCTTCAGAATCGACAATCTGCTGCAGTTTTTCCTTTTGGAAGAATTCAAGCAATGGCGTCTGTTTATATTGAAGAATTTCATTCAACCATTTTTTAACTCCTTGCGTATAGATCGGATGATGGGTTTTGGGGTAAGGACTCTTCTTACGGTACAGTACCTCATCAGGCAATACACCCTCCAGTGCTTTTCGAAGCAGACCTTTTTCCCTGTTGCCATGCATCTTCATTTCCCACGGGATATTCCAGACATACTCTACAATGCGGTGGTCAGCAAAAGGTACTCGCACCTCGAGGCTCGCTCCCATACTCATTCTGTCTTTGCGATCAAGCAATGTCGTCATGAACCAAATCATATTCAGGTAAAATAGCTCTCTTCTCCGTGCCTCCAAACTGCTCTCGCCATCTAAACGCGGAGTTTCTGCAACCGTCTCTTCAAAACGGGCTGTAATATAATCGTCCAGTTGCAGCTTTTTCTTCCATTCCGGACGAAGCAGGTCCATTCTCGCATCCGTTGATCGCATCCAAGGGAAATTCTTTGCAGCAAGGTCCTCAGGTCGATGGAACCAAGGATAACCACCAAAAATTTCATCGGCGCACTCTCCGGATAGACTTACCACATAATTCTGTTTGATTTCCCTGCAGAACCACAACAGGGAGGAATCGATATCCGCCATCCCCGGCTGATCGCGCACAAGCACAGCCTCTCTCAGATTCGCCACCAAGTTATCCTGTGAGATGACGGAGTAATGGTGGACCGTTCCAAAGGACTCTGTCATTTTCCGAATCCAATATTCATCCGAGTTTGGCTGGAATTCATTGGCTTTAAAATATTTATCATTTTCTTCATAATCGATGGAATAGGTGTGTAATGGAGATTTTCCTTCTTCTTTGAATGCATTTGCGGCAATCGCTGTAATAGCGCTCGAGTCCAATCCCCCTGATAGAAAAGTACATACAGGAACGTCTGAAACCAATTGTCTGGTAACGGCATCCGTAAAAAGTGCGCGGACCTTTTCCACCGTTTCATCAAAGCTATCCGTATGCGGATTGCTTACTACATTCCAATAGCGGCTGATTTTAAGCCCTTTTCTGGAATAGGTTAATAGATGGGCAGGCCGAAGCTCCTTGATATCCTTGAAAAGTCCATGTCCCGGAGATCGTGATGGCCCGAGTCCGAAAATCTCGGCCAAACCGTCATGTCCCACTGCACTTGTAATGGTTGGATGTGCGAGAATTGCTTTTATTTCAGAACCGAATAATAGTTTCCCGTCCTTTTCATGATAGAATAATGGTTTTACCCCCAGGCGGTCCCTGGCAATAAACAATTGCTCCCTCTCCTCATCCCAAACAGCAAAAGCAAAGATTCCATTGAGATGATGAACACACTCCTCCTTCCATTCCATATAGGATGTCAGCAGCACTTCCGTATCGGAATGTCCACTGAAGTTATATCCCTTTTTCAGGAGCTCTTTTCGGATATCCTCCGTATTATACAGCTCCCCGTTGTAGCAGATGGTGAACTGATGACCGTTCTTCTTTCTGGTCATCGGTTGCACGCCCCCCTGGGGATCTACCACTACAAGGCGTTTATGCCCAAATCCCACATGATCCTGCATCCAAATATTTGTATCATCAGGCCCTCTGAACGATAATGTTTCAGCCATTTTTTTAACCGTATGCTCCTCTTGCATGATTGATTTCTGATAATCTATCCATCCAGTAATTCCACACATAGTATGCTTACCACTCCTTTTTTAAAACAGAACAAGGCTTTTTTATACTATGCAATTGGGGCTTATACCATGAATTATTGCTACACATCCATCATTTTTCCATGTTCGTCTTTCTACCATATATTTTTTCAAAAGATGGGGAATGTAAGTAAGTAAGAGAGTCCCTGTTTAAAGGTTTTGAAAGTGGGACAGAATTGGGAAAAGAGAAGATTCCTAAGACTACTATGTTTCGCATTGGAGGAAGCCCTGTGAATCTGCAAAAAAGAAAAAACATCATATACGGACAAAAACGTTCCTATACCTGTGGGACCATCGAGAACATTAATGAGCAGTGGATTTTTTTTGAAGCGGAGGATGATGAAGCCTTTTTGCTGGAGGAAATAACAGAGGACGGAATAGAAGTCTTATTATCCAATGAATGGGTTCCTGGCGTCCTTCTGGAAACAGGAGAGGTATTGCTTCAAACCCAGCATTTATATGAACTGAATAATGGAGATGCGGTCAGAGTCAGAAAACGGCTTCCATTGGCATATATGGAATTTTTGGAAGAACTTTCAGAGGATGCCTTTTTCCATTTTACAAAGCTCCTTAATTCCTCCAAGATTTCTCTTTATGACTGCATCTTTTGCCATAATGCGATGCAATTCATGGAGACCGGCAAAGACCATAAAGGCGTAAATTTCTTTGTCTATGACAATGAAACCTTCATATGCAGTGTGCAGCATCACTTTACAAGAGGAAAGCATCACTCCGACCGTTTCGAATATACGCTACAGACCGGCAAACGCTACTTGTTTACGAACTTGGAGCGCCGGAAAGCGGAATGAAAAGCACCGTTTATCAGCAATTTTGCTGATAAACGGTGCTTTTTCCCTTTATATGAAACTCTGGAGACGCTCCTGGATAAACCTTTCAAACTCTTCCTGCTCACGCGGCTTGGATAGGTGATATCCCTGTGCAACGTCACAGGATAGTTTTTCCAATAACTGCAATTGGTCCTCGGATTCTATCCCTTCTGCAATCACTTTGAGGTTCAACCCTTTCCCCATCGTAACAATTGCATTTACAATAGCTACATCTTTAGAGTCAAAACGGAGATTCTTGATAAAACTCCGATCAATCTTCAAATTATTGATGGGCAAGTCCCTCAAATAGCTTAGCGAGGAATATCCGGTACCGAAATCATCAACCGAAAGCTGGACTCCAAGCTCCTGCAGTTCCTTCATGACCGCTATGCTGTATGTGGCATTGCGGAGCATGACGCTTTCGGTAAGCTCCAGCTGAAGATAGGAAGGTGCGAGACCACTGGCCTCCAATGCCGTTTTCACTTCCTCAATAAACGTTGGCTGCTGGAATTGATGAGCTGATACATTAACGGATATGGTCATATAACCGAGACCTATCTGCTGCCACCTTTTGGCCTCGCGACATGCTGAACGGAGCACCCATATCCCGATATCGGTGATAAGGCCAGTTTCTTCCGCTAATGGGATGAATTCCGCCGGAGAGACCAGACCCAATTTAGGATGATCCCACCGAATCAACGCTTCGGCACCAATCACCCGTTTCGACTGTATATCGATAAAGGGTTGGTAGCAAAGGAAAAACTCGTTCTTTTCCAATGCTTTTCTCAGATAACTTTCAAGCTCAATCCGGAACATTGCCTGGTGGTTCATATCATTGGAATAGAATTTTATGCGATTCCCTCCAAGTTTCTTTGCCTGGTTCATGGCAGCGTCCGCATTCTTCAATAAACTTTCTGCATTCACACCATCACAAGGGAAAAGGCTTACTCCGATGCTTGCTGTGACATAGAATTCCTGCTCATTATAAAGAATAGGCTTATTGATTGTATTCAATAGTACCTGGGCAATGTTGATGACTTCATCAATGCTCTTGTAGTCGGATATAGAAAGGGTGAATTTATCTCCGCCAAACCTGCCGAGATAGCTTTTGTTTGGCAGCATCTTCCTGATTCTGTCAATGATGTGTATCAACAACTTATCCCCTACGTAATGCCCCAAACTATCATTTATGAGCTTAAATCGGTCAAAATCGATGAACAGCACTGCCAGCTTCTGCTTTGATTTGGCTTTTTTGAGCTCTTCCATTTCTTCTGTTAATCGATCACTGAAATTCTGCCTGTTCGGCAAGGCTGTAGCAGCGTCAAAATAAGCCAAGTATGCGACGCGCTCTTCCGCTTTCTTCTGGGCTGTAATATCTCTGCCTATTCCATAGACCCCTGCGCGTTCCCCGTGAACAATAATGGGAATGTGCTTGATCAGATAGGTGCGTTCCTGGCCTTCCCGTTCCATGAGGTCCACTTCATAAGTTTGCTCTATCCCTTGCAAGGCCTGAAAGAAATGATTAGATACCCTTTCCACGTCACTTGGCTTCAAGAAGCTTAACGCACTTTTCTTCAATATCTGCTTTTCGGTGAACCCGAAAATTTCCGAGAATCGGGGGTTGACACTTAGCACTCTTCCGAAAAGGTCAATGGAAAACACAATATCTGAATTGTGCTCAAACAAAGACTTATACCGCTGCTCCGATTTTTCAATACTCTTATTAAGTTTTGCAATATCACGCGAGGACGCATCAACCAAATGTGATAGTGCCAGAACCGCCTTTGTTTCATTCGGCATTTCAAAATCAACCTTCAAAGGGGACCTTTTCTTGATCTCCGTTGATTCGCTCATTGCGAGGGTGATGCTTGAAAAGCTGACGTAATCCACTTGCCCCCTTGAGGAATGATCGATCTCGCCATAAGAAAAGAATCCTATTGTTGGGGCAACCTCCTGCAGTGCAGCAATTTCCTTTTCAACAAAATGACCGAAATATCTTCTTCGTGCCATACAGTTAAAAATAAGGATGGATTCCACCGGTTTATTAACCAGATCTTCTATCTGTAGTTTCGTCGTATCAATAATTCCTTGGGCATCTGCATAGGAAAAGGTGAAGGATTCCCCTTCGTATACCCTTCTATCCACCTTGACTCCACCATCCTCCAAAACCTGTGTAATAAATAAAGGAGTTTTCTTCCCATTTCGGACCGTCATCATGGGAAACTGCGTTCCACTCTGCGGCAGTTCTTTTACAAACTGCTCCCCGAGATATTTTTTCAGAATGGTAAGGGGAGTCAAGTGATTAATGGATTGAATGATGTTCCCTGCTGCACTTGTCATGAGAAATGTGGTGCCAATCTCTTTCCAGCAGTGATTCGATAATGGGTAAACCTCAAGTTCCTCACTATCAAGAGCAATCGCCACTATACCATTGACTGTAATAGTGTCATTCAACCAAACATAGGTCTCCCCAAATTCACCGTTCGCACCTGCCAACGCACCAAATATTTTCGCTTCCATTTTATCTGAATATTGTCCCAGCCCCTGTGCCAACCGATCGTAGTCGAAATGCAGACCATTAGCCAAAAGAAGAACAAGCTTCGTCTTTTCCGTTATCATTTCCTGTACAATCTGCTGCCCTAATTTATCCAAGGCTTGACATTCCTCAAGTGGATACATCGAGGTATGAACACGCGTCTTATCAAATAGCATAAATGAGATGATTATCTTATTCGTGGAAATCACTCCATTGGAAATTTCCCCATCAGTTGAAGCACCTACTATCTGTGCCTGAGGGAGATTCCCTTTGATTTCCTTAATAATTCCATTTAGTTCTTCCTTATCCATAGATCCCGCGTACATATGGACAAGTACCTCAGAATGGGAGTCTATATCATGCTCTTGAATAAAAAGAACTATATCTTTTGGATTGTTGTATGTAAGATTTAAAGTTTTCATAAGCACAAACTCCTATGTGTTCTACATCTTTTTGCAAAACAAGTGCATATTTTACAATTTATTCAGTTTAACTTTACCATAGTTATAGAGTGGAAAACATGTAAAATTGAAAACATTCGTAGAAGAATATTGGGGATGTATGGCAAAAAAAAATGTCTGACATCAATAGATGATGATCAGACATTTTTGTGGAAAATCAGAAGAAGTTCATTCCCATATCCAAACTGAAACCTAAATATAAAACATATGCAAACGCAGCAGCAAAAATGACCCACAGGACTGTGGTGGATTTGCCCTTTCTTGTTCGAACAGAAATCATCTCCATCAGACCGATGACAACAATCCCCATTAACCCTTTAATGACATAGTCCCCTGTAATATTAATGTTCCAAAGCAGAAGTACCCCTGTAACAACAATCAATATGTAGAACAATCGTAAAACCATGGAGACGATTTTGGCACCTTTGGCTTTGCCGCTTTTTTGCAAAGCAATAGCTACAACAAATAGAATCAGTGCAACTGCCCACGTTGAAATATGTGCATGTGTCATGCGTATTTCCTCCTTACATTCAAGTAAAATACAATACTTGTATCATACCATGTTTTGCTAAAAAACCTAAATAAATCGTCTTTTTTCCCTTAATATAAGATTTTGAATTTTAACAATGCTATAATATTTTTGAAAGCCATTACACTGATTAGATGGAGGTATTTCATACATGACCACTAAAACTCACGACATCATCAGCATTACAGAAAAATTTGGAGCAAACAACTATCATCCGCTTCCGATCGTCATTTCCAAGGCGGAAGGAGTTTGGGTGGAGGATCCGGAAGGCAACAAATATATGGATATGCTTAGCGCATATTCCGCTGTAAACCAGGGCCACCGTCATCCAAAGATCATTCAGGCACTGAAAGATCAAGCCGAAAAAATCACATTGACTTCCCGCGCCTTCCATAATGACCAGCTTGGACCGTGGTATGAAAAAGTCGCAGGACTGACAAATAAAAACATGGTATTGCCGATGAACACTGGAGCTGAAGCTGTAGAAACAGCGGTCAAAGCAGTTCGCCGCTGGGCCTACGAGGTGAAGGAAGTGCCTGTCAATCAAGCGGAAATCATTGTTTGTGAGGACAATTTCCATGGACGTACCATGACAGCCGTTTCCATGTCATCAAGTGAAGAGTACCAGGAAGGCTTCGGACCGATGCTTCCGGGAATCAAAGTTATTCCATATGGAAGTATTGAAGCTTTGGAGAGTGCTATCACCCCTAATACAGCTGCATTCATTTTTGAACCGATCCAAGGGGAAGCAGGCATCAACATCCCTGCTGATGGTTTCCTGAAAGCTGCGTACGACGTTTGTAAAGCGAACAATGTCCTGTATGTAGCAGATGAAATACAGGCAGGCCTTGGCCGCTCCGGTAAACTGTTTGCGTGTGACTGGGAAAATGTAGAGCCGGATATGTATATCCTTGGCAAGGCACTGGGCGGAGGGGTCTTCCCTATTTCATGCGTTGCAGCAAACAAGGACATCCTAGGCGTATTCAACCCTGGTTCCCATGGCTCCACTTTCGGAGGAAATCCGCTTGCATGTGCCGTTTCCATGGCAGCCCTCGAAGTCATCGAAGAGGAAAAGCTGGTGGAAAGATCATTCGAGCTTGGCAACTATATGCAAGAAGAATTGCGTAAAATAAACAACCCTATCATCAAAGATATTCGCGGCAGAGGATTGTTTATAGGTGTGGAGTTAACGGAAGCTGCCCGTCCGTACTGCGAGAAGCTGAAAGAAGAAGGACTCCTATGCAAAGAAACACATGAAACGGTGATTCGTTTTGCTCCACCTCTTGTGATTTCACAGGAAGATCTTGATTGGGCAATCGGTAAAGTGAAGAAAGTGCTATCTGTTTAGGATTATAGTAAGAAATTGAACCAGGCACTCCTTAATTTTTGGGAGGAGTGCCTGGTTTTTTATTGTGGATTGGCTGCGGAATTCGGTATTCTATCCAAAACACCGGTTAATCTAGCGAAAACCCCGCTTATTCTATCCACATTTTTGGGTAATCTATCCAAAAACGGATGTAATCTATCCAGACTAGGTAACAATCTATCTACTTTACAATAAATAGGAATTCCGGACTTGCACCGCCAACTTCTATACACAAAAAAGCTTGCTCCTAACACATAAAGTGCGGCAACACGCTCCATACCATCCACAATCCACTCAATTAACTGTATTCGTAAGCTTACCTATCCCTTCTACATATACCTCCACTACATCCCCACGCTTCAAAAACCTTGGTGGATTAAAGCCTTTACCGACTCCGGCTGGTGTCCCGGTTGCAATGATATCGCCCGGTTCCAGCGTCATCCCTTTGGACAACGTGGCAATCATCTCGGATATGGAAAAGATCATCAGGTCAGTTCGAGCATGCTGCCTTATTTCACCGTTAACGCGGGTACTGATTTCAAGATCATGGGGATCATCGATAGCAGACTTATGAACAATAACCGGTCCCATAGGGCAGGATGCATCAAGGCTTTTTCCAAGAAAGAACTGTTTATGACGCGCTTGCATGTCACGGGCCGTAATATCATTGATGATCGTGTAGCCGAAAACGTAATCATAAGCCTCTTCCTCTTTTATCCCTATTCCTTTCTTTCCGATTACCACTGCCAACTCCCCTTCATAGTCTAGCTGGCTTGTCAGACTTTCATGGAGGAAAATATCATCCCCATCCCCAATAACCGAAGTTGGCGCTTTTGTAAAAATCATGATGTGTTCCGGAATGTCCCCTTCGCTTCCCATCTCCAATACATGATCTTTATAGTTTTTTCCGACACACAGTACATTTTTGGCAGGTCGAGGTAGGGGAGCTAAAAGGGTGACCTCCTCCATTTTATAGAAATAGGTTGGCGCCTCCCTCTGTGTTAACACCCAATCTCTTAAATCTGCAGCCTTATCCAGGAAACAATCTCCCAGTTCAATACATCCTTCCAGTGTTTGCGGCAAGGTCTGTACACCATTCTTCACCCGATCCGTTTCATGAAGATCAATGACATACTGTTGTGCTTCGTCTGTTAAGCCTACAAATGTTTTCCCTTTAAACTGTGCAGTAAGAAAATGCATAATGGTTGATCTCCCTTTCCTATCGAAACGTTTTTTGTAGTATTTTGTTATATTATGACTTGTTTTAGCGAAGTCCTTTTTTTCTTTTTCTAACCATGCCATAATTAGGACAATCGATTGCATCTTATAAAAATGGAGTAGAGTCGTATGTTAGCTTTGACAATTGAATTAAAGAGAAAACAAATGATTCATTATGCGAAAGAGTATGGATTTACCGCTGCTGAAACGGTTCAATGCAGTCAGGAGTTAGATGCTTTATTGAACAAACAATGGGAGCAGCAATTGCTTTCCATTCCCATTCATCAATCAAATAACTATTCTTTTGCCCAATAGGAAGATGCGAGATGTTATTCTCGCATCTTTTCATTTGTGCTTTTTCTAAGCGGAGATCTCCTACCATACGTCCCCATTCTCCATAGCCACTCCATTGGACCGTAATGAAAACGGGACAGCCATACCTTGCTCAAAAGTATCTGTACCGCATATACCGCAATAACAAGAAGTAGCCCCTGGAACGGCCGGAAACTTCCATACAGTCCCAATCCATAGCTGTAAAAAATGAAGGTACAGAGCACGGACTGAAACAAATAGTTTGTCAAACTCATTTTCCCTACATATCTCAAAGGAGAAAGCAGTTTAAGAACTATACCCTTCCTTGTTGCAAGGACAATGGTCAGAAAATAGAAAACAGCACTTGCTGGTCCCCCAATAGAATCCTGCAGATAATCCACCGCAAGGTTTTTCCCCGCATAATAAGGAAGCAACTTAAAGACCAATGTTAAAACCAAGGTCAGCACCCATAGCTTTTTAAAGAATCCGAGCTTATCCTCCACCTTTTGAAGCCATTTGGCCTTGGCTGCCGCTGCACCGAAAAGGAACAAGGGTAAGATGGATAGAATAATAAAGACCGAGTTGGCTATATTTACAAATGCCCAGTCTTCCATTCTCTGTCTGGTAATCTCCATGAACGTTCCATTCGCATACACCTCCAGTGACTGCAGCACTGTACCGTGATACCCCTTGTAAACGTTGAAGCCCCCATCCATCATCATCATGGATAGTAACGTTAACAGAGTCAACAGGAAGGTAGGGATGGCAATCAGAAGCATGCCGGTCCATACCATTGCTTTTGATGTCAGGTTTCTCATGAGCAATAACAGAAAACCGGTGATGGCATATGTAATCAAAATATCACCATGCCATATCAGGAATGCATGAATGCACCCTATTGCGAGGAGTACCAATAGCCTTCTGGAAAAATACTTTGGAACGGATAAATTCTTTTCTTTCAGACGGTCCATGAAAATGATGAATCCGTACCCGAACAAAAAGGAAAACAAGGTATAAAAGCTTGCCTGTGCCACTATGTCTACAAAATTTACCGTCCAGATATCCAATCTGTCAGTCCAGTATGTACGCTGGTCCACATAGAGCATTGGCGAAAAAAAAGATGGCATGTTAACCAGGAAAATCCCGAGTATCGCCAAACCTCTAATAATATCTAAAGCAATGATTCTATCTTTCTCTTGTATCGGAGCAGCTTTCATCCTATTCCTCCCATCAAATGATACGTATATTATAGCTGATTTACCTAAATATTCCTATACGAGATATCTCTTATAGAGAATCACCCAATTTCTACTCACCATACCGGGCATTTGTCATAGGATAATAGCAAATGCGCAGGGTAGACCACTTTGTGACGAAATGTTGAAAAGGAGATGCCGAGTATGCCAGCTATCGTCGGAGCTGTAAATGTGAACAGTATAGGGAATTCAGGCATTTTCCATATAGGGGATGTATTTCAGATGTCTCCTTATAGTGCAGCCAAAACATTTGCAGGTTCGGGAAGTTTTAACACTGGAGATAGAGTCACCATAAGCAACACAAATAGTCAGACTAATACGTATGATCAAGATGTCAATGACCAGCCAATTGCATTAAATATGTAATGGCAGAGGGAAACGGAGGATGCAGGATGACCACCAATTTTTTTATCAACCAAAGCATAAACATTCATCAAATCAAGATTGGGGGAGTGACCAACTCCTCCGTTTTTCAAATTGGAAGCGCCGGTGTCATTAAAGCACTTTCCAATTTAAATAATACTGGTGGCTTTACCGGACCTGCACCGACTTCCAGCGCTGCAATACAGCAAGGACAGGAAGAGCAGGTTTCAGATCAGCAAACATATTCCGGACCATTCGTCCCGTTGGAAGGGACAGTCAGAGAGAAAAAATAATCTGGGCATTCACCCAACTACACTCATTTGCATACAGTAGTACTGAATCTCGTATTGCCAATTTGTAAGTGAAAGGGGTGGTCGAATGTACTATAATATTCAGCAATATTTATACGAATCGCAGCAGCAAATGCAGAAATTTTTGGAGATAACTGCTAAGCAGGCAAAGCAGATTACAACCTTGGAAGAGGCTCTCACACAAATGCAGCAGGAGATCATCCGGATCAAAGAAAAACCAAGCATGAATATCGAACGGATTGAATATAAGTTCGACCAATTAAAAGTGGAGACTCTCGAGGGGACTCTAAATATTGGTCTTACACCCGGGTCAGCAGGTGAAATAGAGGATTTTGTCGTCACGCAAAACAACATGGAGGTTCCTGTACCACAAAGGAACCAACAGTTGGCTAAGTCCATTGAATCAAACCTGAGAGATTACCTGACAAAGAACGGCCATCAGGAGATCAGGGATATCGCAAAGATTCAAGGCAAGTCGCTTGAGGAGCACTACTACGACTTCATGATACAGGATGTCTGCAAACAGCTTCCGAAAAGGATAGAACACACGTTAAACCAGTCTACAACCGAAGCAGTGGAAAAAGGGTTGAGTGATGAAAAAATAAAAGAGTTAGCCGAACAGAAATTAAAAGCGGATATGCAACAGGCATTTGTAGCATTTATCCAAAATCTCCCAAATAAAATATAAAGAGTGGTGTTTTCATTGAATTTTAACGTGGTCAATCATGGACTTTATGTTCAGAACATAGATATTCTAGGAGTATCCTCCTCCTCCATTTTCTTGGTTGGAGACACGCAAAATATCTGCCTCTCCTCGTACTTCGACACGCCGGCGGAATCCCTCATAATTGGTCCATTTGTACCGCTGACGGTGGAATAGACAATGAGAATCTCTATGGTCGATGAAGTGAATGTTTTATCGCTTTCATTCAGTTCCTACTTGCATATCGGAGATTCATATTGCATCAATGCAAAAAGCAAGGCCTTGGCTGTGAAAAGGGAATATCCACGCTACTACGGGAATGAGGGCAGTTTTGCCGCATATCCTATTTTCAATATGAATACGCCGACTCCCGTTATAACAGAGAATATAAATACACAAATTTCCAATGTGAATCCAAATATTATTGTAAACAACATTTCTGTTAAAGGTGTGTCCTCTTCATCAATCTTACAGGTCGGATCTTCCAATTCCATTTTTGCCGAAGCAAGGATAAAGCATATACGCCAGCTAATAGGAAGTTCTTCTTCTACCTAGTTGGATGAATAGGAGGGAAATAAATGCCAGCCATTGTAGGGCCAGTTCAAGTAAATAGTGTCGGGGGAGGAACAATGAATTTCGGGGATTCCTTCTATATTTCACCAAAGGAAACCGGCAAAACCCATGGAGGATCGGGTTCCTTTAACACCGGAAATTTTATTATCTCAAATAACGGTTTAAGTGCCACCAATACCATCGACCCTGATGTAAATGACCAGAATATCGCAGCCAATGAATAGTACTAAGCGCATTGCTGAACATATTAAACCCTAAATCATATACTGTACTATCACGTATACAAAAAAGGATGTCTTACATGCCAGCTATTGTCGGTCCTGTAGCAATCAACAGTGTCGGGGGAGGCGTCATCAATTTTGGGGATTCCTTCTACATCTCTCCAAAAAGCGCCTCCAAGACCTCAGCAGGCTCCGGAGCCTTTAACACCGGTAACTTCATCATCACCAACAACGGCCTCAGCGCCACCAACACAATCGACCCAGACATCAACGACCAGGATATCATCGCCAACAATTAGTTTAATTTTTTGTTAAATTCTTAAGTAAAATTTTTAAAAGGGGCCAGACCCCGGCAGGAGTTTCCCCTTTTATGTCGACGTATATTCAAAAGGCCTTGCCCCGAAACCTGGGCAAGGCCTTTTGCTATATGGTTACTTAAAGCTTCCATTAAGCTCACATTGTATTATCTATATTTATCTTCTTTTCTTTCTTTCGTTTGATTTCCGGGTGACCGGTATTCTGGTGGATGGCTGTTTTTGGATCCATTTGAGGAACGAGGCTATCTTCGGATCATCCTGCAGGAGGCCGATCGTATTTAGACGGATAGCCAGTTCAGCATTGGTATATAGAGCATGAATCTGCTTATGGCAGGGGATGCAAAGATCTGCTGTAGGCAGGAATGTTCCGCCCATCTCTTTTGGTGTCAGATGATGGATGGTCGTCTCCACCTGTTCCCGCAGACACAGCTCACATGTTCCAATCGCCTTTTTCTTCTTCCCCATCTGAAAACCTTCCTCCGGTCCATTTCGTTAAACTTCCACTATCCCTATGCTACCCAATTACAGATTTTCCAATGTGACCACGGAACCTGTCCCTTCCGACTGGGCTGGGGTGACCACCAGGCGCCTTGGGAGTCTGGCTCTCAGTTCTTGCACATGGCTGATGACTCCTACTGCCAGATGATTGGATTGAAGTTTTTCGAGAGCGGTTACTACAGCGTCCAACAGTTCGGAATCCAGTGTTCCAAAGCCTTCGTCCAGGAAGAAGAATTGAAGCGGATATTCTCCTCTTAGTTGGATCTGTGCCGAAAGTGACAATGCCAATGCTAAGGAGGTCAGGAATGTCTCTCCTCCGGACAAAGAGGATACAGGTCGTCTTACTCCGCCATTTGCATCATCCCGAATGATGAATCCGCCCTGGGAATCCATCTCGAGCGCATAGCGTTGTCGAGTAAGATGCCCTAGACGCTCGGATGCATCGCGGCTGATTTGATGCAACTGTTCTTCAGCCAAGTATTCAACAAAGCTGTTCCCCTTGAAGATCGCCTGCAGCTTCTGATAGGAGCCTATTTCATCGGAAAGCTGCTCTTTCTTTTCTTCAAGACTACGGTATCGTCCATTTCTTTCCTTTACTGCGGAAAGGTGATGATGTGCGGCACTTTTTGCTTCAATTTCCATTCGTAGCCTTTTTCTGTTTTCCTGCACTCTTCCTTGGATGTCCATCCATTCCGTTTCATTTATGGACTCTTCCCCGATTAAGGCACTCAATCGATTCCGATCTTTTTCCAGCATATTGCGCTCATCCCAATAGCTTTTCGTCTCTTTTTCCCAACTATCCATATTATCTAGGAACCTGATGGCGGTCTCCACTTCCTCCTTGGATGTGAAGGTACTCTTCTCAAAGGCTGAACTCCACTTAACTAAAAGAAGGTCCTTGCGTGAAGAGGTTTCGGCAACCATATGTTCACTCTGTTTCACTTTTTTATCCCATTCGTGATAGTCGTTTTGAGCTGAAGTCCATTCCTGATAGGCATCTTCTTCCATTTTATTCAGCTTCAGCAGGTTCTCTTCCACCTGCTGCAGTTCATGAAGAATGGATAGATCTCCCACAACAGCTTTTATTTCACCACTTGTTTCCTCGATTCGGTTGAGAAGTTGCTTCTTTACGAGATTCTCCTGGAATACAAGCTTTTCTACTTCCTGCTTACGCTCCTGCACCGTCCGTAATTCCCGCTCTTTTTCTTCAATAAATTCAACACTTGTGTTAATTCGCTCCTGCAGTACTTTCATCTGCTTTTCCACATCTTTTGCAGCCAGATAGTCTGCTTCAATTGTTTCCAGCTTCAGATTAGGGAATTGCTCTTTCCAGGCGGCGCAAAACTCTGCATGAACATTACGCAATTCTACCAATCTTTCATTCCAGCCTGCCCACTGCTCCTCGAAAGATTGCATGAGCTTTGCCGTTTCACTGACATCTTGGCTTGATTTTCTTAGAGAAAGATCGAGCTGTGCCTTACGTTCCTGAACATGGATCAGGTCCTGCTGCAAGCCCTTCTGCTCGGTCTCAATCTTATGGAATCTATTTAATAATAGTTCCGCAGGTTCAGCAGTTTCACGGTATTCCTTTTCCCACTCGTCCATTTGCTCCGTGGAGGGATTCGGGTCCGGCAAGGAATAGGATCCTTCGAGCTCTTGATACAATTCGGTAGCCAGCTGTTCAAGCTTCAGCTTCACGGTAACATTTTTCTGCCTTTCCGCTTGAATGGAAGGGATCAGAGCTTCCATTCCGTTATCTTCCTTGCTGCTGGCAATTTCCTTCATGCTTTCATGATCAGGTCGACTAGGGTGATGAGTGGAGCCGCATACAGGACATGCCTCTCCTTCTTCCAACGATTTGACAAGTTCCATGGCAAGCTGATGGATTTTCAGTTCTTCCTCCAAATTCCTTTCATCTTGAAGGAATTTCTCAACCTGACGTCCAACCCAATCGAGCTCAACTGTCAGGCGGGAGCTGGCCGCATAATATTTTTCCGTGCTTTTGAAAAATGCCAAAAGCCCTTTTTTCCCTTCTTGAAGCCCAGTCTTTGCATGACTGTTATCTTTCTGATATTGCTGCAGTTTTTCAAACAATTTCTGCGTTTCTTCGTTGGTATCTTGCAGCTTCTTTTGGTTCTGGGAGATTTCCTGCTTTTTTTCAAAAGCTTGCTGGAGCTCATCCATTCTATTCGCTGAAAGGGAGATGCCCGCCAATTCCGCCTTCAAGCTTTTTTGCTTGGCTAGTGCCTTCTGATGAATATCCCTTGTCCGATTTTCTAAAAGCTCTTCTTTGGATAAATTTTCCTTTTTATGTTCTAGCTCTTCTTCAAGCTTCTTCAATTCCGTTTTTAACGGAGCCAGACCGTCTTCTAATGTCTTAGCCCTTGTCAGCCGCTCCTTTTTCCGGAGAAGCTCCGGATGTTGCAATTCTTTTTTCTTTCTTGCTGCTTCATAGATCTCCACCGCTTTTTTCAGGAGCTCTTTTGCCGTACTATGTTTGATGGTGTCCTGTTCAAACTGACACTGCCACTTATCCAACGATTCCTCGACTTCCATCAGGTCATCCAATAGGGGCTTCAATGAAGAGGCCTGCTGAGCAAGAGAGACCTTCTCTTCCAAATCCTTCATGTGGCTCTCGACTTCTAGCATCCTATTAAGGGAAAGCTCGACCTGACCTCTTTCTGCCTGCCACTCCCACTTTTTCTTTTTTTCCTCGAAAAGTATTTCGATTTCCTGAAGGACTTTTTCGGAAGAGGTTACAGCCCCTTCCAATTCCTTATAGGCCTCTTCTGCCGTCTTTACAGCTTCATCCGATGCTTCTCCAAGCCCCAGCTGTTCCGCTTGGATTTCACCATGGAGGCGGGTTTTCCCATGAAGCTCTTCCTTGATTTTGCGGGAAAGCTCATCGCCGTATTTCTCCAGTTGAAATAGTCGCTGCAGCATCTGTCGTCTATCCGCACCCTTTAGAGAGAGAAATTCCGCAAACTTGCCCTGGGGAAGCACCACCGCACGGGTAAAGTCATCAATGGTCAAGCCGAGGATTTCCTGCACCGCCAGGTTTACTTCCCCCGCTTTATCGGCAATCACAAGATGCTCCTCATCCCTGATTTCCGACAGTCGGCAAATGCCTGATTTTACACGGATATCATCCGTTCTTTTGAACGTACGCTCCACTTTGAACCGCTGCTTGCCTTTGGCATTTTCCAATTCAAATACATAGGAAACTTCCAGCACATTTTCAGCATGATTCATGATTCCTTGTGTATTATTGGAAGCGCGCTCCACTTTTCCGTAAAGGGCAAGTGTCATCGCATCCAAAATGGAAGACTTCCCGCTTCCTGTCGGACCGAATATCCCAAATACACCGCCTTGGCAAAGGGATTCAAAATCTATTACCTGCCTTTCGCGAAAGCTGTGCAAACCAGCCACTGTCAAACTTATCGGCTTCATGCTTCCACCTTCTTTCCCGTTTTTTCTTCATTCAATAGGGATAAAAATAAACGTACAAGCTCTTCTTCAGGCTGCGCCCCGCCCGATTGCTTTTCATAAAACCGTACAAACAGCTCTTCGATCGGCATGCTGTCCATTTTCACCATATTACGTTCTTCCACCATTTCCGGGAAGACGGGCCTGATGTGAAGGATGCCATCATGCAGCTTTCTAACACGGTGAATTTCCTCCATGGATAGCGCGTTTGTCACATGTATCTCCAGGTCAATCCAGGCATTTGAATCCCTTTTCTCCTCTAGCCAGCCAAAAACTTGCTGTAATCCTTCAGTTGCCTTCCAACGCACCAGAGGTTTTCCGCTAGACAAAAAGACCTCGTTTGTCGCAACTTCTTTCCCTGGCACAGCGTCTATGATTGTTACACTCTTTGCATAGCCGGCCTCCGAAAAGCTGTAGGCAAGCGGCGAACCTGAATAGCGTGCCTGCGTTTTCGCCCGCTTGATTGTCTGGGGTCTGTGCAGGTGACCGAGTGCAACGTACTGAGCCTGATGCGGCAGGCTTTCGGCAGCAACCGTAAATGCCCCTCCCACCTCGATCGGCCTTTCTGAATCACTGGAGCTGCCTCCTGCAACGAACAGATGACTCATCGCAATATTCACCGAATCAGCTGTAAAACTCTCACACATCTTTTCAAAAAGTTGACGGATCCGTGCATCATAATGGTCGCGAATAACTTTTTCATCAAAAGTTTCCGAGAGCACCTCGTTCAGCCTTGATTCGGAAGGATATGGCAGGGATGCAAGCTTCAGCAGTTCACCTGTAGTTGGAATATGAATGGATTGTACATCCGTGATAGGGTAGCCTAGTAAGGATATGCTCTGAGTGGATGCGAGTGGCTGGGATGCGGAAAGTCTGTCCGGATTATCGTGATTCCCGGCAATCACAGCTACAGGTCGTCGTCCTTTGTCAGAAAGCTTTTGCAAGGATTCGTAAAATAGCACCTCCGCTTGTGCTGGCGGATTTACGGTATCATACACATCACCTGCCATCAGGATGACATCGATCTTTTCTTCTTCTACAATCGTAGCTAGCTCATCGAGAAATTGAGCCTGCTCTGGTAATCTGCTTCTCCCTTCGAGTGTCTTGCCCAAATGCCAATCGGCCGTATGCAGTATTCTCAATCTTTCTTCCCCCTATCGGAAAAGGACGCAAGCGGATCGGAACCTTCTCCTCTCCGCCTGTGCACTTTTTCTATTCTTCTATCTTCACCAAATGATTTCCATCAAAGAAATAAAGGTATTTGGCAGTAAGCTTTTTATTCCAGATCTGCTCCACCGCTTTGCCGTATAAGGAAACCTGTTCCCGGTAGCGATTTCTCAAAATCGGTTCTGCCTCTTCAAAGCCGTTTGCAAACCTTCCTTTAATCGCATCTGTTTTATAGTCAAGCAGTATCAGTCCATCCTCATCCTCGATCAGACAGTCGATGACCCCTTGTACAAGAACGGTTTCTTCTTTTAGCTCTGCATCGTTCCCAATCTCGCTTCCTTTTAAGGCAAAGCTGAATGGAACCTCACGATGGACCTTTTTGGCATGCAACATCCGCTTGCCGATCGGTGTAGAAAAGAAGGACTGTACAGCGCTTATATCTATAACTTCAGCCTGTTCACTCGTAAGCAGTTCTTTTTGAACCATTTCCAGGATCATTCCCTGCAGCTCTTCCCGGGTGAAGCTGCTTTGGTCCAGTCGGATGTTCTGCATGAAGGAATGCATCGCTGTTCCAATTTCTGATGGGGACAAACGTTTTTTCTGCAGAAAAGTCGGTCTGTCCAAAAAGTATTTTCGTTCGGTCTGGACAAGAGAGTGATCCGCATAAGGATCCTGCTGCTCCTTCATCCGTTTCAGCTCGGATACCGACTGCTTCGAGCGGTGCCTGCTCGCATCCTTAAATGGATATTGCCAATGCAGCTGCGATTTTACCTTCTCAAAGAGGGGGCTTTGGATATCTACATGAAGGCCATGCTTCACTTTTTCCAGAAGGTCATTCTCTTCCAGTTTGGCAGCCTCCAGTTCTTCCAGCAATTCCTGCACATTGGTGACAGTAATCTTCCAAGAAGCAGGGTGTTGGGTTATCTCCTCTGGTACGAGCGTAGATGTAGCCCCTTCGCGGAGCTCGTCAGCGTCTTGATGTCTGACCAATGCCGGTCCTACCCAATCCATATAGGATTTTGCCGCGGCTCTTGCATAGTCAGGCAACAGCCAGTTATTGGAGTCTGCAGACTCATTCCATTGTAATCTGGATTTTTCAAAATCCTTCACCGTTCCAACAAGATAAAGCTTCTCTTTCGCCCGGGTCAGTGCTACATAAAGCACCCGCATTTCCTCTGCAATCAGCTGGGCCTTTGCTTTGCGCTTCAATGCCAGCTGCAATAGCGTCGGGTAGGTGATGCGCAAGCGTGCGTTTACATATTTCGAACCGAATCCAAGCTCCTTATCCAGGAGATAGCTGCTGTTTAAATCCATCATATTGAACTGCCTGGATAGGCCTGCAACAAAGACGATTGGAAACTCGAGCCCTTTGCTGGAATGGATGGTCATAAGGCGGATGACATCCTCCTGCTCACCAAGTGCCCTTGCCGCTCCCAAATCCTCGCCTCTATCCTGCATTCTCTCAATGAAACGCAGGAATCGGAACAGTCCCCGGAAAGAGGTCGATTCGTATTGTCTTGCTCGGTCATACAGAGCACGCAGATTCGCCTGACGCTGCTTGCCGCCTGGCATCCCCCCGACAAAGTCGTAGAAGTGGGTATCCTGGTAGATCTGCCAGATAAGCTCAGATAACGCCCCTTCCCTGGCTGATGTCCTCCAGTTCTGAAGCATCTCATAAAAGGCCTTCACCTTTCTGACAACCTCTTTTTCTTCTACACTATCAGGAGTTTTATTCAGGAAAACCAAAAGTGCGTCAAAATAGTTCCCTTTCCTCTGCTGAATTCGTATGAGTGCGAGTTCATTGGAATCAAGTCCCACAATCGGGGACCTTAAAACAGAGGCAAGCGGGATATCCTGATATGGATTATCGATAATTTTCAATAATGAAAGCATGATTGCAACCTCTGTTGCCTCGAAATATCCCGTGCTCAGGTTTGCATATAATGGGAGCCCCTCCTGCTTGAACTCTTCCATGAATTGCGGAGCCCATGGCATCGAGCGCATCAGGATGACAAAATCCCTGTAGGTAACAGGACGCATGCGCTTTTCATCTTTATCATAGATCTTGTAGCCGGACTGAATCAGCTTTTTGATTTTCCGTGAAATCAATTTTGCCTCCACCTGAGCCGTCTCCAGTTCCACCTTGTCAAAGGCGGAGGGACTGAAATCATCTTCTGACACTCCGAATGATTCATCGGCGGAATGGTCGCTCCGGTCAACAAGCAGCAGTTCCGTTTCCCTATCGTCGGCTTGTGGATAATTGGCTGCACCAAACTTCAATTCGGCCTCTTCATTGTAGTCGATCTCCCCGACCGTCTCTCCCATGATCTGCTTGAAGATAAAATTGGTGGCATCCAGCACCTCTGTTCTTGAACGGAAGTTGCGGTTAAGATCGATGCGAAGCCCACCATTTTCCCCTGTGGTGCCGAACCTCTTGTATTTGCTCAGGAAAAGGAACGGCTCTGCCAGACGGAAGCGATAGATGGACTGCTTCACATCTCCTACCATGAACATATTTCCAGCCTCTTCCTCTTCCTTCGTCACAAGCTTCAGGATTGCCTCCTGCACCATATTCGTATCCTGGTATTCATCCACCATCACTTCTTTAAATGTGGCTTGATACCTTAGAGCGGCTTCCGATCTTTCGAAGCCTGAGCCAGTCGGCGTACGTAGGATACTTAAACAGAGGTGCTCCAGGTCAGAAAAATCCACCAGACCCTTCTCCTGCTTCAACATGCTGAACTGTCTTCCATATTCCTTTACCAGCTCCACCAAAGTGCTCATGACAGGAGCCAGTTCCTCCAGGTCCTTGAGGAAGGATTCAGGTCGTCTGGAAAACAGCTCGTCCTTGATGCCTTGAACGATTCCTTTGGCCTTGTTTCGCACCTTGGTCCAGCTTTCGATCAGTTCTTTATCAAATTCATCTCCACGGCATGTTTTCGCCCTTGGAAAATCAAGGCTCTGCATCTCTTCATATAGCACACTCCATGATTCCCCAAGTGCAGCCTGCAGTCTTGCCAGCTGCTTTGTGTCCTCTTCGATATTGACGGAACGGGGAGCTGGCCCTCCAGGTTCAAGGGTTATCTCCATCGCTCTTTCCAATAGACTCTGTGCCCCAAGAAATTGCAGCTCCATCTCACTTTTAAGCATGGAGATAAACGGAAGATCATCGATAGGAAGCTGGCTGGTAGACTGATAGAAAGCAGCGATATCTTCCAGCCACTTCTCAGGTGCCGGATTTGCCCTTGAAAACTCATGTAGATCCAGTACCAGCTTTTGGAGCGCTCCATCTGTCCGGTCGTTCGTATAACGATCCACCAGGTCGAAGAAAGCGTCATTCCCCTCTTTTCCATACTCTTCCTCAAAGACGTTCTCCAGTACTTCTTCCTGCATCAGCTGGATCTCCGTTGTATCTGCAATGCGGAAGCTCGGATCGATATCGATCAGGTAATAGTATTTTCTCACTACATCCAAGCAAAAGGAGTGGATAGTCGAAATGGAAGCACGGTTCAGCAAGGATAGCTGCCTGCGAAGATGAAGCGATGCGGGCCTTTTTTCCAGCTGACCTTCCAACGCTTCCCCGATTCGATGCCTCATTTCAGCTGCTGATGCATTCGTAAAGGTCACAACAAGGAGGCGGTCCACATCTACATGCTCCTGCACAATCTTATGAATCATCCGTTCTACCAGAACCGCCGTCTTCCCGGATCCGGCAGCCGCCGCAACTAGTATATCCCTGCCGCTTGCGACAATTGCCTTCCACTGGTCATCCGTCCATTGTGCATCCACCGGTTTTGGTAATAGTTCCATCCCCATCATTGACCTCCTCCTTCCACTTTTCTTTTGATGGAATCCATGATTTCATCCTTCGGTATATTTGTCAGCAATCTATAGTCGTTCTCGTCAAGCGAGGTATCAAATTGACAGAACGATTTATAGGAACAAAAGGTACATGGTGTTTGGTTTTTCAGCTTGTAAGGGGCAATGCCCGTTTCACCTTCTGATATTTTCATCCCGATGTCTTCGAAGGTCTGTCTCACATAATTTCTTAAATAGGTGAATTCCGTTTCACTTGCCACTGACGAATTGGAGTAGAACTCCCCATTGGTCTTAAGGCCTGCGGAAACAATTTGGGAATGCCCTTTATCAAGCGTCTGATCCATGAGACGGACAGATTCCTCTTCTCCTAAAAGAAGTCCCTTCATTTTGAAGCTTTTGAAGATCTCCTCTTCAATGATATCCTCAGGTGCCATGCCATTGGTTTTTATCATGGGATTATGCACGTGGAAATAAAGGACCCCTGCAGGTGACGCCTGAGTTCCAAGCCAACCCTCTGAATGGGAGATGACGATATCCAGATAGGTCAGCATCTGCAAGGCCAATCCATAGTACACTTCCGTCAGATCCAATGCTTTATTGCTGGATTTATAGTCGATGATCCGAAGCAGCAAGCCATTGGAGCCTTCTGCCTTATCAACACGGTCAATTCGCCCGACAAGCTCCATGGATACCCCATTAGGCAGATCCACCCTGATCGGAGGCAGCTCTTCCTTCTGGCCGAATCCAAGCTCAAGGCCAACTGGCGTGAATTTACTTGCCCTTGAATGCTCACTCAGGATTTGTGTTGCTCTCGTAATGATGGTTTCTAGCTTTCTTTTTATATATTGGAAACGGTTGGAGCTTAAAAGAATTTCCCCTTGCAGCTTAGGTGCAAGTAGATCTACCGCTTCTTTTGCCAACAGTTCACAATCAGACTTTGTCAACGACTTCCAGTCACTGCCCTTATGGCGGAGACTATCGGAAATAGTTTTCAGTGCAGCATGAAACAACTGTCCGATATCCGGTGCCTCCAGGCGATAGATTTGCCTGTCCTTTAGCTTCAACCCATGGGAAGCGAAGTGTGAAAAAGCACAGGCACTGAATTTCTCCATTCTTGATACACTGGCTTCCATATGATCGCCGTAAAGCTGTCTGCTGACGCCCACTTCCAGCTTTTTCGCTTCATTTCTATAGAACAGACTCTGCAGCACCTGCTCGGTTCGCCCGTTCCACTGTTCATCCTCAAGAAGAGTGTTATACACATCCCACCATACAGGATCGACGGGATATTTTTTCATCCAAGCCTGTAGCTGAACCGCCAGATTGGAAAGCGTAGTGCCCGGGGTATGGACAAACATCAGCTGCTCCTCCTGGGATAGCTCTGCAGGTTCATTCATCATCAGCCTTTCCTCCACTTCCGGGAACATCTCCTTCATTCTCTTTATATAGGAGGAAGCCAAAAGTGATTTCCCTTCTTCATCAGCCAGGGAATAGCTGATATAAAGCTGATGTGAAGGAGAAAGGAAAGCAGAATATACGAGAAAATGGTCATCTAGCAATCTTTCCAGGCTAGTTGGTGCAAGCTCCAGTCCGAAGCTTGCGAGAAGCTCCCTCTCTTCCTCTGACACAAAGCCTTCATCCTTGATTTTGGCAGGAATGACCCCTTCGTTTACACCAATGACAAAGCTGTGCTTGATATCCGTCAGTCTTGACAAATCAAAGTTTGCAACAATCACCTGATCGATGGCTGGCGGTACAAGGCTGAAGCGCAGGCTTTCCAACCCGCTCTCCAGCATTTTTGAAAACAGCGCCATGCTTATAGGCTGATCTCCAATCAGCTCCACCATCTGATCGAGCATTCCAATGATCGCTTTCCACACCTGCTCATTTTCTTTTGCGAATGATAGGTTCCCTGCTTGTTCGGCCATTTTCATCCGGTTCTCCAGTTTCGCTGGAATTCCAAGGTCCTCCATATATTCGTATAGCGCCTTGCAGTAGCCTTCAATGGACTTCGAACGCTTCCATCGCTTCTCAAGCATCGACAGCGGCTCCACAATCATACTTCTCAGTTCATTGATTTCCTGTTCGTAGGCAAGCTCTTCATCTGTCTGCACATAAGGGCCTTCGGTATCAATACTGAAAAAACGACGGTATCTCCAAGATTCTTTCGCCGTCCACCTTTTCCCCTGAATTCCATAGGAAAGGCAATAGTTCTCCAGCTTGTCCGTCTTCTCCCGCATCTCTTCTATATCCTGATCCATCGAATAAAAGAAATCCGTTTTTACACAGCGGAAAACAGATTCATAGCGCCAGTTACGAGTGATGACCTCGATACTCGAACGTAAAAGCTCTACAAGCGGATGATGAAGCATCGTACGCTTCTGATCGATGAAAAAGGGAATCTCATAATCTTTGAAAACCGTATTGATCAAATCCACATAGGACTCGGCATTGCGGACAATGACAGCAATATCCTTATAGCGGTTACCCTTGTCACGAACAAGCGATGTGATTTCCCGTGCTATTCCTTCGATCTCCGCTCTTCTGTTTACAGCCTGCAAAATGGAGACCTCACCTTTACCGGGGTAAGCCACGGTAGGTCTTACATCAAAATATTGTTCCAAATGCCGCAAGGAATCGGATTCCGTAAAGCGGTGGGCATCTTCCATTAAAATAGGCGCCTCCACTTCGCATCCTTCTTCAAGTGCAATATTTTTCAGTTTCTGGTAAGTGGTGCCCGTTGACCGGAACAGATGGAGATCATATGGCGCCTCTTCGTCATAGGGCTTGTCCAATGTAAGAGCAACGGTAACAGACCTGGCATGCATCATAAGTTGCTTCAGGACCTCTACTTCCTGTGGTGTAAAACTATGAAAACCATCTATAAAAATATCTGCTTGTTTTATATAAGAGGAAAAAGGGATCTTTTCAACCAGCAACTGCAGATAATCCTCTCCATCCACATATTTGCCTTCAAGGGTTTGCTCCAATTGGCGGTAGACCACCAAAATATCCGTCAGCTTCTTGGCGAGCATTCTTTCATGTTCTGAAATGGTGCTATCATCCTTTATACGGACAATCTCTTCCTGCAATAGCTCAGGTGTTACACAGTAACGCTTGAATTCCGTTACCATACCTTCCATCTGTTCAATAAAGCCAAACTGCTCGGCAGAACGGCCAAACACATGAAACTCATTTTTATGCTCCTCGACCACCTTGCGAAGAAGCATGTGTATCCCGGTCTGATCAATATGAAAACGGCTGATTCCCCCAACCTCCTGCAGGATTCGCCAAGCAAGGCGGGTAAAACTGAATACCTGTGCCCGGATCATTCCCTGGATATCAGGCGATTGAACCATCCGATATTCCGATTGGAAGGTCATCTGTTCTGGAACAAGATAGACAATCGGAGGGCCTTCCGGATCGTCTTTCAACTGCTGAAGGATCTGGTCGCTACACCATTTTGTTTTTCCACTTCCTGTTCTTCCTATCAAAAAACGAATTGACACAGCATTTCCCCCAAACTTCTCTATGGTTAAAATGGCGACCGGCTCTCACTACTCCGGTCGCACTAAATCTATGATTATATAATTAATTTCTCACCTCTATTGTACTTAAAAAATGGCCGTTATGCCAACCAGCCGCATACAAATATTAGGATGTTGCACTGAATTCCATGTACCTCGTCTTATAATTGATTCAGCTTACATGGATAAAAAGAAAAAACACTTGAATAAATCTGTCATTCAAGTGTTTTTGTCGAAAAATTAAGTGGTCGCAACAGTGGGTTCTGAAGAGTTTTCCTTTAAATTCTTCATTCGTTTTTTCAGGAACAGCCCTTGACCGATCCCGAAAAGGTTACCGATCACCCAGTAAAGGGCAAGCGCAGATGGCAGAGTCAGACCTGCAATAAGGATGAATACCGGCATGATATTCATGACCATTTTCATTTGCGGCTGAATGTCGGGGGGCAGGCTCACTCTTGTTTGGATAAACGTAGTGGTGGCCGCCACAACCGGCAAGATGAAATAAGGGTCGGATTGACCGAGGCTGAACCAGAGAAAGGAATGCTCGGCAATTTCCGTTGTTCTTCCTATCGCATAATAGAACGCCATAATGATTGGCATCTGGATCAAGACAGGCAGGCATCCACCGACAGGATTGATTTTATGGGCCTGGTAAAGCTCCATCATTTCCTTTTGCATTTTCTGCTGATCAGCCGGATCCTTCTTGCCTTTATATTTCTCCTGTAGTGCCGTCATTTCAGGTCGAAGCTTTTGCATCGCGATTGTGCTCTTCTGTTGCTTCATCACAAGCGGAAAAATAAGAAGGCGAATCAGAATAGTCACCACGATGATGGACAAGCCATAATTACCTCCCGAAAAATTCGCTACTGACGTCAAAAGAAGTGACATCGGATAGATAAAATAGTGATTCCACACTCCCTGTGTATCAGAAGTGATCGGTTCACTCATACTACACCCGGTCATTACTGTCACAACCAACAAGGCTGCCATAGTTATTTTTTTCAATATAGATTCCTCCTACTGATTCTCAAAGTTTTTACTTTTCTATTAGTAGAAGGAAGGGTGTTCCTCATCATCGAGAGTTTCCTTGGTAGGACGTTTTCTGTAAACGAAGGCTAATCGTTTTCTTCTTTTCCTATCCACCTGATAGGAAACCGCCCCGCTCGTATCAAGGGATGGAGAGCAGGAACGAGACTGATACCAAACCTGCCTGGACTCCAGATAAAAGCAATACGTGAAAAAACATAATAATGTAGCAGTTACATATGGTGCATAAAGCAACAAATCCAAATAAAATTCCATTTATAAAAACCTGCCTTACAGGTAGTAGTTTTACTCTATTAGTTAGTACGAGTTCATCTTGTAAAAGTTTCAATAAAAGTATTTCCCTATAATAAAAAGATACACCTAGTCCGGTAAAAAAACCAGGTGTATCTTATTGTAAATTATAAGCGTTCCTTTTCATAGATGAAGATCTCCCGGTACCTTTCCATCAGAAGCTTCTTATCTATTTTTCCGACTGCTGTTTTAGGGATCTCTTTTACAAAAACGAACCTTTTGGGTACTTTATATTTTCCCAGCCTTTGAGAACAGAAGGTGGTCAGCTCCTTTTCGGATGCCGGACTCTTTAGTGAAACAACTGCGAGAACCGCCTCTCCCCACTTTGGATGAGGTATCCCCACCACACTGACCTCTTTAACGGCAATATGCTGAGAAATTGTCTGCTCCACCTCTGTGGGATACACATTCTCCCCGCCGGAGATGATCATATCCTTCGCCCGGCCGACAATATAAAAATAACCGTCTTCATCTTTTCTTCCAAGATCCCCTGTGCGCAACCAGCCCTCACATTTCACCTTTTCCGTTTCTTCCTGATTCGACCAGTAGCCAGTAAACACATGTGGACCTTTAAGATATATTTCACCGACTTCATTCGGGCCTGCTTCCACATTGTTCTTCCTTACAATTTTCACCTCATTGAACATCATGGGTTTTCCTACAGAACCTTTCTTCCCGTAGGCTTCTGTAGGATCGATATAGAAATTGTTAGGACCAGCTTCCGTTAGTCCATAACCCTCCTTGAACAGCTTGCCTTTTTTGTAAAAGGCTTCATAGACCTCCAAGGGGCAGGGAGCTCCTCCGGATAAAAATGTTTTCATGGACGGAAAGCTCTCTTTTAAAAAATCCGGGTGTTCAATCAGCATATGGTACATCGTCGGAACCATCAAAACCACTGTGCACTGATAAAGATTCAATAAGTCTATCACTTTATCCTTCTGGAAATCCCTCATGATGACGACAGTTCCTCCTGCCATCAAAAGCGGTGTGGACAGGGCATTCAATCCTCCCGTATGGAACATCGGCAGGCAGGTGAGTGTAATATCCCTTTCACTCAAGCCCCAGCTGATAATCGTATTGATTGCATTGCTCGCTATGTTCTGATGGGAAAGGATGACTCCTTTAGGCTTTCCTGTCGTCCCTCCCGTATAAATGATTGCGGCATGTCTGCAAGAATCCCTCAAAGAGATTTCAGCAGATATGGAATGGTAATCGGTCTGTGTTTCTTCCAAAGGAAACGTTTCACAAGGGAAATTCTTCAATAATTCCTTATACTCCGGATGGACAAAGACGCACTTAGCCTCGCAATCTTTCAAGATATAAATGAGCTCCTCTTCAGATAGCCGCCAATTGAGCGGAACGAATATCGCCCCAGCTACCTGGCAGGCAAACAGCAATTCAAAGTAAGAAGGATCATTCGGAGACAGCAAGGCCACTCTATCTCCGTGATCGATGCCAAGTTGACACAATCTATCTGCCAAATTTATAGTGCGGTCATACAATTCTTTGTAATTCCATCGCTCTCCAGTTTCCCCATCAATAATGGCGACTTTTGCAGGAGACAGTTGTGAACGCTTCTGTAGCCACGATCCATCAAATGCCACTTCCATCTCTCCCTTATCCTTTTCAAGTAATTACCACTATAAAGGTGTGTGGTTACAATAGGGTTACAAAAAAAGGTGAACCCCCTTTACAGGAATTCACCTCGACTATTAAGCGGCTTCATTAAATACCGCTGTTGATTTCCGCACTAGGCTACGCTTTCCGCGGGGCGCTTGTGGAGCCTCCTCGGCTTCGCCTGTGGGGTCTCCACTAACCGCTACCTCCCGCAGGACAAGGAAGGCTTCGGAAGCGAAACATCGCACGCAGAAAATGCTCGCATTTTCAAGGAGTCTTCGCCTATTGCTCCAATCAACAGCTAGATTCTTAAAATAACAGCACTAGACACTAACAGAGAGCTTCATGTAAAAAATCTACATCATGATAAATGAAATATAGTGTAGACGTTATGCGCCACCTGCCGCCCCTGTTGATTGTAGTGCAAGGTGTGAGACTCCTTCGGGAGATAGCGGTAGACTTGAGACCCCGCAGGCATGCCGAGGAGGCTCAAGCACCGCCCCGCGATCGCTGCCACCTGGAACGGAAATCAACAGGGTGTTTAATGTGGCTACCTTTTTTTCAGGATGGCCACGTTAAACTTCCTTCACTTTTCTTCTTTTGATTACAAAATAAAACGCTGGGACGAACAGTAGGGTGAAGAAGGTTGAGAAAAAGATTCCCGAGATGATCGAGATTGCAAGTGGTGTGAATAGCACATCTCCACTGAACGCAATCGGGATTAAGGCCGCAATGGATGTAAAGGCAGTCAGTACGATCGGCCTGAATCTCGCCTTCCCGGAATCGATGACCGCTTCACTAAGTGTTGCACCTTCCTGTAATCGCTGCTCCATAAACTCAATGAATACCGTTGCATTACGGACAACAATCCCAGCAAGCGATACAATCCCCATCATCGCCATAAATCCAAGACCTGTCTGTGTCAGGAACAGACCGATCACTGCACCTGAAATTGCCAGATAAACGGAGCTCATGATCAGCAATGGCAGACGCAAGGAATTGAACTGAATGACCATCAGGATGTAAATCAAGAAAATAACAATGATGAACAGTTTACCTACTTCAATAAAGAAGTCGCTTCTTGCTGAAGACTCCCCTCCAACAGAGATCGAAGTGGAATCTGTTTCATAGGAATCGGCAATCTCCTCTACCTGCTTTTCAAGCTTCTGTTTATCCTCTTCACCAGGATACACTCGGACAGTAACCGTTCTTTCCCCATTTTTATGCGGGATAAGCGGCAGGGCTTCCGTTTCCTCCTGTGTAACCAGCTCGGATAATGGTACAAGTACAGGTGCACCGAACTCCGTGGTTTCAAGCTTGCTAGGGATCTCGAGGTTTTCCAGGTTCAACGTTTCCCCTTCATCCATTAGATCCTGAATGATAGTTAACGTTTTTCTTTCCTTACCCGCTTCATAGGAACCAACAGGTATGCCTTCCGTTTTCAGTCTGATCAGATTACTGATTTCCTCGGCGGTAATGCCATGTTGCTCCATTGCGCCGCGATTCGGAACATAGTTGATGGTTGGTAATGGTGTACCCACATCATCTATTACTACACCGCTTCCTTCCAAATTATCAATTTCTCTTTTCAAACCATTTACAGTTTCCATCAATTCATCGATATTTTCTCCGACAACCGTCAAGGCAATCGGGGCACCAACAGGCGGACCGGCTTCAATGGTGGAAAGCATAATGACACTATCGGGATTTTCTTCCCTCAGCTTAGGCTGCCATTCTTCAATCGTTTCAGCAGCCGACTGCTTTTCGCGATCAACTCTCAAGACGATCTGTCCAGTATTTTCACCAGAATTGGATAACTTGCTGCCGAAAATGCCCGGCTCTCCACTACCCGCAAAAATAGTGGATTCATAGATATCTTCGTCACTCTTCAAATTTTCTTCCATCGCTTTCAACCTTGACTCTGTTTCTTCCATAGGGGTTCCTGCAGGCAAGGTGACAGTCACGGTGACTTCTTCCCTGTCCGCACTCGGGAAGAATACGACAGGAATAAATGGTACTAAAGCGTATGTTGCCGTACAGAAAATCAGCACCGCAAAACCTGTAAGGAGCGGTTTTTTTACAATATTCGTTAAAATTTTGTCGCTATACCAAGTGCTCACTTTATCAATTTGAGAACCTAATATTCCATCTTTCGATTTCTTACTGCGCTTTTTTTGACGCCATGCAAGAAAGATTGGAACGATCGTGAGCGCCACGATTGTCGATCCGATGATCGTTGAAATCAATACGGTCGGCAATGCTGAAATGAAGGCTCCGTTCGGACCGGATATGAACGTCAACGGCAGGAACGTAAACACAATCGCGAGGGAGGAAGTGATGACAGAAATCCTCACTTCTTTCGTCCCTGTCAGTGCCCCTTTCAAAGGCCCATCTCCAAGCTGGTAACGCCTTTGGATATTATCATTTACCACGATGGCATCATCGACAAGGATACCGAGGGCGATAATCATCCCGATGATGGAAATCTGATTCAAATCGACAGCTGCATATGGCAGCGGGATGAGCCCCAGTGCGATCGATATCGGGATCGATAATGCAACTAGAATGGCGGATACTGCATTTAAACCAAAGAATGTTATCAATACGACAACAAAGATGGAAATTAGGAATGAGATACCCAAATCATTGAATATTTTACTCACAATCTTGTCCTGGGTATAGTAGAGATCCAATTCAATTTCATCAGGCAGATCCTTTGTAAGGCGCTCCATCTCTGCATCCACTTTTGAATAGAGGGTTGGGATGTCCACGCCCTTCTCCTGCATGATGGTCAACGATAAGGCAGGAGTCCCGTTATAGACAACAAGGTCTTCCTGTGCTGCCGGGATTTGTGTCAAGCTAGCGATATCCCGTACATATATGGAATCTCCTGCTTGATTTTTTTTGATAAACACATTTTCTACATCTTCTATTGAATCAATGTGCTCCATCGTCAGCTGAGAAACCTTGTTTCCTGACTCCTGGCTGCCTAGTGGGGTGATTTCGAGTTCATTTTGGATACTAGTAATTACATCAGGCAGGATGATTCCGGTTTCCTGCATTTTTTCGGAATCAAGATTTAAAGTATAACTTGTCTCTTCCAATCCTCTTACAGTTACCTTGCGGACTCCATCAATTTTTTCCAGTTGGGGAATCCAGTCATTTATCAATTCTTTTTGCTCCAATAAAAGGGAACGGTCTTCATTCAATAAATGGTAGGACGCGATCACTCCCATTTGAATGTCTGAATTGACGGTAGGCTCAAATGCTTCCTCAGGGAATTCACGACTCACATCCGATACAGCCTGACGGACAAGTGAAAACACCTGATCCCGATCTGCATCATCTGTCAGTTCCAGCACAATATTGGAGATGCCGACACCTGAAACGGAAGTAACGCTATCCATCCCTTCAATATCAAGAAGCTCCTTTTCCAGAGGTGTGGTGATATCCCTTTCCACTATCTCAGGCGCAGCCCCTGGATAAACAGTGGTAATCGTCCCTACATTGATGGAAATCTCCGGTACCTCACGCTTCGGGATCTGAAAATAAGTGAGAGTACCTATTACAACAAGCAATAGCAAAAAAATTAATGTTACTTTTGGTTTTTTAATAAGTGCATTAAACAACTGGATGTCCTCCTATACGAGTTGATTATTCAAATTTGACTATATGATTATATGATATCATCATACTGGCTAGTGGATGGTGAGCGCAACATTGAATATGCTCGGTAGGAAAGTTTAGTTTTTTGGACACAAATTACAACAAAAAAACACCAAGTGCTTTCCGCACCTGATGCTCGTTTTTTCTATTGGGCCTTTAAAGACCGCTGTTGATTTTCGCAATAGGCTGCGCTTTCCGCGGGGCGTTTTGTGGAGCCTCCTCGGCTTCGCCTGTGGGGTCTCCACTAAACGCGTCCTCCCGCAGGAGTCTTCGCCTATTGCTCCAATCAACAGCTAGTGTACACAAAAGCAATACTCATCTTTCACGAACATTTACTTTACTTTTATTAAACTCCCACAACACGGAAGTACGTACTTTACATCATGATGCCGCCGTCCACATGCAAGACGGTTCCATTTATATAATCGGATTCATCTGATGCCAAGAATAGATATGCGTTTGCTATATCGCTCGGTTTACCCAGGCGCTGCAATGGGATGACCTGTAAAAGTCCCTGGATCACCTTTTCGGGAACAGTCGTGACCATGCTTGTTTCCACAAATCCAGGCGCGACTGCGTTTACATTGATTCCTTTGCGTCCGAATTCCTTTGCCCATGATTTAGTCATCCCGACAACCGCCGCCTTGGAAGCGGCATAATTGGTCTGGCCGACATTTCCATATACGCCGGAAACAGAGGATGTATTGATGATTTTGCCTGCACCTTGTTCAAGCATATGGGGAACTACCGCCTGGGTACAGTTGAATACTCCATTAACGTTGATATCCATTACTTTCTGGAAATCTTCACTGCTCATCTTAAGCAGCATATTGTCCTTGGTAATGCCGGCATTGTTTATTAATATATCAATCTGTCCGAATCTTTCTTTTACCATTTGAACCATTTCCACTACCTGTGACTGGTTCGAAACGTCCACCTGATAGAAGGCAGCTTCCCCCTCCGCCTGCAACTCCGAGACTCTTTGCTCCCCGGCTACAGCATCATAGTCCACTAGTGCCACTTTTGCACCTTCCCGTAAAAATACCCGTGCTGCCTCCAGCCCCAATCCATTGGCGGCACCGGTAATGATGGCTACTTTTCCTGATAGTCTCATTGATATTGTTCCTCCTGTTTTTTCACGAATGTTGTAATGGCTTCCAGCAGTTGCGGCAAATCATCCACCAAGGCAGAGTGTCCGCACCCTTTTAATGGAATGAAAGTCGCTTTACCTCCTAAATCCTCCAGGATCTCCTTTGTCATCTGTTCAGTGATGACAAGATCCTTTTCTCCTGCAAGAACAAGCACCGGGATGTTGATTTTCTTTACATCTCCTGTTCCATCCTTCAGACCATTATTCTTTTCGCTGATATTAAATGTGTTTAGGGCATGCAGGATTTCCGGATAATTGCGCTGTGTCATCATATCATTCAAATATTCCTCGTAACGCTCCTTTTCAGGTTTATTATCATGGTAGATGGCAAAATCCCAAATCATCCGCAACATGTCTTTATTTTTTGTTTCATATGCTTGTGTAATGGTGATGGTTCTTGTTTTATCCTGCAGGACCTGTTCAAAACTTGAAAGTCTTTTGGATAAATCCGGCTGACCAGTTTGATCCGTATCGAAAATCGGATATCCTCTTGTAGAAGCGGAAGCAAGCAGGATCAGCTTGTTGCAATAGCCTGGGTTATCGGCAGCAAATTGCATTCCTACCGCTCCACCTGTCGACCAGCCGACCAATGAGAAACCGGAAAGGTTCAGCTCATCAACAAACAGCTTGATATCAACCGCTAATTCCTTGATGGAATAGAATTTTTCATGATAGGTGGACTCGCCGAAACCACGCATATCTACTGCTATCACATGAAAAGAAGGATCGATGTTCTCCATTACAAGGTCCCAATGTTTAGAGGAGGTCATATTACCATGGACAAGTAAAAGTTTTTCTCCACTTCCTTCACGCTCTCTATAACCCAGTGTTTCCCCATTTGCCAGTTTGACTGTTTTCTGTTCGATAATACCCATGTATCATACCCTCCTATTCGATGGCTTTTCCCCATCTGATAGTTGTTGCTCCCCATGCATACCCGATACCCGCACTGACCAGGACGACAATGTCACCAGCTTTTATCTTTCCTTTTTCCAAGGCAAGCTCAAGCGATAGGATCTGGTCGATCTGACCGATATGCCCGTAGTCTTCAAGATAGATAGATTGGTTTTGGGTCAATCCAAGTTCCTTTAATACATAGTCATTAGCCGATTTCTTCATATGCAGGATGCCTAGATAATCAACATCCTTTTCAGTTAAGCCGCTCCTATTCAAAGACCCACGTATGGCTTCCAGGAAATTCTTCATCGATTTCTCTTCCAGTCTTGCTTTCATTCCATCCGGGTCCAGAACGTCCAGTTTGTTCAATCCCAATTCGAGTGCTTCTGTTGATATGGGATGTTTCGTCCCCCCTGCCACCACTACGACATCCTTTGAAAAGGATCCGTCCGTGATCAAATGGGACTCCAACAATTCGTTTTCTCCATTATTCTTTTTAAGAAGAAGAGCCCCTCCTCCAGCGGCTAAGTTGAACATAAAGCGTGTCCTTTGGTTATCATAATTGATAAAATCTTCATTGCGATAACCGCCTGCCAGCAGAACGGTGTTGATAGCATCATCACTAAGCATCATATCCTTGGCTATCTTCAACGCCATGATGGTGGTGCCACAGCGTAATGCCATATCAAACCCAATCGCATTCACCGCGCCCAAGCTCTCCTGCATATATAGGGCGGCTGTCCATAATGGGTATTCCTTATGCTCTTCTCCGATATAAATGATCAGATCAATCTCTTCGGCTTTTATTACCGACTTTTCCAGGGCCATTCTTGCGGCTTTTATTCCCATTTCACAAGTATGGTCTTCCTCTCCCGCAATGGGCTTCTGTTTAATGCCCAGCTTTTCTTCCACCACATATATAGGTATTCCAGATTTTTCTGAAATCTCCTTGCTCGACATGAAATTTTCCGGGATATAAATTCCTGTACTGACAATTCCAACGCTTGTCATCGCTCTCACCTGCTTAATATATCCTTCATATATTCATACACTTCCTCCAAGGAAGCAACCGATATTTCTTCCTCACCTTGCACATGGCTGACAGTGATTCTCCAGACAGGATCCTTATGATCTATATCCACTAAGCTTGCGCACCGCACCACAAAGGATGCAACGTTCGGCTGTGTAATCATCTTTCCCCCCCCTAACCTGAAATGTTGTTATCGTTTTTTATAGCGCGGTGCTTTGCCTTCCTCTTCCCCCACCAGAGCCTTACTGT
Source organism: Sutcliffiella halmapala (assembly GCF_050107295.1). Lineage (GTDB taxonomy): Bacteria > Bacillota > Bacilli > Bacillales > Bacillaceae_I > Sutcliffiella_A > Sutcliffiella_A halmapala_A. The sequence goes on along the minus strand of NZ_JBNIKR010000010.1, from coordinate 51,613 downwards.
CCCTATGATGCCTTGCGGGAAGAACATGACGACCAGTATATAGAGGATTCCAAAAAAGATGATCCAGCGTTCAAAAATCCAATGCACCTTCGCTAAATCAGTTAACCAGTGATGCGCAAATTCAATCAATCCTGCACCAAGGATGGCACCCACAAGCGTGCCTACTCCACCAATGATGGTCATCAATAAAGCATCGAGCGTAACATCCACTGCAAATACGGAGGTATTGACAAAGCGCAGGGTCAGCACGTAAAGGCTTCCTGCGAAGCTTGCCACTACACCGGCAACGACACTTGCAATCACTTTATAGTGAAGAACATGAAAACCAAGTGATTCGGTTCTGTTTTCATTCTCCCTGATAGCCTGCAGCACCCTTCCCAAAGGAGAAAGAGTGAACCTTCTCAATAAAAGGAAAATTACAGCCATCATTATTAGAGCAACAAAGTACAAGGTCATCCGATCCTTTAGTGGATCCGGAATCGAAAAAGTAAATCCATCATTTCCGAATGTCAGAGATCTCCACTTTTCCGCTACTACTAAAAACAGACCGGAAAAGGCAAGGGTTAGCATCGCATAAAAATGGCTTTTTAACCGTAAGGAAAGCATCCCGACGAGATAACTGATGACGGCAGCAATAACCGCTCCAACCAGCACGGCAAGAAGCAATGTTGCGATGGTACTATCAAAATGCTTGAGCATGACACCTGTGGAATAGGCGCCAATTCCAAAGAACATCGCATGTCCAAAGGAAACGATACCCGTGTAGCCCAGGAGAATATCATAGCTCATCGCAAATATCGCAAACAGGAATATTTGGGTGAACATGATTAAAAGAGTACGAGAATCAGAGACAAACGGAACAGTCAGAAGCATGATGAAAATTAACAGATACACCATATTAGGCTTTGTTATATACGTGTTCATGCCCTCACCCCTTTACCCCGAATAAGCCTTGCGGACGGAAGATGAGCACGGTTGCCATCAAGAGCATGTTTACCGCCAATGCCAGGTCCGGTACGTAATACGCCATAAAGCTTCCGCTCAATCCCACCAGGATGGCCGCAAGAACCGAACCGGTTATACTGCCCATGCCTCCGATGACCACCACGATGAAGGCAAGGATTCCAAACTCCAGCCCCATTTCGGCATATATGACTCCCGAATATGGTCCAAGAAGCATTCCTCCAAGTGCCGCCATGGCCGCTCCGACCATGAAAACGAGCATAAAAACCCGCTTAATATTGATTCCGAGGGCTTGCACCATTTCCTTATTGATCACACCAGCCCGAACAATAAGGCCTATTTTCGTATTTCTCAGAATATAGTAAATGGCCCCGAAAACCAGTGCACCAACAATAATGATGAAAACCCTGTATTTGATGATGATAATGTCCCCAAACTCCCAGCTGCCACTGAAATAGGAGGGTGTTTTCGCACTAAGCTGATTCGGCCCGAAAACGACCTTGATCATTTCGCTCAATACAAGCATCACCCCCAAGGTGATCAGAATCTGCTGGACATGATTGCCGTAAACAGGCTGAATGATAAATCTTTCAAGGACTAAACCTAGAATAAGTCCAGTCGCAACGGCAGCGAGAATACCTAACATAAAACTTCCAGTTGTGCTATATACCCATATACCGGAGAAAGCACCCCATGCGAACAGCCCCCCATGGGCGAAATTCAGTACATCCATCAAGCCGAATATCAGCGTCAATCCCGCAGCCAGCAAGAATATCAGCATCCCTGTCGCTAATCCATTGACAGCAAGGTTAATAAATACCTCCACTATGCTCCCCTCCTTTTATGCAATTCCCAAATAGTGCTTCCGCAGTTCCGTATTCTCTTTAAGTTCTTCCATCAATCCATTATGAACGGTTCTTCCATCATCCAAGATATAGAAGCAATCCCCGATGGTACTTGCCATATAAAAATTCTGTTCCACCAGAATGATAGTCGTCTCTTTTTTCATCTGTTCAATGGAATGCATCACCTTTTCCACCATGATCGGCGCCAGCCCCTTGCTAGGCTCATCAATCAGCAGGAGCTTGCTGTTATTGACATAGGCACGGGAGATGGCGAGCATTTGCTTCTGACCGCCACTGAGATTTCCTCCACGCTTCTTCCAATAGGTTTTCAGATCCGGAAATAAATCCAGGATCCAATCGAGACGGGAAAGTGTTGCGACGTCGTGCTTTCTCATGGCGACCTTCATATTTTCCTCTACCGTCAATTCTCCAAATATCCCTTGGTCCTCCGGGACATATCCGATTCCTTTATTGGCAATTTCATAGGTTGCAAGGCCGGTGATATCCTGCCCATTATAGGTGATGGAACCTTTGTTAGGCGGATTCAATCCCATGACACTTCTCAGGGTGGTTGTTTTTCCTGCACCGTTTCTGCCTAGCAGAACGGTGACTTCTCCCTGCTTCGCTTCAAAATCCACCCCTTGCAAAATATGAAACTGTTCAATATAGGTTTGAATCCCTTCCACTTTAAGAAGCGTTGTCATCATACAATCCCCCTAAATACGCCGATTGGACGGTTTCATTGTTCATTATTTCTTCAGGAGTCCCATCCGCCAATAGCCTTCCATTGAAAAGGACCATTACTGAATCAGATAGATCCAGGATCATATCCATTTTGTGTTCTATTAAAATAATGGTTCGATCTCCCTGTGCTTTTATCAGCTTTATCACTTCGAGAATTGCGGGAACCTCTTCAATCGACATTCCGGCGGTCGGTTCATCCAGAAGGAGGATCTCTGTTTCCAGTGCAAGCAGCATTGCAATCTCCAGCTTCCGTTTTTCCCCATGCGCCAGGTTCTTGGCTAGTGAGTTCGCCTTCTTATTCAACAGTACTGTCGTTAAAAGTTCCATGGCTCTCACTTCAAAATCCTTGAAGTGCAGGAAGTGTGAAAACATGTTATACCGGACCTCTTTTTGCGATTGAACGGCAATCCTCACGTTCTCCAAAACAGTTAAGTTAGGGAAAACATTCGTTATTTGAAAGGATCTTCCTATTCCTTTTCTTGTCCGCTTCATTGGAGATAGCTTCGTTATGTCCTCCCCTTTCCAATACACCTGACCACTTGTCGGTTTCAGTTGCCCGCTTAGCAAATTGAAAAAGGTGGTTTTTCCTGCACCGTTTGGACCAATGATCGATTTGAAATGGTTGGGCTCCACCTTGAAATTCACTCCGTCCACCGCAACATGCCCTCCAAAAGCTATCGTAAGCTCCTTAGTTTCCAAAATGGGATTCACTTTGTTTCCCTCCTTTTTAATCCTATGTAAGTTCAGAAATATAGCACGAAGGAACTTTGGAGCAGAGCTCCAAAGTTCCTTCCTTCTTTGATTAATTTCGAACTGGTGGGGCCGTTTCCTCTGGGGATAGTTCCCTGATCAGAACTGGCACCGGATAATCTACCCCATCCACCTTTTCCAAGCGAATCGCATATAGGGTCTGCATCGCCTGATGATCTTCAGGGCGGAATGTCATTTGACCTTTTGGTGTATCAAAACTCATTCCTTCCATGGTCTCAATGAGTTGATCCGTGTCCGTTTTACCCTCTGTCTTCTTTAAAGCTTCGACGATGGCAATAGCTGCAGACATCCCGCCCGGCGTGAACAGATCCGGCACTTCCCCATTGAATTTTTCTTTATGCTTTTCCACCAGCCAATCGTTAATTGGATTGTCAGGCAACGTATGATAGTAAACTGAAAATCCTTCCATGCCGATAAGCTGCTCCATCGTGGAAAGTGCCGCAATATCAGGAGCTCCAGTGGAAATCTTGATTCCTCTATCCTGCACCTTCATATCTGAAATCTGGTTCCATGGAGAGTTTGCACCTGCCCAAACAACGAAAAGATAATCGGGCTTTGCATCCAGGATCTTCTGGATATTGGATGTGAAATCCGTTGCAGCAGGATCCGCATACTCCTCAAGCACAATGTCTGCTCCGAGAGCTACAGCGGCCTCTTTAAATGCTGCGACTCCGTCATGACCGAACGAATAGTCAGGCGCCAATGTGGCGATTTTCACACCTTTACCGGCAATTGCTGCTGCCCCTGCCACTGCATCCTGCGAGGAGTTGCGGGCAGTACGGAAAATATATTTATTCCAGTCAGCACCCGTGATGCTATCGGCTACAGCCGGCTCCACAATCATCACCTTTTCATATTCCTCAGCTAGCGGAAGCACTGCCAATGTGTCCCCTGAACTAGATGATCCCACCAGGAAATCCACTTCATCTTCCTCTAATAGTTTAGTAGCTTTTTGGATGGCCACTTCCGGTTTTGTCTCGGTATCCTCCACCACAAACTCAATCTTATGCCCGTTCACTTCCATGGTTCCTTCTGTTGCGTACTCCAAGCCCAGCTCAAAACCTTGTACCGTCTGCTTGCCATAGGTTTCAAGGGCCCCTGTAAGAGAAGCAAGTACGCCTACCTTGATCACCTTTTTGCCATTATCTCCATTTGACGAATCAGAATCTGTTCCTGCATTGTTGTTACAGCCGGCAAGCACCAGCATCATCATACAGGCAAGCAGAAACCCTATTTTCCATTTTTTCATTGTTTATCCCCCTCTAAACTAATTTGAAAAGTTGTACCCTTATCGTAAAATGTAGGGGTTACAAATGAGTTACATGAAAAACCCCCGCAACCAAAAATTGTGGATACGGGGGTTTCCTCATTCATTTTGCTTTCCCGAGTACCATGTCATACATCTGCATTGTCGTGGACATCGGTTCCACACCGAGTTCGTTCTCGAGATAGGTTTTACATTTTGCAAACCACTTCATCGCCTGCGGACGATTATTTTTTTGATAATAACAGAACATCAGAAGTCGATAGGCTTCTTCCCATGTTGCGTCCTTCTCTATTATCTTTTCGCAGTAGTGGATTGCCTGATCGAAGCTTCTGGCTGCAACAAGCAGCTGTGCTATTTTTTCACAGCAACGTAAATAATAGACTAGTAGACGCTCACGCTCATTCAAGCACCAATCCGCATATTTCTGCTCAGGCAGGAAATCTCCTTTGTACAGTTCCAACGCTTTTTCCAATAAGGTTAACGCCTTACCCGGTTCCTTTTCATCCAGCCCGATATGTGCAAGCGTTTCAAATTCCATACAATCCAGCACATATCCGCAGCTCGGGTTCAATCCATAGGTGTTACCGTTCCTTTGGATAAAAAACGGCTCCGTCCGCGCTCTACGGTCCGGCTCCAAAGCATTGTTCAATGCATTCAAAGCGACCTTGAAATCCCTTGTCACCGTTTTTTCCGGAACATTGGGCCAAAGTGCTACAAAAATGTCATCCTTGACGATCTGCTTTTTCCGTTTCGTGACAAAATACTCCAGCAGCTCTTTTGCTTTTATCCGCTGCCAGTCTTTGGAGTCCAGTTCTTTTGGGCCCAACCATACCCTGAATCCACCAAGGGTCTGAACTTTCAACGTATAGCCTGGATGATTATGAGCATTCGCAAAGCCCAGTTCATTTAATAAGGATGTCACATACGACCGCTGGATATCTCTTTGCAGCGCTTCCTGCAGCATAGGTGTGATTTTCTGAATATCACTCGGTCCAAAGGTTGTACGGTTAAATAGCATGAACTCATAGTTTCCTGCTTGAAGAAACGTCAGGAAGCGGTTCATGGAGTCTTCGAAGTTTTCCCATTCTTCCTTTTCATAAGAATGGATGGAACGCCAGAAGTAATAAAGAAGCTCCCCATAATCGTCTCCGCATTTATGGAGCAGACTGTAAGCACGTACTCCATAGTACTCGACCTTCTCCCATTTCCCATTCACGATTGATGCTATTTTCATGGACAGGTAGATCAAGCCTGAAAGCCAGTTGTCCTTGACTTCCTCTGTTTCCTTTAAGGCTTCTTCCCCGCAAATGATCGCTTTTTCAAAAGCTCCCTGGTTGGCATATAAGAGACATAGCCCCATATTCGCTTCCGCTTTCCCTCTTGAAATATTCAATTCATCCATTATGTTCAAGGCAGTCTCATAGCATTGCTTGGCAAGTGTTGCATCATAAACTTCCATCAATTGAACCGCATGACCCAGACGGATCCAGCCGCATGCTTCCACAAAAGGTGCCTGCAGTTTTATTCCTTGCTTGATTCCGGCATCCGCCAATTTCTTTGCCTGTTCCGCATTTCCCATAAATACCTCTACCAAAGAAAGCAGAAGGTCTGTCTCTCTATGGGATTGGGGGAGGATTCCTTCTACCTGCTCCCTTTTAGTGGACGTCAGCAATTTCTTTGCCTTTTGCAGCTTTCCTGAGCGGAGCATTATTCTTGGTTCAAGATTATTCTCAGAGCTATGTTTATAGGAAGCTTCCACCTTATCAAACCACGCCAAGGCTTTTGTCGCCTGACCGGCATTCAATAGATTTTCCGCCATGATGGAATAAAGCTGATTCTGCTCTTTGGCTTCTACTTTAGTAGTAGCGAGTAGATGAATAGCTTCTGAGAGTAGCCTCTCCGCCTTTACCGGCTGGATGGTATCCAAATAGATTTTTGCAATGCCCTTCAGCGATCGAATGGTGGCAAGTCCATCCTCATATTCCCGCGAGACCTTCAGCGCCAGCATATAGGCCTTTTCCGCTTCTTCATACTGACAGCGATAACGGTAGATTTCCCCTTGGATAAACCAGAGCATATAGTATTTTCCCTTTATCCTGTCATTGATCTTCAACAGCTTTTCGAGCATATAGGAAAGCTGCCCCTGTTCAATCAGCTCGAAGCCATAATCATGAATCAAGGCTGCAATGGCGGTATAGTCCGCAACCTTTTCCAAATGAGAGATGGCTGAAAGAATATCCCGCTTTTTTATATACCACTTGGAACATCGTTTGTGCAGCAGGATATATTGCGCTTCCTGCTGCTTCAGTCGCCTTTCCAGAAACTCCTTGAACAAAGCATGGTAACGGTATTGATCGGGTCCCGATGCACTAATAAAAACATGCCTTTCAGCAAGGGTCTGCAGCAGATAGTTCGATCCGTTTATACCAAGGATTTCATCGCACATCTCGCCTGTCATGATGTCAAGTATCGAGGTTTGCTCCAAAAACTGCTGTACCATCGGGGTTTGTTTCGTGAAGACCTCTGTCGCCAAATATTTGAACAAATCATCCAATGTACCGGAAGTGGATACCAAGTCATTGTGCAATGACTGCTCCCCCAGCCTTTGGCTTAAAAGTCCAATGGCCATCACCCAGCCTTCCGAAAGGGAATAGACCTCCTCTACCTGATCTTCGGTCACATCCATCATATAGATATCCTGCAATAAAACCTCCACTTCTTCTTTTGAGAATTTCAAATCCTCTTCCGTAAATTCCAATAGTTCATTCTTCACTTTCATGGCGGTGAGAACATCCCAATTTGGACATTCCCTAGTTATCAAAATGAGATGGAGGTTGGAGGATATATGCTGCAGCAGCCAATGGAACCATGTGACAATTTCCGGGTTTCCCTGAACTAAATGAAAATCGTCTATGACAAAAATAATCGGTTCCTCAAGATTCAAAAGCTCATTCAGGAACAATGAGCATAAATCCTGTATTTCCTCATCCCGAATATACCGGTCCATTCTTTCAAGATAAGAGAGTATCTTCTCACCGAAGCCTTCCCTTTCTCTTCTGAGGGCATGTACCACATAACGAAGAAAAGGAATCAGTTCATCATCGAACGCTGTCGCCGTATACCAATAAGTAGGGACATCGAATGTAGGAACAAAGGATGCCAGAATGGTACTCTTCCCATAGCCGGGACCCGAATGGACAATGGTCACTCCATGACTGGTAACCGCTTTCATTTTTCTTGCCACTTTTGCACGTCTTAACACATAATCCTTGACGATTGGCGTGGTGAGTTTTGTATGGAGGATTGTGTTTGTATCAGATGAAGACATCATCTCGCCCCCCTGGTTCAGAATATTCCATCTTTTTATTCTATTATAATGGAAAAATGAATGCAGATAGTACTTTTTTCACTCCTCATGATTAAAAGTCTTTCAATAAAAAAAGAGAGAGCCACCTCGACTAAATTCCAAGATGCCCTCTTCCAACTATTTAAAAGTTGTAACAAATTCATCGGCCGGCCAGTAGCGGACATGAACTTTTCCAACAATGTCTTCCATTTTTATAAAGCCGAAATGACGGCTATCACGACTGCCGAGACGATTGTCTCCAATAACAAACACATGACCCTTCGGAACCTTTTCTACACCAGTCAGCTCTTCTAGTGTAAAGTCTCCGGTGAAATTCCCGCCAAATATCCGAAGATTATCCGAACTGATAAACGGCTCCAGTACAAGTTCATCATTTACATATAGCATATCTCTCTTATATTCTATTTTATCTCCCGGTAACCCTATTACTCTTTTCACATAGTCTTCCGCGGTGTTGTCCTGATGAAACACGACAACATCGAATCGTTCCGGTACGGAGAAAGCATAAACCATTTTATTAACCATTAGAAAGTTCCCTTCTTCTAATGTAGGGTTCATGGAATGGCCTTCCACTACATAATTGGAAAAGAACAGGGCACGAATCATAATAACCAAAAGGAAAGAGACAAGCAACCACTTCATCGCTGATTTACGCTGTACGTTTGTTTTCTTTTCTTTCAATTCATAACCCCCGAAATTAATCTGTTAGGTCTATTGTACCAATAACCATCTATTATCACAATATACTGAATTATCATTAATATTCTTTTTTTATTTATCTGCTGAAAGCTGAAGGCGCAATTCTACCTTTTTTCCAATATACCATAAAACAAGCATGATCGTTAAAGCGATCACTGTTTTAATAGGAGCGCGGATAAAAGAAATAATATCATACCCAATATAACTGATCGTAAAAATCATAACCATCTTCCCTGCTAACAGGGCCAGAAAAAATTGATAGAATTTTATACGTGACAGGCCCGCCACCATATTGATTAAAAAAGATGGAGTGAACGGAAAACAGAATAAAAAGAAAATCGGCCCAAATCCATGCCTCTCAATCCAGGACATCGTCTTTCGAATCTTCTCTTTTTCCAGCTGCCTCTGAATCCATTTATTTCTTTTCAACTTGGTTGCAAAAAAATACACAATGACAGCACCGACCACAGTGCCTGACCAAGAAATCAAAAATCCTAGCCATAAACCAAATGCTGCAGCGTTTGCCATGACAATCACAATCAGCGGCAGAAAAGGTAAAAACGCTTCTAGCACCACCAGTAAAAATCCCGGAAGCGGACCAAATGACTTATAATCCTGAAGCCCTTCCAAAAGGTTATCCATTGTTAGCAGATCTTTAAAGAAATTTATCATATCCATGTAGGTTAACTCCGCTTCTGTCTATATCTATCATCTCTTATTGTACTAGTTATTTCTATAAACACCCATAAAATAACATAAAATCTTTACATTTTTTATATAAAATATCAAATACCCATATAAAACAAAAAACAACCATCCATTTTCACTTTGGGAAATGGATGGTTGTTTTAATATTTTCGGATCAGTTAAACACCGCTGTTTAACAGGGTCAAATTTTTAAGAAGCGGTACCTTGCTCCATGTAAAACACTTCCCAGAGGTGTCCGTTTATATCCTCAAAGCCCCAGCCATACATGAAGCCGTGATCCTGTGGGTCATTAGAGGGTTTGCCACCGGCATCAAACGCCTTGTTCACGATTTCATCCACCTCTTCCCGGCTATTGGCGGTAAGGGCAATAATGACCTCCGAGCTTTTGGAGGTATCTGAAATGTCCTTCTTTGTAAACGACTTAAAATAATCCTCAACGAGCAGCATCGCGAAAATACTGTCACTGATCACCATGCATGTTGCGTTTTCATCAGTAAATTGGGGGTTGAACTCAAAACCGATTTTCGAAAAGAATTCCATTGTCTCATCAAGGTTTTTCACAGGTAAATTCACAAATATCTTATCTGCTTTTAATGCCATGCTTTTCACCAACCCTTTAAGTTTTTACTACAACAGTAGTATTTCACTGAAAAACTTGTTTCTCCTTCTTTTAGCTTGGCAAATAGGGCTTAATACCTCATTAATTGATTTATTCTTTTGTTCTTTTATTTTCCGGCTGCTTCAGCCAATGCCTTATCCCCTTCCCCGCCAGCGGTTCATCCTTGTACCTTGGAATCACATGAAAGTGACTGTGCTGGATAGACTGGTTGGAAGCAGGCCCCACATTCCAGCCTAATGTGTAGCCATCAGGAGAGAACTTTTCATCGAGATATTCTTTTGCTTGCTGCAACAGATCATAGGAATCGTTCCATTCCTCCCTTGTCAGCTCAAACGTATTTTCGCGGTGCTTTTTCGGGACAATGACTCCGCAGCCTTCCAGAACGTCCTGTTCTTTATCGTGCTGAAGAAAATAGCAGGTCTCGTTTTCCAAGACTATGTTTTGGTACGGGTCGTTCTGCGGGTAGCAGAACGGGCAGTTTTTTTCGTGGTTCATGGTTGCCTCCTCTAGGTATCTTTCTTTTTTGTTACAGGGCGCGTTGTGTGAATGCCCAGCGGTGTCCATCCACATCATCAAGCTCGAATTCGATATCCCCCCATGGACGCGTGACAGGTTCGTCGATCGGCTTGCTTCCCTCCTGATGGTCGATCGGGACGAGGCCGTTTTCTTTGACAAGTCTGAAGTGCTGATGAACATCCTCGACTGCGGCATGGACAGCCGTATCTCCGGGTGTTATCGTTTCTGCTGGATGCAGCATGATAAGTCCGTTTCCTAAATGGAACCAATGCATCCCTTCGTATCCGTGAGAGTATTTGAATCCAGCTTTTTCGTACCATTCCTTTGATTTTTCGGTATCCATGCAAAATAAAACGAGGTGGTCGAGTCCTTTGATCATATGTATGTTCCTCCTGGCTTGATTTTTTAGCATCCTTTATGAATTCTTCGTAATTTTTGAAAGTCCTTTTGTGTATTTAGGCATAATTTAGTCCAACATCCTGTTTGCAGCTTTAAAAAGCTTAAAGAAATTTTTTTGTTAGCTCACTTATCGATGGAATTTTTAATATATCAACGGTTTCTTTAGTGATATCAATGAAAAAAATTTTATATCAATGAATTTTTCGATATTTCAACGAAAAGGGACCAGATATCGATAAAACGCATTTTCTGACAAAATTCGCACGCTGAATGGCATCACATTGGCGACATCCGTGACAACCCCAGTGGAATCCCCAAACTGAAACTAAAAAGGCCCCTCCCCCACCAAAGGGAAGGGCCCACTCCTTGCTTTCAATCCAAGTTGCCTATTACTTCGCACCCTCCAAATACTCCACAAACCAGTTCTTGATATGGTTTAATCGGTGGATTCGGAGTGCCGGGTTGCCGCTTCGGGACAATTCATGGTTGGAATCCGGGAAACGGACGAACTTGGTTGTCTTGCCCTGTTTCTTCAGTGCAATGAACAGCTGCTCCGCCTGCTCGATCGGGCAGCGGTAATCTTTTTCACCGTGAAGGATCAAGAGTGGCGTGTTGACATTCGCTACGTACTTGATTGGAGAGTGGTCCCAAAGCTTTTCGACCTTGTCCTCCATGTTTCCTTTTACTTCCCACTCGGAGAAATAGTAGCCGATATCACTCACACCGTAGAAGCTCAGCCAGTTGGAGATGGAACGCTGTGTTACTGCCGCCTTAAAACGGTCTGTATGCGCCACCACCCAGTTTGTCATAAACCCGCCATAGCTGCCACCGGTTATCCCCAGGTTCTTCTCATCAATAAAATCGAATGATTCCAATGCATAGTCCATCGCACTCATGACATCGATATAGTCTTTGCCACCGTAATCGCCACGGACCGCATCGACGAACTCTTGGCCATAACCATGGCTGCCTCTCGGGTTTGTAAATAGCACAACAAAGCCTTGGGCGGTGAGGGTCTGAAACTCATGGAAATATGTGTTGGCGTACATCGCATGAGGGCCGCCGTGAACTTCCAGGATAGTCGGATATTTCTTTCCTTCTTCAAAACCTGCCGGCTTCATGATCCAGCCATGCACGTCCCATCCGTCCGGTGCCTTAAAGCTGATCGGCTCGGCAATGCTGATTTCAACTTCTTGTTTCCACGCTTTGTTCACATGTGTAAGCTGTTCTCTTTTCTGTGTTCTGAAATCAAGGTAATATAGTTCACCAGGATCAGTTGAGCTGCTGATCCCCACAATCGCTTCATGGGAATCTGTCAGGATAGATACGGCATACACATGTTCACCAGGAACGTGGATAGGGTACATCGCCCCATCAAGGGAACCGTAGTAGATGCCTGTTCCACCCTGGTCACTCAACAGGAAGTAGAAGCCATCACTATCCTCCGTCCACATAAGGCCGGGATTCACATTGCCAGAATGGAAGTCGCCTATGGCCACATCTCCCACTTCGATATCCAGATTTTCTGTCAGGCAGAGCAGCACTTCCGTTTCCAGCTGGTACACCCATACACGAGTCAACGTGGCACTTTGGAACTCTTTTTCATGACCCAGGAATCCAAGAAACGCACCGTCAGGGGACCATGTGATGGTGGAAAAGAAACCGTTGCTGTGGGTCACTTTTTTCTTTTCTTTAGACTCGAGATCCATCACGTACACGTCCGTTACAAGCACCTCATCCGGATTTTCCTCCAGGTTCGCTACAAAAGCGACCTGTTTGCCGTCCGGGGACCAGACTGGGCTTCCATAGTCACGATCGCCGTGAGTTAACAGGGTAATCTCCTTCGTCTCGAGATCAAGCACAGCCAAGTGATCGTTTTTCTTGTCCAAAAAGCCTTTTGCATCCGATTTATAACGCAGCTTCTCCACAACCATCGGCTCGGTTTTTTTCTTTTTCTCCTCTTTCTTGGAACCTGCCTTCAGATCTTCCTCCGACTCCAGTGCCGTACTGAAGATAAGCTTCGTTCCACATGGGGACCAGACTGGACCTCTTGCACCGTTTTTGCAGAAGGTAACCTGCTCGGCTTCCCCTCCGTCCACCGGCATCACATAGATTTGCGCTTTTTCATTGCGCGTGGAAACAAAAGCAAGACTGCTTCCATCCGGGGACCACCTGGGAGTAGTCGCTCTTCCTTTTCCATATGTGAAAGGTTTTGCCTTACCATCCAAGCTCCCTACATAAATGGTGGAAAGATACTCATTATCCTCTTCGCTGATTGTTGTCTGCACATAGGCAAACTTGCGGGAGTGCTTCTCCCACTGTGGATCGGTCAGGGATGTTAATCGATATAAATCGTTCGCTTCTATTTTTCTCTTTGTCATAGGAAACTCTCCCTTATGTATATATTCATCCTTACTTGTTTATTTCGACAGCAGAAATAGATACCCTTTAATAAATAAAAAAAGCTCGAAATTATTCGAACTTAAAAAGTTGCTTGCATATTTTAAATAAATTAGTATAAAATAAATACGAACAAATGTTCTTTTTTGAAAGCAGGAGGATTAATTTATGACAAGACTATCAAAAGAACAAATACACCTCTTTGAGCAAGCCATCTATCTTCCCTTATTGCTTATTGTCCTTGAACGGGATACAGCTATCATCCGGGAAAGCGCGTTGAAATTGAAAGATCCCTATCTCACCCTAATTGACGAGGTCATGAAAAAAGTACAACTTCAGCTTAAACAAGTGAAAATGGACATGAAGCAGCAAAAAATGAAGCTCCATAAATTAAAACAGGATGAGGCTTTTACGATGTATGCATTTCTTTTCAACGGATATGAGGAACAACACAATTACTTTAATCCGAGAATCCGCAACAAAATCAATGACCTTCTGCACTTTTATCTGGTCAATAAAGAACACCGGCTGCTTAATGAAAAATAGGAAGCGTTTCTGTTTTGTCAGGAGTTTTCAGGCATACGTGTAACCGGTTCTGTTCATTCACCGCAGCATAAAAAACTTCTTTCACATCTGCAGTCTTTTGCTTTAATAGCTCTTCACGGAGCCAGGCTTCATTCAAGCCTTTATATTGAAGGGCTTCCTTTTGAATTTCACCATCAATAATAACTGTAAACTCCATGGCATTTAATGCAGGGCTTCCTTTTACATGCTCCACTTTCGCAGTTTCCTTTTCAGGCTTTAGCTTAACCGACAGTTCACCATTTGCCTCTACTAATGCGAAATGCACATCTTCGACCCTAAACACATCCTTCTCCCGCAGCATCTGCAATATATTGTCAATCGAATAGCTTATCTTACGCATGTTCCGGATATGGAACTGACCTTCAAAAATCACAAGCGTCGGCTCAAAAGATAAGTACCGGCCAATTTTTCTGTTTTTTATTTTCCACCACGCGATGATCTTTTGAAGAAGCGCTATCCCGAAGATTGCACCAATTGTCGGAAAGTGATGTATTTCAGGATCAGCGATATCCGCTCCCACGACAGAACCGAGCGTCAATATAACGAGAAAATCAAATACCGGCAACTCGCCAATGGAACGCTTCCCCATAAACAAAGTCACCAGCAGCATCAGTGGCAGAATGGTTACGATACGTAGCATCACCTTCATCAAATCAAGAATAAGCTCCATAGATGTCACTCCCTTCCTCCATAGCCTTTTTCAAAAAAAAAATCCTATACACAATTCATGCTTTATTGTAGAAACATAAAATAAAAAAACATCCCCTAATGTGGAAGAGGATGTTTACCTTTACTTTTTTTTGATGATCCGATAGGTTCGGGGAGGAGAAGCAACATAATCACGATGCTCCTCAGGAACACCAAATCCTTGAGCCCTTTGCAGCATCCTTGTTCGCAATAGGGCTGCTCGGTGCATTTGGGTCTCAAAGGAACGCAGGGAAATCTGGAATTCCATTTCGGTTTTATTGGTAAAGTGGGCGATTGTAGTGGATAAGGATGTTTTTCTTGTTTTCTCTACATGGTTCAGGGAGATCCAGGTGCATTCATTTTTTTTGGGAGACATGGTGGGAAAAAAGTACAAGTCACTCATGGGGTCTATTGCAAGTGGGGATTTATGCGTAACACCCGTCACCATTTTAGTTCCTGATTTTCTGCCTTCCATACTTGCTCCGTAGTAGTTACAGCTATCATCGATAATTTTAAGGGGAGGCAAGTCCACATATATGTCCCCTTCCACTTCCATTATCTTAGAAAACACTTTCCCCTGATCCTCTATAGGCAATACAGCCATAGTGAAGCGATTGATCTCATATTCTGAAACTAAAGTGACACTATTCTCCATATAATTCACCCTTCCGCTAAAAAAATGATTTGCCCGGCTCCAAATAGAGCGAAAGAACCAGAAATTTGTCTATTTATGTATATTTTTACAAAAGACAACCAAAAAGTAAAGACTTTTTAAATTTTTCTAAATATTTTTAATTTTTGTTGATTTTATGTGAGTTCCCCAATATACTATTAAAAAGGCTCGAGGTGAGGGACTCATGAAAAATGAGAAGTCTTATACGGAATTGATGAAATCGAGAGTAATGAGCAAAAAATTGTCCGTTGAAGCCTATATGATGAATATTTATACCCAGATGATCATTGATGAATCGCTTTACCACTACCACAAGAATCTCCTCCAGGAAAGAATTGACCATGCCATCGACACTAACGACCACACGCAGTTTCATTCCCTAAGCTCCACATACAAAAAGTTCCTGACTGATTGGGGTGATTCCGCCTGATAACATGGAAAGAGAAGAGCCCCATTTGGATCTCTTCTCTTTTTTATTTTGGCTGTTTTCGCATTCATTGTTGATAAATAGATAAATTGTAAGCATCAAATGCCGCCCGTTGATTTCCACTCCGCACACAAGATTCCCCGGGGACGGATGGGAGCCTCCTCGGCTTCGCCTGTGGGGTCTCCCATGCCCTCTACTCTCCCGCAGGAGTCAAGTGTCCGCCGCTACAATCAACTCACGGGTTAAACGTTATTTGCTACTAGAAAGAGCCTTAAAACAAATTAAGTTCGCTATTGAAATGAAAAATTGAGATAAAATGCATTTATTGTACCTTTAGTAAGGTAAATTTTTTACTTTGAGTCACCCCTGTTGGTTGGAGTGCAAGGCGTGAGACTCCTTGAAAATGCAAGCATTTTCTGCGTGCGATGTATTGCTGCCGCAGCCTTCCTTGTCCTGCGGGAGCAGCGTGTCAAGGGAAACCCGCAGGCGCAAAGTGCCGAGGAGGCTCCCCAGGCCTTCCTGGATAAGCGAACGCCTGGAACGGAGACCAACAGGATGTTTAATGTTGAAACCTTATCTTTAGCCCAGCCCTATATTTATTTTTCTTTTAGAATTGTGCCTCTTCCGTAGAACCGGAAAGTGCTGTGGTGGAAGAATTCCCGCCGGATACCACTTTAGCCACTTCATCGAAATAGCCTGTGCCCACCTCACGCTGATGACGGGTTGCAGTATAGCCATGCTTTTCACTGTCAAACTCCGCTTGCTGCAATTGTGAATATGCCCCCATCCCGCGATCTCGGTACCCTCTTGCCAGTTCAAACATGCTATGGTTCAGCGCATGGAACCCTGCAAGCGTCACGAACTGGAACTTGTAGCCGAACGTGGCGATCTGCTGCTGGAAGGTTTCAATCGTTTCGTCATCCAACTTGGACTTCCAGTTGAAGGAAGGTGAACAATTATAGGCAAGCAACTTACCAGGGAATTCTGCATGAATGGCATCCGCAAAAGCTTTTGCCTGCTCCAGATTCGGCTCGGATGTTTCGCACCAGATTACATCTGCATAAGGAGCGTAGGCCAATCCACGTGCAATCGCTTGGTCAAGTCCGGCCTTTGTTCTGAAAAAACCTTCAGGAGTCCGTTCTCCCGTCAGGAATGGATGATCATATTGGTCCACATCACTTGTAATCAAATCAGCTGCATCCGCATCGGTTCTTGCAATCAAGACAGTCGGCACTCCCATCACGTCAGCGGCCAATCGTGCAGAAATCAGATTTTTAACTGCGGTCTGAGTAGGCAACAGAACTTTCCCTCCCAAATGCCCGCATTTCTTTTCGGAAGAGAGCTGATCCTCAAAATGAACACCGGACGCCCCGGATTCAATCATTCCCTTCATCAGTTCAAACACATTCAATTGCCCGCCAAACCCGGCTTCTGCATCCGCTACGATCGGCGCAAAATAATCGACTTCCTCTTTTCCTTCTAAGTATTGGATCTGGTCCGCACGCTGAAGCGCCTGGTTAATGCGCTTGACCACATGAGGAACGCTATTTGCAGGATATAGACTTTGGTCCGGATACATATTTCCTGAAAGGTTGGCATCTGCCGCTACCTGCCAACCGCTTAGATAGATGGCCTTCAATCCCGCTTTTACCTGCTGGATTGCCTGATTTCCTGTCAAAGCACCAAGTGCGTGTACATAATCCTCCTTTGTAAGCATATCCCAAAGCTTTTGTGCTCCTCTTTTTGCCAATGTATGTTCAATGTCAATGGATCCGCGAAGCCGAAGAACATCCTCTGCGCTATATGGGCGCACAACCCCATTCCACCTTGACTCTAGCTCCCAACTTTCCTCTAACATTGCCATTCTCTCTTCTCTTTTCATCTTTTCTCCTCCTTCAATATCTTGTAATCTATTAGTCTTCCAGCAAGCTATATGCAGGAAGTGTTAAAAACTCTGCAAACTCTTCGTCTTTTATCAGGCTTTCAAACAGCTCGACAGCCTGATCCAATTTCACTTGTGTGTACCGCGATGGCCCCACTTTTGCCAAAATGGCCCGCTTCTCCTCTTGAATGAGTCCCTTTACGAGTTCAAGTGTTATTTTCGTCCCATCCTCCAAATTCGCCTCAGGATGCCTTACCCATTGCCAGACCTGCGACCTCGAAATTTCCGCAGTTGCTGCGTCCTCCATCAGATGGAAAATGGGCACTGCTCCGTTTCCATCCAGCCACGCGGTGATGTATTCGATGCCGACATGGATATTTTTCCGTAAGCCCTCTTCGGTAATGGTGCCTTCTGGAAGTTCTACGAGTTCGGCAGCTTCCGTATGGACATCTTCCCTTTTGCGGTCTATCTGATTTGATCCCTTCATATGTTCATTGAATACTTCCATGGCAACAGGCACTAACGCTGGATGAGCCACCCATGTGCCATCATGGCCATCCTTTACCTCACGTAGCTTATCCTCCCTCACTTTGGAAAAAGCATGTTCATTCATCTGTTCGTCGTTTTTGACCGGAATCTGTGCGGCCATCCCGCCGATTGCATGAGCGCCACGTTTATGGCAAGTTTTTATGACCAGTTGTGTATACGCTCTCATAAAAGGCACCGCCATGGTCACCTGGCTTCTATCTGGAAGCAGGAATGCAGAGTCGTTGCGGAACTTTTTGATGAAGCTGAAGATATAATCCCATCTGCCACAGTTCAGTCCGGCAGCATGCTCCCGCAGCTCATAAAGGATTTCATCCATCTCAAAGGCTGCTGTGATTGTTTCGATCAACACGGTGGCCTTGATGGTCCCCTGTGGGATTCCCAGCTCCTGTTGAGCAAACACAAACACATCATTCCATAGCCTCGCCTCTTGGTGGTTTTCGAGTTTCGGCAAGTAAAAATAAGGTCCGCTTCCGTTTTCGAGAAGGCGCTTTGCATTATGGTAAAAGTAAAGTCCGAAGTCGAAGAGGCTGGCTGATACAGGCTCCTTGTCCAGAAGTACGTGCTTTTCTTCAAGATGCCAGCCTCTAGGGCGGACAAGCAATGTTGCAATATCATCGTTAAGCTTGTATAGCTTGCCATTTGGTGCCTCAAAATCAATGGACCGGAAGTTTGCGTCTCTCAGATTGACTTGGCCATCCATGATATTGGACCAGGTCGGTGATGTTGCATCCTCAAAGTCTGCCATGAACACCCTTGCTCCTGAATTCAGTGCATGGATGATCATTTTCCTATCCACCGGACCGGTGATTTCCACTCTTCTATCCTGTAGATCCTGTGGAACTGGTGCGACCTGCCAATCACCGTTTCTGATATGTGCAGTTGATTCAAGGAAATCCAATTTTGTTCCTTGATCGAGTTGCTTCTGTTTTTGGACTCTTTCTTGAAGAAGCTCTTTTCTCCGGGGATTGAATGTTGTTTGCAGCTTTTCAATAAAAATAAGTGCGTCCTGTGTTAATACAGTTTCATAGCCTTTTTTCCATTCCCCTGTAACCTCAATGCCTGATGTGTCTATATTCACGCTTCTTGCAACCTCCTTTGTTATGAAACAGTTAATATATTTGTATTGTATTATATAACAGAATGTTCAAAAAAATAAAGCCCTTTTTTGGATTTGTTTAGTAATTTTTTTCGACAAGGCAAAATCAACACATATTCCTCTGTTAAACACCGCTGTTGATTTCCGCACTAGGCGCAGCGACCCACGGGGCGTTTGTGGAGCCTCCTCGGCTTCGCCTGCGGGGTCTCCACTAAACGCTTCCTCCCGTAGGACAAGGAAGGCTGCGGCAGGGATACATCGCACGAAGAAAATGCTCGCATTTTCGAGGAGTCTTCGCCTATTGCTCCAGTCAACAGCTAGATTCATAAAATCAACATTATTCCTTTATTACCCTACAAAAAAGAGGCGATAGGCTTCCCTATTCCTCTTCTTCCAAGTATTTTTCCAGGTAGGCGATGCGGTCGACCATCGGGGGATGGGTGTATCTAAGGAATTTTACCAGTGCCGGCGGATGTACTTCACTGAGGCTGGACCTGGTTATCTCCTGAAAAGCGCCGATTGCAGGCGCAGCATCACCTGTCAACTCGATGGCATAGACATCCGCCGTATGCTCCTGATGCCGCGACACCGCATTGGTGATGGGGCTTGCAAGAAACAGAACAAGGGATAACAGGAGCAGCAGTAAAGGCAAAGAGGCCAGCTGTCCCAAACGCGTAATTTTGATTGCCTCCCCCCACTTGCGGATTACTCTGACTGCACACCAATGAATCAGATAAAAAGCAAAAAAAGAGAATACAATATAGCCCGTGATCCCTACCACCACATGGTTCATGACGAAGTGACCCATTTCATGTGCCATGATGAACAGGATCTCCTCCTCTTTAAGGCGGTTCAATAATGTATCCCATAAAACAATGCGTGAATTTCCTCCGACACCTGTTACATAGGCATTGATGCTGTTTGTCTTTTCCGACATATTCACTTCATATACCCGGTCCGCTGCAATATCTGATTCTGCAGCAAGCCCCAGGATTTTCTCTTCCAATTCCTTGTCCTGAAGCTCGGTAAATTCGTTGTACAATGGATCGATGACCACCGGCTGTATGTACATAAGAAAGAAGACAAACGGAATGAACAATGCCCAGGTTGCCACCCACCACTTTTTCTCGAAACGGTGAATCAGATAATAGAGGACCGCCACCACAAGCCACATGAGGAAAATCCCTTCCCAAAAGCCGACCACCTGGTCCCGCATCCAGCCTGCAAAAGGTTGAACCGTGATATTATAGCTTTTCGAAAGACTGTACCGGATATAACTTAGTGGAAAGCTTGCGAGCGTGACGAAAAGCGTCAGCCAGAACACATAGATGCCGCCTTGGAGCCAAAAGTATCGTGTCACCTTTTCCGACCAGGCCTGAATTGCCCGGGCGCCGCCGAGCAAAATCAAAAGGAAATAGAGCACCCAATCAAACGGCAAGGATAGAAAATACATCATATTACGTATTTTGGAGTATTCCTCTACGAGCAGCATTTCCTTCCCCGAGAGAAAGGTCCTTGGGTCCGCCTTCGTCCCCACTAGATTTGCCGGGAGGGAAGTATCCGCCCCAAACCAGAGATAATAGGCCATCAAAAGTGCATAAAGAATGTATCCGACTATCGTTCCAATAAGAATTCTTTTCAAGAACGCACCTCCCCACTTCCATACTATTCTATCGCCTAACTTGCCAATTTATAAGTCTGTACAAAAAAACACACATTGCCTTATGTGTGTTTCTTCAAGAAAAGCCTCGCTCGCTTCTTGTTCGCATATGTAAATAGCAGAACCGTAAGGAAGAACAGAACAAGCTGCAGTCCAATTTGATTCTTTGGCAGGAATTCACCCGTCAGATTGAGGAATGTCCACAACACATGAAAAAGAAGGGAAAAACCTAAAGCAAGCATAAGGGTTACCACTTTGATTTTCTGGTATATTCCACTGGCCTTGAAATATTTTAATGACAAGGCAACCAATAAACCGCATCCGACGAATAGAAGGGTTACTTGCCAATTCAGATGTGATAGCTCCTG
This sequence comes from Sutcliffiella halmapala, assembly GCF_050107295.1. GTDB lineage: Bacteria > Bacillota > Bacilli > Bacillales > Bacillaceae_I > Sutcliffiella_A > Sutcliffiella_A halmapala_A. The sequence goes on along the minus strand of NZ_JBNIKR010000010.1, from coordinate 30,388 downwards.
TTCATTGTCAGCCAGGAAGAAATTATTATACCAGAAAAGATGAATCACCAGTTGAAGTAGAAAAAAATAGAAGTGAATCAAAATATCCCCGACAATCAGCAATGAATGTACAACTGTATTATTATTCTTTCCCGGCATGTTCAACCCACCACCCATGAATATATGCTCAGCGCAGCAATCGAACTGATGACAACCAAAATCACATTCGCCCCTAGATAGGCAACAACCAAGGCCACCGCACCGCCGATCACCCCGTACATGATATCCTCATTGATGAGAAAAATCCCTGGAACGATCAGTGCCCCAAGTGTTGCATACGGAACATTTTTCAATACCGCCTGTACAAAAGGAGGAAGCTCTTTCCCCTGGAACATGACAAAGGGGATAAGGCGTGGTAGATAGGTGACCACCGCCATGCCCACAATCATGATGACAATCGTATTATTCATGGTCCTTCTCCCCCTCTTCTACACCACTTCGAAAAATAATTTCCACTCCAACGGCACTGACCAGTGTGGCCAGCACGATGGACCAGCCTGGTGCAATGCCGAGTACCAGGCTGAATACCGTATTCAACATCGCCGCAATCCCCGCCAGGACAACCACTTTGCGATGCTTTTTAAAGGATGGGACAAGCAAGCCGACAAACATGGCATAAAGGGCCACTGCCATGCTTTCCTGCAGGGAATCCGGCAGGCTGCTTCCGATGGCATGGCCGATCCCGGAACTTACAACCCAGCTGGAATAGGAGATGAAAATCACTCCAAACATATAGCCCGTCCTGATGGTCCCTTCCTTTGTCGCTGTGACAGAAAAGGTTTCATCCGTAATGCCAAATGAATAGAGCGACTTCTTCCAAAGCTTATCCTCCTCGACCTTCTCATTAAGTGAAGCACTCATCAGAAAATGGCGGATGTTCAGGATAAAGGTGGTCATGACAATCTCAAACACTCCTGACCCCAGGACGATCATATTCAAACTCATATACTGTGCCGCTCCTGCAAAAACAAGGAGACTCATCATCACTGTTTCCGTTACTGTCAGCCCTGCCGATTTCGCCAGCAGACCGAATGTAATCGCAATCGGAACATATCCGATCGCGATACTGATACCTGCCTGCAGACCGTTCCGGAAGGATGAACTGTTTCTGGTTGCAATAGTCGTTCCCACGCCGCATTTCCCCTATACCTGTCAATTTTGTTATCTATTAATATACTAATTGTCAGGAAGGATTGTAAAGACTATTTCGAAAAACGTAATAGATCAATAAAAGAGTGCCCTCAAAATGAGAGCACTCTTCTCTTATTTCCCTTTAAATTCCGGCGCTCTTTTTTCCCCGAACGCCACCAATGCTTCCACCCTGTCTTCGGTCGGAATGATCACTTCATAGGCTTTGCGCTCGATCTGCAAGCCTGTCTGCATATCAACACCCATCCCTTGCCTGATGGCAAACTTGGCCTGTTGAAGCGCAACCGGTCCATTTTTCAACATTTCATGGGCAAGCTCCATGGCTCCGCCGTGTACTTGAGAGCTTTCGTCTACGAGTCTAGTGATCAGGCCGAAGCCGTTCGCTTCTTCTCCTGTAAAACGTCTTGCAGTCAGGATCAGCTCCATTGCCTTCGCTTCCCCTATGATTCTCGGAAGACGCTGCGTTCCACCTGCACCCGGGATGATGGCCAGGCTCGTTTCCGTCAGTCCCATTTTTACATCGCGGGCAGTGACACGGAAATCACATGCCAAAAGAAGCTCCATCCCGCCTCCGAATGCATAGCCGTTGATTGCGGCAATCGTCGGCTGCGGCAGGTCGGCGATGCGGTTGAAAACATCCCCGATCTTATACACATTGCGTCGTACCTGCTGCTCTGTCAGGCCTCTTCTTTCCTTTAGATCCGCACCGACACTGAACGCCTTTTCGCCGGCTGCGGTCACAACGACAACCCGTACCTCCGCGTTCGTACGCAGCTCTTCTGCCACAAGGCCAAGCTCCACCAGCATATCGTAATTAAACGCGTTCATCGCATCAGGGCGATTAAGCGTGACAGTCGCAATATAGTCCTTGACTTCCACTTGTATAAAATTCATGTATGTTCCCTCCCCGAGATTGTTAGCGGTTACAAAATTCGCTATTTTTATAGATTCTCTAAGGAGTCCAAATATCCTCTTATACTCCCAGCTTTTCTTTCAGTGCTCTTCTGAGAATCTTTCCAGTCGTATTCTTTGGCAGCTCCTCTAAAAACTCAATGGAGGATGGAACCTTATACTTCGCCAACCGTTCTGCACAATAAGCGAGCAGCTCCACTTCCGCCACCGGTTGATTTGTCACGACAAAACACTTTACCGCTTCACCGAGCTGGGGGTCAGGCACCCCAACAACTGCCACCTCCACTACATTCTCATGGCTGTATAGCACTTCCTCGACTTCACGCGGGTACACATTGTAGCCGCCGACGATGATCATGTCTTTTTTGCGGTCGACGATGTAGAAATAGCCTTCGTCATCCATTGTGGCAAGATCGCCGGTGTAGAGCCAGTTGTCACGGATGGCATGTGCTGTTTCTTCCGGCATCTTGTAATAGCCCTTCATGACGTTCGGTCCGCGGACCACAAGCTCTCCCACTTCACCAGGAGCAACCTCTTCCCCCAGTTCGTTTACGACTTTGTTCTCCACGTTCACAATCGTCGTACCGATGGAACCTGGTTTTCTTGGCTTATCCAATGGATTGAAGCACGTAACTGGTGACGCTTCGGACAGACCGTAGCCTTCCGAGATGATGACCTGGTATTTCTTTTCAAAGTTCTGCAAGAGGGCGACCGGCATGGAAGCACCGCCACTGATGCAAAGTCTTAGTGATTTCAGATCCTCCACTTCTCCCTGGGATTGCAAGAGGAAATTGTACATCGTCGGCACTCCGGCAAACACGGTTGCTTCGTATTTTTTCACGATTTCAAAAATGGCTTGCGGGCTGAACCTCGGCACAATGATCACGGTTGCTCCATTCATCAAAGGGGCATTCAAGGCCACCGTCAAACAGAATACATGGAACATCGGCAAGGTTGCCACGAATTTGTCTCTATCGTTCACCTTCAGGAAGTCCGCCGCATCCTTGGCATTGCGATACAGATTCTTATGTGTCAGCATCGCACCCTTTGGCTTTCCGGTCGTCCCGGATGTATAAAGGATGACAGCCACATCATCATCCTGGAGTTCAGGACCTTCATACGTGAAGCTTCCACTCGCCATAATGCTTGTAAACGATTTCATTTTAGGAAAAAGAGAAAGCTGTTCAACCGGGAAGCTCTTCGCTTTTTCCTTTCCATCGGGTGTTTCACAAATAATGTAGGTTTCTGTGTCTGGTAAATAGTTATGAAGCTTTTCAAAAAGTGGGACAAGAAGGTCTAAGGTGATGACAGCCTTAACATCGCCGTCTCTTAATATGTAACTGAGTTCATCGGGTGTGTAGATGGGATTGATTGGAACGACCGTTGCACCAAGACGTGCAGCGCCGTATAAGCCGACAACAAAATACGGAGAGTTCCCTACCACCAGTGCGATGTGGTCCCCTCGCCCGATGCCCATTGCTTCCAGTCCTGAAGCGAAGGCATTGATTGCAGCATTCAGTTCCGCATATGTTTTGGAATCCCCTTCAAAAACATACGCCTCTTTCATCGGGTTCGTTTTAGCTGTTAGTGCTAGTTGTGACGAAATATTCACGTGTTTCATCTCCCCTATAGTTTATTAAAGGCTTTCATCGGATTGATTGTCGTTTATCGAATAGGTGTTACCCCACGTTTTTATCGTATCATCGTGCTCTTTTCCCTAATGATGACACGAAGTATGTTAGCAACAAATGCGATAAAGCAGGTGAAAAATCCAAGTGCCGATTTTTCACTAGCGTAATAACAACAATTTTTCAGAAAAGAGCCTCATTGAATGAATGACCATTCATTCATCTCCCACTAACAATTATAGTAGATTGCTAGAGTTCTGTCATTATATTATGTCTATAAAATTAAAATATTCAGATAAGATATTTTACTATAGAAAAGAACGTGAAGCCAACAGCCCCACGTTCCCAATTTTAGTATATTAGATCAAGCAATTCTTCACGCGTTATATTACCAAAATAATGTTTCACATCCACTGTTTCAATCGCCTGCGCAATTTCAGCCTTCTCATATTTGACGCCTATGAGTAGCTCTTCGATTTCACTGACATCCCCGACACCGAAGAAATCTCCGTAGATTTTGCAGTTTTCGATTTTCCCTTTTGTCACATCAAGACGGATATCAATCTGTCCGACAGGGAATCGGTGCGAATGCTGTAGGTTGAACTTTGGTGATTTTCCATAGTTCCAGTCCCAGTTCTGATAGCGTTCCTTCGATAGCTCATGGATGTTCTTCCAATCCTCTTTCGTCAGTTCGTACTCCGGAATGTCCTTCGTCTTGAAAATCGCCTCCAACAGAAGCTGACGGAACTGCTCGATGGTGATGTCCTCTTTCAGGAATTCCTTGATATTCGCCACACGGCTCCGGATTGATTTGATACCCTTTGATTCGATCTTATCCTTTTTCACATTCAAGGCGGAAACAACATGTTCGATTTCTGAATCAAACAGAAGCGTTCCGTGGCTGAACATTCGCCCTTTTGTGGAGAACTGCGCATTTCCTGAGATTTTGCGCCCTTCTGCCAGAAGATCATTGCGTCCGCTCATTTCCGCATTAACACCAAGGCTCTTGAGTGCTTCGACTACCGGCGCTGTAAACTTTTTGAAATTGTGAAAGCTCTCCCCGTCATCCTTGGTAATGAAACTGAAATTCAGGTTCCCATGGTCATGATAAACCGCTCCCCCGCCGGAAAGACGACGCACGACATGGATGCCATTATCCTCGACATATTTCGTATTGATCTCTTCCACACTGTTCTGGTTCTTCCCGATGATGATGGAAGGCTCATTGATGTAGAACAAAAGATAGGTATCCTCGATATCAAGATTTTTCAGTGCATACTCCTCGATTGCCAAGTTGATCCTTGGATCGGTAATTCCCTTATTATCAATAAAAAGCATCATTTATTTTCCACTCTCCCATGTATAACCTTTATGTGCCAGTGTGATTTCACTCTTATAGATGGATGAAGCCTCTTCCACCAGCTGCTCTATGTTTCCAAAATGCGGCAGATGCGTAAGCAAAAGCTTCGGCACTCCAGAATCCCTTGCCACCTTTGCAGCATCATGGCTGTTCATATGCCCTGCTGCCTGACCATTCTGATGGGCATACAGATTGCACTCGCAGATCAAGAGGTCCGCATCCCTAGTAAAAGGGATGAACGATTCCTGATAGCTCGTATCTGCAGTATAGACAAAAGAGCCTTCATTCGTCGTGACCTTCATCGCATAGCATGGAACAGGATGCGTGGTCTTCAAGAACTCTATGGAAAAAGGCCCAATCTGAAGAATCTGCGCGGGATCGTACGCCACACCCTTTGTATACTCTTTATAGTCCAATGAGGCAAATCCCTGCATGTCCTCCTGATGACCATAGATCGGCAGCTGTGTCACCGATTTGCCCATATAGAAGGAAATAAGTCTTGCAAACTGCAGCGGCCCGATGTCTGCCACATGATCATGATGATAATGCGACAGGATGACAGCATCCAGCTCTGTAACTTCTATGTAATTCTGGAGCTGTGCTAATACACCGCTTCCGCAATCAATCAGTAAACGAAAACCATCTTGCTCGACCAAATACCCGCTTGTTGCGCTATTTGCAGCCGGATATCCGCCCCAATACCCTACAACCGTAAGCTTCAACGCCACATCACCCTTTACCTGTTACTTTTCAAAATAAGAATACCATACCCACACCCATTTTCCTATTTTACAGTTTGTATTAAAACAGTTGTTGACAGGACAAGTTCTGTTATAATACAATAACATCAAATAACAAAACGGAGGGTGATAACATGTTGATTAAAAGTACCGAATTTTTCAAAACCTTACCACCTAAAAAATGCGTAGAATGCAAAAAAACAATGGATGAGCAGCACGAGTGCTATGGCAACCATTGCAACGAATGCATGTCCAGCCAATTAAAATAGAAAACTACCCACAGGGTGTCCTATTCGGATACCCTGTTTTTTATCTCTTATTGATCGGTTTTATAGGCTTTAATTGATAAAAGATTTTCTAAATCAACTATGTCGAACTTCCTTTCCTGTAATTCCTCAATCATTTTAGAGAGAGCCTTGGTAGTTTCATTCTTTTCGGAATCGGAATGCATCAGAATGATATCTCCATTTCGAACATTTTCCAAAACGTTATTCACAATATTCTCTGATTCCTTTTGGGACCAATCAAGAGTGTCAATAGACCAGAGTACAATAGAATATCCTTCTTCTTTCGCAATAGCTGCAACAAGCCCATTCGTTTCTCCATATGGTGTTCGGAGGATTGCCGGCTCCCTGCCTATTACTTCATTCAAGGCATTCCCTGCCATTACCAGTTCTAGCCTCAAATTTTCTTCTGGCAATGTTGTGAGATCAACATGATGGTAGCTATGGCTTAATACAAGATGACCCTCTGAATAAGTCCTCTTCACAATATCCGGAAATCGCTCGACTTCACTCCCTAAATAGAAGAAACTTCCTTTCACATTATATTGTTTTAAAACATCCAAAATGGCAGGCGTTACGGATTCGTCCGGCCCGTCATCAAACGTGAGGGCGACCTTTTTCTTGTTTGGTCCATTTATGTAGATATGTTCATAATCTCTGGAAAAAGAAACAATATCCTTCCGCCATTTTTGCATGTCTTTCCATGCTTTAGCAGATAGTTGATTTGATGTCCCTTTAATATCAAGGTGATAGTCTCTGTCCTCTTCCATCTCAGACGCTATTGCCCTTCCCCCATTAAACACTGACAAATGATCAACTCCTTCAGCCTGAGAAGGTATTACCATTTTCAACTCAAGCTGCTTTTCCAGTCTATAAACATAAATCCGTTCGTTTTCAAGCTCCCGTATTTCTGAAGGCTCCCCCAATTTCTTTTCCATCATTTCCAAAGTGATTTCATTAAGATTCCTTGCATAGGACCGGATATCAAAAATATCCCCGTCATCGCTATATCCGATGGTAACCTGTTTCTTCGGGAAGCTGGCATATTTTCCGTAGCCCGCCTGATCTACCTGCTCAGGTTTCCCCCATTCCCTTTCCACTTGGTCGATAGTCGTTTGCCATACGTCAAAGGAGCTTTCCTTGATCATTCCTTGTTGTGCCTTGGCTAAGATTTCATCAAGTAGTATGGATGGATCAATCTCATTGATTGTTGAAGGATCTTTTTCGATTGAAGGACTTTCTGCTTCATCTGGTGGAATTACCATTTCCCCTTTTTCACATGCCGACTGGGAGAAAATAATTAAACAAAGGACGAAAAATAATGAATTGGCTATTTTACGTTTCATCCGATACTGGACCTCCCTTCATTTCTTGGACTAATTTCTTCTAAAAACATTATAGTCTCTATGGACTCACTAATCATTATATTGTTGATTTCTTGTGAGATTTAAAGGCCAGTTCAGCATTTTCCAACATGATATCCAATAATACATAGTGGTAAAATAAGGAGGCAACTTAAATTGAGTAAAGGAGTTTACATATTTTGATAAATGAACAACAAAAGACGTTAAAGCCTTTTATATCACTTATTCTTTCAACTAATATACTTTGATGCCGAGCCAGGCACTATGGTGGCCTTCGCTGGTCCAAGAAAGATCTTGGCGGTTTTTCTTTCGATAGTGGAATCTATTACAAAGCCCCCCTTCTATATTATTATTTTCTTTACACCACCAATAAAATAATTTATTGAATCATTCTATATCTAATCATTTTGCCGGTACAAAGAATTGCTATTTTCATAGAATACATAAGTATATAAAAAGGAGGTGTACAAATGACTCAACCCATACTTCCACAGTTAAGCCCCCCTCAGTTTACCTATTACAATGAACTGAAATACTCTGTTGGAAACGATCCTGCGGTCACAGTGACGAATATCATTGAGTTGCCATTGGATGCAGGGTATCTCGTTCCGATTCTTGTCCGAAACCGCAAGAAAGCTCAGGCACTGGCTACTATTCTAATTGCCCAAAAGGAATTAGGAAATATTAATGTGTATATCGTAGTAATTAATGATGGACAGGTTGTGGATCCGATTGAAGGAACTTTGACAGCAAAGGAAATCCAAGAGCTTTTTGAAACCGCTTTGGAAACGAACCGCTATTTCAAATTTGCCGTAGTTGAACCGTTCACTCCTGGTACATTATCTGTATTTCCCGTATTTTCAAAGAGCGTCATCCAGTTCTATAATGATGATCTGTCTGACCTCTATAAAAACTTCAATGAAGTGGCAGCCGATGTATTCAGAGACATTTTAAGAGAGGATATTAATGGCACTACCATTAACCCCTCAACCGCTGAAAAAAATTGAGTCAAAAAAAAGCGCACCATCCCCACAGTGCGCTTTTTCCTATTCTATACGTAAACCCCTTGTTTGACCGTTGATTCCCGAACGATGAGTTCGAGATCGTATTCATATATTTCCTTGTGGCGGAAGCGTTTGGAGCGGACTTTTTCCATCATGACCTGGAAGGCTTTTCTTGCCATGTCCTCGATCGGCTGATTGACCGTTGTGATGGACGGTTCGACGAGCTCGGTGATTGCCTGGTTGTCGAATCCTACAACTGCGAGATCCTCCGGAATTCTTACGCCATGTCGCTTTGCTTCTGTAATGATGCCGGCAGCCACTTCATCCCCGCCAGTGAAAACGGCAGTCGGCTTTTCCTTTAGTGTGAGCATATCGCGAAGAATTCTACGGCCGTCCTCGATGGTGAAGGCGTCCCCAAAGGTGAACTCTTCTTGAAATGGCACATTAAATTCCGCCAGCGCTTTTCGGAAGCCAGCTTCACGGCTTTGCGCCACATTGCTTTTGTACCCCCCGGTACAGTAGGCGACCTTGCGGTGACCAAGCTCGAGCAGATGCTTGGTGGAAATGTATCCCCCATATGTCTGATCAAGACGAACGGATGGCACTTGCGCATCCTCTTCAAATTCGTTGCATAAAACGATTGGTCCAAATTCTAAAAATGGCTCTATTACATTCCAGTCGTTTTGAATCGAGGAGAGTATGATTCCGTCTACCTGCCTTGTTTTCAGAAGGTTTAAGTAGTCCAATTCTTTTTTCTTGGAATATTTCGTCTGACAGATGATCAGCTGATAGCCGTTCTCCGCCGCTGCCATTTCCATTCTTTCAATCAGTTCGCTGAAAAATGGATTCATGACCCGCGGAATCAAGAGGGCAACCATCTCCGTCTTTTGACTGCGTAAGCTTCTGGCCGAGGAGTTCGGGACATACCCAAGCTCACTCATCGCATTCATGACAAGCACTCGCTTCTTCTCCGATACATACGGGTGGTTATTGATGACACGGGAAACAGTCGTTCTCGATAACCCTGCTAGTCTTGCTACATCTTCTATTGTTGCCACGAGTCTCCCCACCTAACTAGAATTAATATGTTAGAAGAATAATTGAAATCGTTTTCATAACTACTAGTATAAAAGGAAATGTAAGTGTTTTCAATAGGTTTTTTGCATTTTAGGAGGAAAATCGATTCTGGAGAGATGGAAAATAATTCTTTTACTGGTATAGGAATGATGAAATTGGTACGTTGGCTTCGAGTTCGTGCGGAACAAGGCAGAGTTGATGCCGAAGTGGGCTGAGTTCGTGCCAAACTGCGCAAAGTTCATGCGGAATTGGGGCGAGTTCGTGCCGAACCACCGAAATACATAAAAACGGAGCCCAGCATCCAGCTGGGCTCCATCTCCATTATTCTTCTATCAGTCTACCAATCTTCTTAAATCTTGCAACAAAGTACATCCACGTCCCGGCCATCAGCACGCCCATGAATCCCGCAAGAACCGCCGCATTCTCCCACATAAAGCCGAAGTCGCCGCTAGAAATCACCGCTTTCAAACCGGCCACCGAGTAGGTCATCGGCAGGAATGCATTGAACACCTGCAACGCTCCCGGAATCAGCTCCAACGGGAATGTTCCTGCGCTCGTTGTAAGCTGTAGAATCAAGATGATGATCGCAACAAATCGTCCCGGGTCTCCGAGCAGTGTCACCAGGAATTGCACCAGTGCGATATATGCCAAGGATGTGAGGATACTGAACACCACAAACAACGGAACGCTTTGCACCTCAATGCCAAGGCCATACAGCAGAACAAGATCCGCAAGCAAGGCCTGCACCACACCGACAACCACCAAGACACTTAGTTTCCCGAGAAACCAGCCGGTACCGGAATTTGGTTTACCGACAGTGTCCCGTAATGGATAGACAATCGATAACAACAGGGCTCCGACAAACAAACCGAGTGATAAAAAGTAAGGAGCAAATCCTGTTCCATAATTAGGAACACCATTGGCAACCTCTGATTTCACTTTTACCGGATTAGCGAACATCCCGAAAGTCTCTTCATCAGCTTTGACCTCCCCTGCCTGAACGGCTGCATCCGTCAGCTTGGACTCCAGTTCCTGAGAGCCTTCACCCAGCTGACCGATTCCATCATTCAAAGCCGAGGATCCTTCTGCAAGCTGGGAAGTCCCATCACTGAATTGTTTCGATCCATCATCAAGCACTCCCATACCGTTGACCAACTCTTTTCCTCCGGCAGAGAGCTCTCGGCTTCCAGCAGCAGCCGAAGTCAAACCATCACCAAACTTCGCCAGTCCGGAAGTCAACTCCGTTTGACCTTTAAGCAACTCATTTGCTCCAGTCGACAATTTTCCGGACCCATCAGCAAGTGCGGATAATCCCTCAGAAAGCTGTGCCTCACCGCCAGCAAGCTGCTCGAGTGAAGCAACGGAAACAGTCAAGCCGTTTTGCAACTCACGCACCCCGCCGTCCAATGCCACCATGCCTTGTGAGAACTGATCGGAACCAGCAACAAGCTCCTTCAAGTAAGCCTCAATAACAGCGCGTTCCTCTGGCGTCGCATCTTCCAAAACAGGCTGCAGCACCGTTTCAAATTCTTTCATGCTTCCTGCAAGCTGTTCCGCTTTCACCGCAGCTCCTGAAGTTTTTTCCTGCAGGGAGGCTCCACCTGCTGCCAGCTTTTTCGATCCTTCATGAAGCTGTGAAGCGGCACCTGCAAGCTGCTGCTGGGACTTGTAGGCCTTCTCAATACCAGCCTGTGTTGCTGCAGCACCATCACTCAACTCTTTCGTTCCAGCAAGCGCGCGCTCCATTCCATTTGTCAGGCTTCTATGCCCCTCTTCCAGCTCACCCAATCCATTTGCAAGCTTTTCATTCCCAACATAGATTTCCTGTACTCCGCCATAGGCTTTTGCCACCCCTTGGCTGAAGGTAATCGATTTTTCTGCCGCCTGGCCCAATGCTTCCTTCAGATCACCTGAGCCTGTCTGAATTTCCGCAATCCCTTCAGTTAATTGATGTGTTCCATCTGCCGCCTGTGAAAATCCGTCCCCGAGTTTTTCAATATTGGCAAACATCTCTTCCGCATAGGTAGCTGTCAATTCGTTTGAAACTTCCTCCTTGATTTTCTCCACTGCGGTTGACCCGATCTGTGCAGATAGGAAGTTGTAGCTTTCATTCGGTACATATTTCAATTCCATTGGAAAAGGCTTTTCATCCAGAAGCGTCGTTGCCCGCTTCGAAAAGTCTTCCGGTATCTCGATCACCATATAATATTTCTGATTTTCCAGGCCTTGATACGCTTCCTCCTTATTCACAAACTCCCATTGGAACGAAGGATTATCCTTCAGGTTCTTCGAGAGATCCTCCCCTATTGTGAGCTCCATCTCTTCAAATTGAGCACCTTCATCAAGATTTACGACCGCAACCGGCAGGTCATCCAATCTTTCATAAGGATCCCAAAACGCCCAAAGAAACATCCCACTGTACATCAATGGAATGAAAAGGACTGCCAGCACAGGAATCAATATTTTTTTATTTGTAAAATGATCCTTCCATTCTGCTCCAATAAAATTTTTCATTGTATCAATACCTCCTGTAAACTATATGACCGTTTTTCTCATTTGGTCATTTTTCTTCAAATAGATAAGGATCATCAGACTGACAATCCTTTGAAAAAGTAGAGCTCAAACAGCTCTGCGATTTTTTCTTTTGATAATGGTTCGTGATTTTTTTCCCAATCCACAATCAGGGCAAAGTAGAATTTCAGCATCAGGAAAGCTGTAAGTTCTGAATCGCATGGAATGATGTCCCCTTTTGCGATAGCAACGTCGATCTTGTCCTGGATATAGGCGACAATGACCTGTTCCACTTTTTGCAGCTCTTCCTTCACAATCGGTGTGCCAAGCTCTTTTTCCTCCTGGATCAATTTTATCGTCAACTGATGCTCTTTCCGGAACTCCAAAATCCTTACAAGTGCCCGGTGTGCGTTTTCATGAAACGACAGCTCGGGATCGATGGCTCTATCTGCAACCTCTCTCATTTCACAAATGATCGCTGATACAATGTCACCGAAGAGCTCCTCCTTATTGGAATAGAAATTATAGATAGTTCCTTTTCCGACATTGGCAATTTTGGCAACCTGGTCCATGGTGGTGGCTTTGTAGCCGAACATGGAGAAGGATTTCGCAGCCGCTTCCTTTATGCTTTGTTTTTTATCCATGATTGATTGGCCCCTTTTTAACTGCTGACTGAAATACAATTATGGTCACTTCGTCATTATTATATTCCCTGTTCATAAAAATTGCAATAAAAAAAGGAGATTACATCCGAAAAATGCAATCCCCCTTTTCTATTTATACCGTTACCGGCTGATTCTGGTAATGATTCAAAATGGTCTCCACTGCCGCTTTCCCCTGATCGATGCAATCCGGCAGTCCCACCCCTTCAAAGGAGCTTCCTGCAAGATAGACTCCTGGCATTTCTGCAGCTAGTCGCTCATAGATCTTACGCAGCATCTTCTTATGGCCGACAGCATATTGCGGCATGGCCTGCTTCCATCTGCTCACAATGGTGAAATCAGGCTCTGCATGGATGTCCATGATTTTATTCAGGTCATCGAGCACCACCTGCTTGATCTCTTCATCACTCTGCTCGACAATTGCCTCTTCTCCGGCTCTGCCGACATAGCAACGTAACAGTATTTTCCCATCAGGTGTCGTATGCGGCCACTTTTTGTGGGTCCAAGTACACGCGGTGATGGTGTAGTCGCTGTTTCGGGATACGACAAAACCAGTGCCATCGATATCATGCTTGATGGCAGATGCGTCAAATGCCATGGCTACTGTTGCTACGCTAGTGGAATCCATCTCCGTAAGTTGTGCCAAATAGTCAGCATGTGGCAGCATGCTTGTAGTTGCAAAATGTGGTGTGGTCATCACTACATGATCAGCTTTCAGCGTTTTGCCATTGCTTAGTGAAATCTGATATTGAAAATCACCATGCTTGACTACTTCATCCACTTTTACTGCCTTCTGTACATTCACATGTGTCAAGTTGTCCTCAACAGCATCCACAAGCGACTGCAAACCGCCCGTCAAAGTCTGGAACATCCCTTTTTTGCTCTTCGGCTGATTGGCTGGACGCTTGGGTGTGGTCTGCTTCATACCTAAGATCAAACTGCGGTACTTCTGCTCCACCTGCTGAAATTGCGGGAAGGTTGCCTGCAAGCTGAGTTTATCAATATCCCCTGCATAGATGCCGGATAATAATGGCTCTATCAGGTTTTCAACAACCTCATCACCGAGCCTTCTGCGGAAAAAAGATCCCAGTGACTGGTCTTCCCCATTTCCTGAAGAAGGCATGATGAGGTCTGCCGCTGCTCTCATTTTCCCCATTGGAGAAAATAAACCGGTTGTGACAAATGGTGTCAGCTTTGTTGGAATACCCATCACTGCACCCTCCGGCATTGGATAAAGCTTTCCTTTTAACAGGATATGTGCAGTGCCTGTTGCGTTATTGGTCAACTTGCTTTCAAGCCCTACATCCTTGGCCAATTGACCGGCACTGACCTTTCTCTCCAAGAAAGAATCCGGCCCTCGCTCAATGGTAAAGCCATCTTTTTTCACCGTCTGGATTTTCCCGCCTAATCGGTTGCTCGCTTCAATCAATGTAATCTCTATATCTAACTTTTTCTCTAACATTTCTTTTTGAAGATAATAGGCGGCAGAAAGGCCTGTAATCCCTCCACCGATGATGACAACCCTTTTTTTCTCCTCGTTCATGGTTTCATCGCCTTCTTTACTAGTTTACTGATTGTGCTTTTTCAATTCTTCCAATACGACTGTTGCCATTGCATCCACAAACTGTGGCTGTGTATTCGGCATTTCCGGGCGATAGTACTTGGCACCGATTTCATCTGTCACGATCTTGCACTCAATATCATTATCATAAAGAACCTCAAGATGGTCGGAAACAAATCCTACTGGTGTGTAAACAAATGAAGTGTAGCCTTTTTCTTCATGAAGGTCACGTGTAATATCCTGAACATCGGGACCTAACCATGGATCTGGTGTGTTCCCTTCACTTTGCCAGGCGATCACATAGTTGTCGACCCCTGCACCCTTGGCGATCAAATCCGCCGTTTCCTGAAGCTGGTCGCGGTATGGGTCGCCCATTTGAAGGATCTTTTCAGGCAGACTGTGTGCAGAAACAATCAGCACCGCCTTCTCTCTTTCTGTACTATCCATGCTTTGGAAGGTTTCCTTGACACCTTTTACCCAATAGTCAATGAATTTCGGCTCGTCATACCAGCTCTCCACAGAGTAGATTGCCGGGCCGCCGATTTTCTCCGCTTCTTCCTGTGCACGTCCGTTATAGGATTTCACGCTGAATGTGGAGAAGTGAGGCGCAAGGACGATGCTGACCGCTTCTTTGATTCCGTCATTATGCATCGCTTGGACTGCATCTTCCACGAAAGGCTCGATATGCTTTAACCCCAGGTATACTTTGAATTCGATATCATCTTGGATGGAGTTCAGATGTGCGCCAAGTGCATTTGCCTGGTCTTCTGTGATTCTTGCAAGAGGAGAAATTCCCCCGATTGCATCATAGCGGTCTCTCAAATCCTGAAGCATTTCATCCGATGGCTTTCTGCCGCGGCGGATATGTGTGTAATAGCGCTCAAGGTCTTCTTCTTTATATGGTGTACCGTAAGCCATGACCAATAGGCCCATTGTCTTTTTTGCCATTAGTTCTACACCTCGTTCTATTATTCTTTATAGGGTCATGCAATTATTTCTTAGAAGAATAGTCGTGTACGAATTGTGCCAGACGTTTCAATGTGTCAGGATTCACTTCCGGGAATACACCGTGACCCAGGTTGAAGATATAGCCAGGCTGTTGCATCCCTTGATCCAGGATGGCCTTCGCTTTTTCCTCGATCACTTCCCATGGGGCAAGAAGAATGGCCGGATCCAGATTCCCTTGGACCGTTTTAGTGATGCCGCGCTGTCTTGCTTCTGCGATCGGCAGTCTCCAGTCAAGCCCCACTACATCCAGCGGAAGGTCATGCCATTCATTGGCCAAGTGGCTCGCACCGACACCGAACATGATCAATGGGACATTTTCTTCTTTTAGAGATGAGAAGATGCGGTTCATGACAGGCTTGATGAAGTAGCGGTAATCTTCCACATTCAATGCGCCAACCCAGCTGTCAAAAATCTGGATTGCTTTTGCTCCGGCATTGATCTGTGATTTCACATAGGTGATGGTCATATCAGCCAGTTTATCCATTAATGCGAACCATGCTTTCGGTTCCGCATACATAAATGCTTTTGTCTTGTTGTAGTTTTTGGAAGGACCGCCTTCGATCATATAGGAAGCGAGTGTAAATGGCGCTCCCGCGAATCCGATCAGTGGCACGTCCAATTGTTCCTTTGTTAATAGCTTGATTGTATCAAGTACATAAGGAACGTCCTCTTCCGGATTGATTTCTCCCAGCTTTTCCACGTCCTGAACGGATCGGATCGGATTATCGATCACAGGACCGATTCCCGATTTGATTTCTACATCCACGCCGATTGCTGGTAGAGGACTCATGATATCTTTATATAGAATGGCAGCGTCGACATTATATTGATCAACCGGGAGCTTTGTTACGTATGCACATAGCTCAGGCTGGTGTGTAATTTCAAACAGAGAGTACTTCTCTTTGATTTTTCTGTATTCAGGCTGGGAACGGCCAGCTTGCCTCATATACCATAAAGGAACATGATCCGTTTCTTCCCCTCGACATGCTTTTAAAAATGTATCATTGAACTTGCGTTGATTCACTGTGATGACCCCTTCCGTCTATCGATTGATTCTCTTTTATTACGTTTCACTTCTGTCATTTAACACTATACCTATTATTGTAAGGAAAGTATAGAATTAGCGCCCATTGTTCATAAAATAGACGATTTATTTAGGCTCTTTTCGTACATTTATATATGAAGTGGCAATAGGATCTTTACGGTTGTTCCTTTATTTTCCTGACTTTGTATCGAAACGGCTCCACCATGGTTCTCTATGATCTTCATGCTGACCATCAGCCCAAGGCCCGTGCCCTGCTCTTTTGTCGTGAAAAAGGGTTGCCCTATTCTTTCGATCAGAACAGCCGGAATGCCTGTCCCTTCATCCTCGATCAAGAGATAAATGAACTCCCGCTCTTTTTTCACCTTGATACGGATCTTTCCACCTTCAGGCATGGCTTCTATTCCATTTTTTATCGTATTGATCAACACCTGCTTGATTTGGTTCGGCTCGCAATCGATCCATATGGGAGCTTCTTCATACTCCACTATAAGCTCTACCTTATGCAGCAGGGCTTCACTTTCAAGGAAATCGGTCACCTGGCAGATCAGCTCCAATAGATTCTGGTTTTTAATCTTGACTGCCTGGGGTTTTGCAAGCGCCATAAATTCATTGGTGATCTGGTTGATACGATCAAGCTCCTTTTGCATGATATTAAAATAATACGGATCCGGGATGGTCCGCTGCTGAGAGAGAAGCTGAACGAACCCTTTCAGGACAGTCACTGGATTACGGATTTCATGGGCCACACCTGCTGCCAATTCACCGATGACAGAAAGCTTCTCCGACTGCATCAGCGCTTCCTCCGTCCGTTTTTTATCCGTAATATCCTCCATCAGAAAGATGAGTGCGATGATGATTCCTCTTGGATTTTTTATGGGTGTTACCGTCACTTTCACTTCGAGCGTTTGGTTGCCGACAGTCGATACGGTCTCGAAGGAAACGTTTTTCTGTTCTTCCATTCTGCTTAATAGAGAGGGTATATTTTCCATTTTCGTGAAAGTAAGAAAGCATGTTTGCTTGCCGACGACATCCTCTTCACGGACTTGAAATATATTTTCAAAGGATGCGTTGATCTGAATAGCATGGCCATTTAGATCATACACCCCGATTGCATCAGTAGTATTGGCGAAGTACGCCTCCAAGTACTCCCTGGTAGAAAGCAGTTCGCGGGATGTTTCTTTTTCTCTCTCCTCCGCTTTCAGACGGAACCGTTCATTTAAGCTGCTTGAAAACAGGAGATAGACGGTTACAAATAGCGTAAACAAAATAAAATAGACGACATCCACTTTAATATTTTCATAAAATACAGTTTGGAAATAATAGAAGTAGAAATATGTCAAGGTAACAAGGGTTATGGCACTAGCCAAGATGGTAGGCATGATTCTGTTGTATATCGAAGACATGATTAAAGGCATCGTTAAAAATATGTAATTGATAACATCCTTGTCCAGGTAGGCAACGACCCAAAAAGGCAAGAAGGATGTACAGACAATCACGTACATCCCTATTTTTGCAAGCCTGGGCTGTAAAACAAAATAAAGGGTCACGCTGCAGCCCAACAACGACAAAAGAATTACCGGCAATAGAATGCTTGGAAAAACAAAGAGATTTGTGATGGCATCCAGAACGGACAACGTGACGAAAACAATCAGCAACAGCTTGTTCCTTTTATGAATCATCGCAAGCTGTTCACTCGTGTCGTTCATTTCCAAGTTCCATTGTTCGGCTAATCGTAGGGTGAAGCCAGTAAAAAAGTTAGGTTGATAAGATTTCATTTCCTTGTTTCTCCTCTAGTGCATTGCTTTATCTATTTTAGCGAAATGTTGGTTTTACTACTGGTGATGGTTCACCTTCCTGTTCTGTCTGCGGATTGTATGGAACCACATAATAGGAAGGGACGGAAAAGATATTGATCATTTCCATCTCGTACGTTCCTTTTCCTGTGACCTCATCTACAAGTTTGGCTTTCTCATCTTGAAGGGAGTAGATTCGGTAGACTACCCTATCGTCATCCGATGCAGGCCAATGCAGGATCGTGGTAAACAGGCCGAATGGACGGAATGTCAGCGATGCTTTCAGCTCATCGACTTCGGTCAGAATGATCGGCTCTTCAAGATCTGTTACACCGGCTGGAACGGAAAACATTCCATCATCCAATCCCGATTCCCTGACAATGTCCTTAAAAAGTTTGGTAGGGAATGCACCGCCACCTGTCAGATACTGCTCTTCAGTCGTCACATCATAGCCCATCCATACCGTTCCAACGATATCCGGAGTATACCCGACAAACCAAGTATCCTTGATGGCACCCTCGACATGGGGATAATTGGTGGTCCCGGTTTTTCCCGCTAGATCCCCTTTTATCGAACCCGCCTGTGCAGTCCCCTGCTCGACTACTCCCTCAAGCATTCTTGTCATTGTCCAGGCTGTTTGGGAACTGAAGACATGCTTTTCTTTTACTTTTGCCTGTGCGATGACTTCTCCGGTTCTGCTCTTTATTTCCTTGATGAAGTATGGTTCTACAATTTTCCCACCGCTTCCGAAATTACGGTAAGCCTTGGTCAATTCCAGAGGTGTAACCCCTTCCTTCAACCCGCCAAGTGCGATGGCCAATCCGTTATCTGGGATGGAAAGGTCCATTCTATCTAGATAGCCTTTACTCTTTTTAATCCCCAGTTCATTTAAAGCCCAAACTGCCGGTGCATTTAGCGAATCCCTAAGCGCATCATACATCGTGACCTGCCCCAGATACTTGTGATGATAGTTTCTAGGTTCATAGTCGCCATAGGATAGAAGCTTGTCCGATAAAAGGCTGTATGGCTCGAACTCCTTTTCCTCAAGGGCGGGTGCATAGACAGCGAGAGGCTTAAAAGTAGATCCGGGCTGCCTTTTGATGGAAACCCGATTGATGCCTTGGGTAACATAATGCCTTCCACCCATCACCGCAAGCACACCACCTGACTTCTGGTCCATCAGGACGAAGGAACCTTCCACATTTTCGGGCTTGCCTGGAAAATACTCATTCTTTTGGAACAGCTCGAAGGCAGCGTCCTGTGCGGCAACATTCATTGGGACAGTAATCGAGTACCCTCCCCTGTGCAGCTCTTCATTGGTAAGGCCATAACGTTTTTCCGCCTCTTCCACCACCATATCGATATAGGTCAGATAGGCCTGTTTTTCCGTTGGCTCCACAATTTCTATACCAAGGGTCCTACCTTGCAAGGCCACCGCTTCCTCCGCTTCGAGGTATCCATGCTGATGCATAAGCTCTATCACCAGATCTCTGCGGTTTTTGGCCGCCTCCGGATTATTGATGGGAGAATAGCTGCCCGGAGCCTTCGGCAGTGCTGCCAGCATGGCTCCTTGTTCCACAGAGAGATCCTTGGCGCTTTTATTAAAATAGAACTTGGAAGCCGCTTCTACTCCATAGGCCCCGTGCCCAAAATATATCTGATTCAGATACATTTCAAGGATCTCGTCCTTCGTGTACCGTCTCTCCAGATTTATGGCAATGACCGCTTCCTTCGTTTTACGTAGCCACGACTTCTCATTCGTCAGAAAGATATTTTTCGCAAGCTGCTGCGTTAAGGTGCTTCCACCCTCCGCCTTGCTTCTCGTCACCACATCACGATATACTGCCCTTCCAATGGCCCTGACATCAATGCCACGATGCTCATAAAACCGTTGATCCTCCACCGCCACAAATGCGTGCTGGACATGCTTTGGAATACGATCCAGCGTCACAATTTCTCGATTTTCAAAAAATAGCTTCGTGATGGGTTTCCCTTCTTCATCAACAAGTGTGGTGGTCGAATCCATTATAAGTTTCGTGTCGTCTATGACATAGTTACCCGCCATGATAATCGCGATGTATCCGACTAGGCTGAAGAGTATCGCACATATTGCTATCACTGGAAACACAATATATTTTTTCTGAAAATGCTTCTTGAAATGCTTTAAACCTTCCCACTTCTTTTTCCTTACAGCTCTTTCGATGATGTTTACCTCCTTATGAAAAGCGGTAATAATAAGTAAGATTAATTTGCTCGGACATCCTTGCAGAAGGTGTCCGGGCATCCTTTTTCTTATATAATGGCAGTAAAAGAGTAAGCTAAAATCGTCCAGATACTATTTTAACTTATTCTGGAGAATCTTTCTTGCATTTACCTTATTTTGTTATAAGAAACCGTTAATTAAACATGAGGAGCGATGAAAAATGAACTTTTATATGACATTTGGAACAGCGGGGTTCCTCGAGGACCTGCGCGAGGGAATACATGATGGCGAATTACTGTTGATGCATGGGGAGGATAATGCAGTCCTGATGCACGAAACCACGGAACAGTCGAGCTTCAATTCAGGAAATAAATATGAAGTGCTGGACGCATCCGGCGAGCTCTCGAAGGGGAAGTTTGCCGTACTGAATAATATTCCGGTAACAGATGAAGGCCGACCGGTATTTGAATACCGCTTCAACCAGCGAGCAAGATTAATTGAAGATGAAGCAGGTTTTGCAGCAATCAGGGTTCTGCGTCCAGTGGGTTCTGATACTTACGTGATTCTTACACTATGGGAAGACGCCAAATACTTTACCCAGTGGCAGGAATCCAAAGCATACGATAAAGCGCATGAAAAAAGAGGTTCATCGGAAGGCATCGATCAAAAGCAGCAGGTATTCCCGCGTCCTTCCTATGTTACTACCTATCATGTGCAGATGCCTTCCGAGACGGAATAGGCAGCAAAAAAGGACCGTGGAATCGGTCCTTTTTTATATCATTTTTTCTCTTTATCCCTCAATACCCCATGCCTATTTGCATAAATGGCTGCTTGGGTGCGATCTGCCACATTCAGCTTGCCTAAAATATTGCTGACATGCGTTTTGACTGTTTTCACACCGATAAAAAGCTCATCACTGATTTCCTGATTCGTTAATCCATCCCCTAGACACATCAGAACCTCTATCTCCCGTTCTGTCAATTCATCGTGCGGCAGCTTGGAAGGAGCGCGGAATCTATTCATCATTTTGCTGGCCACCTTGGGTTCAATCACTGGCTCATTGCGGACAGCCTTCTCGATGGCCTGGATAATATCCTCTGCTCTTGCTGTTTTCAATAGATAGCTGTATGCGCCTGCTTCTATCGCCGGAAAGACCTGTTCATCATCATAATAGCTTGTGATAATGATAATTTTGCAGTTTGGGTGAAATTTTACTATTTCCCGTGTAGCGTCAATCCCCGTGCCATCCTCCATTAAAAGGTCCATCAGCATGACATCCGGCATTTGCTTTCTTGCCAATTCGATGGCAGCCCTGCCACTCGCCCCTTCTCCGACTATTTCAATTCCTGGCTCTGTTATCAGGTAAGCCAATAGGCCTTTGCGTACCATGTCATGGTCATCCACCACAGCAACTCTTACCTTATCCATTTAAATTTCCTCCCCTCTTATCGGAATATGAATTTCTATATGTGTGCCTTCCCCTTTTTTCGAACGGACTGTAAACTCTCCGCCAATCTCTTCACAGCGCTCCTTCATATTCGACAGGCCGTAGGAGGATTGCTTCTGATGGTTCACTTCAAATCCTTTTCCGTTATCACTAATAAATATGTATACATACTGATTTTCCTTTTGATGCATATCTATTTTCACAATGGTAGCATCCGCATGCCGCAGTATATTAGATATCGCTTCCTGAACAATCCGGAACAAGTGATCCTCCGTTGCATTGCTCAAGGAGGAGATCTCTTTTATATCATGCTGGAATGTAATCGGAGTCCTCTCCTCCAATTCTTCAAGGAGCTTATGTATTCCCACACACAATGTATCGTTCGTCAGGGAAACCGGGCGTAAATGCAAGAGCAATGCCCTCATCTCCCCTTGTGCCTGGGCAGCGATACCAGCAATATCATTCAACTGTTTTTTGGACTCATCCGGATACTGCTCAAACATTCTTATCGCGGCAGAGGACATGATACTTAAGGCGAAAAGCTGCTGACTGACGGAATCATGCAATTCCCTGGCAAGTCTTTGTCTTTCTTCAATGGTCGCAGCATTATGGGCTTTCATTGCAAGCTGATTTTTCTCTTCCGCAAGCTTTTGGAGCGATCGGACCTGGCTTTGAAATTTGTTTGCAAGTTGGTTGATATCTTCCGTCAATCTTCCCAATTCATCCTTTTCTGCGACAATGATCCTTTCAGAAAATTTCCCACGGCCTAGTGTCGCAATAAAGGTTGAGATATCCTCCACCCTCTTTTTCAAATAGCTGCTTTGCTTATAGCCGATATAAATACTTGTACCAACTGAAATCAAAAAACTCATGACTGTCATCCAGATCGATATGGAAACAGTGATTTGGAAATCCTGAATGAATAGGACCAGTAATTGAAGGGAAATGAAAAATAAGGAGCAGGAAATCGTCGCCACCGTCACAAAAGAACGAATCAGCCAAAAACGCAAACTGTTTATCTTTTTATCTTGTTTAGATTCGTTCAATACGCACATCCCCTATTTTCAGATCCAGTTCAATATCAAGCTTTCTTGTCGCACTATCATAATTCGGTGATTCATAGAAAACCCTGCATTTTTTCCCTTGAGAGGATTCATCAAAAACCCTGATTTTCCCTATCTTAACCGATGACTCGATTCGAATTGGCAGGTCATCCGGTATCAACATTTTCAAGTCCGCGACCACGCCCTTTATCCGAATTTTCGTTTCCTTGTCAGGGATATAAGCTTTTGAAAAATCAAAGTAGTAATCCCCTACCACCGTTTTCAATGTCAAAGGCTCGACAGCCCAATTCGGCTTATTCATTTTCAGCTCGCCGATTGTAATGACCTTCTTTTGATGGGAGGGGTCTTTCTTTTCCTCATTTAAAAAATCATCGTCTTCCTCTTTTGAAAATAGGTCGAAATCATAATCACCCTTGGTGACCGTTATTTTAACCGGGCGCTTTTTAATAAATAACTGGAGACCAAAATAGATGAACAAAAGCGGCCAAAGCTTCCAAATCATCTGAAATTCAAATACAAGGAAGTCAAGGCGATCCATTAGCAATAACGCCCCAAACACGACAAGTACCAGGCTGATGAAGAGTGCTTTCTTTCCGTATAGAACGGATTCTATGAGCCACTTTAACCCTAGCAATACGATAATAACGGGATAAAACGTGACAAAATACTCTTTTATTTCCAAGGAAATGACTCCTAAATTGACAAGAAGCAACATAATTCCTATTAGAACAAATAAAATTGCGATTATTTTCTGATTGAATGTTTTCATGATGATGCTCTTCTCCCCCCCTTATACCTAATTAGACAACCTAACCGAGAAATCCTTTTAGTCTATTATCAGTTTACTAAAATCCAAAGTGGTTAAAACCGACCTGCAGTTCGTATCTCTATCCGTCTTGGGGCGGAAATTTCAAAAAAGAGCAGCGTGCCCTAAGGCTTCACTGCTCTTTTTTGAAAATAGGAATGTAACCCTTCGTAGGCCAACACACCTAGCAGCAAACAGATATAGCCTGCTGCATAACCTGCAAATACGTCGGATGGATAGTGGTAGTTAAGGAAAATCCGACTGGTCCCAAGCAACGCAATGAATACGATACCTGCCACAAGAATAATCAATCTTTTCCCACCGGTCTTGATATAGGTCAAGATCAGATATAGGAGCAACCCATAGAAAAAGAGCCCGACCATTGCATGTCCACTAGGAAAACTGAGACTTTCGGCACCTGGTCCAGTCATCGGCCGCTCTCTTCCGGTAAAATCTTTCAGCCATTTATTTAATTCATTGACCACAATAACGCCGGCAATGATCGTTCCCATCGCTATGTAATCCCTTTTTCTCCACCAGATCAGCACCACTGCAAGAAGCATGATCGTGATTACACCAGGTTTATCGCCAAGTGTGGTAAACAGATGAAAGAAACTGACAACCCACTCCGCTTCCAATCCGCTGACTGCATCCCGGATTGCACCATCAAAAGCTATTGTATTTTCAGCAACAATCTGTTGAAAAGACCAGAAGAAAAACAGTCCACATAAAACAAAAAAGGCACTTCTGCTCCATATCCTATATTTTACTGCCACCTGTTCCCTTTGCACTTTTTCCGCTTGCATTCTATCTCCTCCACCATACTTTCTACCTATCTATCATACATGATTTTTGAAAAATATGACTATTCTTTTTTGGTGAAATCATATAGAATACTAGAAAACCAATATTTATTTCGAAAGGGGAAACATTATGCTGGATAAACTTAGTGAGCTGTTAGCGGAACATTATGAAGAAATGGTTGAAATCAGACGTTATTTGCATCAATTCCCTGAAGTATCCTTCAAAGAATTTCACACGGCAACGTACATAGCCGACTTTTACAAAAATCTCGGCATTTCCGTTACGACGAATGTAGGCGGAAATGGAGTGGTTGCAAAAATAAAAGGGGCCACCCCGGGTAAAACGGTTGCATTACGCGCTGACTTTGACGCTCTTCCGATCCAGGATGAAAAAGAAGTGGAATACAAATCGAAAGTTCCAGGAGTGATGCATGCATGTGGTCATGATGGCCACACTGCTACCCTTCTAGTATTGGCCAAATGTCTGAATATGCTCCGTGATCAATTGGTCGGCAACGTGGTCCTCATCCACCAGCATGCTGAGGAATACGCTCCAGGCGGTGCCATTGCCATGATCCAGGATGGCTGCCTGGATGGCGTGGATGTGATATTCGGCACTCATTTATGGGCAGGTGTTCCATTAGGTACCATCCAATATCGTGTAGGTCCGGTAATGGCCGCTGCTGATCGCTTTTCCATTAAAATTCAAGGCTCAGGCGGACATGGTGCTCAGCCGCACAAAACAAAGGATGCCATTGTAACCGGCTCCCAACTTGTCATGAACCTGCAACAGATTGTCAGCCGCAGAGTCAACCCAGTCGATCCGGCCGTCATTTCCGTCGGAACCTTTGTAGCGGAGAACGCTTTTAATGTCATTGCAGATTCTGCACAACTTATCGGTACTGTCCGCACCTTCAACGATGATGTCCGCGATCAGATCGAAAAAGAAATTGATGCAGTGGCAGCCGCTACTTGCGCGCTGAATGGATCTACTTATGAATATACGTTCGATCGCGGCTATCCTGCTGTTGTGAACCATAAAGAGGAAACAGAATTTCTCGTGGAGATTGCCAAACAGATTTCCGAAGTGGAAACTGTCGAGGAAACAGCGCCTCATATGGGCGGGGAGGATTATGCCTATTACCTTCGTCATGTAAAAGGAACCTTCTTCTTTACAGGGGCGAAACCGGAAGGCGTGGAAGTTGCCTACCCGCATCATCACCCTAAGTTTGATATCAATGAAAAATCCTTGTTGGTTGCAGCAAAAACACTTGGTTCTGCAACTGTCCAGTATCAGAATCAGGCACAAAAGTCCCTGGTTCAGCCCCATCAGGCATAGTAAAAAGGCACCGAACTTCTCCTTTGAAGTTCGGTGCTTTTTACATGAGTCCCTCTTTCTTCAAATATCTCATTCGGTAGCAGTTAACCGCTGTTTTCCCAAGGTGATCGAGGAAATTATAATTCGCATACGCTCCAACAATCGCTCCAAATCCCGGAATCATCTGCAGCATTTTGATAAGATCGATATAATCCCTATACTCCTGTTGAAATGTCTGCCAATCCAATTCGGTGATATCCTCTTTATTCTTTTCCCAATCCTCTAAAAAGCCAAGGACTTGCCTGCGGTGGTCTTCACCTGAAAATGCCAGTTGGAAAATATAAAGGATGTAAACCCGCTCCTCATACTCTTTAATGTTGTAGCCGTAGATGGATGCGACTTCAAAGAGGAACTTCATTTTGATTGAGAGAAGGAGCGGGAAGTCCGCCAATCCCAACAAAATGCCGCCAGCCCCTGTACCAGCCCCTTCAACCGCTGCGGTCCTTTTGTAGAAATCCAGCTTTTCCTGTAACAGTTTTTCTTTTTCTACCAAGGTGAGGTTATAAATATCCTCCCTCTTTTTAGTAGTAATATTACTCCCCACTAAAGTTGCCTGTACCATCTTTTTAATACTTTCACGCATCACCGTATGGACTTTTTCCGGAATCATGCTATTTACTTTATTCTGCGCACCTTTGGAAAGCCTTTGGAACATCGTTGATTTTTTCTGCAGCTGGAGCTTCCATTTCGTGACTTCCTCTAGCATTTTTTGTTCATACATGGGAAACACTCCTCTGTTCTTTGTATTTATTTATACGTATGTTTTCACGACAGGTTTCAAATGGTGTGGAAGAAAAATGTATCAACTTCATAAAGTAAAAAGCACGCAAACGCCAATACGCTTACGTGCTCTCCATTTACAACTTTGCAATTTTATTCTTCACTACCGTATTCACATAAACGTAAGCAAACAGGACGCCCCCAACCAATACAATGGCCACTTCCATCCAGGAAGCAACAAATGTAACAAGGACACTCAATATCACTGATTGCACAACTAGAATGCCTGTCATCATTTTCAAAAATGCACGGCTTCTTTCCTCTTCCTTGACCGGGTAAATGGACAGCCATATTTTGTTGTAATGATGGCGCCACATCGGCACAAGCTGGAAGGCTGTGAGATACAGGACGAACAATGGTGCAAGGTAGGTTGCATATCCTACAGGCAATAACAGCAGGAACACTCCTCCGATGATCAGCAGCCTCAGGAATAAACCGAAGTAGTCACCGGAACGCAGAAACGTCCGTAAATATAGGTAAAGATAGCTTTGATTCTGATGATACTTTCCCAAGGGCAGCACCGCATCCATCCATCTTCTCCTCTTTACTTTCTCCTTCAGTCCTGGGACATCCACAAACAGGTTTGCCACACGGTAGAAAAGCTGCATTCTCTTTGTTTCATTTTCGATCAGGTATTCCCATTTCCAAGTCAGCTTAGCGGTTACTTTTTGGAAATAAACAAACAAAAACGTCATAATCAATAGCACAAGTCCAATGAATAGATAGTCTGCCCGCGCAAAAACGAGGTACAGGAGGGCAAAATTCAAGAAAAGCCTGATCCACCAATCAGCCAGACGCGCTTTATAATCAGTGTAAAAGCTCATAAGCCAGGTCATCCAGAGGTTCCAGGCTTTAACTGCAATTAACAGGGCAAGGATTACCATAACAGTTTGCATCGTTGCTCCTGTAAGCGTGACAAACAAGGGGACCGAAACCCCGAAAACGAGGAGAAGGAAATAGCTCTCCAGGACAATCGAAAACCGGAATGATTTTTTTATGTAAGGACCAAGCTTTGCTTCAAGCGGCAGCAGAAAGACAATATCCGGATCTTTTAAAAATGTATGAATGCTTCCCCTTGTCAAAAGTAGAGCAAGGAGCGCTCCCATAAGTGGGGCATACGGGAAATCCTTCGGAACAACCTCCAGCCAGTTTTGATAAGCAAGCGCAAGTCCACTTAATAGAAAGATCATGACAATGACCAGATGATCATTGAACATATAGCGTAAATATTTTCTGGTATCCTTTATATATTGACTGAACCTGTTTTTCCAAAGCTGATCGACATTAAACATTGTTTTCTTCCTTTGTCAGCTGGATATATAGGTCATCCAATGATGCTTGCGGCATACCGAATTGCTGTCTAAGCTCCGTTAGTGTGCCCTTCGCCCTGACTTCCCCCTCATGCAGGATGACAAAAGAATCGCAATATTTCTCCGCCGTCGCCAGGATATGAGTGGACATCAGGATACCCGCACCACTTTTCTTCGCTTTGTCCATGATCTCCAATAAGGAATGGATCGCAAGCGGATCCAGACCGACAAACGGCTCATCCACGATATAAAGCTTTGGTTCAATCAAGAAAGCCGCCAGAATCATGACCTTCTGCTTCATCCCCTTTGAAAAATGGGCGGGAAACCATTTCAACCGCTTCTCCATGCGAAACTCCTTCAATAAAGGATGCAGACGCGCCTCAAATGTCTCCTTCGAGAGGCCATAAGCCATCGCTGTCAGTTCCAGGTGCTCGTAAAGAGTCAGCT
Source organism: Sutcliffiella halmapala (assembly GCF_050107295.1). GTDB lineage: Bacteria > Bacillota > Bacilli > Bacillales > Bacillaceae_I > Sutcliffiella_A > Sutcliffiella_A halmapala_A. The sequence goes on along the minus strand of NZ_JBNIKR010000010.1, from coordinate 2,014 downwards.
CATCATATAGTATCGGCGTCTCCGGTATGAAGGTAAAAGTGGAGCGGTACTTGGTCGTATCCTCCTGGATGGAGATGCCATCAATCTTAATGGACCCCTTCTTCGGCTCCATCGTTCCGATTACATGCTTGATAGTCGTACTCTTCCCGGCCCCATTCAGCCCGATCAATCCAACCAGCTCGTTTCTCTTCACCGAAAACGAAATATCCTTCAACACCGCCTGATTCGTATATCCTCCGGTCAACCCGCTAATCTCCAACAAATCTAAACTCACCAACACCCCATCCTTTCACAATCCACTAAAGCAATATTAATATGTACTACATAAAAAGGGAAAATCCTGCTGGGGTCTGGCCCCTAAATTTTTTTCTTATATATAAAATTTACCATAACATATTTTCGCGGAAAGTGCGCATCATATGTAAGGAAGGGGAACGGGGGGCAAGTAACAAGCCTTTAGGTTAACTTTATGAGATGAGGTGGCTGTCCAAGACAGTTGTGCTTGACTCAATAAAAGTTAAAATAATGTGTTCTCGTCGTTGTGGGACTTAACCGGCTACAACAAATCGATCATCATGGACTGAACTCCTGCTGATCCTCAAGAATGAGGTGTTTACGGGCGACGCTTTACTTTAAAGTTAGTGTATCCGTGAGTAATTCATTTTGAAAATGAGGTGTTCGTCAAAGACTATCTAGTCGAAAATCCAAGTTACTCTAGTTGTGAAATCAAGTAACAAGGGGATGGTTGTTTTGAACAGGAAAGCTGACCATTAGACACATTTTTAAAAACAGATGAGGTGTTTATCAAACACAGTTTATTTGTAAGCTAAAAATGCTGTTTGTAGGCTTCTCCTAATTCTGACAGAGAAGCTTGTTGCCCCCTTTCCCCTTCTTTAAAGCAGAGGCTTTGCGCTTCTGCTTTTTATTTTATCCAAACCTTGATGATTCACTGATTATGCAATGTGTCCAAAACATGGTAAAATGAGAAAAAATTAATGAGGTGATTCTGATGCATGATTGCATTTTCTGCAAAATTATCAATGGGGAAATTCCTAGTGCAAAGGTATACGAGGATGAGCATGTTTACGCATTTTTGGACATCAGCCAGGTTACGAAAGGCCATACACTGGTGATTCCGAAAGTACATAAGGAAAACATCTATGAACTTACTCCCGAGATTGCATCCAATCTGTTCAAGGTGGTACCGAAAATCGCAAATTCCATTCAATCACAATTTGAACCGATCGGCTTAAACCTCCTGAATAACAATGGGGAAGCTGCAGGGCAATCGGTATTCCATTATCACCTCCATATCCTGCCGCGCTACGGTAAAGGGGACGGATTCGGTGCAGTATGGAAGTCCAATCAAAGCGACTATTCCACCTCCGACCTATTAGAGATTTCGTCCAAGATCGCGCAAGGAATAAAATAGGATGATTAATCGAGCTGTCCGAAACGTGTCGGGCGGCTTTTGATTTTTGCTGGGGGTATTTAAAGCGGCGGGAAATTCTAAGTGGATGATGGACTTTTTACATGGAATCCTAGCTCAAAAAGTCCTTCATAAACCCGATGAGTGACTTTTCTCTTGCATTCACACCCAAAAACGTCCTTCATAACCACTATGATGGACGTTTCACATACCATCACACCCCAAAACGTCCTTCATAAACCCGATGATGGACTTTTCACATACCATCACACCTCAAAACGTCCTTCATAAACCCGATGAGTGACTTTTCACATACCATCACACCCAAAAACGTCCTTCATAACCACTATGATGGACTTTTCACATACCATCACACCCCAAAACGTCCTTCATAACCACTATGATGGACTTTTCACATACCATCACACCTCAAAACGTCCTTCATAAACCCGATGATGAGTCAAGTCCTGGTTATTGTGTAAAATTGTAGGCAATGGTTTCAACCCTACTATTATTATTTTTTTGCGAAACTTCCATGGACTTTTTTCTTCATATCTGGGAAGGGATGTCAAAGGCTTTTCACTT